>JAPOWV010000080.1 GCA_026707445.1 Gammaproteobacteria bacterium
ATGTAAGTGGTTGTAATAACTCACATTATCCAACAAATCGAGGCCCCTATCCACTGCCTGGTGAGATATGCGGGCTAGAGCTGGGATAACCCAGGGTTACTCCTGGGCCGCGAGGCGTTTGGCGCTTTGGCGGCGGTGGTAGCCGATCCAGCTTCGGGCGTTGAAGTTCTTTTCGTTCCGGCCGAGCTCGGTCAGCAGCGAAACGCGCACGGCAAGCGCGCCCGGGTGGTTCGGGTCCACGGCCAGCGCCGCGTCGGCCATGTTCAGACTCAGCACCAGGTCGCCTTCATCCTCCAGCTCCTGGGCGCGCCTCACGACCGCGTCGATGCCGCCGGCCATCTCGACCAGTTGACGGATCTTCACGTCCGGCGATTCCGACAGCAGAGTGGCGGGCTCGCCGTCGAACCAGCCCGCGTAGCCGTGGTAGATGCCGCGCACGCTCCAGGCCACGCCGCCATACGATTCGTCGATCTCGAACCGCTCCGGCAGCTTGACCTCGTTCATCACGGTAAAGACGCCCTTGCCCTCGTTGAGCCCGCGCACGGTCGCGTCATGGACGTACTCGATCGCGTCGCGATAGTCGCCCAGCTTCGACTGGATTTCCTCGGTCCCCACCAGCGGCGGCGCGTGCGCCACCATCACCAGGTCCGGGTCCAGCGCCAGGACGATGTCGATGGAATTGACGTAGTCCAGCGCGAACCGCGGCGGCGCGCCCCGAAGCGCGGCGATGTTCGGGAAACTGCTGTAGTAGTTGTCGCCGATGAACGCCGCCTTCAACTCCGGGATCCACACCGTCGCGTGGTCCCAGGTTTCGCCCGGCGTGTGCATCATCTTGAACGTCAGCCCGCCGAACTCGAATTCGTACTTGTCGTCGAACAGGATGGTGGTGGGGATCTCCGCGGCGAAATTGCCCTTCGACTTCACGTCCCTCGGCGGAGCGAGGAACTGCGCCTCGTTCCTGTACTGAAAGAAGCCCGCGAGCCGCTCGCGGTAGTGCATGTATTCCACGAACCGCCGCTGCGCGATGACCTCGGTGCCTTCTTCCTTCCACAGGTGCACGCCGCCCACGTGGTCCTCGTGCGCGTGCGTAAGAAGGATGTACTTCACCGGCGCCGAACTCATCCCCCGCAGCACCTCGTAGTGGCGCGGCGCGGAATCGCGCGTGGTCGTGTCGATGACCACGTTCCCTTCGGGGGTGACGACCAGGAAGGTGCGGCTCATGTCGGTGGCCATGTAGATCTGGTCGGTGACCTTGACGCCCTTGACGGTGCGCGCCATGGCGTCCCCGCCGGCCAGAACGAAAAGCGCCAGCATGAGACCACCGCAAAGCTTCAGCAACGGTGTGTTCATGGCGTGTTCTCCGGTTCGCCGCAAGGCTTCTATCGTATAGTAAGATACCCGCGGGGAAGGCGTCCGGTTTCGGCGGGGCGCTACAATTGGGGGAGGTGAAATCCGCTGACGCGGAAAACCCGAATTGCTTTCTCGCACCATGTCACTTCCCCGGCCCCCAACCGCCGCCCGACTCAGCACCGCCATCGCCGCCACCGGCGCGCTTGCGATGCTGCTCGCGGGCTGCGGCAGCGACGACTCGGCCGGCAACGCCATGCGCCGCGGCGGCGGGGCCGCGCCGGTGCTCACCGAGACCGTGAGCCTGGGCTCGGTCACCGACGAGTACATCGCGCTGGCCACGGCCCGGGCCAACGAGGCCATCGACGTCACGCCGCGCATTTCCAGCGTGGTGTCGGCCATCCACTTCGACGAAGGCCAGGCCGTGCAAATGGACGAAGTGCTGGTGGAGCTCGACAGCCGCGAGATCCGCGCCGACCTCGACCTAGCCGAAGCGAACCTGCGCGAGCGCCGCAGCCGCTACGGGCGGCTGGAAACGCTGGCCGCCAGCCAGGTCGTCTCCGAAGTCGAGCTGGAGGAAATCCAGGCGCAGTTGCAGGTGGCCGAGGCCCAGGTCAACTCGGCCCGCGCCCGGCTGGAGGACACCGTCATCCGCGCGCCGTTCTCCGGGACCGTGGGCCTGAGAAGGATCAGCATCGGCGGGCTGGTGCAGCCCAACACCGTCATCACCACGCTCGACGACGTCGGCGTCATGAAGCTGGAGTTCTCGGTGCCGGAGGAATACCTCGCGGTGGTGCGCGAGGGCCTGGACATCGAAGCCAGCGGCGCGGCCTTCCCGGACCGCATGTTCGCCGGCGCCGTCATCAGCGTGGACAGCCGGATCGACCCCATGACCCGCTCGCTGGCGGTGGTGGCGGAGCTGCCCAACGAGGACGGCGCCCTGAAACCCGGCATGTTCCTGCAGGTCGTGATCGAGCGCCGCCGCGAGGACGTGGTCCTGGCGGCCGAAGCCGCGCTGGTCCCGCGCCAGGGCCGCCAGTACGTGTTCGTGGTGGACGAAGGGCGCGCGCTGGAGCGTGAAGTGAAGCTGGGCTCGCGTACTCCGGGCGCGGTGGAGATCGTCAACGGCCTCGAGGCGGGCGAAGAGATCGTGACCCAGGGCGTGCAGCGGCTGCGCGACGGGCTGCCGGTGCGGATGGCCAACGCGCCGTCCCGGTCCGGGGCGCCGGGCGCGGCCGCCTCGCAACCGCAATGATCATTTCCGATATTTCCGTGCGCCGGCCGGTGCTGGCCGCGGTGATCAGCCTGGTGCTGTTCATTCTGGGCCTGCTGGCGCTCAGCACGCTGTCGGTGCGCGAGTATCCCGACGTGCAGCCGCCCGTGGTGTCCATCAACACCAACTACACCGGCGCTTCCGGCGACATCGTCGAACGGCGCATCACCCAGGTGATCGAAGACCAGGTGGCCGGCCTCCCCGGCGTGGTGAAGATGACCTCGCGCAGCCAGGAGGAGCGCTCCACCATCACGATGGAGTACGCGCTGGACCGCGACATCGACGGCGCCGCCAACGACGTTCGCGAGCGCGTCGCGCGCGTGCTGCGGATCCTGCCGGAAGAGGCCGACCCGCCGCAGATCACCAAGCAGGACGCCATGATGGAAGCAACCATGTACGTGGACGTCTCCAGCGACCTGCGCTCGGTCATGGACATCACCGACTACGCGGAACGCGGCCTGGTCGACCGGCTGGGCGCCGTGGACGGCGTGGCTTCGATCCGCCTGTCCGGAGGCCGCCGCCCGGCGATGCGCGTGTGGCTGGACCGCGAGGCGCTGGCCGCCCGCGGCCTCACCGTCCAGGACGTCGAGCGCACCCTGCGCAACGAGAACGTGGAGCTGCCGGCCGGCCGCATCGAGTCGGTGGACCGCGAGTTCACGCTGCGCGCCGTCACGGCGCTGGACACGCCCGAGGAATTCGGCGCGCTGGTGATCGGCCGCGGCGCCTCCGGCCGCTTCGTGCGCCTGGCCGAGGTCGCCGATATCCGCCTGTCGCCCGAAGACATGCGCTCCATTGCCCGCTCCAACCGCCAGGCCGGCGTCAGCCTGGGGATCGTGCCGCAGGCCCAGGCCAACATCGTGGCGGTCAACCAGGCGGTCAAGGAGGAGGTCGCGCTCCTCCAGTCGTCGCTGCCGGCCGACGTGTCCGTGGACGTGAACGTGGACTTCTCCGAATTCGTCGGCGAGTCCATGCGCGAAGTGTTCAAGGCCCTGGCGATCGCGCTGGGCGTGGTGCTGGTCGTGATGCTGCTGTTCTTGAGTTCCTGGCGCGCCACGCTGATTCCGGGGCTCACGATCCCGGTTTCGATCATCGCCGCCTGCATGGTGCTGGCGGTGCTCGGCTACACGATCAACACGCTCACCCTGCTGGCCGCGGTGCTGGCCATCGGCCTGGTGGTGGACGACGCCATCGTGGTGCTGGAGAACATCGTGCGCCACCGCGAGCAGGGCAGCCCGCCGTTGCTGGCGGCCATCGACGGCAGCCGCCAGATCGGCTTCGCCGTCATCGCCACCACCGTGGTGCTGGTGTCGGTGTTCCTGCCGGTGGCGCTGGCGCCTGGGCGCATCGGCGTGATCTTCGGCGAGTTCGGCATCACGCTGGCGGCCGCCGTGGCGTTCTCCTCCGTGGTGGCGCTGACCCTGGTGCCTATGCTGTGCTCGCGCATGATGCGCTCCCAGGAGAAGGTGGCCGCCTCCACCCGCGGGCGCAAGCGCGGCAACGTCTTCCGCGCCCTGGCCGGCGGCTACCGCAGGGGCATGACCCGCGCCCTGCGCGCGCCGTGGCTGGCGATCGTGCTGGTGGTGGGCGTTTCCGGCGTCGGCTGGTACCTGTTCGACCAGCTCGACCAGGAATACACGCCCACCGAGGACCGCGGCATGATCATCATGATGGTGCGAGGCCCCGAAGGCGCCAGCCTGGAATACATGGACGACCAGCTCGGCCAGATCGAAGACATCGTGATGCCCTGGGTCCAACGGGGCGAAGTCAGGCGGATCATCCTGCGCACCGGAAGCTGGGGCGCCGGCGGCGACGTGAACTCGGCGTTCATCTACTCGCCGCTCGAGTCGCGCTCCGACCGCGAGTTCTCCTCGCCCGAGATCGCCGGCATGCTGCGCGGCCCGCTGGCGGCCATGCCGGGCGTGAACGCTTTCGTGTTCCTGCCGCCCAGCCTGAACATGGGCGGAGGCCAGCCGCTGCAGGTGGTGCTGCGCGGCAACGAGTACGACCAGATTGCCGAGTGGCGCGACCGGATTATGGCCCGGGTGCGCGAGAACCCGGGCATCGCCAACATGAACTCGGATTACTACGAGACCAAGCCGGAGATCAAGGTGACCGTGGACCGCGCCCGCGCCACCGATCTCGGCGTGTCGCTGCGCGACGTGGGCGAGACGCTGCAGACCATGCTCGGTTCGCGCCGCGTCACCACCTTCATCGACCGCGGCGAGGAATACAACGTGGTCCTGCAGGCCTCCGAAGAGGACCGGGTCACGCCGCAGGACCTCAACAACATCTATGTACGGTCCGTCTCCAGCGGCCTGGTGCCGCTGGCCAGCCTAGTGCGCCTGGAGGAGAGCTCCGGCCCGCGCCAACTCTCACGCTTCAACCGCCGCCGCGCCATCAAGCTGTCCGGGAACGTCATGCCCGGCTACTCGCTGGGCGAGGCGCTGGAATACATCGAGACGGTGATCGAGGAGGAAATCGACGACGAGTCCTTGAGCGTGCAGTACGACGGCGAGTCGCGCGAATACAAGGAGTCGGGCGGCCAGATCTACTTCAGTTTCCTGCTGGCGCTGCTGATCTGCTTCCTGGTGCTGGCGGCGCAGTTCGAGAGCTTCATCCATCCATTCATCATCCTGCTCACCGTGCCGCTGGCGCTGACCGGCGGCATGCTGGGGCTGAACGTGTCCGGAGGCACGCTCAACGTGTTCAGCCTCACCGGCTGCATCATGCTCATCGGCCTGGCGGCCAAGAACGGCATATTGATCGTGGAGTTCTCCAACCAGCTCCGCGACCGCGGCCTGTCGGTGGTGCAGGCGGTGCTGGAAGGCGCCACCACGCGCCTGCGCCCGGTGCTGATGACCAGCATGTGCACCATCGGCGGCTCCATTCCGCTGATCGTGGGCGCCGGCGCCGGCACCGAGGCGCGCCGCTCGATCGGCGTGGTGGTGCTGTTCGGCGTGCTGATCTCGGTGATACTCACGCTGTACGTGGTGCCGTGCTTCTACGCCATGCTGGCCGGCCGCACCCGCCCGATCAACGCTGTGACGCGCGCCGTGCAGGCGCTGCGCAAGCGCCACCCCACCACTACGGCTGCCTCCACCCCCTAGGGAGGTGTTCCTAGGAAGTGTTTCCGCGGAAACACCCGCGGACGACGCGTCAGCTGTACAACACGCACCCGCCCGGTGAACGCGGTGTTGCGTGATATATTCGCCTTCTATGGACACTGAAATGGAAGCAAATGTCACCGTTCTGATCGCTAAGATGACAGCCATAGAAATATTGCTGGATATGCTCTGGACAGATCGGATCGCCAAGGAAGAGAATCCTCAGGAAGTCGCTCACGAGTTTGCCGAACATATCAAGCGCCTGGTCGACGACGACCTTTCCGTACCTTTTACCAGGAATGCCTACGAAGCACTGTCTGATCGCCTGGAGGCCATCAAACAGCGAGTAGAATCTTTGTAGTTGCCAATTTAAGGAGAAATTGATTATGCGACTGCATACATCCAGGGAACGGACCAGACAGGTTATTCACTACATCATTCAGCACACTCGCCCCGATTTGGGCGCAACCAAGCTGTGCAAGGTGATGTGGCGTGCCGACTTGCATCACTATCGTCGGCATGGCGAAACGATTTCAGGCCAGGACTCTTATGTGCGGATGCCGAGGGGCCCGGTGCCAAACGGTTTTCATGATGCCCTGCGCAGCTTGGAGAAGAGCAAGGCAATTCAGAAGAAGCCGGTAACCGTCTTCAATTTCACGCGCCATGAATTTCATGTTCTGAAGCGAGCAAACAAGAAATGGTTCTCCGAGAGTGCTCAACAGGCACTTCAGGAAGCGATCGATGCCATTACGCCCTTGCGGTCGCAAGATGCAAGCGATGAAACGCACGATTCGCTTTGGGAGGAGTTGGAGGACGGCGAACAATTGCCCATTGCGGCGGCAGCCATCGTTCCCGCGGAGGTTCTGCCGGAAGACATCATGTGGGCGCGACAAGAAAGAACAGTTCCGCTCGAATAGGAAATGCGTTTCGCACGCATTGGGGGAGAGTGGAAGATCAAACTCTCCCCGGCAGTCTTGGCCACCGTAAACTCGGAGATTTCGCGTAATCCGCCTTTTGGACGATTTTGGGCAGGCGTCCTGGCGCGATTGAAAATCAATGCCCATCGCGACGGAGAGCCATTGGGAGAAGACAGGCCAGGCGAATATGTTTTCGTAACGGGCCCTGACCAGGAAACCGGGCAGCCGCGAATTGTTGTCAGTTACCTGATCATGGGCGATACCGTTACCATCGGCAGACTGTTGATCGGTGTCCTTCCAGGTGCCCAATGAAGTAAAATCCCGCGCGCCATGAGCACCATGATCGATCTGGAAGGCGAGCTTCGCGACGACCGCGGCAAGCGTTCCGCGCGCCGCGCCCGCCGCGAAGGCAAAGCGCCGGCGGTGCTGTACGGCGCCGGGCGTCCCGCGCGCATGCTGTCGTTCTCTTCCGAGGTCCTGAACCGGCGGCTCGAGGACCCCACTTTCCGCTCGCGGGTGCTGAACATCCGCGTAGGCGACAAGTCGCAGCCGGCCATCGTCAAGGACGTGCAGCGCCATCCGTCGCGCAACGCGGTGCTGCATATCGACCTGCAGCGGGTGCGCGACGAGGAGACCATCCGCATGGTCGTGCCCATCAGCCTGCTCAACGCCGAGGCGTCGCCGGGCGTGAAGATGGGCGGCAGCGTTTCCCACCTGTTGAACGAGCTGCACATCATCTGCCTGCCCAAGGACCTGCCGGAGCAGATCGAGGTGGACCTGTCCGAGGTGGAGCTGGACGAAATGCTGCACCTGTCCGACCTCGACATTCCGGAAGGCGTCGCGGTGAACGAGCGCATTCACGGCGCCACCGACCACCCGGTGGTTTCCATCGCCCTGCGCCGCGTCGCCGAGGTGGACGAACCGGAAGAAGACGAAGAGCTGCTCGACGAAGAGGCCGAGGGCGAGGCTGTCGAGGGCGAGGGCGAAGAGGCGTCGGCCGAAGAGGAATCCTCTGGAGAGGACTGAAGCCCCTCCCGGCCTGGTCTTCGGCCTGGGCAATCCGGGCCCCGATCACGCTCACGACCGGCACAACGCCGGCTTTCGATTCATCGACCTGCTCGCGGAGCGCTACTCGGCGACGCCGTTTTCCGGAGACAAGCGCGCGCAGGCGGCCGCGGCCCGCATCGACATCGAGGGCGCGCGGGTGATGCTGATCAAGCCGCTGGCCTGGATGAACTCCAGCGGCCAGGTCGTGCGCGGCGTCCTCGACTACTTCAAGCTGGCGCCGTCGGCGGCCCTGGTTGTTCACGACGACCTCGACCTGCCGCCCGGCGCGGCGCGCCTCAAGTCCGGCGGCGGCCACGGCGGCCACAACGGCCTGCGCGACGTGATCCGCCACTGCGGCCCCGACTTCCAGCGCCTGCGCATCGGTGTGGGCCACCCCGGCGACAAGGACCGCGTCACGCCTTATGTACTGACGAAACCCACGGCCGCGGAGAGCAAAGCCATCGAAGAAGCCATGCAGGACGCCCTGCAAGCCTTCGACACCCTATATATAAAAGGCATGCAGCCCGCCATGACCCAACTCCACACGGAACCCTCCGAGTGAAAGCTGCGATCATCGGCTTGCCCAACGTAGGCAAGTCCACGCTCTTCAACACTTTGGCCGCCGCGCAGGTCCCCACCGAGAACCGGCCCTTCTGCACCATTGATCCGAACGTCGCGCGGGTGCCGATCCCCGATCCGCGTCTGGACGCGGTGGCCGACGCATCCGGCATGCAGCGCAAGGTCTATGCCACGCTTGAACTCATTGACGTGGCCGGCCTGGTGAAGGGGGCGTCGCGCGGCGAGGGGCTGGGCAACCGCTTCCTCGCCCAGGTGCGAGAGGCCGACGCCGCGGTGCACGTGCTGCGCTGCTTCGAGTCCGGGCGCGTAACGCACGTGTCGGGCGCCGTCGATCCGGTCGATGACGCCGAGACCGTCAACACCGAACTGATGCTGGCCGACCTGGCCACGCTGGAGCGCGCCCTGGACTCCGCGCGCCGCCGCGCCAAGTCCGGCGATCCGGACCTGAAAAAGCGCGTCGAAGAACTCGAGGCCCTCTGCAACCACCTGGGGAGGGAGGTCGCGAGCCCTGGGAGGGAGGACGTCCCGTCCTCCCCTGGGCGCGAAGGCGGCTCCGCCTTCGTGGAGGGCGGGACGCCCTCCCTCCTGACCCGAATGCCCACGCTCTACGCCCTCAACGTCGCCGAAGAACACATAGCAAAAGGCGGCCAAGCCGACCTCGCCGAGGAATATGCCGCAAAACGCGGCAAACCCGCCGTTCGCGTCACCGCGCAGCTCGAATCCGAGCTCGCCGCGATGCCGCAGGAAGAGCAGCAGGACCTGCGCAAGGGACTCGGCCTCCCGCACGAAACCCTGCAGCGCTTCATGCAGGCGCTAAGCACCCTCCTCAACCTCAACACCTTCTTCACCGCGGGCCCCTCCGAGGCCCGCGCCTGGCTGATCCCGAACGGCGCCACCGCCCACTACGCCGCAGGCCGCGTACACACCGATTTTCAGCAGCGCTTCGTGCGCGCCGAAGTCACGCCCTGGCGCGACTTCGCCCGCACCCCGCAGCCGCACCCCGCCCTGAAGGGCCGCGACTACGAAGTCCGCGACGGCGACGTCCTCCACTTCCGCGCCGGCTGAGCAGTGCGCCCGCGTATAATGGGCCAATCGCATATCACGGAGGATTACAAATGGAGTTACAGGGATTTGACACATTGGAAGCCACCCGCATTCTCGAAGGCTCCGGCATGGACACCGAGCAGGCCGAAGCGGTGGTGCTTGTGGTGAAATCGGGAGCGGAGAACCGAGCCATGCAAGCGGATATCACGACCATCAAGTCGGACATCGTTGTTCTCAAGTCGGACGTAGGCGAACTCAAATCGGACGTCATTGTTCTCAAGTCGGATGTAGCCAAGCTCAAATCGGACATCGTTGTTCTCAAGTCGGATGTGTCCGAGCTAAAGGTGGATGTCGCATTGCTCAAATCGGACGTAGCTCAGATACGCAGCGATATGGTCACCCACGCCGACCTGCAACGATTGGAAAAGAAGATGCTGTTTGGCGGGCTGACCATTGCCGGCCTGCTCTTTGCAGCGCTCCGACTGCTAGCCTGACTCCCCCCAATAGCCGGATGAATTGGGTTACAATGCCGCCGGACCAGGTTTTCAATGTAGGCAAAAGACTTGCCACAATTTCCTAAAGATGTTTCGCAAAAGTGTAGGGATTTCCCGAAAGCGATACCTCCCGGCGCGCAGCACGAAAACTTTTCGTGTAGAATCCTGCTCTACAGAGACAGTGATCCCGGAAAGCCCTTTGGAATTCCGGTGATCGGGGGGGAAAATGCAGCACTCACTAGGCCACGGCCGGTTAGTCGGGTGAAGCGGCAAACCGGTGTGATCGATTTGGGGGCCCCGTTCCGGGGAAGTGTGGATTCACTCATAGATTCGCCTATACATCGGAAACGTGTGTGCCCTATAATCCGCCCGATGGCTTGCTTGACAGGTCACGGAGTTATACTATTGCGTCATTCCGCCCGGGAGGGCTCGACCACATTTCAACCAATTGAACTTGCTCGGTAAGGAGGCAGGCTCATGTCTAAGTCAGGAACCGTAATTCAACTCTTGCAGGCTCGCCTTGAAGGGGCGATACGTCGGCGCCGGGAAAACCCATCGCGTGCGGATATTCTTATCCTGCCCGCGCTGGCGCTCGCGCTGGACGCCTGCGGAGGCGGCGGGTCGCAAAGGCCGACTCCTCCTCCTCCCCCGCCTCCTCCGCCGCCGCCTCCTCCGCCGCCGCCTCCTCCTCCGGCAGCGACGATCATGGTGGGCGAAGCCTCCGCGGTGGATGAAAACGACGACGGCGCCATGGTCGCAACGGTAACGACCGAAAACGCCAGCGAAGTTACGGTTGATAACGACTACTTCGAAGTCGCCGACGGCAACCTGAAGCTGAAAGACGGCATGAGCCTCGACTTCGAGTCCGTCGAAGGCGGCATGATCGAACTTACCCTTACCGCCAGCGGCGACGGCGAGTCCGCCACCGCCATGGTCACGGTCACCGTCAACGACGTCAACGAAGCCCCCATGATCGAAGTGGCGGACGGCGAAACACCCGACGGCATGCGCGCCGCCTCGACGGTTGACGAGAATGTCGCCGGCGCCCTGTTGGGAGAGATCACGCTGTCCGACCCGGACTCGGGCCAGACGCACACGCTGTCCACCAGCAACAGCCGTTTCGTCACCAAGCAGGACGCCGAAGGCGGCTGGTGGCTCGCGCTCGCTGATGACGCCAGCCTGAACCACGAGGCCGGCGCAACAGTAACCGTCACCGTCACGGTTACGGACAGCGGCGATCCCGCCATGTCCGCCTCCACCGACGTAACCATCACGGTCAATGACATCAACGAAGCGCCCACCGTGACCGGCGAAGCCGGCAACGTAACGGGCGAGGCCGGCAAGGACATCAAGGCCGATCCGATCGATCTGCTCGCGCTGTTCAGCGATCCGGACGAGGGCGACGCGCCGGTACGCTACGAACTGAGCGGCGCCCCCGACTGGCTGACGTTCAGCGTTGAGTTCGGCGAAGACGACGACGGCAACGATACGGCGCACGGCATGGTCACGGGCAAAGCGCCCACCACCGGCCCCGACAGCGACGCCGCCCACAAGGTGACCCTTACCGCCACCGACGGAGGCGGCGCCGAAGCGTCAGTCAGCTTCTACGTGATCATTGATGACGGAAACGACGCGATCACCGATGTTGACTTTGTGGACAATGACGGCAACGTCGCCGTCGAAGCCGAGGTGGACGAGAACGACGCCTCGGGCGTGGTGTTCGGCGAGATCAAGGTGCACGACCAGGACCACGCCATGCATCCGAGCGGCACGCACCTGATCCAGATACTGAAGGGCGCCGATCACGACGACAGTCCCAACGCTTCAGTGGATAGCCGCTTCGAAGTCAAGTACGACGACGCGGGCATCCCCTGGCTGGCGCTGAAGGCGGGGATGTCCCTGGATCAGGAAATGGAGAACGGGTCCGTTGACGTGACCATCCGGGCGGTTGACCTGAACGGCGCGAAGCATGCTTCGGGGCCCAACAAGGGCGACTTCATGGGCAACGTCGATTACCAGACCGTAACGATCCTCATCAACGACAAGAATGATGCGCCCAAGGCCAACACCATCGGCAACTGGTGGGTGACGGTCGAAGAAAACCTCCGGTCCGGCGATGTGACCAAGGGCAGTTGGCTGGACTTCGGTCTGGAGACCGGCACTGGCGATGCTGACAAGCCCGCCTTCACGGATGCCGATGGCGACAAGCTGACCTACTCCCTGTCCGGTCCCTCCTTCCTGGAGATCAACAAGACCTCCGGCGTAATCGAAAACAAGGCGGGTGGAGTGCCGGTGCGCGGCGTTCATCGAGTAACCGTTACCGCCACCGATCCGGACGGCGAGTCGGCCTCGGCCACCTTCCATCTGGCCGTTGCCTTTTCCGGCCCGGAAGATAACTTCGAGGAAGACAACGAACCGCCGGAGATCCGGGTGACGTCCGAGGTGGATTACGACGAAGGTTCAGGCGAGCGGCGGGTCGCCACGTTCACCGTTACGGACGACGACAACGATCTGGGCCATCACCCGTTTGCCTTGGACGGCAACACCGTTCGGATCACGGCAGTGGTGAACTCGGATGACGACGCCGACACCAACAATACGACGGACCAAGCAGGCACTGCTACTGTCAACGAAGCTCAGGGCACGACGGGTTACGGAGGCGCTTTCCGGCTGTCCGATCCCGTCAAGAGCGGCGACACCTGGACCTACCACGTGTACGTCCGCGACACCAACCCGAGCGCAAGGACGGACACGACGGACGTGCTGGACTACGAGGAAGTCGATCGGCTCACGATCACCATCACGGCCAGCGACGGCGTGGCGGACGCGGTAACCGACGAAATCGAGATCCGCATCGACGACGTGAACGAAAAGCCGGAGGCTGATGCCATTGGGGATAACCCCGCTACCCGCGACAACGTCGAAAACGATTTCAATATTGCGTCCGGCACCTACGGCGTGCAACAGTCGGAAGCGCAAAAGGAAGTCTTGTACATCAAGCTGGAGGATCTCTGGACTGATCCGGAGGGCGACGATGATCCGGATGACCTGGAGTACTCGTTGACCAAATCCGGCTCGTGGATCACCATTTTGCATCAGCCCGGCGAATGGGGCGAGATCAAGGAAGGTCGGGATGGCCGTGACGGCACCGCCGACGACGTGGCCTGGAACAGCACCACCAACCAGACGGCCGTGGTTGTCGGCGACGACTCGGCCGAGCCTGGCGACCGTGAACTGGTGGCCATCATCGAGATCGACCGCACCGGAAGCAACAACGGCCAGGGCGACGAAGGCAGCTTCACGATCACCGCGCGCGACACGGACGGCGCAACCGGCAGCATGACCTACAAGATCACGCCCACCGACGAGAACCTTCCTCCCGTCAGGGCCGTAACGCTTACCGGCAGCCCTCGCGAGGACGCCACTTTGCGCGCCACCTTCAACGACGACAAGGATCCCGATCTGGCCGGTTCCGCGACGCCCGCGGCGGTGCTGTACCAGTGGTTCCGGGTGGACGGCGACACGGAAACCCTGGTCCGTCAGAGCACCGGCAATACCTACCGGCTGACCCAGGCGGACGTTGGCGACAGCATCCGGGTGAAGGTCAAGTACTACGAGGTCTTCCAGGGCCAGCTCGTGGGGCTCGACACAAGCGCCGATCTGGACCCCGACACGGACGGAACCCAGATCAACGGGGCGACCACTTCACGGACGGTGTCCAACACGCCCGACAAGGGTGCGGGGCATGTCACGATCCTGGCCGACAGCAATGCGTTGACCATTACGGCGAGGGATGTGCGCGTGACCGATGGCGATTATGCGGACGCTACGGCGAGCCCGCCCAATCCGCTTGGCGTGGTGCCGGATACCAGCCTGTCCTATTCGTGGGAGTGGTCCGATAACGGGCGTGGTGGCTGGACCGAAGTGCCGGCGTCTGCTGGCGCCGTGTCTGCGGATGGCCTGACACTGACGCTTGACAGTGACGGGGCGGGTACTTCGGCTGCTGCGGCGGGCAACGGCCAAAGCAAGTACTACCGCGTGAAAGTGACCTACGACGCGGACAACATCGATACTCCTGATGTGGACGCCGCCGACGAGGAGATGGAGAGCGTTTACAGCGATCCCATCCAGGTGTCCAACATACGCGACGCTACGGCAACCGCGCCCACGATTACCGGCAACGCTTTCCCGGGCGGCACGCTGAGCGTCAACGTGCCCAACACGTCGGTGCAGTGGCAGATGAGCCGCGGTACTGGCGATTGGATGGACATTCCGGGCGCCACCGGCAGCCTGACCATCACGCAGGCGCATGCAGGCGCAAATATTCGCGCGGTGGTTTCCTACAACAGTACGAGTTCTGCCAGTCCGGGCGTCACGGCGGTGGTTGCGGTTAACGCCAACGGCGGCACTGCGATTCCCGGCGGCACGACCGCGAGCGCTACTCCGGTCGCGGTGGGCAAGCACGACATCGAGGCCAGCGTGACCGGCACCGGACACGGTCCGACCGCCAGCAACAACGCGGGGCATAACCTCTCGCTCACGCACACGGTTCCGCTGGCCAGCCTGTTCCAGGATCCCGATGGCCCGCGCATCAGCTTCACGGCCGCTGCGGGTACGGACTCGGGCCTGGGCGCCAACAGCGGATCGGGCACCACCTATGTGTTCGATCAGGCTGCCGGCGGCGTGCTGATATTCGAGGCGAGCACCGGCAAGCTCACGTTCAACAGCGACGTTTACCGGACGCACGATGGCACACCCGCCGACGGCGCGGGCAACGTCATTACGCTGAACATCACCGCCAGCGACGGGACCAACACCAGCACGACCACTGCGGCTGTGAACCTCCGGATCAACGTGGCCCCGACCGACATCTGGTTTGCGGCCGCCGCAGATACCGCCGACGACGCAGCGGAGGCCACCACCGTAGTGACTGTGAACGAGCATGTCGGAGCTGCCGCGGCGCCAACGGCAGGCATGGTCATTGCCCATGTGAACGTTCAGGACCAGAATTCGGACACGCACAAGTCCGGATTCGGAACCCACGACGTCACTGTTTCGGGCGATGACCGGTTCATGATCACGAACACCGGCAACGGCAAGACGGATGGCAACGGAGCCGATGGCAGTCCGGACGGTAGTACCTGGGAGGTGCGTCTGAAGGGAGGCCAAAAGCTGGACTTCGAAACGCAGAAGGACATGGATCCGGTTACGGCTGGAAAGCAGATCGTGCTTACCCTTACGGCCACCGATGGCGGAGGTCTGAGCACCCCGCCGGGAGCGGCAAACGCGATCAAGCTCACCATTACGGTCAGTGATGTTGAAGCAGGTGACAGGAATCAACCGACGGCGCCGACGCCGAACGACGTGCCGGGCCTGACGGACGATGAGACCACGGATCCGGATAACGAAAGGGAAGACGACACCACGGACGACGATGCGGACGGCGGCTCGCACCCGCCGCCTCCGGGCACGTCGATCGGCGGCATCATCGAGGACTTCGTTGACAACATGGACACCTTCGAACAGGACCTGCTCGAAGACTTCATGCTGATCATCGACGACGGCATCGACATCGCCTAAAACCCCCCGCAACTCTACAGTTGCAGCGAGGCGGGCTTAAATGCCCGCCTCGTTTTTGTACCCCCTGGGGGGAGGGCGTCCCGCCCTCCCCAACCCAATGGCTTCGGGCACTGCCTGAAGCGTGTGAAGTCGCCGAGGTCGCACGCTCCACGGACGACACGCGTTTGCCGCCAAAAGCGCGGCTGGGCATTGGAATTTTCGTCCGGCATCTGGCGGAGACGCAGTTTCCGCCTGTCTCTCGTCTAATTCTATATGGCAGCCACGCAAGGGACGATTTTCACCCGGACAGCGATGTGGACTTGGCGATCGTTCTGGCAGGAGATGCGCCTCCGGAAAATGCCGGCAGCGAGGCTTTGCGGTTGACTCATGCTCTGACGGAGGCCGATGTCGCCAGCATTGATGAAACCAATATTCTCGTTGAGCCGGTTATCTTGTGGGAGAGCGATCTGCTACAGTCGGAAAAACACAAACGCCCATCCTTCTACCGGAATATTCTGGCGGATGGAATTCGTATTACCCCGGCGCTTTGAACGCCAAGCAGAAACAGCGCTGGAACAAGAGTCAGCGAGCACTGAGAGACGCCAGGAAAGCGTTGGAAGGAAATGACCCATCTCCAAACAATGCTGCTAACCGGGCCTACTATGCAGCGCAGCATGCTGACGTTGGTTGACATCATGATGCTTCGCTCGTAGCATCACGAGTCATGCGTACCACTTTGACACTTGATGAAGATGTGGCGGCCAGCCTGCGCCATGAGATGATCCGCACAGGCGCCGGAATGAAAGAGGTGGTGAATACGTTTCTTCGCCGCGGTCTGGAGGCTCCCAGGGCGGAGGAGATCGCGCGACCATTTGCCGTTCAAGCGCAATCCATGGGATTGAAGCCGGGAATGGACGTGGACGACGTCGCCGGACTGCTCGACTTTCTCGATGGGCCCGCGCGTCGTTGATCCTGGTTGACGCTAATGTGCTGCTGTACGCGTATGATCGCGACAGCCCGCACCACGAGGCCTCAAGACGCTGGCTGGAAGCCCAGTTTTCCGCCGGTCAGCCGCTCCGGTTCGCCCTGATCACGCTGCTGGCGTTTGTCCGAATCGCTTCGGACCGCCGCGTATACGCACAGCCGTTCTCCCCGCGGAAAGCGTGCGAGCTTGTACAGGAATGGCTTGCGCAACCCAATGCGCGCCTTCTGCAGCCGGGCGCGCGCGCCTGGAAACTCTTGAGCCGACTGTGCGATAAGGGCCAGGCAAAAGGCGTAATGGTGATGGATGCTCATCTCGCTGCCCTCGCGCAGGAACATGGCGCCAGCATAGCCACAACCGACCGCGACTTTGCGCGCTTTCCAGACCTCAAACTCACGAATCCCGTTCGCGACGCGTCCCCGGATTGATTCCTTGTCATCCTTGGCGCCGTAGGCATCTACGCGGGAATCGACTTTTCTTGCGCAGTTGCCCCGCCGTCCAGAATCCAAAGCCTTCGTGAGTCTGGTCTCCGGCCCTGTGCTATGCTTCACACGCGCCGCCCGGACGCAGGTTCGGGCCGCCTGTTTACGGAGACTCAGGGAGGAAATCCAGATGAACCACAGTTCTTCATTCAACGGAAGCGTTCAGTTGCTCGCCGATGCCCTGCAGCAGGTTGTCAGTGAAGCCGTGCGCGACGGCGTGGCCCCGGTGCGTCAGGACATGCAAACCCTGCGCCAGGATGTGCAAACCCTGCGCCAGCACATGCAGGCCATGGAAGATCGACTTAACGACCGGATTGACGTCACTAATCAGAACATGCAGGCGCAGTTCGCCGAGCAGGAAACGAAGATCGCACGCCTGATACGCGGCCGCGCCAACTGACCCAGCGTTCTGCAGACTTTGAACAGGCCGGCTGCTCGGAGGAGCAGGTGGAGGCGGTCCGAAGTTTGCTAACGCGCACGTACACCGCCGCAACTCGATGAGGACTACAGCTGCCCTTCTGTTGTGGGCCGTCAGCGCCCTCGCCTACGCCCAGGTCGCCGTGGATGCGTACGTGACGGGTGCGTATGACGGGGACACGATCTACGTTGACGCGGATATATGGCCGAATCTCATCTGGTCCGGATCTGTTCGCGTTTTCGGTATCGACACGCCGGAAATTCAGGGCGCCTGTGAGCAGGAAAGGGCCCGCGCAATCCTGGCGCGTGATTACGTTCGCGCGTTGCTTAACGAAAAGACGGTAAGGCTTTCTCATATCATGAATGACAAGTACGGAACGCGGGTGCTTGCGGATGTGCACTTATATGACGCGAACCTGATGGAGTGGCAGAGCCTTGCAGTGAACCTTATGGTCGCGGGCCACGCCCGAGCCTATGGCGGAGGCGAGAGGCAAGGCTGGTGTGGAGATGATTTGCCGGTTTTGCGGGAGACGGGAGACAGCGTTTCGAACGACCCGCTGGAACTGTACGACGATGACGGCAATGGCAGGATTTCATGCACGGAGGCGAGCACACACGGCATTGCGCCGGTTTACGTTGGGCATCCCGCCTACCCTTACATGGATGATCGCAACAATGACGGCGTGGTTTGCGAGTGAAGGTCCGGTTTCGCACACCCAATTTTCGACCCAAGTAGAATACCGCCGATGCTATTTTTGCAGGTATCGGCGGCGTCCCGCCGTTATCACCGGCCGCGAATCTCCTCAAGGTAGTCATCCGTGCTGCCGCCCCGCCCGAGTATCGCGTAAACGCCGTCAACGGGCAGTGACTTGAGCTCCGAGGCGGGCAGCGCCCGGATGCCGGGAGCAAGCGAATAGCGTTTGGCGCCGGCGTGAAAGACATCGAGGCTGTCCAGCTTGAGGGTTTCCATTGCGGATTTCATCGAGGGAGTAAGACGCGGCGCTTCGGCGCGCTTGACCTCGAAGCCGTATCGCCGGCTGCCGCCGGTTACGAGCAGGTCGAGCGCCGCGCCGCTGTGCGTTGACCAGTGATAGCACTGTTCCTGGCTCGCACGCATCATGTGCATGATCTGGCCGATCACGAAGCCTTCCCACGAGGCGCCAACCTTGGGGTGCGACAGCACGTCCTCCCGGGACCGGAGTCCAAGGAGCGCATGCAGGATGCCCGGATCCGCGACATACACCTTCGGTGAGCGAACCTGCCTCTTGCTGATGTTCTCGAACCACGGCGGCAACTGGCTAACAACGAACAACGAACTCAGCAAGTCCAGGTAGCGCCTCACTGCGGTGTGGGACACCCCGAATGCGCGCCCGAACTCCGCGCCGTTCCAGACTTGGCCATGCCAGTGCGCCACCATGGTCCAGAAGCGGCGAAGCGTTGTCGTGGGAATGGCCGAGCCGAAATCCGGAACGTTCCGCGACAGGAACGTGTCGATGAAATTCTTCCGCCAGCGCCCGCTTGCATCGTCTGATGCCGCGAGAAACGACCGCGGGAAGCCCCCTCGCAGCCAAAGTCGTTCAAGATCCGCAACTTCATTGAGGCCGAACCCGCTCAAATGGTGAAAGGCCAATCTCCCGGCCAACGTTTCCGATGTTTGCCGGAGCAGTTCCGGAGATGCGCTCCCGAGCACCAGGAAGCGGGCCGGCGTCCCCGGCCGGTCGGCGAGAACGCGCAACAGCGGAAATACGTCGGGCAGCCTGTGGACCTCGTCCAGCACGACCAGGCCGCGCAGCTCCCGCAGCGCAAGGCCGGGATCCTCCAACCGCGCGAGGTCCGCGGGGTCTTCCAGGTCGAACCAGGCCGCGCCCTCGTTCTTCGCATCGGCAAGTTGCCTGGCCAGTGTGGTCTTGCCGACCTGTCGCGCGCCGAGCACCGCCACCACCGGAAATTCATCGAGAAGCAGACGAACCTGCCGGATATGGTCTTCCCGCGCCACCCATATGTCATTGAAATGTGAATCTCTCTTGTTCATATTTCAATGTATTCTATACCTCTTACACGCTCAATCGGACAGTCGGGCCACATGCCCGCCTCATTTTTTTACCCCTTGGGAGTTTTCTACCACGGCGTCTCGCCCTCGTCCGCATCGTGGAATCGGGGCTGCGCTAGACCAGCGTGGAAAGCAACTTGAGCGCCGGGGCCGCGCGTATGCCCTGTGGGGAGGCATAGTCTTTCCTGCCCGCGGCGGAGATCTGCCAGGCCTCGGCGTCGGGAAACCTGGACTTGAGATACTTGAGGCCGCGGCCGAGGTCCGCATCCGACCACTTGCATTCGACCAGCAGCTCAGGCGCGCGCCGGTTCGTCACCACGAAATCCACCTCCCGGCCGTCGCGGTCCCGAAAATACCGCAATTCGTAGTCCAGTCCCTCGGTGTCCTGCCGGAAATGCACCCATTTGAGCAGGTGGCAGGCGATCAGGTTCTCGAAGCGCGCGCCGCGCGAGGGGACGACCGACCAGTCGAAGTGATAGTGCTTGCGGTCCTTGCGCAGAGCCCGAAGTTGCGGCGAGCCGAAGGGGGCAAGCCGGAAGATCGCGTACAGCCGCTCCAGGACTTCGAGCCATGCGCTGGCGGTCTTGTGGCTCACGTTGAGGTCCTCGCGCAACGCGTTGATCGAGAGCGTCGATCCGACGCGCTCCGGCAGCGACAGCATCATCAGCTGCAGTTGACCCAGATCGCGAATGTTCTCCAGCGAGGCGACCTCTTCCTGCACGAGCCGCGTCGAATACTCGCGGGACCAGCGCCTGGACTCCGTTTCGCTGGCGGACAGCCAAGGCTCCGGAAAGCCTCCCAGCCTGAGAAGATCCTCAAGCAGGGAGGGCCGGTCCAGCCCGAGCTCCGCCGCCGAGAACGGATGCAGCCGCAGAAGATGGTAGCGCCCCTGCAACGAATCGCCGCCGAACCGGTAGAGGTCGAGCCGCCCGCTGCCGGTAACGAGAATGCGCTGGCCCCGGGGGCGGCCGTCGTACAAGCCCTTGAGGTAGTTGCGCCAGCGCCTGTACTTGTGAATCTCATCGAATATCCACAACGCGCCCGGAGGCAGTTCGCTTTTGAGGATGCGCGCGCGGTGCGCGTCAATGTCCCAGTTCAGGTACCCTGCCTCTGCACCAGGCAGGCTCAGGGCGAGGGTGGTCTTGCCGACCTGCCGGGGGCCGGCGACGAAAACCATCTTGCGGTGCAGGTCGGCAAGAACCTGGCCTGTGAGGTAGCGGTCGGTGGTGGGCACCCGCGGCATTATACGGCCATATTCTACCTAAGTAGAAAATAGCCGATACTATTTTTCATTAAGGTAGAAAATTGCCGATGCGCAGTAGCTGAATCGGCAGCGGCAGCGCCTTCACGCCGTTAATTTCGCCGGGGCGCCGGTCCTTGCTCCAGATCTCGCCGTTGCCATAGCGGGCGATCTGCTTCAGCGCTTTCGGACGAAGCTGATTGGACCATTTGACTTCCACCGGCCAGAACCGTCCGCCGCGCACGTACGCGACATCCACCTCGGCCTGCGCCTTGATGTAGAACGTCGGATGGAAACGGCGCAGATGACTGGCAACGCATGCTTCCACGATTCTCGAGGCCCAGTGCGGTTCTTCGCCGGCGGGCCGGATCTGGCGCTCGAAGGGGTCGTCGCCGGGCGTCAGCCAGGCACGCACGGCGTGCAGGATAAATGGATCGCTGAACATCAGTTTCCTGGCCTTCTTCGGCGCCGCGGCCAGCTTGTCCTCCAGCAGGGCGGGCAATACGCACACGGCGTCCATGCGCTCCAGCAAGGCCACATAGTCGGCCACGGTCCTGGGGTGATCGATCGACAGGTCGCGGGCCAGGGCGTTCCAGGTCACCTGGGTTGCGTAGCGCTTGACGATGGCGGCCAGAATTTCCCTCAGGTACGGCTCGCGCCGTCCGCGTTTGAGCACGTCGCCGCGAATCCAGTCGGAGTAGGTGGCCAGGGTACTGCGGCGAACGGTGCCGAATTCGGCCAGGTCGTTGATGGCCGTGAGGTAGCCTCCGTGCAGCAGATAGCGTGAAAACGCGCTGAAGACGGCATCGATTGCCTCAGCCGGAAGCTGCGTCGGATCCTCAAGACCGTCCTCGAGCTCATCCATCCTGCCTTCCAGAGTGAGAAAGTCCCTGAATGAGAGTGGATGGAGATGAAAGTCGGCCACCGCGGCATCGCCTCGCCGGCCCGGAAACCGCATCCTCGCGTCCTGGATGAACGCCAGGTCCGAACCCGTAATCATCAGCGCAGTCTGCGTCAGCCAGCCGGCGTCGGCGGTGTACTTGACGGCCTTGTCCCAGTCGCGGATGTAAGTGACTTCATCCACGATCAGGTAGTTGATCCCCGTATCGGGGGTAGCGTTCAGTTGTTCCTCCATGTGCAGCAAAAGGCTGTGATGGTCGTCGATCAGTTCGCCGGAGAAGTATGCGATTGCTTCGGGCTGAACGCCGTGGCGCAATCGCTCGGCCATCCACTGTTTAAGCAGTGTCGATTTGCCCGTCTGCCGACCGCCGCCGAGACTGTAGATTCCCGGAACCGAAGTCGGCAATCGGTCGATCAGCGACGAGCGGTGTTGCAGCGGCCGGCTGGCAAGATGCCTGAGTTGCGGATCGGTCTCGGCGAAACGCCGGGCGTCGATGAGATGGCTGTTGTGGGAAAGAAACCGGGCATCCATGGTGGGGTGGATCGGCCTGCAGAAAATATAGGCACTGAAGAATATCTAAATTTAGATATTTGTCAATGCTTGAATTTATTCAACCAGTGCCCTGGTTCTGTGTGTTGCGCCGATCCGGCGAATGTCGCTTTGCGGGACGCCGGCTTCCCTGGCGTGCCGTGGCCAGTCCGCCACCGCTGCGATCACGTCGTTGGTCATCCGGTTCGCAGCCACGCGGCGGATTCCGGATGAATGGGCGAACTGCAGAAGGTCGCTGCGCTCGAAATTGTCCTGCTTGCCGACAACACCCATCTGGCGCCTGCCGGTCCAGGCGCCGCCGGAATTGTAGGAGTAGGCAACATCGTAGGCGGGAGACAGCGTCCACTTGCCGTCGGGTGTCATAAGAAACGAAATGTTCTTCACGTGATCATCCTGGTTGCGGGCCGCAATATTGAATACCGCGCGCCGATACTGCTGTTCAATCGCGGCCATGCCCAGCCCAAGCCGGTGAATCGTTTCGATTGCCTGTTCGTAGGCATAGGCGCCGGGCTGATAGTAGTCGAAATGCCGCAGCGCTCCGAGTGATTGCATGTGGATCTTGCGGCCCTTCGCATCGCGGTCGAACCGGCGGGTCATGAAATGGCTGCGGCCACCCTCACGGTGCAACCGGCACTCCGACATGACGATCCCGGCATCCTGCGCCATCCGGTGGTAGGCGTACTCGATCTTTCCGTAACCCTGCGGGTCGGCGAGTTCCCGATCACGGTTGTTGCTGACCCCGTCAAACTTCAGAATCCAGTGTTCGAATCCCTTCTTCGTCTCGACCTGGCCGGACCGGAACTCTCCGGTTCCGCGGTTCCAGGCCAGCAAGGCCTTGGCGCGGGCGCCGCCGGCCGATGTTCCGACGGTCAGGATATCTTCGAGCGCGGCATGATCGTCGACTCCGTCCAACGCGCCTTGAAGCTGTGTTCGGGACTTCAAAACGAGATTCGCCAAATCGACCAGCTCGGCGACTTCCACTTCCCCATCCCTGCCGCTCCGTGCTATTGCGGGTTCGAACTCAAGAGCCCCCATGCCGCGCGAACCGATGTAGCAAAGCCGGTCCACCGGACTGAAGTCCTCCATGCGCCGTCCGGTCGTCGCCAGCCAGACGTCGATCAGCCGGTTGCCGAAATCGTCCGGCAGTGCGTCCGCCAGCAGTCCGGGAAGTCCCTTGAACGCGTCACGGCCCAAAGCCGGAAACTCGTATGGCGCCTCCCGGGCCGGCATGACAAAAGGAGCAAGTTCGATCCCGGCAGCTGCGAAGGCGGGGTCATGCTGGAACACGCCAAGGGCGCGGTCGGCATCCCAGGACACGGCCCCGATACGCCGTCCCCAAAGTTTTACGGAAGCATCAGTCACGGGATGGCTGGTTCCAGGTCCAGGGCGCGTTCGACGCTTCCGCGCGCTTCGGGCGGGCCCGGCGACGTTCGGCGCCGCGGCGTTCTACGCGCTCAATCGGCCGGATCCCGTGCGAGGGCAGAGCCACCAGCAAGGCGTCGCCCAGCCCCAGCGCGAGTGCGGTTCGCAGGAAACTGTCAAGGCTGGTAGGCTGCCCGGCTTCCAGCCGGCGAAGCGTTCGCAGTCCAATACCGGCTTCGCGGGCCAGAGTCTTTTGGGTTACATTTCTCGCAAGGCGCAGCTGCGTCAGGCGCCGGCCTATTTCGGCGCTGACTCTGGGTGCGGTCTTTTTATATGGAGAATCCATATCTGGCCTCTTAAATAGTAGAAATGGACTTTATAGGCCAGATATTGCCTTTTGTTTGAAAATTAGTCAAGATTGCCGCTTCCCGCTTCGAATTCCCGCTTCGAAATGTGGCGCAGGCTACTATGGCTGCTTTATATTTTCCGCGCCATTTTTCGGGCTCGTTTTCATGATTGGCATGTTCTACCTGGGCACACAGAGCAATAAGAAGGCCCGAGATATTGCTGCCAGGCTAAGGAATAGAGGAGATGAATTAGAGCAGGAAGGACGTGCTGTGACTCGAGCAGCCCGCCAAGCGAAGCCGGACGATTCCGACCAGGGGACGAGCCGGGTATCACTTCGGCTATTACATTATTTGTGCAACTGAGCAACACAACAATAGGGCGATAGAAAAGCGAAGATCCATATTCCATATCGATATCAGTATCTTATGCTCTCCTCCGGGGACTTTCCGAACCTCGCGAAATGAGCCGGTGAACACCTCCTCCTCCTCCACCACCGCCGCCGCCGCCTCCGCCGCCGCCTCCTCCGGCAGCGACGATCACGGTCGGCGAAGCCTCAGCAGTGGACGAAAACGACGAAGGCGCCATGGTGGCCATGGTCACCACCGAAAACGCCAGCGAAGTTACGGCTGATAACGACTACTTCGAAGTCGCTGACGGCAACCTGAAGCTGAAGGACGGAATGAGCCTCGATTTCGAGAACGTCGAAGGCGGAATGATCGAACTTACCCTTACCGCCAGCGGCGACGGCGAATCCGCCACCGCCATGGTCACGGTCACCGTCAACGACGTCAACGAGGATCCCTCCATCGACGTGCGCGATGGCGAAGAGGTCCCCGGACATCCGGGCGTGATCTCTAACCTGACCATCGCCGAGAACGCCACACGGGACGACGCTCCGCCCCTGGCCCTGATCGAGGTGATGGATCCGGACACCGCCGATGCGGACATGCTCACCGGCGACGCCGGCGTGGCCGCCACTTCGGTAAGCGACGATCGCTTTGCCGTGATTCTCGACCCCGAGAACGGCCTGTGGCTGCATCTCGCGGAAGGCGCCAGCCTCGACCACGAGGCCGGCGCTGAAGTCACGGTCACCGTCACCTATACGGACAGTGCCGGCAACACCGCCAGCCAGGACGTTACGGTCATGGTCACGGACGTGAACGAACCCCCGGTCGTAGTCGGCGAGGTCGGTAACGTTGCCGCGGAAGCCGGCAAGGCGCTGAGCCATGAGATCGACCTCATGTCTATATTCAACGACCCGGACGGCGGCGACTCGATCGACAGCTGGACGCTGAGCGGCGGACCGGACTGGCTGGAGCTTGTCACCCGGCACGACGACGGTTCCATGACCGGCATTCTGCAGGGCACGCCGCCCACGACGGGCGCCGGAAGCGCTGCCGAGCATATGGTCACCATTACCGCCACCGACAGCGGCGGCGAAACGGCGAGCATCAGCTTCTACGTGGTCGTGGACGACGGCAACGACGCCCCCACCGGCATCAACCTGCTCAGCGACACGGGCCAGTCCGTGCTCGAGGTGGAGGTCGATGAGAACGACGCCTCCGGCGTGATCCTGGGCCAGGTCACAGTGGACGATATCGACAGTCCGCAACATCCCTACGGACAGCACCTGATCAAGGTGGATAACGACCGCTTCGAGATCCGGACGGACGACGAAGGCCGCAAGTGGTTGGCGCTGAAGGCCGGGGAGTCCCTGAATCGCGAAAGGGAGAGCGGCGAAGTATTGGTGACGCTCACCGCCATCGACAGAAACGGCGAGGAGAACCCCAAGGACGAGCAGAATGAAAAGGGCAAGTACAAGGGCCATTCCTCCGATCCGGTGACGTTCGCCGTCGTCATCAACGACGTGAACGACGCTCCCAGCGCCGGTTCAATCGGCAACTGGTGGGTCACCGTGGACGAGGACCTGGACGAGGACGAAGTGGACGCGGGCGATTGGCTGAGCTTTTCGCTGGAAACGCAGGTCGACGGCGACAGGTTCCCGGCCTTTTCGGACCAAGACCTCAACGCGGGCGATGAGCTCACCTATGCGCTGTCCGGCCCCGCCTGGCTGCAGATCGACGAGGAAACGGGCGAGATCACCAACAAGGAAGACATGCTCCCGACGCGGGGCGTCTATCGCGTGACCGTTACGGCCACCGATGAGGACGGCCAATCGGCATCCAAGTCTTTCCAACTGCACGTGGCCCTGTCCAAGGCGGCGGACGACGGCACCCTTACAGACGATAACGACGAGCCTGAGATTGATCAAACCTCCTCGCGGGTCTACCGCGAACTTTCGGGCGAACAGAGGGTCGCCACGTTCCGGGTGAGCGACAGAGACCAGGACATTCCGGATCACCAGTTCGCGCTCAAGACGGTGGAAATCACCGCCATTACGAATCCGGACAATGCCAACGACCGGAACAACGTGACGTTGCAGGACCACGATGGCGACGATCCCGATGGCGATGGCCTTATAGATAGCGGAGCTAATGCCGGCCGCCCGGCAACGCCGATGCGCCTCTGGACCAATGACGACGGCGACCCGGCAACTGGTAGTTCGGGCTACGCGGCTGCGTTTGAGTTGTCCGATCCGATCAAGAGCAGCAGCGCCTGGACGTTCCACATTGAAGCAGTCGACACGAATCCCAGTCCGTATAGAGACACGACACATCTGCTTGACTACGAAGACGTGGATGAACTCGATTTCACGATCAGGGCCAGCGACGGCGTTACAACCATAACGGAAGACGATGAGGTCCAGGTTAGGATTTCAGAACGGAATGAACCGCCTTATGCGCCGCCAAACGACGCTTCAGAAAGTATTGTCCTGAATGCGGATCTGACAGTGGAACAGGAGGCAACCAACGTCAAGCGGCTCTATATAAATCTGGAAGACCTCTGGAGTGATGATGACGACAGGTCCAATCAGTTGGAATTTGGAGCCTCCAGTAACGTGTCGTGGATCGACATCCTGTACGGCCCTGCCGAGTGGGGGGGTATCGCGGATGGTCCGGATGGAAATGCGGCCACCGCCGCCGACAACATCACCTGGGGAGGCACAACGGATGAGGACGGCAACACGATAGATGTCGCGATCATCGGCGCTGACGGTACCAATCTAGCTGACGATACTGCACCTGACCGTGATGAAATGGTGGTCATCGTGGAGATCGACCGCACGGAGCGGAACAACGAAGGCGACCGCGGCGGCTTTACGCTGACGGCCGAGGATAGAGAAGGCGCGACCGGCGAAAGGACGTATAACGCGCAGATCACGGACGAGAACCTTCCCGCGGAGGGCAACGCCGTCAGCATCAGCGGCAGCTCGCGGGAAGGCAGCACGCTGACGGCGCACTTCAACGACAACAGGGATCCCGATCTGGGCGGCGACGCAGAGCCTGCTCTGGTGCTGTACACCTGGTACAGGGTGGATCCCGATGCTACCAGCGGCGATCCGACAGGCACGCCCACTATCATCTCTCAAAGCACCAGCAATACCTACACGCCTGGTCAATTGGATGTTGGCCGCTATATCGGCGTGGTTGTGAACTACTACGAAGTCGCTCCGACCGATCAACTCGCGGGTAACGCGCTTGCGGCGGCGGCTACGCTCATCAATCTGGTGGGCGACGACACGACTGATCCTGATACGCCCGCAGATCCCAAAGCGGATATCACCTCAAGGGTGGTCAGCAACACACCGGACAAGGGCGCGGCGAACATCACCATCCTTGCGAACTCGGACGCCCTGACGGTCGCGAATACCGATCTGCGCATTCGTGACGGTGACTATTCAACCGCGACGAATCAGTTTGGTACGGTGGCTGATCCGGATAACGACGACGCCACCGCCACCCCGATGGTTTCCTTCGAGGTCTCCAACAATGGACGCGGCGGCTGGACGGCGGTAGATGACGACGACGTCACCTACGACGATACGAACAACCTGACATCGTTGAGTCTGGATGACGGCGAAGGCAAGTTCTACCGGGCGGTGGTGAGCTACAACGCCGATACCGGCGACGATTCGGCTACGGAAAGGGTCTACAGCGATCCGGTCCAGGTATCGGACGTTCGCGACGCGGATGCCACGGCTCCGCTTCCCACGGCCGACATTATCGGAAGCACCAATCCGGGCGGCACCCTGAGCGTTGATGTCAACGCCAACGTTGAGGTGCAGTGGCAGATACAAACGGGTGGCAAGTGGATAGATATTGCCGGCGCCACCGGCAGTCTCAGCCTGACCCAGGCTCATGCCGGTGCGACCGTTCGCGCCGTGGTCTCGTACCTGAGCCGGGACGCGGACAATCCCGGCGTAACGGCGGTAACGACTGTCGCGCCTGCTGCTGAGATTGGGGGAACTCGCTCATCCATCCGTCCGGTCAAGGTGGATGATCACGAAATCGAGGCCAGCGTGGGTGGATCGGGACACGGCTTCTTCAACACCGCCATCCTTTCACCTGCGGGGCACAACGCCACGATCGAGGAAACGGTGCGCCTGACCAGTCTCTTCCAGGATGCCGACACTCCGAGCTTCCGCCTGACCTTTGCGGCGGCGACCAGTCAAACGGATACCAACCTGGGAACCAACAGCGGCTCGGGTACCAACTATGTGTATGAGCACGCCGGGGGCGTGTTGGTGTTTGATGCCAGGAGTGGGAAGATCACTTACCTCAGCGACGAGTACCGGGGCCACGATGGCACCGCCACCGACGGTGCCGGCAACACGATTACGCTGGAAGTAACCGCGGGTGATGCTTCGGGTAACAGCGCCAACAATACCGGCGGTAGTGCCAACATCGTACTTCGGATCAACGTGGCGCCCACGGACATCACCTTCCGCGAGAATGATGCGACCGACAAGACGAATGATGCGAACAATACCGCGATCACCGAGGTCTCATTCAGGACCGCTTACGGTGCAACAATGCTCCCCGAGATCACGATCACGGAGAATGTCGAGCACACAGGCCGCGAAGTGCTGGCCGTGCTGGACGTGCAGGACGAGAACGCGGTGCGCAACAAGTTCGGGACTCATGAAGTCACCGTTTCCGGCGATAATCGTTTCGTGATCCGGAAGACCGGCGGCGACGACAGCAAGCGGGATCCGGACAGCGATGGAAGCACCTGGGAATTGCATACGGTGAGAGGCGCGACGTTCGACTATGAAACGGACGACCAGGACGGCAACCCGCGCAACGGCATTCAGATCCTGCTCACATTCGAGGCCACCGATGGCGGCGGCCTGAGCACACCTACGCCGAACTCACCCGCGTGGCTCTTCGAAGGACTCCCTGCAGCTTGGTTGCATCAGCCGATCCAGTTGCTGGTCACGATCGACAACGACGAATCGGATGACGTGCCGAGACCGAATCGGAACACGGAAACCCCTGGCTTGAAGGACGACTCCGACGACGACGACGACAACGACCAGACGGACGGCGGTGACGACGACACCGACGGCGGCGGCCCGCCGCCACCTCCGGGAGCGTCGCTTGGTGGAATCATCGAAGACTTCATCGACAACATGGATCAAGGCGAACAGGACCTGCTCGAAGATTTTCTCCTCACAATCGACGACGGACTTGATATCGTTTAATCCACCCCCGCAACTTTACGTTGCAGCGAGGCGGGCCAAAAGCCCGCCTCGTTTTTTGTACGCCCCTGGGGCGGAGGCGAGACGCCTTCACGCCCAGGGAAAGCCTCTTACGCGCAATGCGTTATCGTCGGTGATCGACAAAAGGTTCCTCACAAATCGAAAATGGACTTTCTTGCTGTCTTTTCGTATTTATGACGCTTCATGCCCGTGTGCTACACTGCCGAATACTTACGGAGAAGGAAGAATGAACAAGACAATCATCGGATGTACCCTGGGTCTTGTAGCAACGGGAGTTACCACAACCGCTGCAATTCTTGTTGCCATATGGATGACGTGGGCGGATACCAATGATCGGATCGCTTCGACCAATGATCGGATTGCGTCGTTGGATACACGAATGAGCGCCCAATTGGTTGAGCTGAGTGGTCGTGTAGGCAGGATTGAGGGCATCCTGACAGCACAGGGCGACATGCGCCCACCAGTTTCCGAGGTTGAAGAAACGGTTCGTTAAGCCCTCCCTTGCCCTGTCGTCCCCTTGGTAAGGAAGGCGGGACGCCCTCACTTCCAGGAGGTGGCTTGAACCACCTTTCATTCATTTGACAGCGCCCGCTCGAATCAGCTAAAAAAGGGAGTGGAGGGATCGCCGCAGGGGCGTTCCAGAAAATGTTCAAGGAGGATAACCATGCCGCAGCCCGCTCTCGACACGCACGCGGAAGTACGGAAACTCAAGCAGGCGGGCTGCCCGGAGGAGCAGGCAGAAGCCATGGTGGATCTGGTCAGCCGGGCCCCGCTGAACGCGCAAATCGCAAGAACTCTGGAGCAGATGCAGTTCCACCTTGAGTCCATCGAGTCGAGCATGGCCAACATGGCCACAAAGGCCGATCTGGAGTCCCTTCGCGCCGACACGGTGGAGCGCACCGGGTCCTTGCGCGCGGACCTGGTGGAACGCACCGAGTCCCTGCGCGCGGACCTGGTGGAGCGCACCGAGTCCCTGCGCGCGGACATGACCCGCATGCTATGGGTGCAGAGCCTGGGGCTGGCCACGCTCATCATCAGTTTGGCTGGCATGATGCTGTATCTGGCTGCCGGGCTGAGTGCGTAAGCGGCGGAACTTGCGCAATAGTACGGCGGAAGCCCCCCGGGGACGTCCCTCGGCGGCATCATTGAGGACTTCATCGACAACGCGGAAGTCTCACCTTGATTGTCGCTGCGCATTTCCCGATCTGGGCAAAAGCGCATTCCGCGGACTGCCCGGCCTGCTCGCTGACTCCTTGCCCGATACGTTTGGAAACCAGTTAATCGACGTTTGGCTGGTCGATGCCGGGCGCAGGATCGAGGATTTCAACCGTGTGGACCGGCTTTGTTATATCGGGTCGCGCGGCATGGGCGCGTTGGAGTTCGAGCCCGCGATCCCCCAGCCGGGCGGGAACACGAAAGTGAATATCGCTCAACTACGCGAATTGGCCGAACTTGTAATGAGTTCGCGGAAACAACTGAGCGGCGTTCTGGAGGGGATCAATGATCGCGCTGCCCTCGAGAACATCCTGGCGGTCGGAACCTCGGCGGGCGGAGCCCGCGCCAAGGCTGTGTTGGCGTGGAACCCGCAAACCGGAGAGTTCCGATCCGGACAGGTGGACGCCAATCAGGGCTTTGAGCCCTGGATACTCAAGTTCGACGGGATAACGGACAAGAATCAGCAGCAACTCGGTGATCCGCAGGGGTTTGGAAGGATCGAGTATGCCTATCACCGAATGGCGCGAGATGCAGGGATCGAGATGTCGGAATGATTTGTTTCGATCCGCGCGGGTCTCAGGGGTTCCGCTTTCTGCCACCCGGAAGATCGTGGACGAAGTGCTTTCCGCCGTGGCGAATTGGCCGCAGTATGCTGCCCAGGCCGGGCTGTCTATGCCCGACATCGACCGGATCGGAGCGTTACATCGCGTTGATACCCTGACGTAGGCGGGAAAAAAGCGAGGCAGGCATGAAAGCCCGCCTCGCTTTTTTGAGCCCCTTTCTCCCCAAACGCGCCGCTTTTCCTGAAGTGGTTCGGAGCGCTGCTTGCTATACTGCCGCGCATGGCCACCGCAGCTTTCGATACTTTGCAGGCCGCCCGCGAAATCGAGGCCGCCGGGCTGGAGCGCGCCCAAGCCGAAACCATTGCCCAGGCGATCCGCCGGCGAAGCGAAGACTACGCAACTAAGGGCGATATCGCCTTGCTGAAGAGTGATATCGCCGCACTACGGACGGAAGTCGCAACCATGATCGAAAAGGCCAAGAATTCCGTATTGCTCGCTATCCTCGCCGCCGTAGGCATCCTTGCGGCCATCGGACTGTTTGCGTAGCAGCTCAACAGGCGGAGGCGGTAGTGCAGACCGTGACACAGTTCGCACGACTCTACCGCAACCTTTTGTTCGGCAGTTTGGGCTGTGTGACCCTGATCATCGCCGCCATAAGGTTCCTCTGAACTACAGCGAACTCGCCCGCCTCGCCGCTTACGCACTCAGCCCGGCAGCCAGATACAGCATCATGCCAGCCAAGCTGATGATGAGCGTGGCCAGCCCCAGGCTCTGCACCCATAGCATGCGGGTCATGTCCGCGCGCAGGGACTCGGTGCGCTCCACCAGGTCCGCGCGCAGGGACTCGGTGCGTTCCACCAGGTCCGCGCGCAAGGACCCGGTGCGCTCCACCGTGTCGGCGCGAAGGGACTCCAGATCGGCCTTTGTGGCCATGTTGGCCATGCTCGACTCGATGGACTCAAGGTGGAACTGCATCTGCTCCAGAGTTCTTGCGATTTGCGCGTTCAGCGGGGCCCGGCTGACCAGATCCACCATGGCTTCTGCCTGCTCCTCCGGGCAGCCCGCCTGCTTGAGTTTCCGTACTTCCGCGTGCGTGTCGAGAGCGGGCTGCGGCATGGTTATCCTCCTTGAACATTTTCTGGAACGCCCCTGCGGCGATCCCTCCACTCCCTTTTTTAGCTGATTCGAGCGGGCGCTGTCAAATGAATGAAAGGTGGTTCAAGCCACCTCCTGGAAGCGAGGGCGTCCCGTCCTCCCTCCCGGGGGCGTACAAAAACGAGGCGGGCTTTTGGCCCGCCTCGCTGCAACGTAAAGTTGCGGGGGTGGATTAAACGATATCAATCCCGTCGTCGATTGTGAGGAGAAAATCTTCGAGCAGGTCCTGTTCGCCTTGGTCCATGTTGTCGATGAAGTCCTCGATGATGCCGCCGAGCGATGCTCCCGGAGGCGGAGGCTGGGCGCCGCCATCGGTATCGGAGTCGTCGCTACTGCCGTCTTCATCGTCTTCCCTTTCGTCCGGGTCGGTGGTCTCGTCGTCCTTCAGGCCGGGCACATCGGTGGGCCTGGGACGGTCCACGTTGTCGTCCTCGTCATCGATGATCCGGATCGTCAGCGTGATCGGCTGATACAGAAAGAATGCCGGAAAGCGGTACTGAAAGGACTCCGGATGCGGCTCGGGCGTGCTCAGGCCACCGCCGTCGGTGGCCATGAGCGTGATCTTGAACTCCGTTACGCCGTTGAACGGATTGCCGTCCTCGTCGTCGGCCTCGAAGTCGAACCTGGCGCCGGGCTTCAGCCGCAGTTGCCAGGTGCTGCCGTCGCGGTCGCCGTCGCGGATGACGCTGTTGCCGGTGTTCGTGATCTCGAAGCGGTCATCGCCGACAACGGTGACCTCGTGCGTGCCGAACTTGTGCGATCTTAAGTTCTGGTCCTGAACGTCGAGAACCGCCAGAACCTCCTCGCCCGTCGCCCTGACGTTTTCATTCAGATGGACTCTGTCGATCGCGTCCCCGTCGCTAGTGACTGCAGTGATAGTACCGTCGGTAGCGGTAGTGCCACGGGCAACAACAAGACGGCCATCTGCACTGGAATCAAGACCAGTCGCATCAGGATGCTCGGTGTCAATGTCCGTAGGCGCCACGTTGATCCGGAGGCGAACTTCGGCGGTGCCTTGGCCAGCGCCGGACGGCGTGCCAAATGCATCGTTGGCCGTGATGTCCAGCGTCAGCCAGTTGCCCGCGCCATCAGCAGCATTGCCGTCGTGGCCCCGCAGCTTGTCGCTTACGTAGGTCAGCTTTCCGCTTCCGAGCTCAAGCACCAGAAGGTTATGGTCGTTCGCGAACTCGTAAGTTCCGGTGGCGCCGGTGCCGGTCCTCTCATCCGCGCCCAGGCCCGTGTCGCCCGCGGCGCTGAAGCTCAGCAGAAAGGCAGGCGTGTCCGGGTCCTGGAAGAGGCTGGCAAGCGGAACCGTGTGCGTGAGCGAGACGGTCTGCCCGGTGGTATCGGGAATGTTCTGGAACGCCCAGCGGGCGTGTCCCGTTCCGGACACGCTGGTTTCGATCCAGTAAGGATCATCCTCGGTTTTCACTGCAACCGGACGAACGGTCGGCACCGTTCCCCCCACCGTCACTTCCGGCTGAACGTCAGTGGTGGCGGTATCCCCGTCGGCCAATACCACCAGCGTGGCGCCCGTGCTGCTCGTGTAGGTGACCACCGCCCGAACCACGTCGCCGGCGTGCGCCGAGGTCAGGCTGAGGCTGGCGCCGGTGGCGCCGGGGATGTCCGCCCAGTAACTTTCGGTGTCGACAGTATCGTTGAACTCCCTCTTCTGCCACTGCACCGACGAGATGCCGGGGCCGTTCACGATCAGCGTGCCGCCCGGATTGGCGCTTCCGCTGATTGTGGGCACGGCGCCGCTGGACGGAAGGGCGTTGATGTCCTCCACGTTCCCGATGCGGATGGCCTGGCTGGCGATCTCCTCCATCGGCGCACTCGCGGAGGTGTCGCCCTGGGTCTCAAGGTAGCTTACGACCACGCGGTAATACCTGCCGTTGCCGTTGGCCAGTGTGAGCGTGTTGTCCTGCAGGGCCTCGTTGACGTCCGTGGTGGTGTTCGGGTCGGCCTCATCGACATCCTCCCAGCCGCCGCGCCCGTTGTCGGACACCTGCCATTGCCATTTCGTTATGAGGCTGTCGCTGCCCTTGGTGTCGAGCCGGCCGCCGGGGGTCAGATAGTCGCCATCCCTGATATAGACTTCGGCGCGCAAGGTATCCGTATCGGCCGTGATGGTGAATGCCGCGCGGCCGTCGTCGGGCGTGTTGGACACGTCCCGCGAGGTGATGGCCTGGCCTCCCAGCGTCGCGCGCAGCCCTGCGGTTTCCAGTCCGCCGGAAGCGATACCAGTGAGCCCGCCCTCAGCAGTGTGTTGGCCGCCTTCAGCGCCGGTGATTCGACCATCGAAGACTTCGTAGTACGAAACGCTCACCTTGATCTGATGCCCCACGTCGCGTTGCACCGGCCGGTATTGATTACCGGTGGTGACCGCGATCAGGGTTTGAGTATCGTCGTTCAGGTTATCGGGGGTGTCATTGTCGTTCGTCACCCTGTACCAGCTGTAGAGCACCAGCGCAGGCGTGGCGCTGCCGCCCAGATCGGGATCTCTGTTGTCGTTGAAGCTGGCCCTTAGGGAGCCGTCCTCCCGGGGACTGCCGGAAAGCCGCACGGCGCCTGCTTCGACCACCACGTTCTGGTCCATCGGATTGATGTCGTACGTCCGACTGCCCGTTGCGCCGTTCTCATCGCGCGCGGTCAGCGTGAGGCTGCCGCGGTCGCCCTGATTGTCCCGCGTGGTGCGGTCGATCTCCACGATAGCCACCACGTCGCCGTCGGCCGGATCGCCGGCAGTGCCGATAAGACGGTTGTCGATACCGGGGGCATCATCGGTGGCGGCGGTATCTGCGGGGTTCCAATCCACATCGTCGGCAGTGCCCGAATCGCCGTCCCCACCGTCCTTGATGTCCCCCCATTCGCCTATGTTCCTGACCTTGATCCAGGACCCGGAGGTGGACGCCCCATAGCTCAGATCGTCGTCGTCGTCCCGATCGTCGGACCACACTTCGAACAGCTTGATGTACAGCACGATCTTGCTTTCTTCCGTCTGGTTGACGCCCAGAGTAGCAGTGGTCAAGCTGATGTCACGGGAAGCCTGAGTAGCGCGAGTGGTCGACTCAGCTGAAACCGCAGCCAAAGCGCCCGGTTTTTCGTTCACGTCGATGATGTCGATATCGATCGTCTCTTCATCCGTCGCCCCAACGCCGTCGGTGACCCGGACCGTGATCTCGATCTCGTCCCGGTCATCATCATCACCGTCAAGTTGCGAGAGGGTATTGATGAACGGATGCTTGTCCGTGTCGCGGGCGTAGATATGGTAGGTCCAGGTGTTGCCGCTCTTGATCGGATCGGACAGCCGGAACGCCGCCGCGTAGCCTTCGTTCGTCGAAGCTCTATTGGTGGCGGCCCAGGTCGCGATCCCGAGGGTGTCCGGAGTAGCTGGGTTGTTATCGTGGTCAGCCAGCGTCGCATCGCGGGCGTCAGTGTCGGCGTCGGCATCGGCGCCGTTCACCACGCTGATGATTTCCACCTTCGAGATGGCGAATTCATGGTCCGGAATGTCCTGGTCGCGGTCGGTGACCGTAAACGTGGCCACCCGCACCTCGTTCGAACCTTCCCGGTAACCCGGTTCCGAAGTCACCCGGATGGAGGGCTCCTCGTTGTCGTCGGTGTAATTGTCGGCCGGGCCGGACAAGGCCACGTTCAGTTTGAAGGAGACCGAGCCCGACGCGCCGTCGGGGTCGGTAGCCGTCACCGTCACGCGATAGACGCCACGCCGGGGGACCGCATCCTCGGCGTTGCTGATCGTGCCGTCATCCTCGTCGATCTCAAGCCACGAGGGACCCGATATGGAATAGGTCAGCGTGTCGCCATCGGGATCCTTGAAGGCGGGGAAGCTGTCGCCGTCGTCCTCGGTTTCCAGCTGAAACTTCAGCCAGGAACCCTCGCTCACCTGATCGGCCTCAAGATCGTCATCGACCGTGACCCACCAGTTGCCGATGGTCTGGGCCTCGGGCGCGTCGTTCAGATCGTTGATGACCACTGTGAAGGACACGGTCTCGGACGTTCCCTTGTATTTCTCCCCGGTCCTCTCGGCCGTGCGCGGGTCATTCAACTCGCCGTTCATGTCCACGGCCGTGACCCGCACCGTCACGGCGCCGTCTTCGTCTTCGTAATCCAGCGACACGCCCGCCTTCAGCGCCAGCCACATCTTGCCGTCGACTTCCCTGATCTCGAAACGGCGGTCGCTTACGGTCACCTGGTGCATGCCGTTGGGATGCATGGGATGGTCGATGTCGTCCACGGTGATCTCGCCGAACACCATGCCGGAGGCGTCGTTCTCATCCACCTCAACCTCGACGATGGAGTTCCCGTTGTCGTCGAGCAGGTTGACGTCGGTGACTTCGTCGTTGCCGTCGTCCACGATCACGTAGAAGCTGATCTCGGCCTCGGCGCCGTCGGCGTCCTTTGCGGTGATCGTTACGTTGTGCTCCGCCGAGCTTTCAGCGCCCGTGGTAGGCGGCTCGCCGCGCAGATGGCCGGTCACGATCTCGTTACCGTTGTCGTCGGTGGTGTACTCCACCTCCAGGCCAAGCCAGCTCGGATTGCCGCTCAGCTCCCAGCGCACGGTCGCGTCGCCGTCCGGGTCGGTGAACAGGCCGGTGAGATCGATCGAGACGTCGATCGCCTTGCCCGCATCAGTCGCTACGGTGTCGATGGTTCCCGCCGCTTGCGGCGCTTCGTTGACGTCCGTGACCGTAATGGTGACGTCGGTGGAGGCGGACATGGCGGGGTCGCCGCTGTCGGTGACCGTTACGGTGACGGTTACTGTTGCGGCGGCCTCGTGGTTGAGGCTCGCATCGTCGGCGAGCGCGAGCCACCAGCCGCCTTCGGCGTCCTGCTTGGTGACGAAGCGGCTGTCGCTGGTGCTCAGCCTGTGCGTCTGGCCGGCGTCAGGATCGGACAGCGTGATGGCGCCGAGGATGGCGCCGGTTACGTTCTCGTCCACCGTCGAGGAGGCGGCCATGCCGTCGGGCGTTTCGCCATCGGCCACTTCGATCATGGGAGCTTCGTTCACGTCGTTGATCGTGACGCTCACCGTGGCGGTGGCGTCGTCGCCGTCGGAGACGGCCGTAAGGGTGACCTCGATCGGTGAAGTGTCGGACTCGAAGTCCAGGCTGGTTCCGTCTTTCAGCTTGAGGTTGCCTCCGGCCACCTCGAAGCGGTCGTCATCGACCGAAACTTCGGTGGAGTTCTCGGTCGTGACTGCGGCAATCGTGGCGCCGTCGTCGTTCTCGTCCACCGATCCCTCGGCGTCCACCGTGATCGTCGCCGCCGGAGGCGGCGGAGGAGGCGGCGGAGGAGGCGGCGGCGGTGGAGGAGGAGGAGGTGTTCACCGGCTCATTTCGCGAGGTTCGGAAAGTCCCCGGAGGAGAGCATAAGATACTGATATACAAATGAAATAGTGATTTTCTCGTTTCTTTCGGCCTGTCGTTACATTACCTGGTTGTGAAAGTTTTATAATACCCAAAGTAATACTTGATAAAGCGTCTGAAGTGGCTTCCCACGTTATTCATACGCGTGATTAACCGCAAATTTTGTGATAGCTGAAGTGATACCTGATGAAGCGCCCAAAAAGGCTTTCCGCATCGTTCGTGCGCACGGTTAGCCGTCCCGGACGATATGGCGATGGCCGTGGCGGCTTCGGGCTGAGTCTCCTCGTAAAACCCAAGCGTACGAGCGGGCTCTCAAAGACATGGTCGCAAAGGGTGATGCTGGGGGGCAAGCCGGTCAACATCGGACTGGGCGCCTGGCCTGTCGTGAGCCTGGACGAAGCCCGCGACCGGGCGCTGCGCAACCGCCGCGCAATTGCGAAAGGCGAAGACCCGCGCGCAAAGCCACGCAGTGTTCCCACTTTCGCCGAAGCGGTCGAAAAGACTATCGAAATTCAGGCCCAGGCATGGAGGGAGGGGGGCAAGAGCGAACGCCAGTGGCGTTCAAGCCTGCGCAACTACGTGCTGTCCGAATTGGGTGGGCAACCGGTGAATGCGATTCAGCCTCGGGACGTGATGAGCGTGCTGCTGCCCATCTGGGGCGCTATGCCGGAATCGGCGCGGCGCATTCGCCAGCGCATCAGCATTGTGATGAAGTGGGCGGTTGCGCAGGGCTACCGGACCGATAATCCCGCGGGCAATGTTCTGGGCGCCGCGCTGCCGAAGATACCCAGCGCCGAGACGCACTACCGCGCTCTTCCCTATGACCGGGTTCCTGCCGCGTTGCGCAAGGTGAGAGCCTCGGGCGCCTACCCGGGGAAGTTGCTGTGCCTTGAATTTCTTGCCCTTTGCGCGGTACGCAACGCCGAGGCGCGGCTGGCGCGCTGGGATGAAATCGACGAGGAGAGCGCCACGTGGACGATACCGGCCAGTCGGATGAAAGCCAATCGGGCGCATCGTGTGCCTCTTTCCGGACCCGCGTTGCAGGTATTGTCGGCGGCGCGGCGACTGAACGACGGCAGCGGACTTGTGTTTCCGTCTGCAAGGGGCGGGCCCATGGGCGAAAACACGCTGGCGAGACTGTGCCGCGACCTTAATCTGGGGTGCGTTCCGCACGGTATGCGCAGCAGTTTTCGGGACTGGTCCGCCGAGTGCTCGGATGCGCCGAGCGAAGTTTGCGAGCTTGCTCTGGCGCACGTCAACTCGAACCGTGTGGAGCGCGCCTATCGCCGCACCGATCTTTTCGAACGCCGGCGGGAGCTGATGGAGGCCTGGGCGCAGTTCCTTGCCGGCCCCGAACGCGGCTGAGGATCGAGGGCTGGAAGCCCCGATCGACCCCCTGATCGACCATTGACATATACGTATTCTTGCCTATGCTATACGTATCTTTTGCGAACCTGAAGCAATGAAAAGGAAACTTACCCTCACGGTGGACGCGGAGTTGCTTCCTGTTGCAAAGAAATACGCGCGCTCGCGGGGCGTATCGCTTTCTTCTCTCGTCGAAAGCTCGCTGCGGGCGATGGCCGCGGGCGACACGTCTACATTTTCCTCGCGCTGGCGCGGTCGGCTGCGGTCGGCCGGCCGCGACGATGCGCGATACGAGGCCCTGGCCAGGAAATATCTGTAAATGCTGCTGGACACGGATGTCATCATCGATCTGGCGCTGGATCGGCGACCCTGGTCGGAAACGGCTGCGACCCTTCTCGATCGGATCGAGGCAACCGGGCAAACCGCGTTTATTGCGTGGCATTCCGTTGCCAACTTTCATTACCTGGTGTCGCCGTCGCGCGGGCGGAAAAGCGCACGCACCTTTATCGACGAATTGACCCGCTTCATCGGCGTAGCGGCGGGCGACGCCGCGGCGGTCCGTTACGCTGCTTCCTTGCCCATGAAGGATTTTGAGGATGCGATGCAGGTAGCCGCTGCGAGGTCCTGCGGCGCCTCGCGCATCGTTACCCGGAACGTCAGGGACTACGACCGCTCCCCGATCCCGGCCATAACGCCGCAGCACGCCTTGAGCCGCCTGCCCGCACCCTGAACACTTCTCCTCCAGGTCATGGATCAAATGCCGCTTATTTCCTGTTTGACAGCCGGCGACGCCGGAGGTTATAACGGGTTTCAGCATCGAGGAAGGACGACAGGCGTACTTCCAGGGAGTTTTCAAGGAGGAATGAGATGCCTCAGGTTTTATTCGATACACATGCAGCGGCAAGGAAACTGGAAAAGGCCGGCCATACGGCGCAGCAGGCCGAGGCAGTGGTGGAAGTGGTGAGTGCAGCTACGGAATTCGGTGCGCGGATGCAGCACGATCTGGAGCGCATCAAGTATGTGGTGGAAAACCACATGGCCACGAAGGACGACCTCGCTGAACATCGAGCGGCAACGCAGAACGACATCGCGGAACTCCGGATGGCCACGAAAGAGGACATTGCCGAGCTCCGGGCGGCCACAAAGGAGGACATCACCGAACTCCGGATGGCCACGAAGGAGGACATCGCCGAGCTTCGGATGTCCACGAAGGAGGACATTGCCGAGCTTCGCACGGATATCGCGAAAATGCCGGAGCTGGTTCGCGAGGTGCTGAGGCAGGAGACCCCCGTGATACAGCTGCGGTCGGTGATGGCCGCCGGTTCGCTAACGTTCTCCTTGGGCGGAATTGCCGTGATGGTGCTCACGAATGAACGCCTCACCGCGATGGCGCTGGAGCACGGGTCCCTCATAGGGCTGATGATGACTTTGGCGGGCTCGGCAGTCATGATGTTCATTGCCTGGGCGGGCAGATCCGGATAGGACCGCAGGGCCGCAAGCCCTCGCTGCTACTTGCGTCTGCTTGAATCGGGGTATCGCAGCCCCATATCTCCGCTAGAATCCTTACCGTCGGCCCCGCGCGACAGTCGGGCGCCGTCTTTTTCAAGTCTCTATGGGAGAAACGCTGGATGAGCGATACCAAAATCTTTGTTGACGGTCTGATGGCCGCAGTGCTGCGAGACGGCGTCGTACGGCTGGAGTTCGGGGAATTCGAGGCCGAGGCCGAAGGCGGCGACGACGCGCCGCCCAAGATGATCCCCAAGACCCGGATCGCCATGCCCTGGCCCGGCTTTCTCCGCACCCTGCGCATGATGCAGGAAGTCAACGAGCGCCTGAAACAGGAAGTCGAGAAGCAGCGGGCCGCCCAGGCCAACGGCGGCACCGCCACCTGAGGCGCGTGGGGAAAGAGGGCCTCCGGCCCTCCGGGAGGGCGAGACGCCCTCCCTCCCGTCCTCCCAAGTTAATGTGAGCAAGCAGCCCGAAACATCGAACGACGCGGAACGTCCCGCAACGCCGTTGCGCGCCGCGCTGAGCAAATACCGCGGCGGCTTCATCGCCATCGCGGTGTTCAGTTCGCTGGTCAACATCCTGATGCTGGTGTCGCCGGTGTACATGCTGCAGATGTACGACCGGGTGCTCACCAGCGCCAGCGCGGAGACGCTGCTGATGCTCACGCTCATCGCCGTGTTTCTGCTGGCCTGCTTCGGCCTGCTCGAATGGGTGCGCCAGCGCCTGATGCAGCGCATCGGCCTGGCGCTCGGCCTGAACATGGCCAACGATGTGCTCACCAGCGCCTTCCGCAGCAACCTCGCCAGCCAGGGGCAGGCCGCCAGCCAGCCGGTGCGGGACATCGACAACATCCGCCAGTTCATGGGCAGCCCCACGATCTTCGCGTTTTTCGACATTCCCTGGACGCCCATATTCACCGCCGTCATCTTCATGTTCCACCCGCTGATGGGCGCGGTGGCCGTGTTCGGCGCGGTCGTGATCTTCACGCTGGGCATCCTCGCGGAGTTTCGTTCGCGCCTGCCCATGCGGGCCGCGGCCATGGAGGGCTTGCAGTCGCATCAGCTCCTCGAGTCCTCGATGCGCAACTCCGACGCGCTGAAGGCCATGGGCATGTTCGATGGCCTGATCGGCCGATGGCAGGGGCGGCACCGTCGTTCGGCGTCGTTCCAGTCGGCCGCCTCCGGACGCCTGAGCGTTCTGCTTTCCGCCACGAAGGCGTTTCGCTTCTCGGTGCAGGTGGGCATGCTCGGCACCGGCGCGTACCTGGTGCTGGCCGGCGACCTTACCCCCGGCATGATGATCGCCGGCTCCATCATCATGGGCCGGGCGCTGGCGCCGATCGAGCAGGGCATCGGCGCCTGGCGCGGTTTCGTGGGCGCCCGGCAGGCCTGGCGGCGCGTCAACGCGCTGCTGGAGAATTTCGGCGACGAAGACCGGGGTCCCGGAACGGAACTGCCGCGTCCGGAAGGCAAGGTCGAGGTCGAAGACGTCACGGTCGTGCCTCCGGGGGCTGAAGTACCGGTGGTGAAGGGCGTCAATCTCACGCTTCAGCCGGGCAGCATTACCGGGCTGATCGGCCCCAGCGGCAGCGGCAAGTCGTCGCTGGCCAGCGTGATGATGGGCGTGTGGCAGCCGGTGGAAGGCGCGGTGCGGCTCGACGGCGCGGAGATCGATGGCTGGCCGGACCACCTGCGCCTCAAGCACTTCGGCTACCTCCCGCAGACCGTGGAACTCTTCGACGGCACCGTGGCCGAGAACATATCGCGCCTGGAGGAGCCGGACGACGAAGGCGTGATCGGCGCCGCCCAGCGCGCCGGCTGCCACGAGGTGATCATGCGCCTGGCGAAGAACTACACGACGCCGATCGGCGCCGGCGGCCGCGGACTTTCCGCCGGCCAGCGCCAGCGCGTGGCTCTGGCCCGGGCTCTGTACGGCGATCCGGCTTACGTGGTGCTGGACGAGCCGGACTCCAACCTCGACAGCGAGGGGCAGGAAGTGCTGGGCAAGGTGCTGGAAGCCCTGAAGGAAAACCGCATTACAACTGTGCTGATCACCCACAACGTGCGCCTGCTGAGGCGCGTGGACCAGATCGGCGTGATGCAGGAGGGCCAGATCGTGAACTTCGGTCCGCGTGACGAGGTGCTGGGGCAGTTCGGCGCCGCGAAACCCCGCGCCGCTCCACCCGCACAGGCTCCCGCGGCCCCCGCCGCCCCGGCGCGGCCAATACAGGTGAAATACACGCAATGAACATTCAAGTGCAGTCGGCGCCCGACAACTGGCGAACCAGGGTGCTGGCGTTTCTGACGCGCTACCTGGAGACGCCGCCGAAGATCGAGGACAACGAGTCGATCGATCCGCTCAAGGACCGCGCGATGTGGATCGGCGGGACCGTCGTGAGCGTGGCCCTGGGCGCCTTCATCCTGTGGGGTTCGCTGGCCCCGCTGGCGCAGGGCGTGGTGGCCATGGGCCTGGTGGAGGTGGACGGCGAGAACAAGACCGTCCAGCACCTGGAAGGGGGCATCGTCAAGATCCTGCACGTGCGCGAAGGCGACAATGTGGCCGCCGGCGAGCCGCTGCTGGAACTCGACGACACCAAGCCGCGGGCCGAGCAGGAATTGCTCGAAGCCCGCTACTACAGCGCGCTGGCCCAGATCGACCGGCTCAATGCCGAACTGTATGGCCGCGAGGAAGTGGTTTTCTCTTCGGAATTCGAGAACCTGCGGGGCGACCCCAGGATCGAGGAAATCATCCAGGCGCAGATCGACCTGTTCAAGGAGCGCCGAGGGCAGCACGCCGGTGAAATCGAAATCCTCAATGGCAGGGTGGAGCAGCTCGGCGAACAGGTGAACGGGCTGACGGCCCGCCGCGACGCCGCGCAGCAGGAGCAGGAGTTGCTGGAGAAGGACGTGGCCGCGTTGGCCAGTCTGGCCGAACGCCAGCTCGTTTCGGAGGACCAATTGACCCAGCGGCGTCTGAACCTGGCGCAGACGCGCGGCCAGGTGGGGCAGATCATCGCCGAAATCGCCGAGGCGCAACTGTCCATCGGCGAGACCCGCCAGCGGATCATCCAGTTGCAGAACGATTACCGCACGGATCTTTCCACCAATCTGACCGAATCGCAGAACCTCTACTTCGAGACCGGCGACCGCCTGTTCGCGGTGCGCGACCAGGTGGCCCGCACCCGTATCGTGGCGCCCCTGGAAGGCAAGGTGATCAACATGCAGGTGCACACCGTGGGCGGCGTGGTGCCCCCCGCGCAGCCGATCATGAACATCGTGCCGGAGGACGACAAGCTGATCGTCGAGGCCAAGGTCATGCCCACCGACAGGGACAACGTGAACGTCGGACAGGAGGCGCGCCTGCGGATCACGCCGCTGAACCAGCGGGCGACGCCCGAATTGCTCGGCGAAGTCGTGCTCGTTTCCGCCGACATCCTGACCGACGAGGACATCCAGCAGCAGTATTACATCGCGCGCATCAGCATTCCCGACTCGGAGTACGTCAAGCTGGGCGACAAGGACATCCGGCCCGGGTTCCCTGTGGAAGTGACCTTCAGCGGAGGCAAGCGCACGATGATCCAATACCTGGCGGAGCCCCTGTTCGGCACCCTCCGCCGAGCCATGAAAGAAGAATGACCACCTCGCGTAACACTTGGGAGCGAGGGCGTCCCGCCCTCCTCATACTCACTGCCTGCGCCCTTCTCGCAGCCCCCGCTCACGCCCAGCAGAACGTGGCCGGCGACGCCCCCTACACGCTGAACGAGGCCCTGCGCGACGCACTCGAACGCGACCCCCGCATCCGCGCCGCCGGCAGCCGCGTGCAGGAAGCCGGCGAGGAGTTCGCCGAGGCACGCGCCCTGCGTTTCCCCACCGTCAACCTGACCGGGGGCCGGGGCTACGGCTACAACCGCAACGAGGCCCGCAGCCTCGGCATCTACGAGGGCGATTCGCGGACTTCGGGCCTGCAGGTCACGCAGACGATCTATTCCTTCGGCCGCATCGGCGCACGCGAGCGCGAGGCCCGCGCGATGATTGCGGCCTCCGGTTTCGATGCCGAAGACGTCCGCCAGTCGGTGCAGCGTGACGCGGCGGTGGCCTACGCCGAACAGATCTACACCCGCAGGATTCTCAACCGCCGTATCGAGTTCGAGAACCTGGTCGCCGAGCAGGAGACTTCGGTGCGCGAGCAACTGGAGCTGGGCAGGTCCGACCAGACGCAGGTGCACGAAGTGCTGCGCTACCTGCACCAGGCCCGCGCGGAGCGGATCGAGGCGGACACGGCCTACCGCCGTGCGCAATACGAACTGGCGCGCCTGACCGGCGCGATCCGCGAAAACCTCGATGCCGAAGGCCTGGGCATGCTGGAGCAGGTGCAGCCCGAGACGCTGGACGCAGCCAAAAATCGCGGCCTGGACGGCGCGCCAATTGCCGGCAAGGCCCGTCAGAACCTCGTTGTGGCGCGCAGCCGGATGGAATTTCAGCGCTCCGAACTCTGGCCCCAGCTTGAATTGAAGCTCGGCGGCTCCGATGGCTACGTGGGCGAAATCAAGACCCGCGACGCCGACGCGCAACTGATGCTGCGCATGCCGATATTCGAGGGCGGCCGGAAGTTCGCCAGGCTGCGCAAGTCCCGCTACGCGATGGAAGCGGCCGAATACGACATGGACGCCGACCTGGAGCAGCTCGAACTGAACATCATCGTGTCCTGGAACCTCGTCAACGGCCTGGCGCAGGCCTGCGAGGAACTGGAGCTCTCGCTCGAGGACGCAGGCGAGATCGTGTCCATCGTCGAAGAGAAGCTGCTGGTGGGGCGGGGCACCGTGCTCGACCAGCTCGAGGCCGAGGAGATCGTCGCCCAGACCGACGTCACGCTGCTCGAAAAACGCATGGAACTCGCCCAGGCGCGCATCGGCCTCCTACGCACCCTCGGCACGCTCCGTCCGGCCCTCTAACCCACTTGGGTGGGAGGACGTCCCGTCCTCCCTATAGCTTTCGGATCGCGTCCCCGACGCCCACTCGACCCGACTGCACGACCTTCGCATTGATGCCCCGAAGGCAGTGCGCCTTGCCGCGCCGCGAGTTCACGAACTTCATCGCTTCCAATCCGAACCGGGCCGTGAACTTCTTGCAGCCAGTGTGCGGAATCGCAGTGACCTCGATGATGGCCGAACCCATGGCAAGCCGCGTGCCGGCGGGAAGGTTCTCCTTGCCGAGGTCGAGGTCGACGAAGAGTTGATCGCCCGCGAGCGCCCAGCGCTCCCTGGACCTCGCCACGAGCGAGATGACCCGCGCGTTCATGATATTGAGCTGCATCTCCGGATGTGCCGATCCATCGGCCGTCATCCGACTTCCGCGCGAGCGCCAGTTGTCTCCGACGAGTCCCTCGGCGACGTCCAGCTCGCCTGAATCCAACACCTCCCGCTGGTTGGTGTACGGTCGGCGAACGATCATCGAGACGACCCCGTCGTCTTTGGGTGACGCGAGGATGTCCGGCATCCCCGCTTCGAGTTCGTCTGCGTCCAGAAAAAGCATGATCCTATTCGTAAGTTTCCAGCAACTCCGCCGTGTGCGCGGTGGTCCAGCATGGGTTGTACGAATACCCCCGGATCACTTCCACGGGCTTCAGCGGCAACAGTTCCTCGTTGTCCGAGTAGCCGTACTCGACGCTGCCTTCCCCGGAGAAGACGTTGATCGCGCGCGTGTTGCTGATCCGGTTGCGGATCAACTGCTTCGTGGCCGGCACGCTGGGGCTCATTTCCGGGTAGTAGCGCACCGAGTACAGCCAGCCGAATTTCGGCGCTGCGTCGTCGTCCTCGCGCTTCTCCAGCCGCACCGACAAGTCCACGATGCGGTAGCCTTCGCGGTCAATCACGCCTCTCAGGTTCGAACCCACGCCCAGCGGCTTGATCACGGGGTGGTTGGGCGGAATATGCGTCAGGTGAATGCGGGCGATCTTCTTCGGCCAGCCCATGAAGTTGCCGAAGGTCATCGTCCAGTCCTTCGAAACCCACATCGCGTTCATGAAGGTGCCGGGCTCGCCCTTGTACGAGCACCGCAGACCCACCACGCCCTCGGTGTAGCGGGTCCGCTCGGGGTTGTCGTAGACGAGTTCCGGGTTGTCGCCGGGCACGCACACCAGCTCGTCGACGATCGCGAACGCGCGGCCGGTGGGGTCCGGCTCCAGCGGCACCGGCAGGTAGCGCGCCACCTGTTCGACGTCGGCGCGGTAGTCCACGAACAGGAAGTGCCCGCCGTAGTGGTGCGGCGTGGGCGTGACCAGCGCCGCCTTGCCCTCCGGCGAGAGGGGGTTGCTGTAGCCCTTGAGGTTGAGTTTCGTCATGTCTGTCTCCTGGGGGCGAGGGCGTCCCGCCCTCGAAAATACCCGAGATTTCAAATGAGGGCGGGACGCCCTCGCCCCCAGGTCAGGTATCGACGAGTTCGGCGAGGATTTCGTCGGTGTGCTGGCCGGCGGTGGGCACGTCGCGGAACAGCGTCGGGCGGCTGCCTCCCACCGACACGGGCAGCGCCGGCAGGGAGGCCTTTTCGCCCGCGTTTTCGCCGTCCGGAACGGTCACTTCGAGCAGCCCGCCGGAAGCGGTCAGGTGGGCGTCGTCGAACAGGTCCTCGGGGCGGGTGATGGGCGCGAACGGCAGGCCCGCCTGCGCGCATCGTTCCATGAGTTCGGCCGGCGTCATGGCCGCGAAGGTCTCCTTGATCTTGGGGATGAACTCGTCGCGGCGCGCCACCCGCCCGGAGTTGGTCTTGAGGTCCTCATTGCTGCCCAGCTCGTGCAGTTCGAAGGCCTCGCAGAAGCGCACCCACTGCACGTCGCTCACGACTCCCACGAAGATCTGCTCGCCGGTCTTCGTGGCGAACACCTCGTAGATGGCCCAGGCCGACACCCGCGCCGGCATCGGCGTGGCGGCGGTGCCGGTGACGGCCTTCTGCGCCATGTGCTGGCCCACCAGGAACACCGCGCTCTCGTAGAGCGTGGCCACAACTTCACAGCCGCGTCCGGTGCGCTCGCGCTCGTTGAGCGCCGCCAGCACGCCCAGCGCGCCGAACATGCCGCCCTGCACGTCGATCACCGACGCGCCGGCGCGCAGCGGCTTGCCCGGCGGACCGGTCATGTAGGCCAGCCCGCCCATCATCTGCGCCACTTCGTCCAGCGCCGCGCGGTTCTCGTACGGGCCGGCCTGGAAACCCTTTTCGGTGCAGTAGATCAGGCGCGGATTGCGCTTCGACAGCGTCTCGTAGTCGAGGCCCAGGCGCGCCATCGCCCCGGGACGGAAGTTCTGGACCAGCACGTCGGAGCGGTCGGCGAGCTTGAGCGCCGCGTCCATGCCCTCCGGCGACTTGAGATTCAGGCAGATGCTCCGCTTGTTGCGGTTGTACATCGGGAAATAACCCGCGCCCGACCCCGGCAGCCTTCGCGTTGGATCGCCGCCCGGCGGCTCCACCTTGATCACGTCCGCGCCCAGGTCCGCCAGCACCAGCCCGCAAGCCGGCCCCATCACCATGTGGGTCAGCTCCAGGACCTTCAGCCCCGCCAGCGGCCTGCATTCACCCGTATTCACAGCCCGGCAGCGTACCGCGTTTCGCGCCGCCCGCGCAACCACCTGCCGCCGACTCCCCCCGATCGATCGCGCGTGATAGGCTTGCCCTGCCACGGGGAAGAGAACACACGGTGCATTCATGCATACGCGTGCGCGTCCTTGAGACCACGGCATATCGCCCGCCCCGCTCTTTCCACTCACTTCTCAAGGAACTTCACTATGAAACAAATGATGATTGCCGTGGCTCTGCTTTCATTGATTCTTGCTGCTTGCGACGATGCGCGGCTAGCTTCCAATAATTTGTCGAGAGCGGCGGATAATTTTGAAATCGATCGACGCATCGTGTTCTACAACGGCATTACCGATACCTATATGCTCACCATCGAAGGCCGATGCGCGATAACAGATGAACAGAAACAACTGGAAGTGACCTGCAAGATTGGCGAAGACGCCTACAACAAGCATTTTTTGGGACTGTCCGACAACGTAACGTATTTCGCGGAGCAATTGGAAACTGCGGACGTCAGCGCATACCACCACCGGATTGTGTTCAAGCCCCAGGCCATTATTCCCGATTTCGACTTCCGCGGCAGCGCCGAAGAACTGCTCGAAAACGCTTCGGAATTGAATCAGCGATAGTCTCTCAAACCTGGCAGCAGCGGGCCATGTCCAGCTCGTTGATCTTCTGTCTGATCGCGCGCGGCGAGGCGGATGTCTATCCGCGCATGCGACAAAACAATATAAGATACCCATTATGGGGATAACAAATGAGACCACTTTGCCACTGCGCACTGATGCTGCGCGATCCTTGAACGACGCGTTGTTCACTCGCTCGCAACAGCGCGTGTTAGGAATCCTCTTCGGCCAGCCGGAGCGCAGCTTCCACGTCAACGAGATCATCGAGTTGGCCAATATCGGCCGCGGTACAGTCTCGCGCGAGTTATCGCGGCTGCAGTGCAGCCGGATTGCGAAAGTCACAAGGAACGGCAGGCGAAAACTGTATCAGGCGAATCCCGAATCAGCCGTGTTCCCGGAACTATGCTCCCTGGTCAACAAGACGCTTGGCTTTGCCAATTCCATCCGAGAGGCGCTTCAACCCTGCAGGGTCAAAATTGATTTCGCATTCATCTACGGATCGGTCGCAAAGGGAATGGATACCGCCACAAGCGACATTGACCTGCTGGCCGTATCGGATCACCTGCATTCATTTGAATTAAACGTGCCCCTGTTCCCCGCAATGCATGACCTGGGGCGGCAAATTGAACTGCACCATTACACCCGGCGCGAGTTTTCCTCGCGCAATCGATCCAGCGACTGCTTCCTAAGGCGGGTGCTGGACGGCCCCACGATTTTTGTCGTGGGGTCTATGGAAACCGTGCATGAAATCTGCCGAACTTGATAATCTCGTCAAGACAGGACATCTGGTCGAAGAGCCGCCTTTGCCGGGCGAGATTCGAAATGCCCTGGAGCGGGCGGAAAACTTGTTGCTGGATGCCAGCCGCGCTGTTACGCCGGATGGCCGGTTCTCACTAACGTACGACTCCGCGTACGCGTTCGCGCAGGCGGCTCTTAGGAGAAACGGCTATAGAGCTTCCGCGCGCTACATGGCGTTTCAATGCCTGATACACACAACGAACACCTCAGCGGAAGACTGGCGAGTGTTCAACGACGCGCACAAGGCGCGCAACAGAATTGCCTATGACGGCGAACCCTTGGACAAGTTCTCGCTCACAAACACCGGCCTGGTCGAAACCCTGTTGCAGGCCACCGACCGATTAGGCAAATGCCTGCAGGAGTTGGAGCGGGACCGGGAGCAGTAGCTCCGCCTGAATCTCATTCACAGCGGGCGATGATTAGGGAAGCGAGGGTCAGGCCCAGGGGCGGGCGGTGCGGTCGGATTTTTCGAAGGCTTCGATGGCGGCGGCGTGTTCGCTGAGGGTAAGGGCGATGGGGTCGAGGCCCTTGAGGATCATCTCGCGTTCGCGGGGCTTCATCGAGAAGGGCAGGGCCCGGTCGCCGACGCGCTGGACTTCGCAGGCGCCAAGATCGACCGTCAGGCGGAGTTCCCGGCGTTCGGCCTCGGCGCCGATGGCGTCCACTTGTTCTTCCGGCAGGACCACGGCCACGATGCCGTTCTGCGCGCAGTTGGCCTGGAAGATTTCGCCGAAACCGGGCGCGATGATGGCGCCTATGCCCCAGTCGGCCAGCGCCCAGACGGCGTGTTCGCGCGACGAGCCGCAGCCGAAGTTGTCGCCGGAAATCAGTATCTTCGCTTGCCGGTAACGGGCCCGGTTCAGCACGAAGTCCGGCGCCTCCTCGCGCGTCGCAAGATCGGTGTAGCGCCAGTTGGCGAACAGGCCTTCTCCCAGGCCCTCGCGAGACACCCGCTTCATCTCGCGGCTCGGAATGATCGCGTCCGTATCGACATTGCGCCGCATCAGCGGGGCCGCCACGCCGGAAACAACGCCCCTCACGACACGGCCCCCATCAGCCCAGTTTGCGCGGGTCCGTCAGGCGGCCCGCGACGGCGGAGGCGGCCACGGTGGCGGGGCTGGCCAGGTGGGTGCGCGCGCCGGGGCCCTGGCGGTTCTCGAAGTTGCGGTTGGTGCTGGACACGGCGCGCATTCCGCCGAATCCGTCGCCACCGGCGTAGAAGCACATCGAGCAGCCGGACTCGTGCCACTCGAAGCCGGCGTTCTCGAACACCCGGTGAAGGCCCTCGGCTTCGGCGGCGGCCCGCACCGTCATGGAGCCGGGAACGCAGATCGCCTTGACGCCCTCGGCCACTCGCCGGCCGTCGAGGAGTTTCGCCGCCGCCCGGAGATCGGACAGGCGCGCGTTGGTGCACGAACCGATGAAGGCCGCGCCGATTTCCAACTCGTCCATCTTCTGGCCCGGCGCCAGGTCCATGTAGTCCAGCGCCCGGCGCATGGCCTCGCGCCTCCCGGCCTCCCCGGAAGGCTCCGGGACCTGCGCGTCCACGCCGATGGAGTGCTCCGGGCTGGTGCCCCAGCTCACTTGCGGCGCCATGCCTTCGCAGTCCAGTTCCAGTTCGCGGTCGAACTCCGCCCCCTCGTCCGTCTTCAGCCCGCGCCAGGCCGCCAGCGCCTCGTCCCACAGCGCGCCGCGCGGAGAAAACTCGCGTCCGCTCACGTATTCGAACACGTCCTGGTTAGGCGCCACCATCCCGGTCCAGGCGCCGAACTCGATGGCCATGTTGCAGAGCGTCATCCGCCCTTCCACGCCCAGCGCGTCGATCGCCTCGCCCGCGAACTCCACCGCGCAGCCCAGGCCGCCGGTCGCGGAGTGCTTCGCGATCACCGCCAGGATCAGGTCCTTGGCCGTGACCGCGGGGTCGGGCCGGCCGGCAAAGTTGACGCGCATCGACAACGGCTTCTCCACCCGCAGCGTACCGGTGGCCAGCGCGTGCTCGGCCTGCGTGGTGCCGATGCCCCAAGCCAGCGCGCCCAGGCCGCCCACCGTGCAGGTGTGGCTGTCGGGACACACCAGCGTAAGGCCGGGCAGGGCGATTCCGAGTTCCGGCGAGATGACGTGCACGATGCCCTGGTTGGGATCGTCGATGTCGAACAGCCGGATGCCGGCCTCGCGGGCCGCCTCGCGGGTGGCGGTCATGAACTCGGCGCCTCCGGGCATGCGCGTCAGCCCGGGCCGTCCGGGCACCGTATCGACGATGTGGTCCATGACGCAGAAGGCGCGCTCGGGATGGCGTATCGTGCGCCCGGCTTTCTCCAGCGCCTGCAGGGCCAGCGTGCCGGTGCGCTCGTGCAGGAATATCCGGTCGATGGCGATCAGCGACTGCCCGTCGTCCGTCTGCGCGACCTCGTGGGCGGCCCAGAGCTTCTCGAACAGGGTGCGCGGCACCGCGCTCAAGCGGACGTCCTCCGGACCCGGAACAGGCCTTCCTGGGCCATGGTCGCGACCCGCGTACCGTTGCGCGCATAGACCGAAGCCCTGGCGAAACCCCGCGCCCCCCCGGCCCGCGGGCTGTGCAAATCGAAAAGCATCCACTCGTCCACCCGCACCGGGCAATGGAACCACATCGCGTGATCGAGGCTGGCCAGCTGAAAGCCGGTGGGCGGGAGAACGTGCGGGAAGGTCACCGTGCCGATCAGTCCCATGTCGGAGGCGAAGGCCAGAAACGCCTGGTGGGCCTCGACGTCGTCCGGCAGGCGCGCCGAGGTGCGCATCCACACCATCTGGCGGGGCTCGCGGGCGCCCGTGCCCAGCGTGTGCTTCGGGTCCACCGGCCGGAAGTCGAGCGCCTGGGTCAGCCGGAGCAGTTTGAAATAGCGGCGCGGCATCCAGTCCGCTTCACTCGAAGTCAATTCGCGCAGGTCCTTGAGTTCCTCGGGCGGCGGCGCGTCCGGCATCGGGTCCTGGTGTTCGGGACCTTCCTGGCGCGCCTGAAACGAAGCGGTCATGTTGAAGATCTGCCGGCCGTGCTGAACGGCCACCACCCGGCGGTTGGAGAAGCTGCCGCCGTCGCGGGCGTGGTCCACTTCGTAGACGATCGGCGCGCCGGTGTCGCCCTCGCGCAGGAAGTAGGCGTGCAGCGAATGCGCCACGCGCCCTTCCACGGTGCGCAGGGCGGCGTACAGCGCCTGCCCCAGCACCTGGCCGCCGAATACCCGGCCGGTGCCGAAGTCGCGGCTCTGGCCGCGGAAAATGTTCTGCTCCAGCGGCTCGAGTTCGAGCTGATCGATCAGCTCCTTCAGGGCGTCCACACCCATGGCGTCGGATCGGGTGTCCATGGGGTAAAGCGTACAACATCGGCGAAAAAAGAATGCCGTAAGATAGACCGCTCGCGTTGGGAGAGGCTCGGGTATGGCCAGACACGGCAGGATGTCGGTAACGCTCGCCAGGATAGGCGTATGGATCTGGGCGGTGGGCGCCGTGGTGGTGGCGGCCAGCATCGGCGGATACCGGCTGCAGCTGCTTTCCCTGATACCGGCCTTCATCGGCTACGTCGCCAGCGTTGCGATCATGGCCGTGGCGACGCTGTTCCTGCTGGTAGGGATGATCGGCGGGCGCGGCCGGATGGGCGGCTGGGGGTTCAACGCCACCTGCTGGATCGCGCTGGTCCTGACCGTCGGAATGACGCTCAACAACCTGCTGTGGCTGCGCCAGGGCCAGGTGTCCCCGCCGATTCACGACATCACGACCGACACGGTCAATCCGCCCGAGTTCGTGGACATCCTGCCGCTTCGCGCCGGGGCGCCCAATCCGCCGGAATACGCGGGAAGCCAGGTCGCCGAACAGCAGCTTGCGGCGTACCCCGAGATCGAACCGCTTGAACTGGACGTGTCGCCGGTTGAGGCGATGGCGCTTGCGGAAAGCGCCGCGCGGGCAATGGAATGGGAGCTGATCGCGGTGGCGCCGGGCGAGGGACGCCTGGAGGCTGTCGCCACCACCGCCTGGTTCGGTTTCAAGGACGACGTCGTGGTGCGTATCGTCGAGTCCGGTGACGGTTCGCTGGTGGACGTGCGCTCCAAGTCGCGCCTGGGCCTTTCCGACGTCGGGACCAACGCCCGCCGTATCCGCGCGTTCATGGCGCAAATGCAACCGAACTAGCCCGCATGTCTCGCCCTCAATAGCGCACCAGGCTGAAATGAAAGACCGGTCCGCGTATGTCGATTTTATCGAGCGCCGCTATTTCGGAGGCGTGTCCGCCGGCAACCTCGAAGGGGTGCGGGGTTGCTTCGCCGCCGACGCCGAGGTGCTGATACGCCACGGCGACAACCCCGAACGGCGCTACTCCCCGTCACCGGGTCCCGGGCAGGAGCCGCTGCCGAGCTTTTTCGAGCACCTGTGCGGGAACTACGACTGCTGGTTCGGCGAGTTCCGCCACACGATCGACGTGGATGAACGGCGCGCGGCCAGCCGTTTTGTCGTGCGCCTGACGCCCAAGCCCGGCGGGCTCTACGCGGACCAGCCGGTGCAGCGGCTGCTGAACTCGAACTTCTTCGAGTTCGCCGACGGCCGGATCACGTTCATGATGATCAACTACTCGAACGCCGCCGGCCCGGACACGCCTACCGGGTATCCGCGGGACTAGCCCGCATATTTCACCGGGGAGTGGATAGGGGCCTCGATTTGTTGGATAATGTGAGTTATTACAACCACTTACAT
>JAPOWV010000042.1 GCA_026707445.1 Gammaproteobacteria bacterium
GGCTGATGAAGGCGGTGGACAAGTTCGAATACCGCCGCGGCTACAAGTTCTCGACTTACGCCACCTGGTGGATCCGCCAGGCGATCACACGCTCGATCGCCGACCAGGCGCGCACGATCCGCGTGCCGGTGCACATGATCGAGACGATTAACAAGCTGAACCGCATTTCCCGGCAGATGCAGCAGGAAATGGGCCGCGACCCCACGCCGGAGGAGCTGGCGCAGCGCATGGAAATGCCCGAGGAAAAGGTGCGCAAGGTGCAGAAGATCGCCAAGCAGCCGATTTCGCTGGAAACGCCATTGAGCGAAGACGAAGATTCGCACCTCGGCGATTTCATCGAGGACCAGAACGCCACCTCGCCGATGGACGTGGCGACCACGCGCGGGCTGGAGGAAACGATGCGCGACGTGCTGGCCACGCTGGGCGCGCGCGAGGCCAAGGTCCTGCGCATGCGCTTCGGCATCGACATGAACACCGATCACACGCTGGAAGAAGTCGGCAAGCAGTTCGACGTGACCCGAGAGCGCATCCGCCAGATCGAAGCCAAGGCGCTGCGCAAGCTGCGCCATCCCTCGCACGCCGAGCGCCTGCGCAGCTTCACCCAGGAAGAATAACCTCGCTTCGAACTCGCTCTTCCTTGCCCCCTTCCTCCGGGGGACGCATGAACCCATCCATGGGGCTCGGCGGCGGCTCCTGCCGCCGACGCCCCCGAAGGAAGGGGGCAAGAAAGGGCTTCCGCCGCTATGCCACCCGCCGACTAAAGCGTGCTGTTGCACCTTTCCCGGCAGGAGCGTCGCGAAGTGGCTCCAGAGGGAAAGGTGCAACAGCGCGCGATGGGCTAGCTCATGTAACTGCTGCGCAGGGGAGCGATGCGGTTGAAGATCAGCGCGCTGGGCGATGAATCGACCGGGTCCGGAGTGAAGTAGCCCAGCCGTTCGAACTGCCAGGTGTCGTTCGCGCCCGCACTCGCCAGCCCCGGCTCCAGGCGCGCGCCCGCAGCCACTTCCAGCGACCGCGGATTCACCTGTTCGCTCAACGGCGGCGTCCCCGAGGCCAGGTCCGGCCGCTCGACGGTAAACAGCGGACGATACAGGCGCAACTCCGCCGGAATCGAGTGGGCCGCGCTGACCCAGTGAATGGTGCCCTTCACCTTGCGGCGCGCGCCTTCCCCGCCGCTGCGTGAATCCGGATCGATGCTGCAATGCAGCTCCTCCGGTTCGCCGTCAGCACCGCGCACGACGTCGTCGCAGCGAATGATGTAGGCATTGCGGAGACGCACTTCGCCGCCCGGACGCAGCCGGAAGAACCGCCGGGGCGGATCTTCCATGAAATCGGTGCGCTCGATAAGGAGTTCACGCGAAAAAGGCACGTTCCGGCTGCCCATTTCGGGACGCTTGGGGTGATTGCCAGCCGGAAGCTCCTCGAAGTGGTCTTCCGGCAGATTGGTCAGCACCACCTTCAGCGGCCGGGCCACGGCCATCGCGCGCGGCGCGTCCCGGTTCAGCGCATCCCGGACGACGGTCTCCAGCTGGTCGGCGCCGATCATCTGCTCCGAGCGGCTGACGCCGGCGCGGGCGCAGAACTCGCGCAGCACCTCGGGCGGGTATCCGCGCCGGCGTAACGCCGACAGCGTCACCAGGCGGGGATCGTCCCAGTCCTCCACGGCTTTCATCCGGATCAGGTCCGCCACGCGGCGTTTGCTGGTCACCGAGTGGCCCAGGTTGAGCCGCCCGAACTCGTATTGCCGGGGACGGGTCTTGAGATCCAGGCCGCTGTGGTCCAGCAGCCATTCGTACAGCGGGCGATGGTCCTCGAACTCCAGCGTGCACAGCGAGTGGGTAATGCCTTCCAGCGCGTCGCTCAGCGTGTGGGCGAGGTCGTACATCGGGTATATGCACCAGTCCCGGCCGGTGCGCGCATGCGCGACGTGGCGCACGCGATAAAGGACCGGATCGCGCAGGTTGATATTGGGCGAGGCCATGTCGATGCGCGCCCTGAGCACCTGCTCGCCGTCGGCGAAATCCCCCGCGCGCATGCGCCGGAACAGGTCCAGGTTTTCTTTCGCCGAACGGTCGCGGTAGGGGCTGGGCCGCCCGGGGCTGGTGAGCGTGCCGCGGTCGGCGGAGATCTTCTCGGCTGAACTGCTGTCCACGAAGGCATGACCGCTCCCGATCATGTGCTCGGCAATCTCGAACAGCCGCGGAAAATAGTCCGACGCATGCGTCACCAGCGGGGTGTCGAAGCCGAGCCAGTTGACGTCGGCCCGTATGGCGTCGATAAAGCTCTGCTCCTCGGCAAGCGGATTGGTGTCGTCGTAGCGCAGGTAGCAGGATCCGCCGTGTTCGGCCGCGACGCCGAAATTCAGGCAGATGGACTTGGCGTGCCCGATGTGAAGGAAGCCGTTGGGCTCGGGCGGAAAGCGCGTGACCACGCCCGGGTGCTTGCCGGACGCCAGGTCGGCGGCGACGATCCGCCGGATAAAGTCGTCAGCCGCCATGCCCCAGCGTCAGGTGCCGGGGGCGTAGTCGCTGACGACGTCGCGGCGGTGGTAGACGGGACACAGGAACCGGCCGGCGGACCGCAGGCGGGTCAGCCAGCGGAATGCCGCGCCGTTCTTGCGGTTCGCCAGCACCTTTTCCACCAGCCAGGGCGTGACGCGCTCCACCCGGTCCCCCAGGATGTTGTAGATCTTGCGGGCCTGCGCCGCCCGCGCCGTGTCGCGTCCGCCGGCCAGCATCGACATGTCGGTAATCACGATGCCGGGGCTCAGCGCGCCCACGATCACGTTGCTGCCGCGCACTTCCTTGGCCAGCGACTGCGCCATGTAGCTGATCGCGCGCTTGGTGGAGCCGTACGGCGTGAGTCCCGGCGCGGTCATGCCGTTGCTGCCGAAGCCTTCGAACACGTACACCGCCCCGCCGTTTTCCTGCTTTCGCATGCCTTCGATGGCGACGCGGCAGCCGTTGAAGGAACCGGTCAGGTTCGTGTTCACGACTTCCGCCATTTCCTCGGGCCGCAGATCGTTCACGTTGGCGCGGCGATTGCTGATGCCGGCATTGTTGATCCAGATATCGACGCCCCCGAAACGCTCGACCGCCGCGTCCCACAGGGCCTGCACGCTGGCGTAATCGCTCACGTCGCAGCCCTTGCCGAGCACTTCGCCGTGTTCGGCCAGATCGGCGGCGGAGGCGGAGGCGCTGTCGTCGCTGCGCCCGCACACCACGACCCGGTGGCCGCGCTTGAGGAACTCGCGCGCCATGCCCTTGCCGATGCCGCGCGTGCCGCCGGTAACCACAACTGTCCTGGTGTCTGACATATCGACCTCGCCTGCCCCGAAAAGGACGCTAATCTATCACGCCGGAAATCGCCGGCCCGGAGCACACAACGCATTGACGCGGGTCGCCGGACCCGCCTATATTTCCCAATTGCAGGCAGTCGGCCAGGGGGAAGGCCGGCCATCGTTCCATACCAGGAGTCGAACATGAACCCGAACCTTTGTGTCCGCCTTGCCCTGACTATTGTCGGCACGGCACTCATCGCCCCGATGGCGCCGGCCCAGGACGCCATCGAGGAAATCATCGTTACCGCCCGCCAGCGCGAGGAGACCCTGCGCGACGTGCCCGGCACGGTCCGCGTGCTGACCGCCGAGGACATCGAGCGATCGGGCATTCAGCGCGCCGAGGACTTCGTTTACATGACGCCCGGCGTTTCGATCGTGGACACGGCGGAAGTGGGTGACACACAAGTCAACATCCGCGGAATCAACGGCGCGCGCGATGCCGAGAACTCCTATGCGCTGATTGTCGACGGCGTGCTGATGACCAATCCGGCCGCGCTGAACCGGGAGTACGCGAACCTGAGCCAGATCGAAATACTCAAGGGACCGCAAGGAGCGCTGTACGGGCGCAACGCCGCGGCCGGCGCCATCATCATCACCACCGACAAGCCCGGCGGCGATACCGGCGGCTACGTCAAGGTGAGCGGCGCGGGCGACAACACCTGGCTGTACTCCGGCGCCGTCGAAAGCGCCCTGGCCGAAGGCATCAACTTCCGCGTGCAGGGCGATTACCGCACTACCGACGGCTTCTACGAGAACACCTATCTCAACCGCGCCGACATCATGGACGACTATCGCGGCTACAACGTCAATGCCCGCCTGACCTGGGACCCCTCCGAGGCGACCAGCTGGGACTTCAAGCTCCGCTACGGCGAGGTCGACGCGGCCTCGATCACCTTCAACGCCGCGTTTCATCTTCCGCTGTTCGCGCAGCTGTTCGGTGTGCCGCAGTTCTTCGAGGACGTCAACGACCACGAGTTCGTCTTCCAGACCAACATCGATCCCGGCAACGAACAGGAGGCCACGGAGTTCTCCGCCCGCGTCGACCATGCGCTCGGCTGGGCCGACATGCGCGCCTGGTTCCTGTTCAGCAAGATCGACAACAACCTGAGCGCAGACGGCACCAGCGGCGCGTTCGGCTTCTTCAACGCCAACCAGCACTGCCTGAACTCGGTGACCGAGGCGTTCAACGCCGGGGTGCGGCTGCCAGCTCCCACCTACCTGGGACCCGACCCGAACTTCCCGGTGTCGCTGCTGGGCCCGTACACGCCGATCGCCTGCGACGGCACCCAGTACCAGGAGCGCAAACAGACCGACTACAGCGTCGAAGTGCGCCTGAACTCCACCGGCGAAGGGCCCCTCACCTGGCTGGCCGGCGCCTATTTCCTCGACATCGACCGCGAGGTGGGCGTCAACACCGGCCTGGACCTGGGCCACGGCATCACCACCGAACTGTACGTGCCGCAGAGCGGCGACAACCCGACCGAGCAGCTTGTGCACGACCGCTTCAGCAGCCAGGTGATGGCGGCCTTCGGCGAAATCTCCTACGAAATGACCGAAACCACGGAAGTCTCGCTGGCGCTGCGCTTCGACAGCGAGCGCCGCAAGGTGGAGAACCTGGTGCCGGTCAACGCCCTGTCGCAATACATCGACTGCGACGGACCGCCCTATACCGGCAACGCGCCGATCAACCCCGGCCTCTGCCCCGGCGTGAACCCGGCCGGCTCGATCGCGCCCAAATCCCGCACCTTCAGCCAGTTCCAGCCGAAGCTTTCGCTCACCTGGGACGTGACCGAGGACTGGACCGTGTTCGCCAGCGGCGGCGTGGGCTTCAAGAGCGGTGGTTTCAACAACCAGGGCGCCAAGGCCACCGTGGACATCTTCATCAACGGCCTGATCAACAACGTGTTCCTGGCCGCCGTGGGCGCGCCGCCGCAGGTGCCCGTGGGGATCACCGACGACGTGGACAAGGAAACCTCCGTTTCACTTGAAGTGGGCGTCAAGGGCAGCCTGCTGGACGACCGCCTGAGGCTGGAAGCGACCGCATTCAACGTGCAGGTGGACGACATGCAGTTCTTCGAGTTCCTGGTCGGCCCGTTCGGCCTGCTGCGGCTGAACGGCAACGTGGACGAAGTGAGCCTTCAGGGCGCGGAAATCGGCGCCACCTGGGCGGTGACGGACATCCTCGACGTTTACGCCGGCTGGGGCTACGTGGACAGCGAGATCGAAGCCAACAGCGTGCGCCCCGACACGGTCGGCAACAAGTCGCCTTACACGCCCGACTGGACAGCCAGCGCCGGCGCGCGCGTCGTGATGCCGCTGACCGGCGACTGGCGGTTCGCCGCCTCGGCCGACGTGTCAGCGGTGGGCGAGACCTGGTTCCACGTGGTCCAGGACCAGCAGCGCGCAACACTGTTCAACGGCGTGGCCAGCGATTTCACGCCGACGCGGCGCGACAGCTACACGGTGCTGAACCTGCGCGTGGGCGTGGAGAACGACCGGCTGTCGGCGGTGGTGTTCGCGAAGAACGCGACCGAGGAGGTCTACCTCGAAGAGGTGATCCCGGCGCCCGAGTTCGGCGGCACGTTCATCCACCCGGCCGACCTGCGGCGCATAGGCCTGGAGTTCACCGCCCGCTTCTAACCTGGGGAGGACGTCCCGCCCTCGACAAAGGGCCGCTTTTGAGTGAACCCGGGCAGGAGGGCGTCGCGCCCCTCCACGCCGGCGACGGGGGGGGGG
>JAPOWV010000044.1 GCA_026707445.1 Gammaproteobacteria bacterium
CAGCGCAAAGCGCTCCGGTTGCTCAGCGTGCGGCTACAGTAGCGTTCCCAGTAACAAACCCGTAGAAATCCGTGTTCTATATCTATATCAATACGTTAGATCAAATCGACTCTGGAAGTTCGGTCTAAAGAGCCGCTCGTAGCACTGACTCAAGAAGGCAACTGCGGGTGGTGTTCATGTCGCTGAGACTGGCCTCCAACTGATCGCAGAGCGCCATCAACTCGTCGACTTTAGCGACGATTCGGTGCTGTTCCGGCAGAGGTGGTACTGGAACCACAATTTGTTCCATTTTTTTCTTAGTCATGTGGACCATAGAAACGCCATGGCCAGCGCTTTTTATCTCTTTGGTCTTTTGAAGCAGGAAGAAATATAGAAACTGCTTATCAAGGCTTTTTTCGCTCAAAATAGGCAGCTTCCAAATGTGATAGTGATAGATGACACGCGGACCGTCCCAAATGAATGGACCGAAGGATGCGGACCACGCATAAATTAAATCACCCGCCTCGCAGTATTTGTCGTTCTCGAGCTCTAGGTTGGAGTAGTACCATTGTTTTGACGTGAACAAATTGCCGACACGCAGGACGGGCGTTCCCGAGTCGAGCAGTTCCGCTTTCTTGTAAGCCCGTCCATTTAGCACTCGGACGAGGTCAGCCAGTTGAGCTGATGCCCACCCGTCGGGAAGCTGGAAAGCCAAACTTGTAAGTGACCTATCAGTCGTCTTTTTCTTTGTTTTTCGGCCTGACACGGGAACCGACTCGCGCACAGCCGCAATGCGCGTAAGCAGTGTCGATGCAGGCTCATCAGCCGGGTTTTGCTTTACGAGCTTGCCGCGGACGGCGAGGTTGAGGATGGTGTGGCGGAGATTCTTGAGCTGATCGGCGCGAGTCGTCAGAGCGGGTAGAGTTTCGATGGCGAAGCGTGCGTGGGAGCGGAAAGTTGCGGTGTTCGCGTGGGGTTCGCTCAGGCGGGCGAGAGTGGTTTGGGTCAGCTGGGCACGAGTCTCTTTGCGGTTCAATCGAGTTTCGACTAACTGGTCGCAGAGAGCCATGAGTTCCTCGATTTTGGCCACGACGCGCTGTTGTTCGGCTAATGGGGGCAGTGCGACTGGTATTCGATCCATCTTGTACTTTGGTAAGCCGCCTCGACCAGCACCAGTCTGTTCATCGAGTACGAATGTTTGAAAGTACGGAGCTAGGATCACATAGTGCAGGAACCGTTGCGGCCCGTCGAAAGCAATCCTGATTATTGAGACATGCTGGCTAACGTTTGCTTGGCCCACTTCATCTGGAACCAAACAACAGCGACCAATAGAGCCCCCCGTGATATTCAGTAGGAGATCTGATGGCCTAACGGCTGTCCCGGACATCCGTTTGTGAGTTGCTGGACTAATGTACGCAACGTTAGTCAACCGTAATCCGTCGTTATGAATGTTCTGGGAGCGCAAGAACACTATTCCGCTTTCCTTGTATGCTTGCTTGCCGCCTCTCGGTGTACTTCCCGAGCCCGTCTTGGAACAGATTTCACCTATCGTCGTTTTTACCCAGCCAGCAGGGAGACTGAAAGGAATTTGGTGACCGGAATCAGGGTCCGTGACCGAAGCTACCGATAGGTTTCCTTTACCGGTCAGCTTGGCCTTCTCTGCCGTGATCCGGTCAAGCAGTGCCGATGCCGGTTCGTCGTTGGGGTCCTGCTCCACTAGCTTGCCGCGTACGGCGAGATCAAGCACGAAGCGGCGTAGGCGGGCGGTGACGTCCGGTGTGTCAACCGCACGGTCGTAGATGGCAAGCAGGCCGTCGGCGTTCACCGTAGCAGTGCTTCGGCTAGGACTTGCTTCAACCGGTCTCGCACCATATTCACTTCTTCCTCAGCGCGAGTCAGTTCTGCCAACAGTTTCTCGGGATTGCCGACGTACTCTACCTCCGTGTGAGGATTCCTGATGTCGAGGTTGTAGCTGCGCTCCTCTATTTCAGCGGCGCTTACCTTCCAAGCGCGTTTCCCTTCCTCGCGGTCGGCGCGCTCAGCGCCGCCCCACCAGGCGGCGCAATCCGCCAGGTGCTCCAGCCGTATGGGCCTCGTCATCGAGTAATGCTTCTGGCCCTCGGGTACCAGGTGTTCCCAGAACCAGACGTCCCTGGTCGGCTCGCCCTTCTCGAAGAAAAGCAGGTTTGTGCCGATTGAGGCATAGGGCTTGAATACGGAATTCGGCAGGCGCACGATGGTGTGCAGGTTGCATTCCTTCATCAGGCTTTCCTTGAGCCGCGTCTTGACGCCTTCGCCGAACAGCGAACCGTCCGGCAGCACCACGGCGGCCCGGCCGCCAGGTTTGAGCAGGCGGATGATCAGGGCGAGGAACAGGTCCGCCGTCTCGCGAGTGCGGAAACGCAGGGGGAAGTTGGACTCGATGCCGTCCTCCTCCTTGCCGCCGAAAGGCGGATTGGTCAGCACGATATCGACTCGTTCCTTTGTGCCCCAGGAGGTGTAGGGGCGGGCCAGCGTGTTGTCGTGACGAAGGAAGGACGGATCCTCGACGCTGTGCAGCAGCATGTTGGTGACGGCGAGCATGTGCGGCAGCGGCTTCTTCTCCACAGCGCGGAGCGATACTTGCATCGTGGCTTCGTCTTCGGGGCGTTTCACATAGTTTTCGCGCATGTGGCGCATGGCGCAGGTGAGGAAACCGCCGGTTCCGCAGGCCGGGTCGAACAGCGTCTCGCCGGGCTTGGGGTCGATTATTTGCGTCATGAACGAGGTCACGGCACGCGGCGTATAGTACTCGCCCGCGTTGCCGGCCGATTGCAGGTCGTTGAGGATTTGTTCGTAGATGTCCCCGAAGTGCTGGCGCGCGGCGAGGTTGTTGAAGTCGATGCCGTTGATCTTGTTGACGACCTGCCGCATGAGCTGGCCGGATTTCATGTAGTTGTAGGCGTCCTCGAACACGTCGCGTACGACGTTGGCGCGCGGACCGGCTGCTGGCCGGAGTTTCTTCAGCTTCGGAAACAGGGTGTCGTTGACGAAGCGGACTAATTCCTCGCCGGTGATGCCCTCCGGGTCGGCAGCCCAGTTGCGCCATTGCAGAGGGGGAGGGACGGGCGAGCGGTAGCCATCCTTGAGTAGTTCGAGTTCCTGGTCCTGGTCGTCGATGATCTTGAGGAAGAACATCCAGCACAACTGGCTGATGCGCTGCGCGTCGCCATCGACGCCCACATCCTTGCGCATGATGTCCTGAATGGACTTGACGAGCGTGCTGACTGCCATTTTCTAGGCGGTTTCCCTGTAGAGAGCCGACTGGAGGTCGTGCACGGCGCGCTCGAAGCGTCGCCTGCCGCCGAAAGCGCGGACCAGTTCCACCGGCGTGCCCAGTTGGTCGATCGGCGGGATTCTGAGCACATTGGCGTCGTCGAGATTGAACACGCCCTCGTCGGCGTACTTGTTAAGCAGTGCGTCGAGCACGGCACGCGCCTGGTCTCCGTATTTGGCGAAAACGTTGCGCTTCTTCACTTTCTCGGCCCGCTCGCGTCGGGTCAGTGGCTTGGCGTCGAAGGCGACATGGCAAATGAGATCGAAGGGATCGAGGTCCCTGCCCAGTTCTTCGACGAGCACGGTCAGCTGAAGCCCCTCGGCCTCCATCTCGTCGATGATCGCCTGCTTGCGCTCGGCCTCGTTCCAGCGCCGCAGGAAATCGTCGAGACTCGCGAAGCGTCGGAGCAGGGCCTTTTTGGTGAAGTCGCGCAAGGATTCGGTGACGAGCTTGCCGTGTTCGTCGAGATAGTGCACCCGCTCGGTGATGATGCTTGCGGTGATCCCGTCCACATAGATCTTCTTTATGGGACCGCTGTCGGGCGGCAGCGGCGGGCCGTCAGCTGGGGGCTCGTCGTCGCCGGGAACGTCGGGAAGGATGTCGTCTCCATTGATCGGCGGTTCGTCGGGCGGGTCGATGGGTTCGCCCTCTTCTGGCTCGTAGATTTGCACGGGCTCGCCGTCGAATTCGGGATCGGCAAAATGGCTGCTCGCGCCGCGGAAGTCGATGAGGGTGAAGTAGAACTTGCGCGTATCCTCGTGAACGCGGCTGCCGCGCCCCACGATCTGCTTGAATTCGGTCATCGAACCGACGTTGCGGTCCAGCACGATCAGCCGGCAGGTCTGCACATCGACGCCCGTGGAAAGCAGGCGCGAGGTGGTGACCAGCACGGGATATTTCGATTCCGGGTCGATGAAGCTGTCGAGTTCGGCTTGCCCCTCGGCGTCACCGCCCGTGATGCGCATGACATAGTGCGAGTTCTGGTCAACGAGGTCGGCGTTCTCGTTGACCAGAGCCTGGCGCATGCGTGCGGCATGTTCCTGATCGACGCAGAAGATAATGGCCTTCTGAAAACGGTCGCCGCTCTCCTTGAGAAACGCGGTGATCTTCTCCGCAACGATTTTCGTGCGGCCATCAATTACCAGCGTGCGGTCGAAGTCCGTGACGTTGTAAATCCGGTCCTCGACCTCCTCGCCGTCGCGATCGAGTTGGCCGTGTTCCGGTCGATAGCCTTCGATGTCGCGGTCGATATGCACCCCGATTACCTTGTAGGGCGCGAGGAAGCCGTCGCGGATGCCCTGCTTGAGCGAATAGGAGAAGACCGGTTCGCCGAAGTAGGCGATGTTGGAAACATATTCCGTTTCCTTCGGCGTTGCGGTGAGGCCGATCTGGGTGGCCGAGGAGAAATAATCGAGGATTTCGCGCCAGGCGGAATCGTCAGCAGCGCTGCCCCGGTGACACTCGTCGATCACGATCAGATCGAAGAAGCCGGGGGAGAACTCGCGATAGAGTTTCTGATGGTTCTCCGGTCCGGTGACTGCTTGATACAAACCCAGATAGATCTCGTAGGACGCGTCGATTCGGCGTTTGCTGTCGACCGCAAGGCTCACTTCCATAAGGGTGCCGTCGTGTCGTTCGATGGTCTTGGCCCGGGTCGAGAGCTTGGCCATGGCCCCGCCGAAGGGGCGAAAATCGTTGACCATGGTCTGGTCAACCAGCACGTTGCGGTCGGCGAGGAAAAGGATGCGCTTTTTCCGGCCCGCTTTCCAAAGCCGCCAGATGATCTGGAAGGCGGTGTAGGTCTTGCCCGTTCCGGTGGCCATGACGAGTAGGATGCGCTCCCGCCCCTTGGCTATGGCCTCGATGGCGGCGTTGATGGCGTTGACCTGGTAATAGCGCGGGGTCTTGCCGCCGCTATCCTCGTGGTAGTCCTGAAGAAAGACGCTTTCGGCCTCCGGTTCCAGGCCTTTCCACTCGCGATACCGCACCCAAAGCCCGTCGGGAGAGGGAAACGCATCGAGTGACAAGTTCGCCTCGCGTGGCGTTCTGGCGCCGGTGCGGTCGTGGAACACGAAGCCGTCCCCGTTGGACGAGAACGCGAAGGGGGCTTGCAGAGTTTCGGCGTAGTTGAGCGCTTGCTGCATGCCGTCGCCGACGCTGTGTGAATTGTCCTTCGCCTCGATGACCGCGATGGGGATGTTCGGCTTGTAGTAGAGGACGTAATCGGCGCGCCTGGCCTTTCCGCGGGCGACAAGCTTGCCTCGGACAATGATGCGCCCCTTCGTGAAGGTGACCTCCTCACGAATCTGCAGCATCTCGTCCCACCCCGCTTCGCGCAGGGCGGGCGTGATGAACTTGGTGCAAATATCGCGTTCGGAAAGGCCGCGCTTGTCAATCACGGCCGATCCCCCAACGTGCGCTCCGGGTCATACGTTGTTGCTTGTTCTTCTAACCCCCGGCGGGCAGCTTACCAGAGCGGGTAAGGCGATTTGATTGACTCAAACGCCCCGCAACGAAACGGAATGCTGAATCTCAACAATGAAGTAGTGTCGCCATTCGAAAAGTGCGCGTGATTCTCGCCTCAAGCATGATCGGTCGATATCGGAACAAACTGCCAGCTAATTCGGCCATTGTCCTGTTTGCTTTTCTGCGTCAATTCGAGATTTGAGGAGATAAGCGTTAGCCGCGGGGCAATTTCACTATATGAGGGTCCACCTATCTGAATGGGCTCGGCTAACTGGGAAGGATCAACTCTGATATCGGTTTAAGCTTGGAATTAACAGCCATATGATCGGAACGGTAGTTGCAAAACTTCATTAACATATAATATAGTCATCATATGAGCACACCGAGAAGAGGAGACAGACGAGATGGCAAACCCATATGAGCATAGACAAGTCCATAAGACACCAGCTGATTACTCTTGCGCGTAGAAAGAGTGCTCGAGTCGTTGACTGGTCTCCGGAACGTCCAACCGATTGGCGCCCGCAAAGTGTGCGGAATCCTGGTGGGATTCTTGATACGCATTTTTCGGACCCAGCCGCTTGGGAGTTGATCGCATCTCAGCTTGAAGCAGGTTGCGAGGTCGAGACCATCATTCTCGAAAAGCCACCCGGTGCAAAGGGCTACGTGATGTTGATCGAGTTGGAGCCAGGAATGCCTATCTACATCAAGCTGCAACTCGGGTCAGGAAAGATCTTTGGAAGGAGCTTCCACTACTCAGAGAAAAACTAGGGCGAATTTGAAATGAATACGAAACAGCATATGAACGAATCGACGACCAACGCGGTTGCCACCGCTTTTGCGTGCCCGCAATGTGGGGAGAGCGCGATTTCTACATCGATACAACGAGACAAGTTCGTTTACGGCACTGGAAATTCAGCGGTGGAGCTAACGGTCGAACTGCCAGTTCGCCACTGCAACGATTGTGATATTCACTACCTTGATTCTGAGGCGGAAGACATCAAACACGAAGCAGTATGCCGGCACCTGGGCGTTCTTCCACCCGCAGCGATTGTGAATATCCGAAAGAAGCACAGTTTGTCGCGCGCTGCCTTTGCAAAGATCACGGGACTTGGCGAAGCAAGTCTTGGGCGATGGGAGAAGGGAATCAACATTCAGAATATTGGGAATGATCGATACATTCGTCTCCTGGAAGATCCCAGAGTTATGCAGCAACTCCGGGAAGTGACAATGTCTGCAGAATCCAGGCCGTTACAACGTAAGAGCAATGTCCTTCCATTTCGAAAATTGGAAATAACGAAGGAAGTGCTGCAACGAAAGGCGGGTTTTAGATTGCGCCCGGCCGCTTGATGTACGTCACAACCTTCTACTCCTTCAAAGGTGGTGTCGGGCGCACGATGGCGCTGGTCAATTCGGGCGTGGAACTCGCAAAACGAGGCCGCAAGGTCCTGCTGGTTGACTTCGATCTGGAAGCACCTGGGCTTGACACATTCGAAGCCGTCAAGCCGAAGAAAACCGCACCGGGAATCGTCGACTTCGTAAGAAACTACTTGGATTCCGGACAGGCGCCCGAGGTCGATGGATACCTGCAAAAGTGTCCCGATATCGGAGATGACGGTGGTGAGTTATGGCTAATGCCTGCGGGTACCAGAAAGGCAGCCTACGCTGAAAACTTCCGTGGAATTGACTGGGGTGATCTTTATGAGAGGCGGGATGGGTTTCTCTTGTTTGAAGATTTGAAGGCACAGTGGAAGAGCACGGTGCAACCAGACCACGTATTTGTCGACTCTCGCACGGGCCACACGGACGTGGGTGGCATTTGTACTCGACAATTGCCGGACGCGGTGGCGATTCTCTTCTTCCCGAACGAGCAAAACCTCACCGGGCTGACCAAAGTTGTCGCTGACATTCGATCCGAATCCGAGGAATCTATCGGGAAGCAAATTCAATTGCACTTCATCATGTCGAACGTGCCCGATCTGGACGATGAAGACCGAATTCTGGAAAGGAAGATCAAGGCATTTCAGAAGAAGCTCGGCTTCAAAAGAGATCCATTGGTTGTCCACAGATATGACAGCCTTTCCCTATTGAACCAGGTGGTGTTCACAAAGGATCGCCCAAGGAGCCGACTTGCAGGGGAATACAGGCGGATTGTCAAGGAAATCGTCAGACACAATTTGGGGGACCGGGAGGGAGCGCTTGATTATCTGAAGAAGGCCGAAAGGGTGGCTGGATTAAGGTCCAGGGAGTTTGAGACGTCCCAAGAAACCGATCGCAAGTTATCTGAGATCGAGAAACTGCACGAAAGCGATGGGGAAATTCTCTTTCGGTTAGGCATCCTGAAGCAAGAGCAATGGGAATCTAAGCCGGCCGCAGCCTTGTTCGGTCGCGCAATTGAACAAGGATACGCAAAGCCTCAAGTCCACTTGCGAAGAGCTCGAGTGCTTTCAGATAGCGGGCAACTCAGTGAAGCAAGAAAAGAAGCATTGCGAGCGCTTGAATCCGAAAAGCTACCACTGCGCTCTATCAAACAAGCATTGCGGTTAACTGACCCGGATGACTCCTCACGAGTAGCTGGATCTCCTGCTGTGGTGTCACTGGGAACGCGAGAACGAATCGGCCTAGCTTGCGACGCATTCTTCGAGGATCCAAAGATGCGCGCTGCCGCCTTACTCATATTGGAATCAGCGACGGCGGATACTCACCATGAAGTTGTTACGGACGCGAACAGAATCGAACTGGCGCTGGTGTACATTGCTGCACGTAAGTTCAAGGAAGCGGCGGACTTGCTTTCCCGTAAGAGGGTTGAAAATGTTGACATTCATACGGCTTTCAACTTTGCAATGGCCTCTTGGGGACTACGAGGCAGTGCTAGTTCTGAAGAATTCGCTAAGGTAATCGAATTTCATGAGGCCGAAGACGAATCTAGTCGTCTAATCGGTGCAAACTACTTTCAATGCATTGGTCTCGCCTACTGGGCAGTCGGTGATACGAAGCAGGCAATGGAATACGCGAAATTGGCGCTGAAATCAATTGATCCTAATGAGCAGTTGTTTACTTGCTGGCGCTACAGCATCGTGTCGGAAGATGCCTTCAAGGAGGACACTAAGGAAATGATTGAACTCTTCAGCGGTAATGTTCTGATGATGCCTCGTTTCATTTCCAAATAACGCGATCTGGTTATAAAAAAGAGCGACTCAGGATGATTGCGCTCGGCTTACGTTAAGAGTCGATATCCTGACTTTGGAGCGGGAGAAGAAGGGTTGATTACAAAGACTGTTGGGGGCGTGAAATGAAAATCGTCAATTTGGTAGTAGAGAACTTCCGCGCAATCAATCGAGTCGAACTAACCGACCTAAAGGACATGATTGTCGTTGCTGGTCCTAACGGATGTGGCAAGTCCTGCGTCCTAGACGCCATCCGTTTGTTTAAGTCCGTTTACGGCGGCTATCAGCCAAATGAATGGCATCAATGGATGACCGAGTTCCAAATAAACATGCGCAACTTGCATCGTATGGCCCTGCTACTAAGGAACCGATCACAACCCGCGGTAATCGAAGCAGATATTGAGTTAGCAGACGAAGAGAGACAATTCATCCAAGAGAACATTAGCTCCATGTTGCTCGAGTTAGCTTGGAAGACAGTGGTCCCTAACTCCCAAGCCTGGGGACGCTCGGCAAACTCCTTGGCCACTGAACTGCGAGCTTACCAGCCACAAGTTGTTGAGAAGTTCAAACAACTACTATCCGAAATCCAAGAGCGCCTTAATCATCGATTACTACGCGGTAAATTGGAAATTAGCCCCGATGGTCAAGCAGCGACTGCAAACAATGTGTTATTGGAGTTAGTGTTCTCCTCATTTCATCCGAAGCGCATAGGTGTGATCGATTATCACGGAGCGCACCGAAACTATGCTCGCGAGGAACTCGGCGGAATCAACCTAAACCTCGACCAAGAAGAAGAACGGTTGCGAACGACATCCCTATACAACGCCCAAAACAAGTACTCCAACATCAAGAGCGAAATGGCGGCCGAATTTGTTAAACAGAGCCTAAAAGAAAAGCACTTTAGTCGCGATGCTTCGGCCGAAACGACGCAACCGCTTACGGAAACTCTTCGGGAGTTGTTCAAGACCTTCTTCCCGGGGAAGACCTTTCTGGGTCCAGTACCCACCAGTGACGGGAATTTGGGTTTTCCTGTACAAACCGGAGACGGACCCACGCACGACATAAATGACCTGTCGTCTGGTGAGAAAGAAATACTCTTCGGCTACCTTCGCCTCAGAAATTCCGCACCCAGATACTCAGTCATTCTCTTGGACGAGCCGGAGTTGCACCTGAACCCTGCTCTGGTGCGTGGTCTGCCGCAGTTCTATTACAAACACATCGGTAAAGAGTTGGAAAACCAAATCTGCTTGGTGACTCACTCCGATGCATTTCTTAGAGAAGCCATCGGGCACGAAGACTTACAAGTATTTCACATGCAACACGCAACAGACTCCGAAGAGACTGGCAATCAGATGCACGAACTTCACCCAGGCGAGGAGGTTGAGTCAATTATTTTGGAACTAGTGGGCAACTTGGCGACTTATAGCCCCGGTGCAAAGGTAGTGTTTCTTGAAGGCCAAGACTCCGAGTTTGATTTGCATATGGTGTCACGTCTATTCCCATCGATAGAGAATAAAATCAACCTAGTCTCTGGAGGCAATCGTTTTAGGGTAGAAAGGCTTCACCGAACTCTGGAGCGCAGTGTCGAGGCAGGTAGCATTCCCGTCAAAATCTACTCTGTCGTGGACAAAGACTCCGGGCCTCAAATTGTCCCAACCAGCGAGTTTCGTCGGCACTTTTCGTGGGACGAGTATCACATCGAAAACTATCTGTTGGAACCTAAGTTTATTGACGAAGCTCTGGGCCACCTAGGGTGCTCTCATGCTGATCTTTCATCTTTGGGAAAAATAGATCAGTGCCTTAGGGAAATAGCAGAAAATCAAATTGGAAGGCTAGTTGGTCACCGAATCAGATCCAAAGTAAATTCAGAGTTGGTCGGCGATTTGAAATTAGGCGCCAATCCTATGTCGGATGACATTGGCGCTGATTTATTCAATTCGATAGAGAGGTCGGTCAATCGAATAAATGATCGGCTGAAAACCAAACTAAACATTGGTGACATCCGTGAGCTAGTAGAGACGGAACGCCGGTCGCTCAGTGAAGCACTTACCACGGAGGATTGGAGGAAACACTTCCGAGGACGGGATATTTTGCGCGAATTCGCAGGAAAGTACGTTCGCGGCATGGCGTATGAGTACTTTCGAGAATTGATCATTAGTCAGATGCTCAGTTCCAATTACCAGCCAGCGGGTATGAAAGCAGTGCTCGACCAAATTTTGGCTGATTAGGATGGTCGACAGCGCTCCTCGCAGAGAACGGAAACCGTTTGCAATGAAAGACTCATACGACTTTTCAAAATCGGTCAAGACCCCGTACTTTCGGAAACCGAAGAAACAACTGACGATCCGATTGGACGAAGACACGATCGACTACTTCCGCTCACTTGCCGGGCAAAGCGGCATTCCGTATCAGAGTCTGATCAACCTGTACCTACGCGCTTGTGTTGCGGAGAAGAAGAAGTTGCGACTGGAATGGGCGAGTTAGAGAAAGTGACTGCGAAGCGAGGCCTTAGGGTCTATGCAGCTATCGCCCTGGCAGCCTTTGTCGCAACCGCCGCCACAGCCCAGGAACGCCCCAACGTCCTTCTCATCATGACCGACAACCAGAGCCCCAACCTGCTTGGGGCGTACGGCAATCGGGACATCAGAACCCCCAATATCGATAAACTGGCGCGCGACGGTTTGCTGTTCGCTCACGCCTACGCTACCTCCGGTGTGTGCTCGCCGTCGCGTGCCGTGTTGATGACCGGGCTGATTCCGTCGGCCAATGGCGTGCACAACGGACTGCCGGCCCGTTACGCGGTGGAGGACTACGCGGCGATTGAGGAATTCCGCAACCTGCCGCAGACGTTGGCCGACGCCGGCTATTACACCGGCCTGGTCGGGAAATATCACCTGGGCCGGCATGAGAAGCCCCAGCTCGGGTTTCAGTGGTGGACCACGTTTCGCGGTGGCCATACGTCCAGTTTCGTCGATGCGCAGATCTTCGATAACGGCCAGACTTATAACGTGCTCGACCGGGACGAACATCTCACCGACTTCTGGTCCCGCCGGGCGGTGGACTTCCTTGCCCACTACAAGGAAGAAGAATCGGCACAGGGAGTGCGTCCGTTCTTCCTCTGGCTGTCCTACAACGGGCCGTACATTCTGCCGCCGACGGTGAATCAACCGCCGGTCTCCCGCCACGCGGACTACTACGAGAACAACGTGCCCGTCATGCCGCAGAACCGGGTGCACCCGTACATGCGGGAGTGGGCCAGGAACAATACGGCGCCCGCGCCCGAGCCGACCGAGGGCGGAACCTATCCCTGGTCGGCCATCGACGCGCTCAACAACAAGACGGCCATGATCAACATCGCCGCGGAAATGACGCATGTGGACGAGGGCATCGGCACGGTATTGGCGGCTCTGGATGAACTGGGCCTGCGCGACGAGACTTTGGTGGTGTTTCTCGCCGACCAGGGATCAAGCTGGGGACAGCTCGGCCTGTGGGGCAATTCGTCCTGGGGCGAACCCGAGCCGGCCTACAACGCCAACATGCAGGTGCCGTTGATCTTTCGCCATCCCGGCCGCATTGAAGCGGGCGCCACGGAAACCGCCATGGTCAATCAGTTCGATCTGTTGCCGACTTTGCTCGAATACCTGGGTCTTGGTCATCTGGAGATCGCCAATTCTCCCGGAGAGAGCTTCGCGCCGATGCTGCGCGGCCAGGACTTGGCCTGGGAAGACGAGGTCTTCTTCGAATACATCTCCACCCGGGTGATCCAGACCCGGCAGTGGAAATACACGAAACGCTTCCTGGCGTCGCCGAACGAGCTCTACGACATGGCCAGCGATCCGGGCGAGACCAGGAATCTCGTGGACGATCCGGTGTTTGCGGAGGTTGTCGCGAACCTGGACGCACGCCTGACGGCATTCTTTTCCGAGTATGCCGATCCCGCTTTCGACCTGTGGAACGGCGGCACCGGCAAGGCGCTCGTTTACTACGGCCAACGCAACCAGAAATTCCGCGACGCCTTCCCCGATTGGCGCGAACCCTTCGTAGAAAAGCAGACCGCCTTCCGCGACCGTTAAGCCAACCCTGAAACTCCGCGATCCAGTTGTAGATCAGCTCCGCGGGAATGTGTGTGTGACTTTGGAATTTGGTGTCGTCGGTCTTTATTGCGACAGATTGCCCCTTTATTTGGTTGACCACCTTCGGGGGCGCGCATATGCTCTAAGTTCTTGGAATCTCTTGTAATGATGGGCTTACTGAATTGCTTGCGGATTTAGCTGTTTTTGATAGGAGCGGTCAGATCGCGGCGATTGCCGAGATCAAGCGCCGGCTCGGAACTTCGTGTGACTGGGCAGCCCAGGTGCGACGAAACTTGCTTGCGCACGATATCCGGCGCGTTGCAGGTTACTTTTTGTTGATCACACCGGATCGCTTGTATCTCTGGAAAGATGCCGGCACGAATCCCGACAAGGTCCCACCGACGCACGAGGCTGACATGCAGCCGGAATTTGCCAAGTATTTTGCCGGCGCCGAGATTGATCCCAGCCACGTTAGCGGGGGCGCGTTCGAGTTGCTTGTTGGCGCTTGGCTTGGTGAATTGACGCGATTAGAGGACGAGGCAAAGGATCTTGCCGAGAATCGAAGCTGGCTTGCCGAAAGTGGATTGCTTTCGGCAGTCAAAGATGGGCGCATCGAATATGAAGTACCGGTGTGAACGTCTATATTGAATCCAACTTTGTGCTGGAGCTGGCCTTTCTCCAGGAGCAGAGCAGTAGTTGTGAAGAGATCCTAAGACTTGCCGAAGGTGAGCATATTGAGTTGGTTGTACCCGCGTACGCATTGATCGAACCTTACGAAACGCTTGTGCGCAGGAAAAAGGGCCGCCAGCATATTGATCGGGAACTGAGCAAAGAACTTCAACAGATTGCTCGCAATGAAGAGTTCAAGAATCAACTTGAAGGTTTTAGAGACATAACGGCACTTCTTCTTCGCGCTGTTGATGAGGATGAGAAGCGTCTCAAGTCGGTGCGGTCCAGACTATTGCGATTTGCTCGCGTTATACCAATGGAGACATCGGTCTTGACGTCTGCGGAAAACTACGAGGACGAGCACGAGTTGTCACCGCAGGATGCGCATATCTACTCCGCAGTTCTCGACCACCTTAGACAAACTGAAGACCGTGCGAGTTGCTTTCTCAACAAAAATCGCAAGGATTTTGACGATCCGAACCTCGTAGATGAACTCACGAGCTACGGTTGCAAGCTTCTTCCAAGCTTTGACAGGGGTCGCGAGTACATTCTGAGCGAAACAGGTTGAGCCGGACCGGATGGAGCAGATCACACCATGCCGAGATATCCGCTGACTCATACGCTGCGTGTTGCTGCGGCGCTGGTCGTGCTCATATCGACTTCGGCGACGGCGCAGCAGCGGGTGTTGATCATCGGCGGGGCGGGGCATGCGGGATCGGCGGTTGCGAGGATGCTGATCGAGCGGGGTGATCACGTCACGGCGTTTGTCCGGGCCACCACCGATCGTTCCAAGCTGGAAGACGTGCCGGTGGACTACGTGGTCGGCGATGCGATGATCGCGGCTGAAGTCGCCGCCGCTCTCGAAGGTAAGCAATTCGACGTGATGTTCGAGACTGTGCAGGTATGGCCCGGTACCGAGGCAAGCTATACGCAGATGTACGAAAACTTCGTCCCCTGGGCCAAGCGCATGGGCGTCAAGCAGTTCATCAGCATCGGCGGCGGTTGCGGTGAAAACCCCAGGGAAGACTGCCCGCTGAGCCCGCCGCTCTACGAGCTTTCCCAGGACATGAACCGATCCGAGCACATCCTCCGGGATTCCGGCGTGCCCTACACGATCATTCGCGTCGGCGTGCTGATTCCGTCCAATCCTTTTCATCCCGATGCCGACAAGCGCAGCGGCACGTCCTACATGACGACGGACCTGACCAAGTTTGGCGGGGTGCTGCGCGTCGATCTGAACGAGCAGATCGTGGCCTGCATCGGCGCCGAGCGCTGCCTGAACAAGACCTTTATCATCGATGACGCCACGATAAAACCGCAGATCGACCACTGGATCTGCAAGCGGGCAAATGAAGGCCCCGTCGTGTCCGGAAACGTTCCGGCCTGCGGCCCGATGCCGCGCGTCACCGAAGCCCAGTTGAGAGGAAGCCCATGACCCTATTGACCCGCCGAACCGCGCTCGCAACCGCCGGCGCTGCCGCCACTTCGTTTTTCGTTCCCGATCGCAGCGACGCTGAGTCACCGCCTCCGCGGCTGGAGTTTCCGACGACCGAGTCCCATGTCCGTGCGTTCATCAAGATCCTGGCCAGCCTTGAGGACGACACCATCTTCCATCTGTACAAAGGCACGCTGGAAGCGGTGGTTCCCGAGCGTGCTCCGGTTCGGCTTGTCGACAGCACCACCATCATTCGCCGTCAGGTCGAGGTTGTGCCGGAAGGGCGTCTCATCAGCATTTGGGAAGCCACCGTCTATCACGGCCAGGGAGAAACCGAACCGCTCGAGTCGTTCGTCAATCCGCTCAACGGGCGCACGGTGCGTCCCTTTCATCAACGGGAAGGCCGCGGTCAGACCCTGTGGACGGACCAGGCGCCGCATTTCCTGCTCGACGACGGATCCATGCTTTCCCGGTACGGTCCGGACAACCCGTTCGCGATGGAGTGGTCGCAGGCCGGTGAACGGGTCTGGACCTCGCGGTATTCCGCCGGCGTTTACCTCAAGCATCCGCTCGATCCGGAGAACTGGCCGCTCGAGTACTCCGGCCCGGACCTCCTGTACTCGGAAAAGACGACCAGCAACGGACTGGTTCGCGAACTCGCCGACCCATCCATCGCCAACGCGTCGGCCACCTATTCGCTGAATATGTCCCTGATCTGGTGGCCCTGGCTGCTCATGGGGCAGCAACCCGGCTTTCTCATCTGGAATACCAACGGCATCAAGCTTCCGAACCGGGATGCGATTTCAATCTCGGACCGAAAACTGGTCGAGGCGGCCCATCCCACCATCTTCGGTGCCGAGGCGCCGTGGGAAGGGCGCTTGAACCTGTGGACGGAATACCCGCAGAAGCGAACGCCCGAGAAAGTCTGAGCGTCCCTCCAACCTCTCCGATCATGACGGTGCTGATAGTCGGTGGTGGTATCGGTGGTCTGGCGGCGGCCGTAGCGTTGCGCCGCGCAGGCATCAATGCACGGGTCTTTGAGCGCGCTCGGGAGATTCGCGAGGTGGGGGCCGGAGTAACGATATGGTCGAACGCCATCATGGCACTCCAGAGCTTGGGGCTGGGCAAGCAGGTTCGATCCCTGGGTTCGGAAATGCTCCGGATCAACGTCCTGTCCGCCAAAGGGAAGCTGATCTCTTCAATCGACGTGGAGGCAATCTCCCGCGCATGCGGCGCGCCGTCACTCGCATTGCATCGGGCCGATTTGCAGCGAATTCTGCTTGAAGCGCTGGATACGGATCAGGTGCATACCGCGAAGGAGTGTGTCGGTGTCACACAGGACCAAAACGGCGTCACGCTTCGGTTTGCCGACGGCACGGAGGCTGCGGGAGAGATTGCGATCGGCGCGGATGGCGTCCGTTCGGTAGTCCGATCGTCGTTATTCGGAAGTCAGAAACTTCGCTCTGCGCGGTACTACTGCTATCGGGGCATGGCCGCAACGCCCAGGGTCACGAAGCACGAGGTTCTCTCGGTGCTGCTTCCCGGAATTCAGCTCGGTGTATTTCCCGAGGTCAGGCCGGGCGAGGCCTATTGGTTCCTGTGTCGGAACAAGCCGTTCGATGCCACCTTGGCGGATGTCGAGTACGATCACATGGCGTTCCTTCGATCAGTCTCCAGGGAATTCCCCGCAGAGCTCGGCGCAATGATCGTCGGTACCGACCCGGAGAGGATTCTTGTCGACGAAGTTCTTGATCGTCCTCCAGACAAGCACTGGGGGCACGGCCGGGTCAGCTTGATCGGCGACGCGGCCCATCCGATGGCCCCGACCTTTGGCCCGGGCGCCTGCATGGCCATCGAGGACGCGGTCATCCTCGCGGACAGCCTTCGACGCGCGATGGACCCGGGATCAGGATTGAGGGATTACGAGAACAGACGTCGCCGGCGAACGGCGGCTATCACAAGACTCTCGTGGTACTACGGAAACACTTTTCAATGGGAGCAACGTGTGCTGGTGATGTTCAGAACACTGCCTGCCGCGTCACCCTTCGGTCCCTGGAAACTGCGGAGAATTCTGCGCAAAGCACTGCGTTTCCGTCTCCCCGACTTGGCCTGGCAAGCAAACAAATAAGCAAAATCGTTGCGCAGATATAGCAAGGGGCTTGCTTCCTGCCCATTATGGGCAATAATATGCCCGCAATGGGCAGGATAGCTTCAACACTACCGGCCAGCGGCAAAGCGGTCCGTCGCTCACGCGCACCGACCAGTCTTGCTGATGCGCTCTTTACCACTACTCAGCAGCGTGTTCTGGCGCTGTTGTTCGGGCAGCCGGCGCGCAGCTTCTTCGCCAGCGAACTGATCCGGCTGACCGGCTCCGGCTCGGGCGCTGTGCAGCGCGAACTCAGACGGTTGGTGTCAAGCGGCCTGGTTATTGCGAAGCACATCGGCAGGCAGAAGCACTTCCAGGCGAACCCCGACTGCCCGGTTTTTGATGAGCTTTGTGCGATGGTGCGCAAGACCGTCGCCATGGAGGAGCCTATCCGGCAGGCTCTTGCGCCGCTCGCCGAGAAAATTGCGCTCGCCCTGATCTACGGCTCCGTGGCGAAAGGAGCGGACACTGCAAGTAGCGATATCGACCTTCTGGTCGTAGCTGATAAATTGACGCTGGAGGCGCTGTTTGAGGCGTTTGCCTCTGTCGAGGCCAGTCTTGCCCGAAAGATAAACCCAACGCTCTACACCATTGCGGAGTTCGAGGGCAGGCGAGCCGCTGGCAACCCGTTCTTGACCCGCGTAATCGAGGGCGAACACCATGTGCTCATCGGAGACAACGATGCCGCAAGATGAGCTCAATAACCTTGTGCGGATTGGCAAACTCAAGCTGGAATCACCAGCACGCGCGGAGCTTGAAGGACTATTGCGCTCGGGCAGCTTGCGGCTCGACGATAGTCGGCGCATCGATATCAGCCTGGAAAGCCGATTCGACCTCGCTTACAACGCAACTCACGCATTGGCGCTCGCGGCTCTGCGGGCCGAAGGCTATCGTGCCGATTCTCGCTATCTGGTCTTTCAATGTCTGCAGCACACTGTCGGCCTGTCCAATGTCCAGTGGCGCGTGCTGGATCAGGCTCACCGCAAGCGCAATCTGGCCGAGTACGAGGGCGAATTGGATGTGGACGAGCAATTACTCGAAGCTATGCTTAGAGTGGCGAGCGAGGTTGAGAAGCGGGTAGCCAGTCTGATCGCGGAGTAGCAGAGCTGGCCAAATCCAAGTAATCGTCGACCGGGAAGAACTTTCAGATCGGTGCTGAGCGTGCCGGTCTGCGCCGGATGGAGAGAACAATGGAAAGAACAGGTGATCGTGGTCAGCGCATCCGTTGGGAGGAGGAATTCGACGTTGTCATCGTCGGTTTTGGCGTCGCTGGCTGTTCCGCTGCGATCGAGGCGCTGGACGCCCGGCCGGACGCCAGGATTCTGATACTGGAGAAGGCGCCGGAGGAGCACGCCGGGGGAAACTCCCGTGCTTCGGGTCAGGGCCTGGTCATTCCGAAGGACAAGGAGGCCATGAAGCAGTATCAGCGCAATTTGAGCTATTCGAACCCGGTTCCAGAGGACCTGCTGGAGTTCTGGGCCAGCGAACTGATGGGGCTCCACCCCTGGATCGAAGAGCGCGCCAGGGAGGCCAAACAGGAATACCGGGTTTCCGAGCCCATCTACGAATTTGCCGATCTCGGCGCCGAAGCGGCGGTCAGGGAGCAGGCGACGATACTGCCGCGACCGGGAGGGCTATGGGAGGCTTTCCGGAAGAATATCGACAGGCGCCCGGTCACGGTCTGGTACGAGAGCCCCGCGGTGGACCTGGTACAGGATCGCGACAGCGGCGAGGTGTTCGGCGTTGTTGTCGAACGCGGCGGCCGGAAGGTTGCCGTCAAGGCCCGCGGTGGCGTCGTGATGGCCTGCGGCGGATATGAACACAACGAGGACATGAAGCGGAATTACGCGGGGTGGACGGACGTCCCGACCTTCGGCAGCCCGTACAACACCGGCGACGGCATCCATATCCTGCAGCGCGCGGGCGCAGATCTCTGGCATTTGCGCAACCGCATGAATTCCGGCGGTTTTCATCTTGCTTTCAAGGTACCCGAATACGAAACAGCGTTCATGCGCGCGTTCGACTACGCCAGCTACAGCTGGATCGAAGTGGCTGCCGACGACCGCCGTTTCGGCGACGAAACCTACCCGTTCAACCGTACACACTACAAATGGAAGCAGCACGGCCACTACGTCGACACCCTGCATGCCTGGGTCATGCCCGTGCACATGATCTTCGACGAGAGCGTCCGCAGGAACAATTGCCTGGGCATGAAGTGGATGACCTGGAACATGGCGGTAGAGAAGTACGACTGGAGCGAAGACAACAGCAGGGAAGTGGAGAAAGGCTGGATCACCCGGGCCGACTCGATCGCGGAACTTGCGGTCAAGCTGGATCGGGACCCTGATCGGCTGGTGAAGACGGTTGCCGAATACAACGCCGCCTGCGCCGACAAGACCGATCCCCTCTTCAACAGGGACCCTTCAACGCTGGAGCCTCTCGTGACCCCTCCGTATTACGCGATCGAACTCAAGCCGGGCCTTGTATGCACGTCCGCCGGGGCGAAGCGAACGCCGAAGGGCGAAGTGCTGAATCGCGCCGACGAAACCATCCCCGGACTTTATGAGGCTGGGCAACTGGGCTCCATGATCTCCGACCTGTACCAGAACGGCACGTACCTGACGGAAGCCATGATCTCCGGCCGTTCCGCGGGCCTTAACGCCGTTCGGCGAACTTCAGGAATTTCCCGGTAGCGGCGGAGTCGTCTAGTAACGCAGCAATCCGAGCGCGATGGCCTTGAGCACGGCCTGATGTTTGGAGACCACATCGAGCGCCGTCATCGCGTTGCCCAGGTGGAATCGGACCGTCCGCTCGCTGATGCTCAGGATTCGGCCGATCTCCCACGCGGTCTTGCCCTGCGCGGTCCAGGATAAACACTCGATTTGCCGCAGGGTCAGGGAAGGCGGTTCGGCGAGCTGTGTTCTCTCCCGGTTGATGGACGTGATGTAGGCGCCTAGAAGGAGCAACGCAGCTTCGAATTCTCCGTTGATCCGCATATTCGGACGAAGGCGTTCGCGGGTGGACAGGCACAGGACGCTGAATGCGAGGCCCGGACCATGCACCGGGACGGACACGCCGCACTCGATCGCAAGATCGCGCAGTTGCGACAGGACTGCGTGCTCCTGTTGACGGAGAGGTTGGTCCCACCGGCTCGTGTTCCAGCTGATCGGCGTGACGTTCTCCTCCGCGCGATGCAGGATCGGGTCCACCGTGAACGCCCGCTCCGTCAGGTAAGGGCCTAGCGGCAAGCCTTCGCTGCAGATCAATTCGGGGCGCTTTCCGGGCTGAAACGAGAAAAACGCGTACTGTTCGAACCCGAGTTCTTCCGTCTGACGGGACAGTAAACCGTGCATATTGCGCCGGGTGTCGATGTCGCCGACGCTCTCGTAGAACTCCCAGACCGAACTTTGCATTTCCATGCCGGGCCCGGATTGTGACCGGCTGTCCCGGCAAAAAACGATTATAGAACAGCATTTTCGCGGCCGATCCGCCGGCTACGGGCGACCGCCTCCCTGTCGCAATCGACAGGTCCTTTTTCTCGCTGCTGGGACTATAAGAAGACATCGATCGCATTGCCTGATCGGTGCGATCGAGGCCGACGCGAGAGGAAAGGAATGTGCAGTTCGTATTGATACATGGCGGTTGGCACGACGGATCCGGGTGGGACCAAGTGGCCGGTCATCTTCGCCGGGCGGGCCACGAGGTGGCCGCTCCGACGCTGAACGGCCACGGCCACGGAGTCGACAAGACGGGCATGACGCACGCGGGCTGTACCGGGGGTGTGGTGGACCTGATCCGCGACTCCGGACTCTCGGACGTGATTCTGGTCGGCCACAGTTATGGCGGGTCCATCATCCAGAAAGTGGCCGAGGCGGTGCCGGACCGGCTGCGCCGTCTGGTGTTCTACAACGCATTCGTCCTGCTGGACGGGCAGTGCCTGCTCGACGAGAACCCCCCGCATTACCGCGCGCTGGTTGATCATCTCCTGTCCCAAAGTCCGGACGACTCCTTCACGCTGCCTTTCGAAGTCTGCCGTGAAGCCTTCTTCAACAGCGTTGAGCTCGGCACGGCGCGAGAGTTGTGGGAAACCCATTTTTCGCCCCAGCCGGCCCAGCCGTTCCGGGACAAGCTGGACCTGAAGGCCTTTTTCGACCTCGACCTGCCGCGAAGTTATCTGAATTGCACGGAAGACATCGCGCTGCCGCCGGGCCCCGAAACCGGCTGGCATCCGCGCATGTCGAACCGGCTCGGACTTTACCGGCTGGTTCAGATGCCCGGCGACCACGAGGCGCTGCTTACGAGCCCGGGACTGCTCGCCGAGAAGCTCATTGAGGCGGGCAGGGATTGACCGCCACCAAACACCCTGGAGGAACGCACAATGACTCCTGATTCCAAAATGATCCGGACCGGAGCCGGCGCCGCGCCGGCCGTTCTGTTGCTTGGCCTGTTTCCGGTTTTCGGCGCAGCCCAGACCGATTCGGGCGACTCCCGCGCCGGGGTGGAAATCACCCTCGAGGAGATTGTGGTTACGGCCCGCAAGAGAACGGAGGACCTGCAGTCGACGCCCATATCGATCCGCGCTTTCAGCGGCGAAAACCTGGACGCTCGCGGCATCGACCGGATGGACGACCTGGCCAACTACGTGCCCAACATGACCTTTCAGAACAGCCCCGGCCACAGCGGATCCAATTCGGCGGCCGCCGTCTATGTCCGGGGCATCGGCCAGCAGGATTTCGTCCCCACCGTGGACCCCGGCGTGGGCATTTACATAGACGGGGTTTACGTTGCCCGCTCCCTGGGCGCGGTCCTGGACGTGCTGGACATCGAACGCATCGAAGTGCTTCGCGGGCCGCAGGGCACGCTGTTCGGCCGCAACACGACCGGCGGCGCGATCAACATCATCACGCAGGCGCCGGGTGATGCATTCTCCGGGAGCGTCGACGTGAAGCTCGGGAGCGACGAACGCCAGGACGTTCGCTTAAGCGGAAACCTGCCGCTGTCCGACAACTCCGGCGTAAGGTTCTCGGTCGCAAGGCTGAGCCAGGACGGATACGTGCACCGCATGGCCGACGATGTCAGCCTCGGCGACGACGATACCCTCACGGGCCGCCTGCGGTTCTACGGCGAACTGACGGACAGGCTGAGTCTCGATTTCAGCGTCGATTTCAGTCGCGATCGCGAAAACGGGCCGCCCATGGAACTTACCGCCATCGGCTTCGGATCGTTCTTCTACAACCCGGTGGATGCGAACGGCAATTTCGATCCCGGCGCCATCGGCAGGCAGATAGCGGCCCTGGGAATCAACTCGCTCACGCCGGTCGATAACTTCGCGTTGCTGCACAACTGGATCCAGGCCATCGTGCTGCCCCAGTTCGGCATTACCAGCGGCGCCGACTGCCTCACGCAGATTCCCGGCCAGCCTTTCAGCGGCGCAGGCAATCCCGGCAACCCGTCCTGTTACAACGCCCAATACATACTGGGGGACGGCCGCGATGCAGGCACGGCGCCCACGGTCTCCGACCTGGAGACGGCGGGTTATGCGCTGACGGCAACCTGGGACGTGAATGACGATCTGCAGGTCAAGTCCATAACGTCAATACGGACGCTGGAAGGCGAATTCTCCCGTGACGGCGACCATTCCCCGCTGCCGATCGTCCTGTTGACGGACACCTACGAGCAGGACCAGTTCGCCCAGGAATTGCAGTTGCTCGGGACCGGTCTTTCGGACCGCCTGAACTGGATCGTCGGCCTGTACCTGTTCTCGGAAGACGGGCTGAACGTCAATGACGTCTTCTTCCCGCCCGCGGACGTGCGCAGCGGCGGCGAATTCGACAATGAGAGCAATGCCCTGTTCGCACAGGCCAGTTACGACCTGAGCGACCGCTGGCGCGCCACGCTGGGCCTGCGTTACACGGACGAGAAGAAGAGCTTCTCCCCCGACCAGTACATACTCGCCGACAGGACGGCGGTGGACACCGACGGCGACAACGTTCCCGACCGTCCGGCCTTCGGCGTCGGCGCGCGCGTTCTGCCGTTCGTGACGGAGGAGGTGGAAATAACCGAAGCGACGCCGCTGCTCAACGTGTCCTACCAGGCGACCGATGACCTGATGCTCTATGCCACCTGGTCGGAAGGATTCAAGAGCGGCGGGTTCACGCAGCGCGTTTTTCCCCCGCTGACCATCGTTCCGACCTTCGACCCGGAGTTTGTGACCTCGTATGAGTTCGGATGGAAATTCACGGGCCTGGGCAATCGCCTGCGTCTCAACGGGGCTCTCTTCACGACCGATTACAAGGACATCCAAGTGTCCATTTTCGATCCGTCCGGGGGCAATACCGCGCCCATCTTCCGTAACGCGGCCGAGGCCGGAATCGGCGGGATGGAAGTGGAACTGAGCCTGTTGGCCACCAACGGAATTTACCTTGAAGCAGGGCTCGGATGGCTCGACCCGGCGTTCGAAGCCGTCGACGAGCGCGCCGACGAAATCACGCTGGACAGCAAGTTCGAACGCGTGTCGGAATGGACGGGTTTCCTGTCCGTTGCCCGTGACTTTGCCACGCCCATGGGAACGTTCACGCCCAGGCTGGACTATTCCTTTCGCAGCGACTACTTCAACGATGCGCTCAATACGCCGGACATCGCGCAGGCGGACAGCGTAACGCTGATCAACCTGAGTCTGGCCTGGCAATCCCCTGGCCAACGCTGGTCCGCCCTGTTGGCTTGCACCAATATCGGCGACGAGCAATACGTCGTGGCCGGCCTCCATAACACGACCTTCGATATTCGTGAGCGGATCCATCACCGGGGCCGCGAGTGCTACGCTACCGGCAGTTTCCGATTCGGCGCCGTTGCGTCGCGCTAGGGAATGAAGACAGGCGCGATAATTCGGCGGTTGGCTTTCGGAACTCGCGCTGCATGAACGTTCACCCGACTTTCCGGGCATTCAACTTCAATCGCTGGGTCAGGCAAAACCGGGACCAGCTGAAGCCGCCCGTCGGCAACAAACTGCTGCACGATGCCAGCGGCATGATCGTCATGGTCATCGGCGGGCCGAATACGCGGGTGGACTTTCACGACGATCCGGTGGAAGAGTGGTTTTTCCAGCTGAAGGGCGACATGATCCTGAAGATCGCCGGCGAGGGCGGGATCTACGATGTTCCGATTCGCGAAGGAGAAGTCTTTCTCCTTCCCCCGCATACGATCCATGCGCCGCAACGACCCCAGGAGGGTTCGATCGGCATCGTCGTGGAGTCGCCGCGCATAATGGGCATGAAGGACGCCTTTGTCTGGTATTGCTTCAATTGCCAGGCCCGGGTCCACCGCGTGGAGGTTGCCCTGACGAATCCGGGCGCCATCGTCGAGACGCTGCCGAAGATTTTTGCGGCGTTCCACGCCGACGAAAGAGCGCGGACCTGTCGGAAATGCGGCGAACTGCATCCGGGCAAGGGCAAGCCGCCGGAAGGTTGGGTCGAGCTGTAGGCGCCGGACGGACGGCGTCCTTCAATCGGCGATTGGACAGGACCTCTACCGCTTGAGGCCGCAGGATTCGAATGCCCTGTCGATCGCGTATTTCTCGGCGTCGGTCAGCTCCAGCATAGGCGGCCGCACACGCCCGCCGACCTGACCGAGCAGTTCCTGCCAGTACTTGCCGAAGGCCTGCGGTTTGTCGGCCGGGCGCGATCGCGCCATGGCTTCGCGCACCGGGTTCAGACTGTCGCGAACACGCCGCGCCTCCTCGAACTTCCCGGCGAATGCGAGGCGCGTGTATTCGTCCATGCGCCTGTCGTTTTTCGTCTGCAGGAGATACGGCGGCGAGGAGCAGAGATAGAGCCGCCAGCCGAGTTCTTCAATATTGTCGAGCCAGTCGTCTTCCGCCGACGTCGAGACCTGGATGGTGTCGCCGACCATCTGCGTGAGTCTGACGTACATCTCGCGCGGCACGGAATACTTGATGGCCACTATGTTGGGCAATTCCGCGATGCGCGCGCACTCCTCGGGTTGCATCAGGTAGCCGGAGTCCGGGTGGCTCCACATTGCGATGCCGATGTCGAGCTCGTCACACAGCGCCTTGTAGTACCGGTAGAGCACCTCGCCCCGGTCATGGACAAAGCTCAGGACGGGCGCGTGAACCACGACGTAGTCGGCGCCGCAATCCTCGGCATGATGCGCCAGCTCCCTGACCGTGTCGAAATTCTGATCCGATACCGACACGATGACGCCGGCCTTGCCTGCACACTCCTCGACCGCGATCTCGAAGTTGCGCTTGCGCTCGGCGAGGCTCATGGAGAAGTACTCGCCCTGCTTGCCCGCGATGAACAGGCCCTTGATGCCGAGATCGTCAATCCAGTGCCTGATGTTCGACCGCAGGCCCGCTTCATTGAAAGACAGGTCGTCGTTGAACGGGTTCAGCGCCGCCGCCCAAATGCCGCGCATGCGTTCCCGGGCATAGTCCTTGGCGTCGTGCTTCGAGTATTTGGCAGCCATGCCCAAAGCAACATACGCAAAGTTCACGCGGAAAGGCCGGAACTTGATATACAAAAATACGATACCAAACGCGCCTGGTAATGCGATAATGGCAATTCCAAGACGGAGGAAATCATGCAGATTGGAATCATCGGCACAGGAGCGATCGGCGGCTACGTACGGGACGAGCTGAAACGCAGGGGATTCGCGGTACGTGCGCTTCTCGTTCTTCCCGAACTCCTGGAAGAGACTGCGGGCGAGTTCCCCGACTTCGTGTGCGTCTCATCCGCGGCCGATCTGCCCGACGACATCGACCACATGATCGATTGCGGGGGCCACGTTGCGCTGAAGATCCACGGCCCCGAAATACTTCGCCGCGGTATCGACCTTACGACGGTATCGGTGGGCGGGCTGGCGGATGCAGGGCTCTACAGCGACCTGGACCGGGCCGCCGCGGAAGGTAACGCGACGATTTATATCGTCAGCGGGGCGATCGGTGCGCTTGATTGCCTGCGGGCGGCGCGCGTCGGCAACCTGCAGTCCGTCACCTACACCGGCCGCAAGCCGCCGAAGGCCTGGAAGGGTTCGCCCGCTGACGAGCAACTCGATCTTGATCATGTCGCCGGCGATGCTCAGGTTCATTTCGAAGGCACTGCGCGTGCCGCGGCCATTCAATACCCCGAGAACGCCAACGTGGCTGCCGCCGTGGCGCTCGCCGGTGCCGGATTCGACCAGACCCAGGTAACGCTGATCGCCGACCCGAACGTGGATCGGAACATCCACGAGATCGTGGCTACCGGCGACTTCGGCCGGTTCTCCTTCGAGATCAGGGGCAACGCACTGCCCGGCAATCCGAAGAGTTCGGCAATTGCGGCAATGAGCGTAGTCAGCAGGCTGGAGCAGGAAGCGCAACGCATCCGTTTCTAGGGGGATTTGCATGGTTGCCCGGCATACCCGTATCGTCGATCGCGCGATCACGCGTCTGAAGCTCAAGCAGCTGCGTTTGCTGGTGGCGGTGGGGGAATTCGGGAGCATCCAGCACGCGGCCCGTGAACTGCAGATATCGCAGCCCGCGGCGACAAAACTCATCCAGGATCTCGAACTGGACTTCGAGGTGCAGTTGTTCAGGCGTACCAATCGCGGCGTCATCCCCACCGACTTTGGGGAGGCGCTGATTCGCCACGGCAATCTGATCATGGGCCAGGTCTCCAATGCCGCTCAGGAACTCGACGACTTGACCGAGGGCAGCAGCGGGCGGGTCGTTGTCGGCACGCTGATCGCGGCCGCACCCATCCTCCTGCCCAGCGCTATCAGGAAGACAATCGCCGAACGGCCGAATGTCGCAATCAAGGTCGTCGAGGGCACGAATGACGCGCTCATGCCCGCGCTGTATTCGGGCGAGATCGACATGATCGTCGGCCGGCTTCCCGCATTCAGGGCGAGGCCTGAGCTCGTGCAGGAGAAACTCTTTGACGCGCGGGTCGTGGCGGTCGCCGGGAAACAGCATCCTCTGGCCGGCAGGAAGTCGGTAACGTTCAAACAGATCCGGCCGTTCGGCTGGATTCTCCCGCCTCCCGAAACGACCTTGCGGCGGCAGATCGACCAGTACTTCGTCAGCAAGGGCCAGTACGCTCCGCCCAGGGTGCTCGAGTCCGTCTCGTATCTGGCCAATCGATCGTTGTTCCAGGAACTCGATCTCGTCGGGCTGATGCCGGAGCACGTCGTGGCTCAGGACGTCGCCAGCGGACTTCTCGTCGAACTCGACTGGTCCGTTCCCTTCGGCAAGGGGCCGGTAGGCATCTCCTACCGCGGGCCGGACAGCCTGTCGCCGGCGGCGTTCGAATTCCTCAAGGCCTTGCATGAAGTCAGCTATTAGATATTTGAATATCTGAATTCTCTGAAATCGCTTGATCGTATTGCAGGCGCGTGCCAATCTCGGCCGTAACCCGGCACGCGAGGCAAGCGATGAGCACTTACCCGGACCTGAATCTCTACATCGATGGCAACTGGCGCAAGACGAACGGCGACCTCTCGGTACTGAATCCGGCGACCGAGGAGGAAATCGGCCGCTTGCCGCACGCGGAGCGGAGCGATCTGGACGACGCGCTCGAGGCCGCGGGGAAAGGCTTCAGGGTGTGGAGCAAAACGCCGCCCGTTGAACGAGCCAATGTCCTCTTGAGAGCGGCCGCGCTGATGCGTGAACGCCAGGAGGTAATTGCCACCGCAATCACCGCCGAGCACGGCAAGCCTTTGCCACAGGCGAGGCTCGAGGTGATTCGCGGTTGCGAGTTCTTCGAGTGGGATGCGGGCGAGACAACCCGTACGTACGGGCGCGTGATACCCAGCGCTCCCGGCGTCCGGTATATCGTCCATCACCAGCCGATCGGCACGGTGCTCGGTCTGTCGCCCTGGAACTTCCCGATGAGCCAGCCCTGCCGCAAGGTGGCCGGCGCCATCGCCTCCGGATGCTCCCTCATTCTCAAGGCGGCCGAGGAAACGCCGGCCGGCGCGCTGCAAATTGCGAGAGCGCTACATGACGCGGGGTTGCCGCCCGGTGTACTGAACCTGGTGTTCGGCACACCGTCCGAGATTTCCGATTACCTGATCCGCCAGGACCAGGTGCGTCTCGTGGCATTCACCGGATCCACGGCGGTCGGCAGACACCTGACAACACTGGCATCGCAGAACATGACCCCGGTCCTCATGGAACTCGGCGGGCATGCACCCGTGATCGTCTGCGAGGACACGGACGTGGAAACGGCCGCGGTCAGCGGCGCCGTGCGAAAGATGCGGAACGCGGGCCAGGTCTGCACCTCGCCGACGCGCTTCTTCGTGCATGAGAGCATCTTCGACCGATACCTCGACGTTTTTGTCCGCCGCGCAGCCGAAACCGTCGTAGGCAACGGCGTCGACGCCGGCGTGGAAATGGGACCGCTTGCCAATGAACGCAGGCCGCCGGCGCTGGCGGACTTCGTCGAGGACGCGGTGGCGAAAGGCGCCCGGCTCATGACGGGCGGGAACCGAATGGGCGACAAGGGGTACTTCTTCGAACCCACCGTGCTGGCAAACGTGCCGGACGATGCGCGCGTAATGCAGGAAGAACCGTTCGGCCCGCTCGCCGTCGTAAACCCGGTTGCGTCGCTCGACGAAGGCATCAGCAGTGCGAACGCCGTGCCGTTTGGCCTTGCTGCGTACGGATACACCAACCGCGCGGACTATGCCGACCGGCTCGTCGAGGAACTCGAGGCCGGCAATGTTTCGATCAATACGCTGGAAGCGTCCCTGCCCGAGACGCCCTTCGGCGGCGTCAAGCACAGCGGATTCGGCCGCGAAGGCGGCACGGAGGGACTGCACAACTACATGATCGTGAAAAACGTCTCGCACAGCCTTGCGATCGTCTGACGTGCGAATACTCGGTCATTACATCGACGGCAAACGGGTATCGGATTCGAACAGACCGGGACCCGTATACAACCCTGCGACCGGAGCCGTCTCGCGCCACGTCGCGATGGCAGGCAAATCGACGGTGGAAGAGGCGATCACCGCCGCCCAGGCTGCGTTCCCGGGATGGCGCGACACGCCGCCGTCAAAAAGGGCCCGGATCCTGTTCCGCTTCAAGCAGCTTCTCGAGGAGAACGCGGAACGGATCGGCGCCGCGATCACGGACGAACACGGCAAAGTGCTCGACGATGCGATGGGCGAGTTCCAGCGCGGCGTTGAAGTCGTCGATTACGCATGTGGCGCGCCGGAACTGCTGAAGGGTGAGTTCTCGAAGAACGCAGGCCCTCGAATCGACGCCTGGTCGGATCACCAGCCGCTCGGTGTCGTGGCCGGCATCACGCCGTTCAACTTTCCGGCGATGGTTCCGATGTGGATGTTCCCTATGGCGATCGCCTGCGGCAATACGTTCGTACTCAAGCCTTCGGAGAAAGACCCCACGCCGGCGCTGCTGATTGCCGGGCTGTTCAGCGAAGCCGGCTTGCCCGACGGCGTGTTCAACGTGGTCAATGGCGACAGGGAAGCCGTGGACACCTTGCTCAACGACGAGCGCGTCCAGGCGATCAGTTTTGTCGGTTCGACGCCGGTTGCCGATTACGTCTACTCGACGGGCACGGCCAACGGCAAGCGCGTACAAGCGCTTGGCGGAGCAAAAAACCACGCCGTCGTGATGCCGGACGCCGACATCGACAACGCGGTCAGTGCGTTGATCGGAGCGGCCTATGGCTCCAGCGGAGAGCGCTGCATGGCCGTTTCGGTCGTGGTATGCGTTGGCGACGAAGTCGCGAACGACGTCGTGAACAAGCTCGGCGAACGGATTGCCGAGCTGAATGTCGGCCCCGGCACGGACACGAGGAACCAGATGGGACCGCTGGTCACGAAGGAGCATCGCGACAAGGTGCGCGGATACGTCGATATCGGTGTCGAAGAAGGCGCGACTCTTGTGGCGGACGGCCGGGAGCTGGTTGTTGCCGGTCACGAAGACGGTCATTTCCTCGGCCCCTGCCTGTTCGACAACGTGACGCAGGAAATGCGTATCTACCGGGAGGAAATCTTCGGCCCGGTACTCTGCGTCGTTCGAGTCGAATCCGAAGAACAGGCCATGCGACTCATCGACGCTCACGAATACGGCAACGGCGCCTGCATCTTTACGCGCGACGGCGAAGCTGCGCGCTACTTTGCCGACAGGATCAGGGTCGGCATGGTTGGTATCAACGTGCCGCTACCGGTTCCGGTGGCCTATCACAGCTTTGGCGGGTGGAAGCGGTCGTTGTTCGGCGACCTGTGCGCCTACGGACCCGACAGTGTGCGCTTTTATACGCGGCGCAAGACCATCACACAACGCTGGCCGTCAGGCGGCGTTCGCGAGAAGGCGCAGTTCGCATTTCCCGGCAGGCAATAAAGTAACGGGGCGTCAGGCGGTCAGGAAGGCCACGCCGGTCCAGCAGATCGCGGCGAGGCCGGCGGCGATGGAGGCCTGCGGGATTTGCGTCTTCACGTGGTCCATCAGGTCGCATCCCGTACAGACGGAACTGAGCACCGTCGTATCCGATATGGGCGAACACTGGTCGCCGTACACGCTGCCGTCCATGACCGCGGCGAAACACAGCGTCATGAACAGTTCCGGGTGGGCGAGGCCCTGGCCGGTCGCCACCGCCCAGGCCAGCGGCATGGCCAGCGGAAACGCCACGGCATAGGTTCCCCAGCTCGTGCCCGTGGAGAACGCGATCACGATGGTCAGCAACTGCAGCAGCACGGGCAGCAGGAAATACGGAATGGCGGAACCGAGTTGCTCGACCAGAAAGTGGCCGCCGCCGGTTTCCCGGCTGATGCCGCCGATGGTGATCGCCAGCAGCAGGATCACCGACCCGATCAGCACGCCCTTGATACCGTCCTGAAAACCGGTCATCAGGTCCTTGAGCGACATGCCCTTGGCCAGCGCCATCCCCGCCGCCAGCAGGAGCGCGGCGCCGAACGCCCAGTGCACGTTGGGCGATCCGAAAGCGATGAAGGTTCCCACCGCAAGCGCGATCAGCGTCCCCAGCGGCAGGAAGAACTCCAGGATGTGCGGCTTGTAGCCCTCCGGCACGTTGCTGCCCTGCAACTCCTTGGCGGCCAGCGGAGCGGCATCCGGCGCATCCAGCGCGCCGGTCTCCCGCGCGCGCACCATGGCTTCCTTGAGCTGCCGGCCCAGGAACAGGGGCTTTTCCACGCTGAGCAGAAAGGTGCCCAGGACCGCGAAGATCGCGTAGAAACAGAAAGGCACGCTCTGGAAGAAGAACGCGATGCGGTCCGACTCGGTGGCCAGGAAGCTCACGCCGGAAACGAAGATGAAGGCCTGCACGTAACCCGGCCAGGCGTTGAAGGCGAGTTGCGAGGCGATGGGCGAGGCGGTGGAATCGACGATGTAGGCCAGCTCCTCGTGGCTGACCCGCTCCTGGTCCGCAATGGGCTTGACCGTTGTGCCCACCAGCACCGTGCTCACGGTGCCTCCCTGGAAGAAGACCACGCCCAGGAGCCAGGCCACCAGCTTGGCGGAGCGCGGCCCGCGCACGAACCGCGCCGTGACGAATTCGGCGAAGGCCTGGGCCGCGCCGGTGCGCGACCAAACGCCCATCAGCCCCCCGAGCAGCCACAGGTAGAGCACCAGAATACTGGCTGAATTGGTCGTGGCGAACGACGGGATCAGCACCTCGCCGGTCAGATCGTAGCGGCCCAGGATGAGCGCGCCGGAGACCACGCCGCCCAGCAGCGCGGTGATGGGTTCTCGGGTCACCCAGCAGAGCAGGACCGCCACCAACGCCGGAAGTAGCGATATCCAGCCGAAGTGGAAGACGGCATTGAGCCGGTAGTAGACGGTGCGGGTTTCGCCGTCGACCGATTCCTCCACGGACACGTATTCCTCGCGTATCGGGGGCTCCACCTTGGAGCCCGTGATCCGCTCGGGGTTGAGCTGCGCCTGCGCCATCGGAACGGGGCTGAAGGGAACGGATTCGCCCTGCACCTGGTAGTAGAGCTGACCCGATTCGTCCGCCCGGGCATCGAGAGCGACCTGCTCCACCATCCAGGTGGGCGGCACGGTCAGGCCCGCGATCCAGGACCCGATCAGGGCCAGTGCGAACAGCAGGAATTTTCGGTATCCGACAGGCATGTTCTCCCCCCGACGCGGACCGGCGCGCGGCAGACGGAATACTAGCCGGAATTGCTCTCGAGCGGGGGCCTAGCGGAGTTGGGCTTTCAACGTCAATCCGAACGCACGCGGCGGGTTCACCCAGGTGTGCCAGCTTCCGGGCTGAAACACGGAGTCGAACACCAGACTGTTCGTCCGCTTGTCGGCCAGGTTTCTGCCCCAGAGCGTCAATTCGTAACTGCCGTCGGTCGTCCCGACTCCCACGTTGGCGTTGTACAGATTGAATGCGCCGCGCACCTTCTCCGGGTCGAGATCGGACCCGGTGTTGACCTGGCCGACGTGCGACCAGTTCAGATTGGACCACCAGCGCCAGTTGGTCCCGGGTATCTCCCGGTCAACGAAGAGCGACGCGCTGCCCTGCCACAGCGGCGATTGCGTCAGCCGCTTGCCTTCAAGGTGGCCATTGGCGGCGACCAGGTCGTCGCCGTAACGCGCGTCAGCATAAGTGGCGCCTGCAGTAAGGAGCAACCCGCCGCCGAGCGCGAGCGAGGACTCGACTTCCAGCCCTTTGGTTATCACGTCCCGGACGTTGCCGACGGTAAAGCCGAGTCCCGTATAGGTATTGAGCTGGAAGCCCTCAAAGGTGGTATGGAACAGGGCGCCGTTGGCGGTCAAGCTGCCGTCAAGCAACCGTGCTTTCAGGCCCAGTTCCCAGGAGTCCGATGTTTCCGGTCCGAAACGGCTCTGGTCGACGAAATTGCCGTCGGCATCGCGGAATCCGACGGCTTCCTGGTTGAGATTGAAGCCCCCGGCCTTGTAGCCCCGGCTGAAACCAGCATAGCCGTTGACGTCGTCACCGAACCGCCAGGATGCCTTCAGCGTGCCGGTGACCTTGCTCTCGTCCGCCTGGTTGTTGTAGCTCAGGTTGTCGCAGAGCGAAAAGAAGGTCGGAACGCTCCCGAACGCGGCGCAGAAGGGGTCGTTGACGAACTCCCCGAAGGGGGCGCCGTTAACGATCGCGCCGGCGTCCTTTTCTTCCGTCGAGTAACGCAGGCCCAGGGTCAGGTCCAGCGCCGAGCTCGCCTGCCAGGTGTTGTGCGTGAACAGGGACCACCCCTCCGCCTCGGAGAAATACAGCGCGTCGAAACCCTGCCCGGGAACGCCCCGGCCCGCCGGATCGCCCATGAACAGGGGCGCGATGGCCGGGTTGCCGAACAGCGCACCCACGTAGGCGCCGCCGTGATGGGACAGGACGATCTGCTCGGTGGACTCCATGTCCTCCGTGTACACATAGGCGCCGGCCAGCCAGGAAAAGGCGTCCGTTTCTCCGAATAACTGAAACTCCTGGGACCAGTTCTCGAACGCCTCTTCAGTGTCCTGGGGATGCAGGATGTCGGCGTTGGTGAAATCGATGTCCTGACCGCGCGAGATCCGGAAATCCAGGTAGGCCGTGATCGACCGGAAGGTCATGCCGGCCCCGGCCTCCCATGTCACATCCAGCGACAGTCCCCGGTTCCTTACATCCTCGTACGGCGGGTAGTTCGCGCCCACGCGGGCGTCCCCATCGGGTGCGAACGGAGTGATGTCGCCTCCGAGAGCGCCAATAATCGCGCTGGTGGGGCCTGTTATCCAGAACGACGCCGGGCAGCACGACTCGTCCTTTTCGGTGTAGTCGCCAATTACGCGTATCTCCAGGGCGTCGTTCGGGGCCCACAGGAGCTGGCCCCTCAGGTAGCGGCGGTCCCGGTGGTCGTAGGTATCGCCGGAATCGATGTCCTCGTAGCCGCCGTCGCGTTTGCGGTAGGCAAGGCTCACGCGTGCGGCCAGGACCTCGTCCGCCAGCACGGCGTTGCCGACGAAGGCCGCCTCCCGGGAATCCAGGTTCCCGAGCCCCAGCGTGACTTCGGCGCTGTTCTCGAATTCCGGCTTGCGTGTGATGATGTTCACCGCGCCGGCGATCGTGTTCTTTCCGAACAGCGTGCCCTGCGGTCCGCGCAGGACCTCCACGCGGTCGATATCCACGAGGTCGTCGAAGGCTAGCCCCGCGCGCGAGCGATAGATGCCGTCAATGAACGTGCCTACCGCGGCTTCCAGGCCGGGGTTGTTCCCCGTTGTGCCCACGCCTCGAATGCGCAGCGTGCCCCCGTTGGACGTGCTGTTCGAGTTGTAGACCGCGACGGAGGGCGACACCTCCTGCAGCCCGTACAGGTCTGTTACGCCTCTGCCGGCGAGGTCCTCTCCGGTGTATGCGGATACGGCAATGGGAACGTCCTGGATCGACGCCTCGCGCTTGGTCGCCGTAACGAGGATCTCTTCGATTATCGGTTGGTCCGCATCCTGTCCGATTACAGCTTGCGGCAACGCCAGCACGACCAGGCCCGCTACAACGAAGAACCGGTTTGTCGTCAACTTACCCCCCAACAGCCCGGTGTCGGGAGGCCCTCCCGGCACCGTTCAAGCACGATGCCGAGTATACGTCGACCGCTAGAAGAGCATGCGCAGTCCTGCTTCGATCGTGCGTCCCGGCTGCGGCGCCAGATCCTTGACGACGGACGTGTGCAGCCGCTGCTCGTCGTCGGTGAGATTGCGCCCGGCAAGGTACAGGTCGACTGTCGTGTCGGCCGGGCGGAAACGCCAGGAAACGCGCGCGCGCAGGTCGTTGTAGCCGTCCGTCGGCAACTCGAACTCGGCGACATCGTCCTGATCGGACGCCCGAACGTAGTCCACGTTGGCCCGCAGGCGGTCGCTCGTGAACTCGAGGGACACGCCGACCCGGTCGGGCGGTATGAGCGGCAGGTTGTCGTTGCCGGATATGTCGAGTTCCGGCGTGACCATGTCGTAGAAGACGCCCAGGTCGAGACGGCCGCCGCCCCACTCGGCCACGGTAAGGCGGCCTTCCACCTCGAAGCCGGCGAAGGTCGCGTCGGCCTGGGCGTACCTGCGCACGTCGAACCCTTCCCGCTCCTCATTCGTGGCGGCCTGGTAGATGAAGTCCACGAAGTCCGTGTAGTAGAAGGTGCCGCGCACGGACCAGCGGTTGCCACCGCCGGAGAGGGTGGCCGCCAGGTTGCGCGCCTGTTCGTGGTCGAGTCCGGGATCCCCGATCTCGAAGAAGCCCGTGCCGGGGTGCGGACTTTCCGAGAAGAGTTCCTCGCCCACCGGAGCACGGGACGAGTAGTCGGCCAGCAACGTGCCTTCCCAGCCCTCGCCGAGCGGCACGATGAGGCCCAGCGAAGCGCTTCCGCCGCTGAAGTCGCGGGCGCCGCCGTTCGCGGGATCGTGCTCGACCCGGTCGTAGCGCATGCCGGCCTCGAGCCCGAGTCTGCCGAGCGAGCGCTCGCCGACCCAGAACAGGCCTACGGACGACGTGTCCACGGGGGGCGTGAAGGCTTCTTCGCCGACCACGGAGAACTCGCGGTTGCCGAGCTGGACGCCGAGGGCGCCGCGCCAGCCGCCGGTCGGACCGTGCGTCAGCTCCGCGCGCGCTTCCCAGGCCTGGTTCGAGAAGATCGTGCCCACCTCGCCGGCTTCGTTCTCCGCGTGCTCGTAATCGTTCATGCCGAGCCGGAAGTTGAGGCTCTCGAAGCCGCCGAACGGGTCGGCCAGGCCAGCTTTGAGGTCAATGCGCGTCTGCTTGAGGTCGACGATGGGCGTGGCCTCGCCTTCATGGTGTTCCTCGTCTTCGTGATGTTCCTCGTCCTCGTGGTGGTCCTCGTCCTCGTGGTGGCCCATCTCTTCGTGGTCGTGTTCGTCGTGCCCGTGGTCGTGGGCATGGCTGTGGCCGGGGATGCCGTACTCGGAATCGAGATTGCTTACGGCAAGGCCGACGAAGCCGCGGTCGCCGACAAAGGACAAGCCGACGGAACCGCCCTGGACCTCAAGACCGCTGCCCGGCAGAAGCCCGTAGGCTTCTTCCTCTTCATGGTGCTCGTCTTCGTCGTGGTGTTCGTCCTCGTCCTCGTGTTCGTGTTCATGTTCCTCTTCGTGGTGCCCTTCCTCTTCGTGGTGGTGCTCCTCTTCCTCCTGTGCGCGCAGGGCCGCGGACTCGGCGAATCCGGGGATGTCGTAGTCGTCCGACTCACGGGAGAAGGCGTCGAGGTGCCACGCGATGTTGCCGGCGCCGCCGTCAAGCCGGAAGGAACCGTTCCTGCCGCTGCCGTTGTCGGAGCCGCGCAGATCGAGGGCGCCGCGGATGCGCTCCGGCACTTCCTGCGGAATGCGGCCCGTCTGGACATCGACCACGCCGCCGATGGCGCCGGAACCGTAGAGCAGGGTGGACGAGCCCTTAAGGACTTCTACGCGCTCGGCGACGAAGGGGTCGACCGTCACCGCGTGGTCGCCGCTGCTGACGGAAACGTCGAGCGTGTCGATGCGATCCTCCATGACACGCACGCGCGCGCCGCCCATGCCGTGGATGACGGGTCGCCCGGCGCCCACGCCGTAGGAACTGTTGTGGATGCCCGGCTCGTTGCCCACGGTCGCGCCGATGTTGTCCACCGCCTTGCGCTCGAGCTCGTCGGCTTCCATTACGTCGGCTGCCTGCGCGAGACCTTCGCGCGATAGCGGGTGGGCCAGGACGATGATCTCCTCGATGGCCCCCGATTCATCGGCTGCGGGCGCTTCTTGTGCGAGTGCGGCTGTCGCCAGGAACGGTGCTGCCGCCAGCAAAGACAGTAGTTTGCGATTCATTGCCCTTCTCCAAATAGACGAACAGGTAAGCTGCAGGGGACGCGCGGCGCCAAGGCCGGTCGCAGTCAAGAATTGATACAATATAACATATCGGATGTGGCAGAATACGTCCCATGATTTCGTTTGACATCAAAAGCGTCCAATGGGGTCCGTCAGCGCGCATGGATCTGTGCGCGGTTGGGCTCTCGACGCTGTGCGTGCTTCACTGTGTGGCCCTGCCTGTGCTCGCCGCGCTGATGCCACTGGCCGCCCAGGCTGCGGAGAGCGAGCTTGTGCACCGGCTACTGGTCGTCGCCGCCGTTCCCGTGAGCCTCCGGGTGATCTGGAAGACACTGCCGGCGGCCGGCAACAGGCTGTTCGTGGGTGCGGCAGTGGTTGGCCTCGGGTTGCTGCTGCTGGCCGCGTTCGTGGAGGCGGTGTCGTCGTACGAGGAACCGATTACCATCGCCGGCGGTTCGCTCCTGGGTTTGGCCCATCTTTGGAACTGTGTGCGACAATGCGGCAATGGCTAGACAGCCGGCGACAGCGGCGCCGCTCGCGGCGAAATGGCGAAAGCTCGCCGAAGGACGCTGCGCGGAGAAGGGCGAGCGGCTGACCCCGGCCCGACTGGCGGTCTATGCGGAAATGCTGGCCCGCGGCCGGCCGGTTTCAGCCTATGAACTCATCGGACTGCTGGAGCAGCGCCAGGAACGCAAGATCGCGCCTCTGACCGTCTACCGGCACCTGGACTTCCTGATCCGGACCGGTCTCGTCCACCGGCTGCAATCCGCCCAGACCTACTTGCCGTGCGACCATCCCGACCATGCCCACGAGAGCCAGTTTCTGCTTTGTTCCTCGTGTGGCCACGTGGACGAGGTGGAGTCGAGCGGACTTGAGGCGTTGCTGTCCCGGATCGCGGACGAGCACGGATTCCGGCCGGACAACGCGGTCGTGGAGGTCAAGGGATTGTGCGGCACCTGCGCCGATGGCCAGCCGGACTGAGCGGGCTTCTCGGAATCTGCTTTATGCGGTTTGTCTTTGCCAGCGGAACAGAAGCCAGATAGCGACCACCACCAGCGCATTTACGGCGCCCATCAGGACAAAGGGGCTGCCGGCCCCATAGGCATCGAACAACAGGCCGCCGACAAAGGTGAGGGTCACGATGCCGGCCGAACCGGCCACGCCATAGGTGCCGAAAACCGTGCCCTTGTTGCCCTCGGGCGCCACCTGGCCGATCAGAACGCCGGCGCTCACGATGGCGCTGGCCTGGCCGATGCCCAGCAGGAAAGCCGCGACCCACATCATCGGTCCAAGCGGGTCGTCGATCAGCGCCACACTGACGTAACCCACGCTTGCGATTGCAAATGAGATTCCGATCCCGACCAGGCGCGGAACCCGATCGAGCATCGTTCCCACGATGACAGGCCAGAACAGGCCGCAGCCTGCAACGAAAGCAAAAATCATTCCCGCCCGCGCGACGGCTTCGGCAGGCGACATGCCCGCGGCTATGCCGGCCTGCGTGACCCAAAGCGATAAAAAGGTTGTCACGATCACCAGGTCGCCTTTTGAGGCGAAGGCCGTCAGATAACTCAGGCCCAGCAAGGGGTCTCGTTTCACCAGTGTCACGCCCTTCGCCGTCTGACGGAACAGGTTCGGCGTCGAACCCGTCGCTCCCCGATTGGGGGCCTGCAGCCCGAAATGAAGAACGATCGCCAGCAGCAGAGCCGCTATCGTGCAGACCCAGAAACTGGCGCGAAGGGCATTGGCGTCGCTCAGCCCCATCTCCCCGAAGAACATCGGAAGCTTGGAGAAAACCGCGATCATCACGACTACGCCCAGAGCGTTGATGATCGCCACGATTCCTATCCAGCGGCCGCGACATTTGTCGGTGATGTATTCACCCTGGCAAGCAGACATCATCACGGTGCAGGCCGTGGCCCCGATCGCATAAACGACGCGAAGTCCAATCAATTGCGCTTCGCTTGAAGCCAACGGGTAAGCCGCGAACCCCACTGCAAGCAGAACCATCGCGCCGACATAGATTGGACGACGGCCGGCGCGATCGGACCAGGCGCCTATGAAGCCGCAGATCGCGATCTGCGTGATTTCCTGCAACGACACGAGAAGGCCGGCCAGCGAGCCTTGCTCTTCTTCAGGAATTCCCAGCAGGGCAAAAACGTACGGATTCATGAAGTTCAGGAACGTCACGAAACCGATCGTCCAGAAGCCCGCGAACAATATGGTCAGCGCATTCCGCCTGCTGACCTCTCTCTCCAGGACGAGAGGCCCAAGGCGCGCGTAAGCTGCTTCGCCGGTCGTCACTTAAGCCGCTCCGCTGATTTCACCAGGCCTGAAGCTCGCGATCCCGATAAAAGCCGCCGGTCGGTCCGTCTTCACCCAGCGTCGCGGCCCAGACGATTCCCTCGGCTCCTTCCGGAACGGGACGGCCTCCGCGGGCCGCCAAGCGCGGAGAAGTCGCGGTAAACCCCGGACAAACCGCATTGATTTTGATGCTTGTCTCTCGCAGTTCCGTTGCGAGTTTTGCCGTCAGTGCGTTGAGCGCCGCCTTTCCGATGCCGTACGAAGGGTCCACGGGTATCTTGCTGTTGAGCCCCCACACCGGATCTCCGTGCAATCCCGCGCTGCTGGACACGTTGACAATGCGGCCTGCATCACTCTTGCGAAGAAGAGGAAGGGTCGCCTGGATCAGTCGCCAGGTTCCGAAAAGCGTCACATCAACGACGCGCTGCGCGGACTCCAGATTGACGGCCGAAACGGGAGGTGCATCCGGCGTGGAGCCGGTCGCATTGTTGACAAGAATGTCTAGCCGGCCATGGCGCTCTTCTAGAAGGCCAACAATTGCCTGGACACTTTCATCGCTTGATATGTCGAGCTGATGATCGTGAACGTCCAGGCCCTGGCCCCGAAGCTCTTCGGCCAATGCCCGGGCCTTCGCAGGGTCTCGCGCCGTCAGGAACAGGCTTATGCCTTGCTCGGCAAGTTGCCTGCAGACTTCCAGGCCCAACCCCTGGGAACGGCTGCAGCCGGTTACGACCGCCACGCGGGGTGCGCTGCTCATACAGGCCTCCCGGCATCGGCGCGGCACGGTATCCGGCAATTGCGGCAATCGGACTCGCAAATGCTCTCGATCAGCCGTCGAAATGCCGGCCGGGACTTGTCTTGCTGGTCGGCGAAGACGCTCTTGTACGTCGCCGGGTGTGTGCAGGCTTCGATGTATGTGTTCATCTTCCAGCCCTCGGCCGTTCGGTTGAGAACCGCGACTCCCGGATCCGTTCCGCTGGCTGCCGGACCGATACGTGCCTTGATGTCCCATTCAGCATCGAAGAAGACGACCGCCACGTTGTCCCCGGCCATCTTGGGGCGAATGTTCCTGAAGCCGTACCACAAGGCAACGATCAATTCCCGCTTCCTCTCGGGCGACCAGTATCGCTTCAGTTCTTCCCACGTCGTGAAAACGTCCCGCTTTTCCATTGCCCGGTAATAGGGAGGCTGCTCCGTATCCCACATTTCAATGAGCGACGAAAAGTCATCCTGATCGTTCCATCGCTCTTCGTATTCCGCAAAGAATGCTTCCATTTCCCGCCGCAGGTCGCTCATTGGGAATCCTCTCTTATTTCAGCCAAGCATATAACTTTGGTCGTGGATGGCGGCATACACTTAACAGCGAGAAGCCGCGTCCGATAACGCGTGGAGACAATCGCTATGAACACTCCAAAAGGAACGTCAACAGCAAATGGAGCATTCACTTTGATGGCATTGACGATAGCAATGGCAACTCTAGTGGTCCTATTTGGCATTGAACCAGTCAGCGGTGAGAGTGACGCACCCGAGCGGCGATACATAAACGGGATTTACGCGCCTGTTCCGGATCAAGAGCGGCTCAATAGACTGTATGAGGCTGCGCGGCACGATAGCGCCTACGTTGACTCGATAAGAGAAGGTCGGCAGCACTTTTCGGGGTTGGATGTGGAAGCTTCCCTGGACTCAATGACAGACGATGCTCAGTTAATCCATATTACGGACGAAGGCATTGCGATCAGAGTCGACGGCAGAGATCAGATGCGAGCAACTTTGAGTCGAACTCTTACAGGACAAGCGTCGTCCCCGGCCGGCAGATGGGTCCCGGAGAAATCCGGTGGAGAAACATGGGGCATCTACAAGAACATCAAGGTCACATACCATTACGCCACCTTTGTTCGCGATGACGGCACGGAGTGGACGCGTCCAACGATCCTGGTTGCGGAGCATAAAGACGGAAAACGTTGGCGTGAGTGGCGCTTTTTTCCCGTCGATCGTTAAGGGAATCATTCTAAATCTCCACCGTCATCGCGTTGTAGTCGAACTCGGCTTCCATGCCGGTGGTGGGCGGCTTGGCCCGGTCGGTCGGGTCCGCGCTCATGTAGATGCTGCCGCGCTTGAGCGATTGCACGTGGAACCTGGTGGTCCGGGCGAGGCGGGCCCGCTCGTAGCGCACGAAGGCCGCCTGCCAGTTCCCGTTTTCCGCTTCGAAGCAGCGGGCGAGGATCGCGCCGTCTTCGAAGGCCATGCCCGCGCCCATGCCGTAGAAGGGCGTCATGGGATGCGCGGCATCGCCCAGCAGGGTGACGCGTCCGGCGATCCAGCCGTCGAGCGGCTGACGGCTTGAGAGCGCCCAGCGCAGGCATCTGCCGCCGGGCGACGCCTTGATGATGCGCACGACATCCTCGTGCCAGCCCCTGAACTCTTCCATAACTTCGCCGATGTCCGTCTGCGCGTACCAGTTTTCCTCGCCGATGTCGTCGGGCCGATACGCGTTGGCCACCCAGTTGATCTGAGTGCCCCGGCGCAGGGGATAACGGGAGAACATGCTGCCTTCGGCCGGATAGGAGGCAAAGTGGGGTACGTGGCTGACCCCGGGCACGTCGGAGGCATCGACCACGCCGCGCCACGCCATGTAGCCGGTGTATCGGGGTGGTTCCGTGGGAAACAGCTTGTTGCGCACGACGGACTTGAGACCGTCGCAGGCGATGACGATGTCGCGCCGGTCCGTTACGCCGTTGGCGAAACGCAGGGTCACGCCGCTGTCGTCCTGCCCGATGTCGGTGAGCGCGTGTCCGAGGCGAAGGGCGTCGCCCTCTTTCTCGAACGCGTCTTCCAGGACCTTGTGCAGGTCCGCCCGGTGCATGTGCCGCGTCAGTGCGCCCCGGGTCTTGATTGCCTCCTCGATACTCCGCTCCGAAAACCATATCGGTTCGCCGGTCTTGTAGTGAAGCGCGCCGAAGGTCGTGGAGCCGTCGGCGAAGGATGCCGCTGCGTCTTCCAGGCCGAGGCCGTTCAGGACCACGCTGATGTTGGGCCCCACGGTGATGCCGGCGCCGATTTCCCCCAGTTCCGGCGACTGTTCATAGACGGTGACGGTGAAACCGCGCTGCTGAAGCGCAACGGCGGCGGTCATGCCGCCCAGCCCGGCGCCCACGATTCCGATGTCCGGACTCTTCATGACGGGCCTTGTCCGTGGCCGAGATCGCGCAACACGATATTGGGAATCACTCCATCGTCCCAGTCCGCCGAAGTCATGCCGGTTCGCACGATCACGAGATCGGCGGACTGAACGACATAAACCCGCTGGCCGCCGCCGCCATCGAAGAACACGACGTCATCCGCCGGAAACGGCTCCGCCTGTTTTACGCCGAACGGCGTGTTCCGGTTGTAGAACCGTTCGGTCACGTGCGGCGATCCGATCCATGCCTGCAGGCCGTACTTGGGATTGTTGGGCGACGGCGCGAACATGGCGTCCAGCCACTCCGCCGGAATGACCTGCCGTCCGTCAACGACACCGTCATTCTTGATCGCCAGGCCGATACGCAGCCAGTCGCGCGGGCGGGCCTGGAAAAACGCGTAGGCCTTGGGCATGCCTCCGTCGCGGTCCATCCACAGCGTGGCCGGTTTGGCGCCCAACGGCCGCCAGAGATTTTCCGAAACGTAGTCGGCATAGGCCCGGCCCGTTGCGCGCTCGAGAATCAGCATGAGCAACTGGGTGTTTGCGCTGTTGTAGTTGAATTCCGTGCCCGGCGCCGCCGTGAGGTCGAAACGGAGAATGGCATTCTCCATGTCGGGGCCGATAAACAGCCGAATGGCCTTGTTGTAGGGGTTTTGCAAGAGACGGTAGTCGAACCGGAAGTGTTCCAGTCCGCTCGCCATCTGCAGCACGTGGCGAATGGTCAGGCGTTCCTTGTTCGTGCCTTCCCATTCGGAAATGTATTCCGTCACCGGATCGTCGATGGACCCGATGGACCCGTCTTCCAGCGCGAAGCCGAACATCAGTCCCAGCACCGACTTCGCCATGGACAAGGTTTCGGTCACGTCGTCGGGGCCAAACTCCCGCCAATAGGATTCGAACTGGATTCCCTCGCCGTGATGGACGATGAGCGAAAACGACTCCACCTGCTCCGCGTAGTAAACCAGTTCGGCAATCGCGCCCGGCGACAGGACCCGATCGGTCGGGGCCACGCTGGACAGCGCTTCGCGGAAGTCCCCCTCGACCGTAGCCGTTGGGCTGATCCAGCCGGGAATACTGACGGACGTTTGATCGCGGATGGTCGCGAAGCGATACCAGAAGGTCCAGTCGATCGCGACGGCGGCCGCGATCAGGATGACGACGCCGGCGATGACTCGCCTGATCATGGGGTTGTGTCGGTCATGTCGCGCCTTATCCCGCGGATAACGGTGTTGGGCAGAAAGGCATTGTCCCACTCCGGCTGGTCGGGGAGGGGCCGGAAGCCGGTGCGGACAATGACCAGTTCCTCGGACGGCACGATCACGACCGACCGGCCCTCGGATCCGTCGAACAGAATGAGATCGTCGGCGAGATACGGCTCCGAGTGGTAGACACCCGGTTGGGGCACGTCGTTGAGCCACGAGTCCGGACGGTGAAAGAGCCGGCGCTCCGCATGGGGGCTGCCGAGCCAGACCATCAGGCCGAAGTGTTCATTGTTCGGCGACGGCGTGAGCATTTCCGTCATCCAGTAGTCGGGCAGAAGCTGCCTGCTGTTCCAGGCGCCGCCGTTCATGACCAACAGGCCGAAACGCAGCCAGGTTTCCGGCGGCAGCATCAGGCAGCAACCGCCATGGGGCATCCCGCCTTCCCGATTGACCCAGATGAATCCGCCGCGCGCGCCCAGGGGTTCGAGCAAGGCTTCGGAGAAATACTCCGCATAGCGCTTGCCGGTGGCCCCCTCGATGATGTGGGGCATGACGTCGGCGGTCATGTCGCTGTAGTCGTATTCCGATCCCGGCGTGAACGACATGGGAACCTCGTCGAGCAGGACCTCGTCCCAGTACGGGCTGAGATAACGCCGCGAGCTGAGCCCGGTAATGGGCTCGTCGCGGATGCCGAACCAGCGCAGCCCGCTCGCCATCTGCAACACGTTGCGGATGGTCATGGGTTCCTTGTCCGTGCCCCGCCAGCGCGGAATGTATCGGGCGACGGAATCGTCCATCGAATCGATGTGGCCGTCGGCAATGGCGCGGGCGATTAGCAGGCCGCCGGCCATCTTGTGCATGCTGCGGGAATTGACCACGTCGGACGGTCCGAGGCCCATCCAGTAATCGGCCGATTGCAGCGCGCCGCGATGCCAGACCAGCAGACTCTCGGACCGGTTGTGCTTGGCATAGGCGCGGGCCTCGGCCAGCGCGTCTTCCGGGATCGTGCGCTTCTCCGGCGGAGCGACTTTGAAGAAACCGTCGTGCGCGCCGGCAATCGCTTCCGTCGGCTCGTACCACCTGTAGCCGCCGGGCCCGCCGGTCCCCCCCTGCGTATTGAACCGCCGAACAAGAATCTCTTCCGTGGTTTGACCGCCCACCAAGGCGGCCTGAGCGCCCATCAATACGACGGAAGCCAAAACAACGCCTGTTTTTCCGCTCGTCATGAACACGGATATTCGCATGTGGCGAATTTATATCAGCGATTGATACCATTGGTAAGACGAACTTCGGAAAGAGGAGGTAGGGCCGGTGTTCACAAATGTCTGGTACGTCGCTGCGCGAAGCGAAGATCTGAACGCGAAACCCCTACAGGTGCGCATGCTGGGCTGCGACTTCGTGCTTTACCGCGAGCCGGACGGCAAGGCGGTCTGTCTCAGCAATGTCTGCCCCCATCGGGGCGGGAGCCTGGCGAACGGCAAGTGCAAGGACGACGGATCCATCGCCTGCCCCTATCACGCCTGGTCCTTCAACGGCGAGGGCAAGTGCACGCAGATCGCCTCGCGCCGGGACGAGGATCCGCAGGACGTGGCACCCGGCGTCAAGATCGACGCTTATCCCACGGAAGAAAAGTACGGCTTCATCTGGGCTTTTCTCGGCGACGAACCCGAAAGCGCGGCGCCGATTATCGAGATGCCCGAACATGACGACGACGATTTCCGCTCTACCACCACGTACACCGAGGTTTGGGAAACCAACTATCACTGGGCGAAATTTTCAAATCTCGATCTCGTCCATTTGCCGGTCGTCCATGGCATCAAGTTCCAGAACCAGGACAATCCCGATGCGCCGCCGCCGTTTGAACTGACGGAACGCGACGACGGTTTCGATCTTGTGTATTACCCGTCGACGTCACGTATTCGCAAGGGCGGGGAGTGGGAAAAACTGCGCGAAGGCGGCGAAGCAAAGAAAGTCGAGTCGCGTATGAAATTCCGCGTTGCGGGGATCAGCCTTTACGGCAAGGTTGAAATCGGCGGCGTCGGCAGTGGCATGCACAACGTGTTTTATGAGTTTTCGACGCCGATCGACGAGCAAACGACGGCCATGCACTACATTTTTTTCCGTAACTTCATGCTGGACCCAGAACTCGACAAGGAGCACCTTAAGCGCAATCTCATGCAGGTGCGTCAGGACAAGGCGATCGCCGAAGCGCAGCAACCCCGCACTGCACCGGTGGGCCCCGATCCCAACGGTTATTACACCTACGACGAGGACTCCGAGATCGAGCTCTATTGGAATGCAATGGCCAGGATGCGTGAACGCGGCTGGCAAATCGATCGCAAGGCCTGGGCCGCGGCGCTGGCTGACGGACGCTATCGGGCGATCCCATCGCCCGTGCGCAAAAAGGATCCCAAGGGCTGGGTCCACGAAGAAGTGCCGCGCTACGCCAAGGGCACGACCTTCGCCGCCGCCGCGTAACCGCCCGGCCAGGATAACCGCATCAGCCTCCCAGAGCCTCGAAATAGGCCAGCGCAGGCATGTTGCGGCGTTGATGGACGATCCGCAGGATCACCGGCGCGCGGCGGAAACTCGTCCAGGTCCCGCCTGGTCAGGCGGGACAGTCGGATCGTCATGGCGTCGGAGCGATCGTTCGGTAAGCGTCCGGTTCGTAGGCTTGGGGGTCGAAGTCATCGAAATGGCCCGCCTCCGCGTCACGCACGGCGCGCGCCATGTCCGACTTCATTGCATAGAACTGCCGTGCGCCCTCTTGCTGCATAAGAAGCCGGATCCCGGCCCGTACGACTTCGCTAACGTTGGCATACGCTCCAGACTCTATCCGCCCCCTGACATAAGCTTCCATTGGTTGGGTAAGGTGTACGTTTGGCATTCAGCGGCCCTCCATATGTCGAATAATATCAGATACTGTCAGCAATGAAATACGAATCGGAAATGATCTCAGTAGCTGATACCCCTGCAAGAATCGTGATTACCGCATCAAGCGATCTGGCGGTCGGCTACAGCCAGCCCAATCCTCCACCGAAACAGAGCTGCAACCAGTAGCGAGCCCCCTGGGCGTCGCTAGGAGCTTGCGCCGGCGCCGTATTCGTTGGTGGGGTCGCGGTAGATCGTGTGGAAGTGCGGCCCGTCCACGGCGATGCCGTCTTCGGTCGAGAACTCGATGATCAGCGTGGGTCCCTGGATGCGGTAATAGACGTTCCCGTCGTCGCCAACCTTGAGTGGACCGCTCCATGCGAAATGGAGGTCGTCCAGTCCCGCTTCCAGCGCCGCCATGCGCGCATTCGCGTTTTCGCGCGGCTGCAGCCGCACCCAATGGCCGATGGCCTCCAGCAGCAGGGCACGGGCCTCGCCGGGCCAGCCTGCGACGGCGCTGCCCAGGACGTCGGGAATGAAACCGTCCTGTCCCGCCCCGGCCTCGATCCCGCGCGGCCGCGGGGAGATCGATGCCTCCGTTCGAAGCGCCTCGGGCAGGGCCTGCATGACGGCGCGGCCTGCGGCGAGTTCGTCCGCAAAGGGTGTTGCGCGGGCGCCGGCGTACTGGAATTCGGCGGGCTCGACGCCGACGAAGGTGGGCGACAGCCCTATCGCGCGTCCGTCCGCAAAGCTCCCGTTGATCGCTAGGTGATGCCCGCCGAAATACCAGCCCCAGGGGCCGGAGAGCGTAGGTCGGCCGAAGAAGGCGAGCCAGTAGTTGTCGTCCGCCCATCCGGCGCGCGCCGCCCTCGGCGACTCCTCCAGAACAGCGTCGGCGCCGACGATCTGCGTGGCCGTTTCGTAACCGTGCGGACTTAGCGCCGCGGCGAGAAAGCCGAACGCCCGTTCGAGCTGGACGGGCGTCAGGTCGCCGAGGCGCAGCCCGCTCCGCTCGAAGCGCGTTACTCCGGAGGGCAGGTTCGACCAGTTGGCGCGCAGCGGGCTGTCGAGGGGCAACACGATTGTGTCCACCTGCTCGGGACTCAGCGCCCCCAGCAAGGCGTTAGCCGCTTCGAGCGCTGCGCGGGCGCCGGGCTTCCCGTAAGTCTCGGCGAAAGGCGGCGCGGGCGATATGCGCGTCCCGGCGGCCTGCGCTTCGGCGCTCTGTAGCGCCGCCTCGTGCGCGACCAAACCGCCTGCGCCCGGCCACACGATCGCGAAGACCGTCAGCAGCAATACAAGCTTGCCGTTACGCATTGATCAACTATACGCGGAGTCAGGAATCGCCAACCACGGCGGCGATATAGGGAAGATGGCGGAATTGTTCGCCCAGGTCGAGGCCGTAACCCACCAGGAAGTCCTGCGGCGCGTCGAAGCCGACCCAGCGCACGTCGCACTTGAGGTTCCCCGCCTTGCGCTTGTGAAGCAGCGCGCAAACCTGTATCTCACCGGCGCCCTGTTCCTGTAGAAACGGGATGACGTAATTCACCGTGTTGCCGCTATCGATAATGTCATCGACCAGCAGTATGGATCGTCCGCTCATCCGGATTCCGGGGTTGTAGGTCATCTCGATGCTCTCGCCGGGTTGCATCGAGTCCCCGTAGCTCTCGATGCCCAGCAAGGCAATCTCGTGCGGTGTCCGGATTTGACGGACCAGGTCGGCCAGGAAAATGAAGGAACCCTTCAGGAGCCCGATAACGAGGAGATCCGGCGTCGCATCGTAGTAATCGCTGATGGAGGTTCCCAGTTCCTGAACGCGCCCGTTGATTTCGTCGGGAGTCAATATTCGCTTGAGTTGACGCACGCGGTTCATAGTGCCATGTTTGAGTTAGCGACACGTGCATTCAAAGAGGTGAGAGAGGCCATGATCCCCGCCGAGCCCGCTGTGCTCAACCGGCCCGATATGGACTTTGAAGAGGAGCGGACCGCGCTGGCCTGCGCGTTTCGCTGGGCGGCCCGCTTCGACATGCACGAAGCGGTCGCGAACCACTTCAGTCTCGCCGTCAACAGGGCGGGCACACGGTTCCTGATGAACCCGAAGGGGCGCCATTTCTCCCGTGTCAGGGCAAGCGAGTTGCTGCTGC
>JAPOWV010000013.1 GCA_026707445.1 Gammaproteobacteria bacterium
TATTGTCTGCTCGTCCTCCCAGTTGCCGGAGCCGCCGTGGGTGAACGTCAGCGTCAGCGACGCGCTGTAGGTGCCGTTGCGGGCGGAGGCCACCTGCGCCGCCGTGTCCCCCGAGGTCGCGGTCAGCGTGACGGTGGCCCCCGGATCGGAGTCCAGCACCACCGTGTAGGCGCGCGCCGGGTTGCCCTCGATCACGCTCAAGGACTTCGGAGAGACGGTCGCGCTGCCCGCCGCGGTGACCGTCACCGCCACCTGCCCGCTCAGCGTGCCGGTGTAACCGGTCGCGCCGGGGGAGGCCACCGTGTGGGTGATCCGGGCGCTGCCGGCGTTCTTGCCGGTCACGGTGACCGTTTGCGGGGTCTTCCAGCCGTCGCCGGTGGAGGCGAAGGTGAGGGTGGCGGGGCCGGCCGTGGCGGTCGACGGCGCCGAACTCGTTGGGCGGATCGTGAGGTTGGCCGACGGGCGGCTCTTCAGCCGGATCGTATACGTGTCGGTGGCGTCGTCCTCGCGCACCGTCAGCGCATCCTTCGACACGATCAGGCCGTGGCCGGCGTCGGTCACGGTCACGCCCAGGTCCTTGGTCAGCGTGGCGTAGTCGCCGCCGGCGGCGGTGTGGACGAGCGTCGCCGAGTCGTTGGCCGCGTCGGGGTCCTCGCCGGCCTCCACCGTCACCGTCTGCTCGGTCGCCCAGTTCCCGGTTGTGAACGTCAGCGAAGTCTTGTCCGGCGTGAGATCGGTCGTGTCGTGGCCGGCGATCGTCACCGTGACCTCGGCGGTGGGCTCGGAGCCGAGCTTGACGGTGTAGTCGGCCTCGCCGCCCTCGGCCACCGTCAGCGAGGCCTTCGACAGCACGATCGCGGCGGTCTCGTCGTCGGTCACCGTCACCTTGAGGTCCTTCGTCACCGAACCGTAGTTGCCTCCGGCGGCGGTGTGCGCCAGGGTCACCGAGTCGTTGGCCGCGTCGTCGTCGGCGCCGGCGCTCACCGCGACCGTCTGCGCCGTCGCCCAGTTCACGGTCGTGAACGTCAGCGTGTGCTGGTCCTCGGCCGTCACCGCGTTCGTGTCCACCGTGACGCCGGCGTCGGCCGGAATGGCGACAGTCACGGTGACGGTGGCCGACGGGCGCGTGGCGAGCTTGACGGTGTAGTTCGCCGTGCCGCCCTCGGCCACCGTCAGCGCGGTGGGAGAGAACGTCAGCCCCGCCGTGTCGTCGTCCGCGACGGTGACCTCGACCGAGGCGGCGGTCTCGTCTGCGTAGTCGGTGCCGGACGCCTTGACGGCGTGGGTGATGGTGGCGACGCGCTCATCGCCCGCGTTGTCGAGGTCGTCGTTCTTCGCGGTCACCGTCACCGTCTGCGCGTCATCCCACTCGTCGGGAGCGAAGGTCAGCGTCGCGGGGCTCACCGAGAAGGGCGCGCCCTCGGGCGCTTCGATGTCGATGGTGACCGCGCCGGTCGGCCGGCTTTCGAGCACCACCGTGTAGGTCCCCTTGTGCTCCTCGTCATCCTGGGTCGAGGCCGTGTCCGTCTCGTCGATGTCGAGCGTTTCGGCGGAGACGGCGACGCCGCGGCTGTCGTCGTCGGTGATGGCGACCGAGACCGTACCGCTCGCGGTTGCGCCGCCCGTGCCCGTGCCGGTGGCGCGGTCGAGGTTGCTGGTGACGCTGCCGAGCGCGACGGCGAGGGTCTCGGACGCGCCCTCGTCGATGTCGTCGGATTGCGCTACGAGCTCCAGCGTGGCGGTGCTGACGGTCGAGGTCGCCGGGTCGCTGCCCGCGCCGGTGAAGACCACGGCGGGCGCGGCGGCGGTGTTCGGGGTCGTGGTGTCGAGCCCGACGCCGCTGTTGAGGTTTTGCCCGGCCTTCAGGCGAATCTCGTAATCCCCGGCGGTGATGCCGGCGCCGCTGACGGCAAGCGGCGCGCTGACCGACTCGCCGGAAACCAGCGCGCGGTCGAGCGTGACGGTGAGGGTAGCGACGCCGCGGTTCTCGGCGATGGCGCCGGTCTCGCCGGTGGCCCGCGCCAGCGTCACCGAGGTGGCGTCGCCGTCGATGATGGCGAGCGTCACGGAAGTGGCCGTACCCTCGCGCACCGTGGCCGGCAGCGCGCCGAGGGCCAGCGTCAGGGTTTCCGTGGGTTCGTCGAGTGCGTCGTCGGTCAGGCTCAGGCTGGCCTTGTTGCTGGTCTCGCCGGCGGCGATGACGATGTTGCCGCCCCAGCTGTAGTCGCCCGCCTGGGCGCCGCTGACCGTCACCGGAATGGTCACGTCCGCATTGAGCGTGCCGCCGGTGAGCGTGACGGTGACGTCGGTGCTCGCGCCCTCGGCGAGCTTGCCGTCGGCGTCGGCGATCGACAGGTCCACCGTGGGCCGGCCGTCCGGCGCCTCGTCGTCCTTGATGGTCAGCGCCACGCTCTCGGGGTCGGCGACACCGTAGCCGCCGGACGCGGCGGCCGACACGTCGATGGTCTTGCCGCCCTCCTTGTCGTCGTCCACGGCGGTGATGGTGACCGCGCCGGTGCTGGTCCTGGCGCCGGCGGCGATGGTAAGTTCGGTGTTCTTGCTCAGGACGAAGTGCTCGGCCTTGGCCGGGGCCTCGGGGGTGGCCGCCACGGTCAGGGTGATGGTGGCGCCCGAGGCGCGGTCGAGGCTGGCGCTGACGGTGCTGGCGTTCGGAGCGCCCTTTTCGTTGATGGCCGACGGCGTCAGCGCCAGGGTCACCGTCGGCAGCGGGTCGTCGTCGGTGATGGTGATGACGGCCGGATCGACGTCGATAGGCCCGGCGTCGCCGGTGACGCTCAGGGTTTCGGCAGCCTCGTCGATGGTGTCGTCGGTGGGATCCAGGACGAAGCTGCCGGTGGCGCTCGTCTGCCCCGCCGGCACCCGGATGGTGAAGTCGGTCACCGCGGCGTAGTCGGCGGACGAGGCGGTGTCGCCGCCGGCGCCCACGCTCACCGTGATGTCGTGGTTATTCGTGAATGTGCCCGTGCCCTTGATGCTGGCGGTCACGGTAATGGTCGGCGCAGTCTGGATGTTCTCGGCCACCGAGGCGGTATCCACCGACAGCTCGAAGCCGTCCGGGCCGTCCTCGTCGTCCACGAGCGCGATGCTGACCCGGTTGTCCACCGTCATGTCATTGCCGTCGTCGTTCGCGCTCACGCCCCCGTCGAGGTTGGTGGCGAGGCCGGCGGCGTCCAGGTCGCCGAGGCCCACTTCGATGGACTCGTCCTGGGAGTCGCCGTCGTCGCGGCCCGTGGCGGTGAAGGTGAGGGTGGCGGTGCGCGCCGGGCCGCCGCCCGCCACCTTGGCGAACTTCACCCTGGGGCTGGCGCTGGTTGCGCCGGAAAGGGAAACGTGATTGCCGGACGCGGCCAGAGTGAAGTCGGCGTTGGCCGAGCCCGGCAGGGCCGCTCCGGTGGCGCTTGAGAGAACCAGGGGGATCTCGGCAGTCTCGCCGGCGACGAGGTCGCGGGCGAGCGTGAGGGTGACGCTGGCGGTGCTGGCGCTGTCCGATTCATCGAGCGAGACGTCGCCGCCCGGGGCAAGGGTGACCGGCGTGGGGTCGTCGTCAATGATGGTCAGCGCTTTGGTGGCCCTGGCGGTCTGGGCGATCCTGCCTCCGGAAATCTCTATCAGCGAAAACTGCAGTTGCTCCGGCTGCTCGTCTTCCCGGTCATCGATGACCGGCAGCTTGACGATCAGGCCGTCTCCCGGCGCAAGGGAAACTGAACCCTGGTAACTTGGGCGGGATCCCAGGATGTCTTCCGGGTTCCCTATCACCTGGTAGTGAATCTCGGCAGCCAACTCGGTCTTTCCCTCGCGGGTCAGCGCCAGCGATGCGGCGCCTTCAACGACGTCTTCCGGGCCGGAGTTCTTGTAGCCGAACACCGGCAGGTCCGCGTCATCGGCGATGGTGTATTCCACCGAACGGGAGTTGCCCTTCACCATGAAGTCCGTACCCTTCGGCAAATCTCCCAGGGAGACGGTGAAGGTTTCCGGGCCTTCGTAGATATCGTCGTTGACGAAGCTTATGGTGGCGCTCGCGTTGTTAAGCCCACCGTAGCTGTCGGCGGGCACTGTGATGCTCGCCGGCGCCTCCCCCAGGTCGGAGGCCTCGGCGGCGCCGAAGTCGTACGTCAGCGGCACGGTGAGGGCCTCGTGGTAGGGATTGTTGAGAGCTACGTAAACAGTAGCCCCTGCAGACTGCTCCTGCCGCGTGGTGGCGGTGCTGGACACAAGACTCACCACGATCGGCTCGTCGTCGATGGTGACGACCACCGAGTCGCGGGCGCCGGCGCGGAAACCCTGGGGCAGGGCGCCGAAGGAGATGGTGAACGTCTCGGCGGGACTTTCGCGGGTGGCGTCCCTGACGATCTGCACCCACCTGCTGCCCTCGCTCTTGCCCCTGGGGATGTGGATTCTGGTCTCTTCCTCGAAGTCGTCGGCCTCGGCGGTGCCGAGCGTGTAGCTGAGCGGGATGTTGAGGTTCTCGGACGCGGGCTGGTCCAGCACCGCGGTCACCTTCACGGTCTTGCCTTCACGAACCTTCGCCGTGGCGGTCTCGAACGTAACGAGCTGCTGCGCGCCCTCGGTGTCGTCGAGGATGGTGAGGGTCCGGCTGGCCGGGCTGGCGATGCCGTGGCCGCCGCTAGCGGCCGCCGAAACGGTGACGGTCTTGTCGTCGGCGGCCACCTGGTTGTCCACGGCGGTGATGGTGACCGCGCCCGTGCTCTTGCGCTTGCCCGCCGGGATGGTCAACTTCGTGTTCTCGCTCAGGGTGAAATCGCCGCTGGTGGCCGGATTCACGGGCGACGCCGACACGGTCAGGGTGATGTCTGCGCTGGAGAGGCCGTCGATGCTGGCCGTCACCGCCGTCGAGTTGTCCGCGCCGCTCTCCTCGATGCGTGGCTGCGCCAGCGCCAGCGTCACCGTTGGCGCCGGATCGCCATCCGTGAGCGCGATGCTTGCCGGGACCACCTTCAGCCGCGTGAGCGCGCCGGCAACGCTGATGGTCTCCGTCGCCTCGTGGATGGCGTCGTCCACCGGCGTCAGCTTGAACCGGCCGGTTTTGCTGGCTTTGTTCGAGCCCACCCTGATGGTGAAGTCGGCCACTGCCTGGTAGTCATCGCCCGAGGCCGCGCTGTCGCCGGCGGCGCCGACACTGACGGTGATGTCGTGCCGGTTGTTGAAACCGCTGCCGTTGCTCGCCGTCGCGGTGACCACAACGTCGGTCGCGCCGGCGTTCTCGCCCACCGTCGCCGGGTCCACGGACAGGGTGAAGTACCGGTCGTCATCCTCCAGGGTCAGCCTGGCCTGGTTGTCAACCGTCCCGGGTTTGCCGTCGTCGCTCGCGGTTACGCCGCCTTCAAGGTTGGTGGCCAGGCCGGCGGCGGCGAGGTCGCCGAGGCGGACCTCGATCGTATCGTCCTCGAAGTCGCCGTCGTCGCGGCTGGCGGCGGTAAAGATGAGCTCCGCGGTCTGCGTCTTGCCGGTACCGGCCGCCTTCTTGGCGAAGGTGACGCCGGGACTCGCGCTGTTCGCGCCGGAGAGCGTGGCGTTGGCGCCGCTGACGCTGAGCGTGAAGTCGGGACTCGCCGAGCCCGGCAGGGCGGCTCCGGTGGCGCTCGCAATGCGCAGCGGTATTTCGGCGGTCTCGCCGGGCTTCAGTTCGCGCGCGAGGGTCAGCGTAACCTTTGCGGTGGTTCCGGTATCGCCCTCGGTGAAGCTTGTATCGGCGCCGGCAAGGGTCACTTCCGTCGGGTCGTCGTCGGCCACCACCACGCTTGCCGACCCCGCATCGGCCGCCACGGAGTAGTGGTCGGCCTCCTTGATGGTCACCGTCAAGGCGCCTTCGTCGGCCTCGTCGTCGCCGTTCTCCTTTGTCTTGAGGGTCAGCTTCGCCGAGGTCTCGTCCGCCGGGAAGGTGAAGCTGCGCTCGCCAAGGTTTCTCTGCTTGTCGATCAGCCTGCCGCCGGTCTCGGCAACGTCGAGTGTCAGCTTTACTTTTTCGGGGGGCGCCGCATGGGCGCTGATGGTAAAGCCCGCCTGCTCGCCCTCGTCCACGGTGGCGGCGTCCGCCTCAATGCTGAAGGTGTAGCCTTTGAGGGCGTCCACTACCGTGATCTCGACGAGATTGTCGTCGGTGTTGGGGTCGTTATCGACCTCGGCTTCGGCGCCGCCTTCGAGGTTGGTGGCGAGGCTGACGGCGGCGAGGTCGCCGAGCCGAAGCTGAACGGTGTCGTTGTCGCCGTCGCTATCGGGGTTGGCGGTGGCCGTGAAGGTCAGGGCGGCGCTCTGCGCGCCGGCGCCGGAGAACTTCACCTTCGGCGAGGCCGTGTCCGCGCCCGCCAGGGTCACGCCGGTACCGGTGGCGCCCAAGGAGAGGCCGGCGTTGTCGCTGCCCGGCAGCGGGGCGCCCGTGCTGCTCGCCAACAGCAGGGGCACTTCGGCGACTTCGCCGGCCGCGAGCGCGCGGGCGAGGCTCAGGGTCGCCGCCGCCGTTGTGGTGGCGTCCCCTTCAGTGATCGTGAGGTCGGCCCCCGGCGTCAGCGTCACCAGGGTGGGTTCGTCGTCCTCGATGCGGACTGTGACGGTGGACGGGGCGCCGAGATCGATGCCATTGGGCAGGTTGAAAATACGGACGCTGAAAGCGCGGGGAGTGGCCGGAAGCGGGTCGTCGGTGTCGTTGTCGAGGATTTCCGCGCCGAGATCGATGCCCGTTTCACGCTTCCTGATTGTGCCGCCATTGCGCCCGGCCTGGCGGTCTCCGACGCTCACATCGCCCACCTCGCCCCGGTACGGGAAGGCGTAGCGATAATCCGTTTCGTACACGGCGCCGCCTGCCCTGACCTGAATCGGCACGCTGATGTCCGCGTCGTGATCCTCGGTCTTCACGATGCGCGCGATCTTCACGGGATTGGACCCTTCGCTGACGACGACGTTCGCGGTGTCGAAATGCACGCTGGGCGTCTTCTGCGCGCCGTCGTCGATGGCGATCGCGACGGATGCGGGATCGCCCGCGGTCAAGCCCTCGGGCAGCGTATTCGGCAGCGCCACGGTGAAGGTTTCGTCCGGGTGCTCGTACTCCCCGTCGTCAACCGTTTCCACCTTGACGGCGCCCGTGGTCTTGCCCGAGGCAATGAGGACGGAGGCCGGGGCCTTGTAGTCGTCCGCGTTCGCAGTGCCCGGGGCCGGGACCAGCGTGACCCGCGTGTCGCGCGCGGGCGAGTCGAAGGCCTTGTCGAGGGTCACCGTTACGGTGGCGGGCTTGCCCTCTTCCACCGTGGCCGGATCGACGCTCAGGGTCGCCACGCGCGGCGCGTCGCCGGAATCGTCGATCGCGATTTCGACCGAAGCATTTCTCGCACTCGCCGCGAAGCCGGCCGGCAACTCGCCGATCGCCACGGTGAAGGTTTCGTCCGGGTGCTCGTACTCGGCGTCCTGGGCGATGGTGATGGTGGTATTGCCCTTGCGCTTGTTGGCGGGGATGGTGATCTTGTCGCTGGAGGCGTAGTCGGCGGCCTTGGCCGTGCCTTCCGTGAAGACGAGCGGCACCTCGAGCTCCTGGTTGGACCTCGGTTTCTTGTTGAGGGTTGCCGTGAGCTTCACCCTGGCGGCTTCCTCCGCCGGATTGGGGTCCGCCGACAGGCTGACGAAAATCTGGTCCGAGCTGTCGTCGATGGCCACCTCCACCGACCTGGCGGCGCCCGCCTGGACCGCCGCCGGCAGCGTGCCGAAGGCCACGGTGAAGGTCTCGTCCGGCTGCTCCAGGACATCGTCGTTGGTGATGACAACCGTTGCTTCGCCCTCGCGCTTACCGGCCTTGATAGTGATGCTGGCTACGGCGCCGTAGTCGGCGGCCTTGGCCGTGCCTTCCGTGAAGACCAGGGGGATGACCAGGTCCTCGGCGAGCGAGATGTCCGTATCGAAGCGCGCGGTGAGCGTCAGCCGGGTGCCTTCGGGCACCGGGTTGGGGGTCGCGGCCAGGCTCACCGCCGGGCGGTCGTCGGCGACCACCTCGACCTTCATCTGCGGCAGGCCGCTGATGCCGTTGTAGTTGCTGTCGGTGGAGGCGACCGTGTGGCTGATGTGCGGGTTGCCCACGGCGAGGCCCGACACCTCGATATTCTGCGGGGTGTCCCAGGCGGAAGGCGCGAATTTCAGCGCGCCGCTCACGCCGGCCTTGGTTGCGTCGCTGCTCGCCGGCGTGACGGTCACCTCGTGGGTCGGCTTGCTCATCAGGCTCACGCCATAACTCGCCTTGCCGATCGGCTCGGCGACCCGCACCTTGTCCTGATGCAGCCGGATGCCGTAGCCGAGATCCTTGACGGCGACCTGCACGCCCGGCGCCGTGCTGACGCCGGGGTAGCCGCTCACGGCGTGGGTGAGCATGATGCTCGAATTCGCGCCGTCCTCGTCGGCCAGCGGCGCGACGGTGATGGTCTGGGGGTGGGTCCAGTTGCCCTGGGCGCCGCCGGTGAAGGTCAGCGAGGCGCTGCTGCCCGCCGCGCCGCCAGGCGCCTGCACGCTCACCGCGTGGCGCTCGGCGGCCGGCACCTCGACCGTCAGCGTCACGGTCGCGGAGTCGCCCGGGTCGGTGGCGAGTTCCGCGGTGTAGCTGCCGGCCTTGCCGCCCTCTTCGAGGCTGAGCGTATGCTTCTTCAGGATCACTCCCGGCGACGCCCCGCCGTCGTCGTCGGTCACGCCTACCTGGGCTTGGTTCCTCGGCGCATAGTCAACCGCGTAGGTGGAATACCTTTCGACAATCGGGCTTTTGAGCAGGGTGGCGATGATCTTCCCGTCCTTCTCGCCGGCGCTGTCATTCAGGGTCTGCACCTCGTAGGTGGTCTTGAGCGGGCTGTCGGCCAGCCTTTCGCCGGGGAACTGAAATTCCTTGACGCCGAGCTGATCGTCCGACAGAAAATCGCCGGTCTGACTGATCTGCAGCCGCAGATGGGGCGGAGGCAGGTCCTGTGGACGCTGGCCGTACCGAAGGCCGTCCGTGCCGCGGGTCAGGGTAAACACGGCCTTGCCGCCCTCGGTGATTCCGGCGCCGGCGCTGAGGCTCACCGTGGGGCCGCCGTCGTCGTCGGTGATCTTGTTGGACGTCCTGTGGAAGAGAGCGTCAACGGTGTAACCGTCGCCCGCGAGCACTTCAAGTCCGATTTCGCCGTGCGGCTCGTCAACGAAGTCGTCATCCAACGCTATATAAAACACTTTCGGAACCGGGTTATTCGCGCGCAGGGTGACGGTTCGCGGTATTGGTTCCTCAACGAATTGGCCGGTTTCGCGCCACGCGAGGTTGACCACGATGTCGGCTGTGGGCAACGGGCTCACGTAGAGGGTGTAAGCCAGGCGCTCAAACGGCAGGTATTCCGACAACGTGTAGCCCTCGTGCGAGGATCTGACCTGCACAATCGGCTTGCCGTCGTTGTTGGCGATGCCGATTGTGACCGGGGGGTCCGGCGACGCCCGGACACCGCCGTCAAGGTTTTCCGACGAGACGTTGCCCAGGGCGACCTTCACGGCGCGCGTAACCTCGTCGGTGTTTTCGAGGGCGGTAATCCTGATGCTGGCCGCGCGGGTGCGGACGCCGGTGAGTTTCAGCGCCGGATTCTGGGCGCTGTGGGGCGCCGCGGTCACGAGGCTCACCCCCGTCTGGCCGGGCGCGAGCGCGAGGGAATAGTGCGTGTTCGCCACAGCGCCGCTGATCACGAGCGGGACAGTGACTTCCTGGCCCGCCTCGTACAGGGCGAGGGAGAGCGAGACGGTGACCTGGGCAACGCCGCCGGCTTCGCTGATGGGATGTTGAATGTTGCGGACGACAGGGAGCGCGATGGTGCGCTCCACGGTGATCGAGGTGGGCTCGTCGTCGTGTATCGGCATGACGCTTGTCGAGGGGTCGCCCAGGCGGTAGCCGTCCCCGGCGGCCAGGGTCACCTCCACGCTGCCCTTGCGTCCGTTCCGCTCGTTGTCTTGCGTCTCGACCGCGAAGGTGACCTTGCCGCTGGTGGGGACGGTCACCGTCTTGCTGCCCTCGTCGGTGGCGGCGACGTAATCGTCTATGCCGGCCTTTTCGGTGACGGTGAGCGCCACCTTCAGCGGCGCGTCCGGCGCCGGCGTGGCCGTGATTTCGAACTTGGCGTCGTCGCCTTCCACGGGCGGGTCGTCCTTGGGGTTGGCCCAGGCGATCGTGACGCTGGGGCCGGTCTCGGGGGTCTGGGCGGCGGCGGGGGTGGAGGCGAATCCGGCCAGCGCAACAAGCAGGCAGATCAGCGCGCCGGCGCCGGGCGCGCCGCTGGCGGCGGGAGTTTTCATGCCGGATTCGGGCGGTGAGATCCGGCGGCGCGAACTGCCCCCGAGCCGGCGCAGCGCAGGGGAATTTGATTTATCGGGGGGGGGGGGGGGGTTAAGGACCGGGCCTGGAAGCCCCTTTTCGATTCGCCTGAAACACATTTCGTATTGCCTGAAGCCGCCTCGATCCCCTCTTTACCCGTTCCCCCGAAAACGGCCTTAACATATTACAACGCCGGGCTTTTCTTACCATCCTCGGCGCCAAAATTTCGCGGCATTTTACCAAAAAATCCGCAATGTGACGCAAGAAGACTCAAGTCACCTCAATCCCCTGATAATCCCGTGATGAAGGGGGTTGAATGGGTTGGGGCGGTCGCCGACTCTGCGGATGGGCACTTGTGGGCATTGCTCGCCACGTTTCCCAGCGCAGTGCTGATAACGGGAGACCAGCTTCTCATCAGGGAACCTCCCTCTTCAGGTTCCGTGATTTCGCCGCGCCGCTTCAGGGATTTGTACCAGCCCGACAGACAATGACCCGCCGCACCACCAGTTGGTAAAATTGGGCAGGAGGCGAACGACATGGGCAATGCTCGGTCATACGGTAGACTGAAGCGGTTGGAGCGGTTTCCGACCACACGGACGCGCGCGTGAGATGAAGGCCCTCGTCAAGTCGCGATCCGAACCGGGGCTCTGGTTGCAGGATGTTGCGGAACCTGAACTCGGCATCAATGATGTTCTCGTGCGCATCGACCGGACCGGTGTCTGCGGCACGGACCTGAGCATCTTCAACTGGGACGCCTGGGCCCGGGAGACGATCGACGTACCCATGGTCGTGGGTCATGAATTCGTCGGTGAAGTGATCGAAACCGGTTCGAACGTGAGCGATTTTGAGCCGGGCGCAATCGTCAGCGGCGAAGGCCACGTGGTGTGCGGCACCTGCCGGAACTGCCTTGCCGGGCGCCGGCACCTCTGCGCGGATACCCGGGGGATCGGCGTCAACCGCCCCGGCGCATTTGCCGAATACCTGGTCCTGCCCATGACCAATGTCTGGCATCACGCGCCGGACGTCGACCTGGACGTGGCGTCGATCTTCGATCCTTTCGGCAACGCCGTGCATACCGCGCTGTCCGTTCCGGTGCTGGGCGAAGACGTGCTGGTCACCGGTTCGGGGCCGATCGGCGCAATGGCGGTGGCCGTCGCCAGACACGCCGGCGCACGCTACGTGGTCGCGACGGACGTCAATCCCTACCGATTGGAGCTGGCCAGGAAGATGGGCGCGACCCTGGTGCTGGACGCGCGCACCGAGCGCGTCGCGGATGCCCAGAAAAAGCTCGGCATGGTGGAGGGATTCGACGTGGGCCTGGAAATGTCGGGCAATGACCGCGCCTTCGAGGAGATGCTGGACAACATGTGCCACGGCGGCAAGGTGGCCATGCTGGGGATTCCGAAGACGAAGATGGCGATCGACTGGAACAAGGTCGTGTTCAACATGCTGACCATCAAGGGAATCTACGGCCGCGAGATGTACGAGACCTGGTACAAGATGACCGTGATGTTGCAGAGCGGGCTCGACATTACACCGGTCATCACCCATCAGTTCCATTATTCGGAATTCGGAAAAGCCTTCGAGATCATGCGATCCGGAGATTGCGGAAAGATCATCCTGCACTGGAATGACTGATTCGTACGAAGCCTTATCAAGGCAGTTCGGCGCGACTCTGGGAGCGATCCGGGATCAGGGCCTGCACAAGGACGAGCGCGTACTGACCACGCCGCAGCGGGCCCACATCGGCGTGGCCGGCGGCGCGCAGGTGATCAACCTGTGCGCCAACAACTACCTCGGGCTGGCGGATCATCCCGAGGTCATCGGCGCGGCCCACGAGGGCCTGGACCGGTGGGGATACGGCCTCTCGTCGGTACGGTTCATCTGCGGCACCCAGGCGATCCACAAGGAGCTTGAGGCCAGTCTTTCGAAGTTCCTGGGAATGGACGACACCATTCTCTACACGTCCTGTTTCGATGCGAACACGGGCCTGTTCGAAACACTGCTGGGGCCGGATGACGCCATCATTTCAGACGAACTGAACCATGCCAGCATCATCGACGGCATCAGGCTCTGCAAGGCGCAGCGTCACCGGTATCGCAATAACGACATGGGGGCGCTCAAGGCCAGTCTTCAGGACGCTTCCGGTGCGCGAACGCGCCTGATCGCAACCGACGGGGTCTTTTCCATGGACGGCGCCGTCGCCGATCTGCCCGGCATATGCGACCTGGCCGACAAATATGGCGCCCTGGTCATGGTGGACGACTCGCATGGCGTGGGGTTCATGGGAGACAACGGGCGGGGCACGCCCGAATATCACCGGGTCGTCGAACGGATCGATATCGTCACCGGCACACTGGGCAAGGCGCTGGGAGGCGCCAGCGGCGGCTATACCGCCGCGCGTCAGGAGATCGTGGACCTGCTGCGCCAGCGGTCCCGGCCGTACCTGTTCTCCAATTCGCTGGCGCCGTCGATCGTGACCGCATCGATCAAGGCCATCGAACTTCTCGCGACCGACACCGAGCTACGCGACCGCCTGTGGGCCAACACCCGGTTTTTCAGGGAGCGGATCGCGGTGGCGGGTTTCGAGATCCTCCCGGGACAGCACCCCATCGTGCCGATCATGCTGGGCGATGCCGCGCTCGCCAACCGGTTCGCCAACCGCATGCTCGAAAAAGGGGTCTATGTAATCGGGTTTTCCTACCCGGTCGTGCCGAAAGGCAAGGCCCGTATTCGCACACAGATTTCCGCCGCGCATTCGCTGGAGGACCTGGAAACCGCCGTGGAGAAATTTGCCGAAACGAAGGCCGAAATACGCGCATAGTCCGGGCGCGTCAGTCGAGTACGCCAGCGAGGCGATGGCCCCCTCTTGCTCATCGGATCTCCGCCCCCGCCGCCGCGATAGTCGCCCGGGCGAGCGCCCTGGTGGAGTTGATGACCGGAACGGGCAGTTCGCCTTCGCTCAGAACAAGCGGGATCTCGGTGCAGCCGGCGATGATTGCCTCAGCCCCCCGCTCGATCAGCGTGGCGGCCAGATCGCGCACTGACCGCTGAACCTCGGGGCCCTTGTCGCCTGCCTTGATACAGGTGATCAGTCGCATGAGCTCGGCCACATCGGGTGCTTCGGGGACGACGGGCGTGACGCCCCGATCGCGCAGCGCTTGCTGGAAACCTCCGAACTCGAGGCAGCCGTCCGTTGCGAGAATCCCGACGCTCGAGTAGTCCTTGCAGGCATCGGCGGTCACTTCAATGATTGATATCAACGGAATGGTCGTGAGTTCCGCCAGCGGCTCCAGAAAGGCATGCGCGGAGTTGCACGGCATCACGAGGAAGTCGGCGCCGGCGGCCTCCAGCCGCCGTCCCATCCGCCCGATGATCGGGCCTGGATCATCGCCGTCTCCCAGGATGGCGGCCTGTCTGTTCGGCACCTTGGTGTTGTTGTCGACCAGCATGGGGATGTGGTCCTGGTCACAGCCGGCCTTCGTGAGCGAGACCACTTCAGACAGGAAATCGATGGTCGCGTCCGGACCCATACCGCCCAGGACGCCGACAGTCTTGAAGCTTGCAGAGAGACCGCTCACGCCCGAAAATTCAAACCGGGTTGTCCGGACCGCGCTCGGCATCGGGTTTCACAATCGCATATTAATATATTTGTGACATGCAAGAGGCAAAATCCAAGCCGGTCATGGCGGCACCAAGCACGGTGCCGTCGGGGCGGCTGCGAATGGGAATGGTTGGGGGAGGCGCAGGAGGTTTCATAGGAGATCTTCACCGTAAATCCGCTGCACTGGATGGCGAAGTGCATCTTGTGTGCGGCGCCTTCAGCAGCGATCCCGCCAAGTGCGCACAAACCGGCCGCGACTGTTTTCTTGATTCGAGCCGGGTTTACCCGGCCTGGCGACAGATGCTTGAAGCCGAGGCCGCATTGCCGGAGCCGGAACGCATGGAGTTTGTTTCGATAGTGACGCCTAACGATCTTCACCTGCCTGTGGCGTCCGCGGCGCTCGAGGCCGGATTTCACGTCATTTGCGACAAACCCGTCGCGCGCAACCTGGCCGAGGCGCTGAAGCTTGAGCAGGCTGTGGAATCCGCCGACGGGCTGTTTGCCGTGACCTACACCTATCTTGGTTATCCGATGGTCAAGGAGGCGCGCCGGCGCGTCGCGGCCGGGGAGATTGGGGAAGTCCGCAAGGTTTACGTTGAATATCTCCAGGGCTGGCTGTCGAACCGCATCGAGCAGACCGGGCACAAGCAGGCGAGCTGGCGAACCGATCCCGAGCGGTCGGGGCCCAGCGGTTGCATGGCGGACATCGGCACTCACGCCGAAACGCTCGTGGCCTATGTGCTCGGGGAGAAAATTTCGAGCGTATGCGCACTGCTTGCCCGAACGATCGAAGGCCGGCCCCTGGACGACGACGGCGATGTGCTGTTTCGCACCGAAAGCGGCGTTCGGGGCGTACTTTCGGCCAGCCAGATTTGCACCGGCGAGGAAAACGACCTCACGATTCGCATCTACGGCGACGCCGGCGGCCTCGAGTGGCGGCACGGCGACCCGAACACGCTCTGGCAAAAGGCGCAAGGACGCCCGGCAACGCGCTTGCGGGCGGGCACTGACCAGGATTACCTGTCGGAATCGGCCCGGATGCACTGCAGAACCCCGGCCGGCCATCCGGAAGGCTACCTGGAGGCGTTTGCCAACATCTACAGGAACTTTGCCAGGGCAATCGAGGCTCACCGGAACGGCCGGGACCCGGACCCGCTTTTCGATTACCCGGGGATCGAACAGGGAGTGTCCAGTCTCGCATTCGTGGATGCGGTGCTGAACAGTCATGCCAATGGCCACGCCTGGACAGCTATAAACCACGGGAGCGCATCGCAGTGAACAATCGCCGGGTTAACCGATGAAGAGAATAAAAGGGCCTGCCGTATTCCTTGCGCAGTTCGTCTCTGAAGTTGCGCCCTTCAACTCGTTTCGCGGCATCTGCCGCTGGGCGGCGTCCCTTGGCTTTCTAGGCGTGCAGGTGCCGACCTGGGAACGCTCGCTGTTCGATCTGGAGAAAGCCGCCGTCAGCGATGCCTATTGCGACGAAATTCGCGCCGTCTGCGATGACGAGGGCGTCGAAATAACGGAGCTGTCAACGCATCTTCAGGGTCAACTCGTTGCCGTGCATCCGGCGTACGACGAACAATTCGATGTATTCGCGCCCGCGTCGGTTCGCGGAGACCGCGACGCCAGAACCGCGTGGGCGGTCGAACAACTGAAGCTGGCCGCACAGGCCAGCCGCAGGCTGGGACTTACGGCGCACGCCACGTTTCCCGGCGCTCTGCTCTGGCACACCGTATACCCCTGGCCGCAACGGCCCCAGGGGCTGGTTGCGCAGGGATTCGCCGAACTCGCGCGGCGGTGGCGGCCATTGCTTGACGCATTTGATGAATGCAACGTTGACGTTTGCTATGAGATTCATCCCGGCGAGGACCTGCATGACGGCGCCACATTCGAGCGGTTTCTTGAAGCCACCGGGAATCACGGGCGCGCGAAGATTCTTTACGATCCCAGCCATCTTCTTCTGCAGCAAATCGACTACCTGGCGTTCATCGACATCTACCACGAGCGAATCGGCATGTTTCATGTCAAGGATGCCGAGTTCCTGCCGAACGGGCGAAGCGGCCTCTACGGAGGCTACCAGGATTGGATCGACCGACCCGGGCGATTCCGCTCGGTTGGCGACGGCCAGATTGATTTTGCGTCGATCTTCAGCAAGCTCACCCGGTACGGCTTCGACGGATGGGCCGTGCTCGAGTGGGAATGCTGCATCAAGCAACCCGAGCAGGGCGCCCGGGAAGGGGCGCAGTTCATCCTGGAACACCTGATTACGCCGACCGAAAAGGCGTTTGACGATTTCGCCGGGGCCGCCGACGATGAAGCCCGAAATCGGCGCATACTGGGACTGGGCGCGACCTCGTCGAAAACGCAGTGAAGGTCAAGACCCGGGTTCAACTGTCAGCGATGATGTTCCTGCAGTACTTCCTGTGGGGCGCCTGGTGGGTCACGCTCGGTTCCTACATGGTGGCCATCGGTTTCAGCGACATCATCGGCCGGACCTATGCTACGCAGGGCTGGGGCGCGATCATCGCGCCCCTGTTCGTGGGGATGATCGCGGACCGCTATTTTTCCGCGCAGCGGGTGATGGGAACGCTGCACCTGATCGGCGCCGGGCTGCTGTTTTACCTGTCCACGATCACGGACTCCAGGCTCGAGTTCTACCTGACGACGCTGATCTACATGGCGACGTTCATGCCGACCCTGCCCCTGAGCAATACGGTAGCTTTCAACGCCATGCGCGATACCCAAAAGGAGTTTCCGCCGATACGGGTGCTGGGGACCATCGGGTGGATTGTCGCCGGACTGGCCTTGAGTTTCGTTCTCGCGCCGCTCGTGCTGGCGAGCGATTCCGCGATAACGATAGAGCAGACCGTCTGGCCTGTTCGGCTGGCCGCCGGCGCCGCACTATTGCTCGGGCTGTTCGCGTTCACGCTGCCCGACGCGCCGCCCAGCGCGGCCGGAACCGCCCCGAAGGGCATTGTCGGAATACTGGGGCTTGACGTGTTCCGCAGCGGCGCAACGCGCGCCTTCTGGGTGTTTATCGCCTGTTCGCTGTTGATCTGCGTGCCTCTGGCCTTCTATTACGGTTACACGAACGCATTCCTGGTGGACAAGGGGGCGCCGAACGCCGTGGCGCTCCAGTCACTCGGCCAAGTGTCGGAAATCGTCTTCATGCTGATACTCCCCCTGATGTTCGTTCGGCTGGGGATCAAGTATGTGCTGCTGGTGGGCATGGTCGCCTGGGCGGTGCGATACGTCCTGTTCGCCCTGGGCTATTCGGGCTCCGAAATCATTCTTGGACTGGCGGTGGCCGGCATTCTCCTGCATGGGATCTGCTACGACTTTTTCTTCGTGGCCGGCCAGATTTACGTGGACAAGTCCCTGCCTAGGGAAACGCGCGGCCGGGCGCAGTCCTTTCTTGCCTTGACGACGCTGGGCGTCGGCGCCCTTCTGGGCGGAGAGCTGGCCAATGCGGTGGTGAACGCGAATTCCGCGGATGGAACCGTGGATTGGCGCACGGTCTGGCTCATCCCCGCCGCCCTGTCAGCCGCCGTTACCGTGGCGTTTCTGCTCCTGTTCAGGAACGCCAAGGCTCGGCAGAACGACGATTCCTGAATACCTGCAACCGGGCCCTATGTTTTTCCGGGCGGCAGACCGATCAGACGCCGTATTTCCGGCGGAGGACCGTCGAAGCGGGCCAGGGAAACGTTGCCGACGAAGCCGAGCAAACGGATGCCGACGTCCGATGAGTAGTATCCGGTCATTGCGACATAGCGGAAGCGCTTGAAAAACTCGTAATCGCCACCGTGGCCGCCGCTCGCGATGGCGTCCACCATACGCCCCGCGTCGGCTGGAGAAGCCTGCAGGAATCCCGCGTCCGCAAGCCGCTCCAGCCCGTCAAGGATGGTTGCGCGGTCCGCCGTCTGCACCGGGTAGGGAGCACTGATCCACTCGTCAATGAACTCCGGTACGCCGATCTCGCTCGCGGCCGGCGATTCCCAATCCGGCGGCAGAATGAGGTCGCCGAGTTTTTCGGTCAGGTCGAGTTGCGGACGAGTCATGGTCAGCGGCCACGGCACGGTCGGATTCAACAGGTCCGGATCCCGGCCATACCCGGCCGGCGATTCGGGAACGGGCCGCGAAACGTCCTCGGTCTGCCCGGGGTCGTCAGCACAGCCTGACAGCATGGGGGGAACCAGGGGGAGCGTCAGCCCGGCGCGCGCCAGCCAGGCGAGCGTCTCGCGGCGCGTCAATGTTCGTCCCTGCTTATGCCCCATGGCCGGCCCTGTCCGCGATGTGGTCTGCGGCGCGCCACGCGAAAGCCATGATGGTCAGCGTGGGGTTCTTGTGCGCATTGGTGGGGAAAACCGCGCCGTCAACCACATAGAGATTCGGAACGCCCCAGACCCGTCCGTACGGGTCGGTTACCGAGTTGTTCCTGGACGTGCCGCATCGGGCGCCGCCAACCTCGTGAATGATCTCTCCGGGCTTGCTCATCGCGTCGCGAACATCGTCCGGAATGTCGTCCAGCATCCGCCCGCCCGCGGCGTCGATGAATTCGGCCATTGACTTTTGGGCATGCGCGGTCTGGCGCACTTCCTGTTCGCTCCACTGGTAGCTGAATCGGGGCGCGGGGATACCGAACCGGTCCGTGACGGTTGGGTGCAGCGAGACCGTGTTCTGCCGCCGCGGTATGGTTTCGCCACGCTGCGCAAACCGCACAAAAGTTCCGTAATAACGCCGGGCGTCGGCTTTCAGGGCAGCGCCCCACGCGGTCGGTGAAACGGAATCAAAGTGGCGGAAAGTTTCCGCGCCCGGATCCCACCGCCCTCCGGACACTTCAATGTGGTAGCCGCGGGCAAAATCCAGCGCGCCGCTTCTCTGCTCGTCGAGCCCCCACCACGGGATGTAAATGTGCGGGTACCAGATGCCGAAGTCGTTAAACGGCGGCAGGTTCTCCAGCGCAGGAAACTGTGCCCATATCGAACTGCCGATCGTATCGGAGATGCAATGGCCGAGCAGGCCATCGTCCGCGCCTATGCCGTCCGGAAACCGTGGGTTCTTCGAATTCATCAGGATGCGCACGCTTTCCATCGCGCTGGCGCCAAGAACGATCGTTCGGCCGGAAACCGTCCGGTGTTCACCGAGGGTCTTGTCCACATACGAGATGCCGGTCGCCTTGCCGTCGCTGCCGATTTCCACTTCGTAGACCATCGCGTCCGTGACGATATCGAGATGGCCGCTGGCGATGGCCGGCGGTATCAGTACGGTGGTGGACTGGAAATTGGCGGCGATGGAGCAGCCGCGCCGGCAGGGCGTGGCGTAGATGCAGGGTGGGCGGCCGTTGGTTGGCCGGGTAATTACGGCAATGTGGCTCGCCACCACGGGGCGGCCCAGTTTCCTTCCGCCTTCCATGACCAGCAACTCGTGGGCGCGCGGCGGCGGCGGCTCGTGCAGGATGCCCGCCGGCGAATCGGGCGCATCGGCCAGCCCGTCGGCGGTTCCGGTAATGCCGACCACCTGTTCCGTCTTGTCGTACCAGGGCGCAATCTCGTCATAGCCGAACGGCCAGTCGACCCCGATGCCGTCATGACTGGCCGCCTTGAAGTCATGATCGGCAAGACGCAACGATACGCGTCCCCAGTGATTGGTGCGTCCCCCCAGCATGCGCGCGCGGAACCATCGGAAGTCGGTGTCCGGCTGCGACAGGTACGGCTCCCCCGGCACATCCCAGCCGCCGTCCACCGTCGCGTCGTAATATCCGAAAGGTTTATCGGGCGTCCTCGCTGCGCGAAGCGGCGCATCCTTGTCCATGCCCCACATTGGCGTCTCCAGAACCGGATCGTAGTGACGGCCCGCTTCCAGCATGCATACCCTGGCGCCCCGCAGGGTGAGCGCGTAGGCCGCCATGCTCCCCGCGGCGCCGGACCCGACCACAATTACGTCGTAAGCGTCAGCCATCATCTGCCGCCGGCCCATCGAGCGGTCGAACCCAGATGTTGCGAAATCTCACTCGTCCGCCCGCATCTCCGTGATCCTGGAGCACCAGCGGTCCCTGCTCGATGCGCGTCCGGTACTCGGGCGGCTGCACGCGGGGAATGGTGTCGCCCCGCACAATCGTGTGGTCCTGCACCAGCACGCCGTTGTGCAATACAGTGACCGTCGGCGGCGACACTAGCTCGTCGCCGTCGAAGTCCGGCGCGTGGAACACGATGTCATAGCTTTGCCACTCGCCCGGTTTTCGCGCAGCCAATACGCTTGGCGGAGTCTGGCCATAGATCGAACCGGGCAAGCCGTCCGCGAAAGTGGGGTTTTCGGCGGGGTCCATGATCTGAATCTCATAGGCGCCGAGCAGGAACACCCCGCTGTTGCCGCGCTTTTGCCCCTCCCCCAGTGGCGGGTAGGGCGTCATGAACTCCAGATGGATCTGCAGATTCCCAAAGTGCTGGCGGGTCTCCAGGTAGTTTCGAATTTGGCCCCCGGCAATCAGGTTCCCGTCGCTGACCGTCCAGCCGTATTGGGGATCAAGCCGAAAGGCCGACAGGTCCGCTCCATCGAAGAGAATGATCGCGTCGCTCGGCGGGGGAATGGTGATGGGCCGGGCATCTTCCACCTGGTGCGGTATCGGGCGATCGGGATCGTTACGCTTCCATTCGGACGCAGTTTTGGCGGATGCGGATTGGGCGGCGACCAGCGCGGCCAGCATGACCGACGTTGCGATGTACACTGCTGCCTCCGTCGAACTGCGCGGCAAGCAATATACTACTTTCCGGAAAGCGCCCGTGGGGATTTTCGCGAAGCTCAGTCATTCCGGCGCCGTGCCCGCCGTGTTGGCTGCGATCTTGCTCTCCGCCGCAGGCTGCTCCTCTCCCGATGAGTCCAAATCGCCCGAGGCCTCGCTGGAGGACGACGGAACGGTCAGGTGGAGCGGCCAGTCGGTGCCGTACTCGGCATACGGGAGCGAGGCGTCACACGCTTCCCTGATTGCCTTGAGGGATGCCCCCAGACTGCCTTCGGCGCTATCTTTTTCGGAAAGCGGCGCGGAGCTGGACGAATACCGGCGGCGGAAAGACGAAACGTTCTACCGCCCCCTGCTCGCGAAGCAGCTCGCCGCGTTTCCGAGCAAGGTGACGGAACGGTACGTCGCCGGCGTACGGACGCTTATGGTTGAGCCCGCCAGCGGCGTATCGGACGATCTTCGGCGAAAATTGCTGATCAATCTGCACGGCGGGTCGTACGTCGATGGCCGCGGGCCCGGACAGCAGATCGAGTCGATACCGATCGCCGCGGCCCTCGGCATCCGGGTCATCAGCGTGGACTATCTGCTGGCGCCCGAGCACAGGTTTCCGGCCGCCGTGAATCAGGTCGTCGCCGTCTACGGGGAACTCCTGGGCGAGTATTCGCCGGAATCGATCGGCCTGTACGGCTGTTCGGCAGGCGGGGCCATGACCGGCCAGGTAGCCGCCCGGCTGATCCATGAGGGCCTGCCGCCGCCCGGCGCAATAGGCATATTCTGCGAAGGAATGGGACCGCCGTTCGGCGTGGGCGACGGGGCCTACATGTCGCATCTACTGAGCGGCCGCACGCCACCGGACATATTGGCCAGCCCGCGGAAGCAACTGGAGCGAGTGTCCTATTTTCAGGACACGGACTATGACGATCCCCTCGCCTTCCCGCTCGCCAGCCGCAGGATCTACGAGCAATTTCCGCCTACGTTATTCGTGACCGGCACGCGGGCCCACGAGATGAGCAACGTGGCGCACGCCCATGTCCGCCTCAGTTCGGCCGGTGTGCAGAGCCAGATGTATCTTTGGGACGGGCAGCACCACACCTTTCTCTACGACCCGGACCTGCCCGAATCACGCGAGGCGTACGCGCTGATCGCGCGGTTCTTTGAGGAATGGCTGCGATGAAGGTTGCGAAAACTCAGCGGTCGCGGCCGCTCATGTCTCCAATGGTCCGCCAGGGCTTGAATCCGTACGGCACCGTTTCGGGCCACAGCTGATCCAGCGTAAATGCGTCGTAAACGACGCCTCCCTTGATCACGAGCCTTACCCGTTCGACGTTATCGATCGTTTCCAGCGGGTTGGCCTCGAACACGGCCAGGTCCGCCATTTTGCCTGCCTCGATTGTGCCGAGATCGTCGCCGAGTCCCATGAACCGCGCACCGTCGATCGTGGCGGCCTCAAGAACCTGGCGCGGCGACATGCCCGTGGCCAGCGCCTGCATGTCCCACAATCCGCCTGCTCCGAAAATCTCGCCGTGGCCTCCGACCGCGACCGTTCCGCCGGCCTGCTTGATATGCGCCGCCCCGCGCGCAATCAGCGGAATCGTGTAGTGGGTTTGGGGGCGGTTCGTAAAAATGCGGCGGGCCAGCAGTTCGAGGCCGGGGTACCAGTATCTCAATTTCGCGATGTCCAGAATGTCCTGGCGCGACATGAACAGGTCCAGACCGTTCGCATGCGGGTAATCGCTGATCGATATCGTGGCCGAGTAGGTGGCCTTTGCGCGTCCGAAAAACTCGGTGATGTCCCGGTAGAGCGGCACGTTGATCAGCATGTGCTCCCAGCCGGTCTGGCCGTCCATGACCTTCGACAGCGTGTAATTCAGGTTGCCGTTTTCCGACGTGACCCCAAGCCCCTGCTCCTTCGCGGCTTCGACAATCCACTGGCGCTGCGCCCGGGTGCAATTCCGGTACTCCTTCATGAGAATCCCGCCCAGCCGTCGCTTGCGCGTCACGTGGTCCCTTGCCACGTCAAGGGAAACCAGCGGATCGAGGTTTTGTCCGTTGACGCCCTCGGCGTACGTCGTAATCGCCTCGGTATTGGAAATCGTTCGCGGCCCCACCATCTTGCCGGCGTCGATCATGTCGGTGAGCGCAACCGACCACTTTCGCATACCGTTCGACGGATCGTTCGCGGTTGTGAAACCGTAGGCCAGGGTCAGCGCGTGCCGGTAGCTTTTCGGCCCGAGCACGCCGATGGCCGGGCCGCGATGCAGATGCGCGTGCATGTCAATCAACCCAGGCGTTATCCAGGCGCCCTTGAGGTCGATCGCATGTTCCGCGGCTGAAACATCGCAATCGCCCACGCAAACGATCCGTCCGCCGTCAATCAGAATGGACCCCGGCTCGGGCGGCGCGCGATCGGCCATCGTGATGATCCGGCCGTTGCTCAGCGCAAGGGTTCCGGGGCGGGGAGGTTCTATCCGGGCCTTGACAGTGCGCGACGAGGTCACGCCGCCTGCGCCTGGTCGCAGAGAACGAATCTCAGCGGCGCTCGCGAAGACCAGCGCGCCGGCGCTCCAGCTTGCGTAGTAACCGCCGTCGTTGCTCAGGCGAGCGGCAACGACGCCGCCACCGGTCAGAATATCCACAGTCGCGGCGCCGTCCGCCTGCGCCAGATCGGCCAGGTAGATGTCCTGCCTTTGCTCAACCGCAAGCTGACGCCCGTCCGGCGAAAGCGCGGCGCCCTGCACCACGCCGGGGACTACGGCTTCAATACGCAAGTCTCCGCCGTCTGCGGACACCGTAACGTATTCCCGCCCGTCCGGCACCAGCGTTCCTCGGCTTGTGTTGTAACGATCCCGGGAGGTAGGCGACCACGGGCGGTGGAATCCGATCCGGCCATCCGTCGTAACGCTGAGCGGATTGGCGAACTGATTGGTCAAGAGCGTCTCGATCGCGCCGTCAGCCGCCGATATGCGAACCAGGCTCCAGAGACCCGATTCGGGGCGCCAGTCCAGACCCGGCGGATAACGAAACGCGTAGACAAACTCCCCTGCACTGTCCCAACGCAAGCCGAAATAGATGGCGTCGTTTCGCAGCACCCGCACCGATGTCCCTGCGATTTCGAAAACGGATACCGCGCTGCGCGCGCCATCGAGCTCGACAAAGGCCAGTTGCGCCGAGTCGGGAGAAAAGGCGGGAGAAAGAGCGGTATTGGCAGTGTCGGCCAGCGGCGCCTTCAGGACGGCCGGTCCGGACACCGACTCAAGCCACACATCCCCCGCGGCGGCATACGCCAGCCATTGGCCGTCCTCCGACAATGTCGGCCAGCGTATCAGCCTGGGAGCGCGCGGCTGTGTGTCCAGTTTGCCCACGCGCCTTGCCTGCTCCGATATGCTGCGCCGCACTTCCGCCACGAACTCGATGGTTTCCACCGCGCCGGTTTCCAGCCACACGCGACGGATCTTGCCGCCTTCCGACAGGAAGATCGATTCGCCGTCCGCCGCCCAGTCGTAGCCGGGCAAAACGCGCACCTGCCACGGGGGGTGCTGGTTCATCAAATCGGGCGTGATGGGCGCCATCAGCAGCCGCTCCTGCCCGGTTTGGAGGTCCCGAATCCAAAGGCCCGTAGCGGAATCAAGCTCGATATCGCCGTACTGGACCGACACTCCCGGCAACTTGCGCACAAATGCGAGAAACCGGCCGTCCGGCGACACTTCCGGCGCCGCAACGCCTGTGATGTCGGGCACAGCACTGCTGGCACAGCAGGTTTCCGAAAGATCGCCCGGCGTTACCCGGTCCCGGTTTCCATTGGCCAGGTCGAGCCGATGCACCTCTCGATTGGAGCCGTCGAAATCAGCGCGCCCGAAATAAACCTGGCGACCGTCCGGCGTAACGGACGGCCAGGAAAGCCGCTCGGAGCCTGCGAACCGCCCGGTGCCTGCCGGCTGGTCCTTTTCCAGCAACGGTTCGGCCTGGCCATCCAGAGTCACTTTCCATAGCCGGTCCTCGGATCGGTATATCCCGTAGCTCGTCACATGAAGGCGCGTGAACAGCACGCCCGTCCCGTCGGGCAGCCAGACCGGCTCCACCATGCGGCTGCGCGAGTCCAGCAGCAGGGGGCGCGGGTTGCTTCCATCCCCGTCCATCAGCCAGAGGTTGTCGCTCCCCGCCCTGTCCGAGACGAATACGATGGTCCGGCCATCGGGAGATATGCGCGGGTGGTAGTTCAGCGCAATCCCGGAATCCTGCGTCAATGATTGCGCCCGCCCGCCGGTTACGGGCAGCCGGTACACATGCCCCACCAGATCGAACACGAGCCACGTGGAATCCGGACTGACGTCCACCGACATGTCCGTGCCCTCGTCGGTTTCGAACTGGATGAGCCGCGTCTTGCCGCGTGCGGCGCTTACGTCCCAGTCGCCCGGAACAGCGCAGGTGGGGCCCAGACTTTGCGCCTCGGCCGGCGTGAAGGGATTCAGGGCTGCCGCGGCCAGGCACGCCGCAATACAGGCCAGGCCGGACTTCCCGAACCGGCTCACTGGGCCAAATTGAAGAAAGGGACGGCTTGCGTTGCGCCTAGCGCCCATGATTATGGAGCCCGAGCATTTCCCTGGTCTCGTCGGGCGTCGCCACCTGGACGCCCAGATGCTCAACAATCTTCCGCGCCCGCTCCACCAGCTGTCCATTGGTCGCGAACACGCCCCGCGACAGGTAGAGATTGTCCTCCAGTCCCACGCGGACGTGGCCGCCCAGGAGGACCGCCTGCGCCACCATCGGCATCTCCATCCGGGCAATTCCGAATGCGGCCCAGAGCGCGTCCTTCGGCAGCAGGCTCTTCATGTACATCATCGATTCCGGCGTGGCCGGCGAAGCCCAAAGAACCCCCAGAACAATCTGAAACAACGGAGGATCGTCGACCAGGCCTTCCTTGATCAACTGCTTACCGAAAAGGACGTCTCCCGCCTGAAAAACCTCCAGTTCCGGCTTGACCTTCAATTCCTGGAATCGTTTGGCCATCGCGCGCAGCGTCCTCGTGGTGTTCAGGTAGACGAATTCCTTGCCTCCCTCAACCTGGTTGCCGGTCGTGATGTCAAGCGATGCCATTTCCGGCAGGCAGTCCACCAGGTGCTCGATGCGTTCTTCCACGCCCACAACATCGGACTCCGGCAGGGCCCGGCCTTCGTCCTCGGGATCGGGCATGAAAAACGCGCCCATGCCCGCGGTCAGGTTGATGACGATGTTGACGCCGGAATCGCGGACCCGGTCGACGACCTCGCGAAACAGGTGAACGTCGCGGCTGCCTTCCCCGGTTTCCGGATCACGCACGTGAATATGGGCCACCGAGGCCCCGGCCGAAGCCGCTTCCACGACGGCATTGCTGATTTCGGCCGGCGTGATGGGGAAGCTGGGGTGCTTGCGGTTGAAAGGCGCATTGCCGGTAACGGCGCATGTCAATATGACCTTGTTTTGCATCGAATGCGATTACCTCGTTTCAGTGTGCTGCAAAAGGGGAGCCGCTTCACCGCCCTCAGATTTCCCATTCAACGTTGCCATCCACGGCGATTTCCTGGGCGGTGATGTGCCGGGCCGCTTCCGAAGCAAGAAAGCAGGCCGCTTCCGCAATCTCGGCGGGCTGAATCCAGGTCCTCATCGAGATATGGCTTAGGAAGTCTTCTTCCGCGTGTGCGTCATCCACGCCCCGCTCGTCCGCCAGCCGGGCGACCAGGGCGCGTCCCCGGGGGTTGTCGATGAGTCCCGGCAATATGGCATTGCATCGAATGCCGAACGGGCCCAGTTCGCGCGCAAGGTTGTGCGTAAGGCCGAGCACTCCGACCTTGGAGGCGACGTAGGGCAGACGATCGGGAAGGCCGGTCCTGGCGGAGCTGGTCGAGATGTTCACGATGCAGCCCGACCCCTGATCCTTCATCACCGGCACAACCTGCTTGACGCAGTAGAACATCGAACTGAGGTTAGTCGCGATCGTCTCGTTCCAGTCGGCATAGTCGATGGCATCAACCGGGGCGCGGGGTCCTGAAATGCCCGCGTTATTGACCAGCACGTCAATCCCGCCGAGATCCGTCATCGCGTCCCGGAAGAACCGCTCGACCTGCGAAGCATCGCTGACGTCAGCAACCGATCCCCGCAACCGTGGATTCGCCTGCTTCGCGTCGGACAGGAAGCGCTCGCTGATATCGCAAATGTGGACCGAGGCGTTTTCCGTGAGAAATCGCTCGGCGATGGCGCGGCCTATGCCGGATGCGCCAGCCGTAACCACCACCCGTTTTTTCCTGGGTTGGCCCATGCGTGATCGTTTGCGCAGCTTTTTCGGGCGGTCGGATTGAACCGCCGAAATCGAAGAATTGATATATTAGCACGCTACTAGTCGGATGCCTGCAAGTGGTGCGCAACAACAGCATTCAAGGCCGCGTCGCGCTTGAGCGAAGCATTACATTCAAGGATTACGTCGCGATCGGCTTCGGCGTGATGATCGGTGTCGGGTGGGTCGTTTATTCAGGCCAGTGGCTGATCAGCGGCGGGACTCTTGGCGCCGTTCTTGCTTTCGTCATCGCCGGAATTCTGTTTGTTCCGGTGGGCAAGTGCTATGCGGAACTGACCGCTGCCATGCCGGTTACCGGCGGCGAGTTGGCGTTCGCTTTCAAGGCCTTTGGTCCGTTCGGCGCGTTCGTGACAGCCTGGGTGCTGGCGCTTGCTTACGTTTCTGTCGTGCCGTTTGAAACCATAGCCATAGGCGCAATGACCGAAGCCATTCTGCCGCGGTTCGTTACGCGGGTGTTGTACGAGGTGCAAGGGTATCCGATCAGGATGTCCGCGCTGGTCCCCGGGATCCTCTCGGGACTTTGCGTGGCGTGGCTGAACTGGTCCGGGGCCCGCGATACGGCGAGGTTTCAGAAGATCGTGATCGTGGCCATGCTGGGATGCACGCTGCTGTTCGTCGCCATTGCCGTCGTTCGCGGCGACCTCGCCAATTTCCGTCCCCTGTTTGCCGGCGCCGGCGATTGGTGGCGTTTCGCGCCCACGTCCGTCCTGGCCGTGCTCGTGGTGGTGCCGTTTTTCCTCGGCGGATTCGACTGCATTCCGCAGGCGGCCGAAGAGGCCGGCCTGTCAATGAAGCCCCGGCAGTTGGGCGTGGCAATCCTGACGGCGATCGCCGTCGGCGTGTGCTTTTACGTGGTGATCATAGTGATTCTGAGCTACCTGGTTTCCGGCGAGGAATTGACCCGAATCGTGGAGCGCAAGGATGAGTTGCCGCTGGCCGTGGTGTTTCGCGAGAAATTCGCGCTGGACTGGGCCGCAACCACCGTCCTGGTGGCGGCCCTGCTCGGCATTATTTCCACGCTGAACGGCATCTTCATGGCGGGGACCCGCCTTTTGTTTGCGCTTGGACGGGGAGGCCTGTTGCCGGCGTGGTTTGCGCAGATACACCCGCAACGCCACACGCCGCACAATGCCGTGCAGTTTGTCGGATTGATCGCCGTTCTGGGGCCATTTGTCGGCAGCGCGGCGCTGAGCCTGATCGTCAACAGCGTTTCGCTGGCATTCGTCGGCGCGTTCCTGATGACGGGCTTGTCGACACTGCGCTTGCGCCGACTGGAGCCCGGGCTGAAGCGACCATACCACGCGGGCACAATCAACATCTGGGTCGCTATAGTCGTGTGCGCCACGCTTTGCGTGCTGATGCTGATACCGGCGAGTCCGGCTTTTGCCGGAGGCGGGACGATCGCCGTATTCGGCGTTTGGCTCACGCTCGGACTCGCGCTCTATCTGTACGAATCGCGCAACAATCGGCTTTCGCCCGAACAGCAGTCGCGGCAGATACTGGGCGATTACAGTTGATCCGACGGTAGTGATAGCATTTCAGAGCCGAGGGAACAATGATCTTGAGCCACCAGGAAGCCAGAACTCCCCTGCATACTCCGTCGTCTTTGGCCCGTAAATCCGTGGCCGTTCAGGCTCGGAGGGCACGGGGTTGGATAGTCGGGCTGTTGTGTCTGTTAATGGGCAATCCCGCCTTTGCCGAGAATGTCACCATCATTCATGCGGGCACCTTGATAACGCCCGTCGACGGGGCCCTGGAATCCACCAAATCCAGGACGATCGTGATCGTCGGGGACAAGGTCGCGCGAGTGGAGGACGGTTTTGCTACCCCCGGGGAGTTGGGGTTTGAGGATTCGAGCTCCGCGACATTGATTGATCTCAAGGACAGTTACGTTCTTCCGGGGCTGATAGACGGACATGTCCATCTCACCGCGCTGCCGGTAGGTAACAGGCGCCTGGGCTTTGTGGTTCTTTCGGACGCGGACCGCGCCATTCTTGGCGCGGCGGCCGCCAAGAGGACTCTTTTGGCCGGGTTTACCACGGTTCGCGACCTGGGCGCCCGGGGACCCGATTCGATATATGCGCTGCGTGATGGAATCAGCCGCGGCGACGTTGCCGGTCCAAGAATCCTGGCGTCGGGGCAGACCATTACCCCGACAGGCGGACATATTGACAGGAGTACCGGGTTTCGGCACGGACTTTTCGAATTCTTTACTCCTTCCGGCGTGTGCGACGGTGCGGACGAGTGCGCCAAGGCCGTGCGACGGCAAATCAGAGACTCGGCGGAAGCCATCAAGTTGACATCCACGGGCGGCGTTCTCAGCGCAGCCAGCGCCGGCGTGGGTCAGCAGTTCACAAGCGCGGAGCTGGAATCAATAGTCGATACCGCCCATTCCCTGGGGCGAAGGGTTGCGGCCCATGCCCACGGCCTGGACGGAGTCAATGCCGCTTTGGACGCGGGCGCCGATTCCATAGAGCACGGCACTTTTCTGGACGAAAGCAGCATTCTTCGCTTCAGGGAGACGGGCGCCTTTCTGGTTCCGACACTTCTCGCCGGCGATACCATTTCACGTTGGGCAGAAATGGAGGATTCTCCCCTCCCCGCCGGTCAAAGGGAAAAAGCCCTCGTCGTGGGTCCTCAGATGCTCACGGCAACCCGCAAGGCGCATGAAGCGGGAATAAGGATTGCTCTTGGTTCGGATTCCGGCATGGACGGTCACGGCAAGAACTGCGGAGAGTTCGGCCTGCTGGTGGAAGCCGGCCTTTCAAACGAGGAGGCCCTGCTGGCCTCGTTTGTCAACGCCGCGGAGAATCTGGGCATGGCGGACAGAATCGGCAGGATCCAGGAGGGATACTACGCCGACGTAATTGCCACCTCGACAGATCCGACGAAAGAAATCGCTGCGCTCTGTTCAATCGAAATGGTGATCAAGGGCGGGGTTGCCCATCCGTCGCCCAGATAGCGGCTTGCGCCGGACGCAGCCGCGGCGCCGCCTCATGCCGAAGCGAGTCTAACCGCGTCTGGAACCGCGCGAGCGAATCACCGTGTGACTGTCCCTGGGCTTGTCGAGCCTCTGAAGAAGCATGGCCTCCACGTTGGCAATATGCTCTTCAATAATCGACTGCGCGCCCTTTATTTCGTTTTCCTTAATGGCCGCGATCAATTGACGATGCTGTTTCAGCGCGGCATTCAATCGGGTCTTTGTGAACGGCAACAGTTGCCTTAGAGCATGCAATCGGTTGGAAATGCCGTGATAGGACTGAATGAGAAATGGATTCTCGCTCGCCTCGATCAGTGCGCGGTGAAAAGCGGTGTCCAGTTGATGACACTCTTCGAGATTGACGCTGAGCGCCTTGGCGGCCTGTCTCACGTTGTCGACCAATGTCTGAACGAAAATTTCCTTGTGGTCGGATTTCGCCAGAATCTTGAGCGCCGCCGATTCCAGCACGAGTCGCATCTGGCAGATCGACACGATTTCATCAGGGTCGGGGCCGAAAACGTAGGTGCCGGACTGGGGTCTTACATCCACAAGCCCCTCCACGGCAAGCGACATGATCGCTTCCCGTACGGGAGTCCGGCTGATCTGCAGGTCTTCAGCTATGCTTTGCTCGGAAATCTGGGATCCAAGCGGAAGTCGCCCCGAGGTGATTTCCTCACGGAGCATATGCGCCACCTTCACCCTCAGCGGCGCCACTTTCATGTCCAGAATGTTTAGATCCGTTCGATTCACGCCTGAAGTTCCGTCAAGAAGGTCGTTACGCCGATAATTACCTCAGTTCGTCTGGAATTGCAATTCTGCCGCGAGAATGCCTGCCTGCGCGCAGGCGGCGTCGTTGCTGTCCGACGAACCGGACACACCGACCCCGCCCAGCAATGTTCCATCGCTTGCAAATATGGCTTCCCCTCCCCCGAATCCGGGAAAGGCGGGCAGCCCCAGGTAAGCAGGATTCTTCTCGGCGCGCTCGGCCCACAATTTCGTTGGCCGGCCATAGCTTGCCGCAGCCTCCGCCTTCAGAAGCGCGATCCTGACGTTGCCGGTCTTGACGCCGTCCATCCTCAGGAAAGCCAGGAGAGTCGCCCTGTCGTCGTAAATGGCGATCGCCATTTTCCAGTCGTTTTCCAGGGCCTTCTGCCTGCATGCTTCAATGATCGTCTGCGCCGCATCGGAATCCAGTGTCGGGCGCATTGACTGTGCGTATGGGGGCTGCATCGGAAATAACAGGTGAAGAGCCCCGAGTAAGGTCAGGTATCCTGTTTTCACGTTCATGATGAACTGCCCCTTCCCGCCCGAGTATATTAGTATATCTTTCCTCCAAGGCTGCAAGTTCCCGTGTTCCTGGCCGTACTTTACCCCCTGCTGATACTGTCGATTTTTTCGGCCGGCGCCTTTGCGCAGGTTCCTCTGGACACCATTCCCAATTCGCGCACGCTCCCCGGGGAATATCCCGAAAGCTGGGTCATCGTTCAGGACTTCAACTATCCGACCATGGTGCTGGGCGGCTACATCATCATTGATGTTGCCGCGAAAACCGATCAGGTTAAGGGTCAGTTTCAGGGGGCGCAGTTCGCAGGCTTTGCCTGGTCGAAAAATCGCGCCGAACTCTACGTTGCCGAGAGCTACTACGAAAACGTGGGCTACGGTCAGCGCAGCGATCTTGTGACCATCTACGAACAGGCAAACCTGCAGGCAATCGGCAAGATCCCGCTGCCCGGCAACAAGCGGGCATTCATGAGTCCCCGAACCGCGATGACGCGCCTGACGGGCAATGAGCGATTCCTGCTTCTCTTCAATTTCACGCCCGCCGCATCCGTCACGGTCGTCGACATGGAACAAAGGATTGTTGCGGGTGAAGTCCAGATTCCGGGCTGCACTTTCATCTATCCGTATGCGGACCAGAGTTTCTTCACGCTGTGCGGCGATGGATCTCTTGCCCACTTCACTTTGAATGAAGCCGGCAACGTAGCTGAAGAAGGACTGACCGATCCGTTCAACGACATCGACAGCGATGCCATGTATATGACCCCGGGAGTCTTCGATCAGGTCTTTTATTTCCCGACTCAGCTCGGCAAATTGCAGCCGGTCAGGCTGTCGGGCGCCGAACCGGAAATTCTTCCGAGCTGGAGCCTGATCAGCGAAGAAGAGAAACAGGAGCGCTGGCGACCCGTAAAGCGTGAAACGGTTGATGTCGACCGCTCCGGAACGCTCTACGTCCTGATGCATCGGGTTGAAGAGGACGGCGCGCGCATCGGGGGCACATCCGAAGTCTGGTCGTTCGATCCTGCAGCCCGAAAGCGCGTCGGACGCATTGGTTTGCGCAAGGACGCATCCGCGCTTGCAGTAACGGGGGGAGACAGCCCCCACCTGGTATTGATTTCAGGAAACGGCTTCGGCGTTTATGACGCGAAGACGGGAGAATTCATCCAGGAGATAGGCGGCTGGTGGGAAGACGCGACGACGTTCCAGCTCATCCACACGAACAGATGACCTGACCCATGATCGATCCCCTGGCGCACTGGCTTGTCGCTCTTTTCCTGGCGGGATTCTTCCTGGCCGGCGGGCTCCACAAGTTCAGGGATTTTGAACGTTTTGTTTCGCTGCTGGGCAAATATGACGCCGTTCGTCCGGATCTGCTTGCCCCTGCCGCGGGCCTGGTCGTGGCGGTTGAGACGACTATCGGACTCGCACTTTTGACGTCTCTCCTGTTCCCGCAATTGCGGATGCTCGGAATGGGTGGATTTGCTGCGGGCGCCGCGCTCCTGTTCGGTTACCTGTTGTTGATGGCTTACTCTCTTGCAAGAGGAAATCGGGAAATAGACTGCGGTTGCTCCTTTCGGAAGCAACGATCACTGATCTCGGCTTGGCATCTCTGCCGGAATGGCGTCCTGATCCTGATTTGTCTGGCCGGCGTGCTGCCCGTCACCGCGCGCGAACTGCAAACCATTGATTGGCTCCATCTGCCGTTGATGGTACTGGCCGCCGGTATGCTTTATGTCCTGATCGATACGTTGCTTGCGAACAGAAGTTATCTGACCCCGAACTCAACAGCATGACCAGTTTTCTCGTAGTTTCCAATCTGATCCTCTGGATCCTGGTACTGGTCCTTGGGATCATTGCCTTTGCCCTCGCGCGTCAGGTCGGGGTCCTGTTCGAGCGAATCGCACCGGCGGGCGCGCTCGCGATGAACAGGAAGCTGGCGGGCGGTGATGTCGCTCCCGTGCTGCGTCTGGACACGATCGACGGAGGAAAAATCAAAATCGGCAAACCCGCCGATGCCGACAGCAAAGACAAGGCGCAGCTGATATTTTTCCTCGCTCCCGGGTGTCCGATCTGCAAGACCCTGCTGCCGGCCATCAAGTCAATCGCGGCCAGGGAGCGTGGCTGGCTTGACCTTGTGTTCGCCAGCGATGGCGAATCGCGCGACGCGCACGTCGAGTTTATCGACAGGCACAGGATCGGCAGTTACCCGTACGTCTTGTCGCAGTCGCTCGGTATTGAGTTCGGGGTCAGTCAACTGCCGTTCGCGGTACTCATCGATGACGACGGTCGAATCAGCGGACTGGGGCTGACAAATTCAAGGGAGCACCTGGAGAGTCTGATCGAAACGCAAATAATGAAGGTCTCGACCATACAGGAACATCTGGAACTGGTCGATTTCGGCATCAAGGCCCCCGATAGCGCCAACGTGCGGCCGCAATGATCGGGTCTCGCAAATCCCTTTGGCCCGGGAGGGGCGATATGTCATTCGTAGAGACGCTGTCGGAGAAAATGACACGGCAACTGGCGCAACGCACTTCCCGGCGCAGCTTGCTTGGCGGCCTGGGTTCGCTGCTGGTTGGCGGCGCCGCCCTGCCCCTTTTGCCTGTGGCCAGGGCCCATGCCGACCAGGAACCGGCCGGCTATGAAGGGGTTGCCCCCAGGCCACCGGTAAGTGAAGGCGAAGAGGGCAGCCAGACGAGCTGCGACTACTGGCGTTACTGCGGCATCGGCGGACCGCTATGCGCATGTTGCGGAGGCAGCGCAAATGCCTGCCCGCCGGGGACCGTCATGTCACCGCTCTCCTGGATCGGAACCTGCCTCAATCCTGCCGACGACGTCTACTACATCATTTCCTACAACGATTGTTGCGGGAAACCCACGTGCAAGAGATGTTTGTGTTCTCCGCATGATCCCAATGCGAAGCCCCCGATCAGGTCGCAGTCGAGCCGGGCCTACCTCTGGTGCATGGGCTCCGGGGAAACGACGTTTACCTGCTCGACCTCGAATGTCGTCGGCATAGCCGTCCAGCAAAAGTAGTGGCGGCGGCCCCGGCTGTGCGCTTTCTCGCGCTATGCGTTTCGCTGCTGCTGTCCGTGGGCGGCAACGCCTCGGAATCTCCCGATCCTGAAAACGCACCGGCCCTGTCCGGCGCGGAACTCAACTGGACCATGAGCTGCAGAGGTTGCCACGGTACGAATGCCGAGGGAACCGAAGGTGGCGCGCCGAACATGGCGGGCCAGGTGTCCCGCTTCCTCAAGGTGGAAGGCGGGCGGCAATACCTGGTTCGCGTGCCCGGCGTCGCCTTTGCCAATCTGTCGGATTCCGAGGTGGCGGAACTGCTGAACTGGATGCTCAGGAAGTTCGACAAGGAGAACATCCCCGACTCCTTTTCTCCATATGACGAGAAGGAGGTCGGCCGTCTGCGTGCGAAACCGCTCATAACCAGCGTCGCGGAAGTTCGGCGGAAACTGATACTCAAGATCGACGACACTCCCGGCCCTGATTACACCGGCAAGGTGCTCACGGTCACGGGCGCCATAGAGCCCGACCGGCTGGGCGAAACACTGATGCATGAGCATCTGTTCATCGACTTCTGGTTGCCCGCCGATGAGCCGGCCCGCTGGAACCAGCTCTTCGGCCGGACCCCGCCCACTTCGCCCGAGCAGTTGAAGGCATGGAGACAGCCCTTGACCATGCACAACCGCACCGGGATGGCCGCCCGTCTGTGGGCCAACAGGGACGCCTTCACTCTGGACAGCCTGCAGGACGCACTGGATGAGGTGTCCGATTTTCGTGAGCTTGGGGGCGGCGCGATTGTTGACGTGACATCCATCGGACTCAACAGGCAACCGGAAAAACTGAAAGAGGTATCGGAGCGCACGGGAGTCCGGATTGTGATGGGCACCGGCTATTACCGAACCGCCTGGCATCCCGTAACGCTGATGGACATGAGCGTCCGTGATCTGGCCCTGCGGATGTATGAGGACATCACCGTAGGCGTGAATGGCACGACGGTAAAGGCGGGAATCATCGGCGAAATACCGATCGAGAAAATTACTTCCGCGGAGCCCGTAACGGGTGAATCGAAAGTACTTCGGGCGGCGGCGATGGCAAGTTCATGGACGGGCGCGGCCATTTCGATTCACAGCGATTTTTACGATATGTCAAAACTCACGCTGGCCCTCGACCTGCTCGAAAGAGATGGCGCGGATCTATCCCGCGTCATCCTGGGCCACATATCGAACGCGGCGGTGGCCGACCTTTCATTTCTTGAGGGTCTGTTGCAGCGGGGAGTCTTTCTTCAGTTTGACGTATTCGGAAACCCCTGGCAGTTGAGCATGAATGATCTGCGTGGCGCCGAAGCCATTCTTTCGCTCGTGGAAAAGGGCTACTCAAAACAGATCCTGGTGTCGCATGACCTGTGTACGAAATTTCAGCTGACCCGGTTCGGGGGCTTCGGACTGAAATATGTGCATACGGTGCTGTTGCCTTATTTCCGCGACCAGGGGATGACGGAAGCTCAAATCGAAGACATCATGACAGGCAATCCCTCCCGGGTACTCCCGCTTTCGAGGCCCTGGAAAAGCCCTCATTGATACCGCCCCGATCCGGCCCACGCGGGCCGTTCGAAGCATTGCCGAACTGAAGATCAATCGTCGGCGCCGGAAGGGGCGCCTTTTCTCAGGTTGGCACGGTCCTGAACGTAGTACTTGATTGCGTCGGACTCGTCCTGCGTCAGAACGTCGGCATGCGCGGGCATTCCGTTGGATTCAAGCGTCCCGTCAAGAACGATTTCCGTCCAGATGTCAAAGATTGAAATGTGCGAATGCCTCAGGTCGGAAACATTGCCGCCACTTGCGGCATTCGGACCGTGGCAATGCATGCAGTGCGCATGGTAGAGCCTGTCGCCAAGTCCAACCATTGCTGACTGCTCCGCGGTAAGGGTCACCGCTTCATAGTTGTCCACCGGCCAATCAATTCTTGCGGGCAAGGGGCGGTCGCCGCCCAAGCTGAAAGCGAACAGGGCCGCGTTTCTAGCCATGTTGTAGCCTGGATGCGCGTGGCCCCCAAGAATGGCTATGTATTGCTGACCGTCCACCTCATAGGAAATCGGCCCGCCGACGGCGCCCGTGCCGAGGGAGGCCGACCAAAGCCTTTCGCCCGTCCTTGCATGGTAGGCCGCAAACTCACCGGATCGATCGGACTGAAACACCAGTTCTCCGGCGGTTGAAAGAACGCTGCCGCCGCGCGGCGGATTACGGCTGGCCCGCCAGGCCTCTTTCCGGGCCACCGGGTCCCAGGCGAGCAGGTATTGACCCTCGAGCGTCACGCCCCTTTCCTCGAGTATCGAAGCCAGATCCTGCCACGGCCTGTATCCCAGGTCCTGCCGGAAACGGCCCTGCACTTCAACGATGTCGTCGGTCTGAGTAAACAGGAAGGCCGTTTCGTTTACCGCCATGAACATCAGCCCCGAAGGACGGTGAAAGGACATGCCGTGCCAATTCCGGTGGCCGCTCGGTCCCGGGATGCCCAGGAACGGTTCTTCGATGAATCTTGCATTGGGGTGTTCGACGGGGCGACCGGTCTCCATGTCAACATGCGAGGCCCAGTTCACTGTGGCAATCGGGTCCGCTGACAGGAGTTCGCCGGAACGGCGATCCAGCACATAAAAGAAGCCGTTCTTCGGCGACTGCATGATGACCTGGCGCACTTTGCCGTCAATCTCGATATCGGCCAGGACCATGGGCGAGGTAGCGGTAAAGTCCCAGGAATCGCCTGGCGTGGTCTGGTAGTGCCAGACGTAGTCCCCGGTCGTCGCATTGAGCGCAACGATCGACGACAGGAAAAGATTGTCGCCCCCACCCGGGCTGCGGGTCTCCCGATTCCAAGGGGACCCGTTCCCCACGCCGATGTAAACAAGATCCAGCTCCGGGTCATAGGACATGGAGTCCCAGACGGTTCCACCGCCACCGTTTTCCCACCAGGCGCCGTTCCAGGTCCCGGCGGCCATTTCCATGGCGGCATTCTCGAACCCGTCTCCCGGGTTCCCGGGTACCGTGTAAAAGCGCCAGGCCAGTTCGCCCGTGTCCTTGTCGTAGGCCGACACATAACCCCTGACAGCGAACTCGGCGCCGGCGTTCCCGATAAGGACGTTGTCTCCGGCAATACGCGGCGCCCCCGAGCTTGAATAGAGCCCTTCACTGTCTATCGTGTCCACTTTCCAGATTTCCTCACCGCTCTCCATGTCCAGAGCGAAAAGCTGACCATCGAAAGCGGCCGCAAATACCTTGCCGTCCGAACTCGTGGGGCCCCTGTTCAGGACGGTACAGCAAGCTCCCCGCACCGCACTGTGATCGGGCCCGGGGGCATATCTCCAAATCAGCTCTCCGGAGGCGCCGTCGACCTTGCTTACCACGCCCCATCCGTCGGTGACGAAAAGGGATCCGTTCACCGCGATCGGAGTGCCCTTGAGGTTCGTTGCCGTAGCGACCGGCATGCGCCAGGCGAGTCCCAATTCGGAGACATTGGAGTGTGATATCTGATCCAGCGGGGAAAACCTGTCCTCGCTGAAATTTCGTCCGGTATTCGGCCAATTCCCGTCGACCACCGTTGAAGGATCCCGATCATCGAGCGGGGCAGTCGATTCGCGGCCTTCGCCGCAGGCTGAGATAGACAGTCCCGCCGCTGCCGCGAACAGTATCGGCAATGCACTACTGCAAATGCCTGATGAAATCTTCACAGTGAACGTACCTTATCCGAATGGAGCCCCTCACCGATTCAGCGAGGCTCCGGCCACGCGCCTGGCTCTGGCTTGTAGATGGCTGTGCGCTCACCGAACGGGTCGGTGAGCGCACAGCGTTAGTCATGGACGTTCAGACTGTTCGCCCATGAACATGGGGACCCCGGAATTAGAACTGGACCCTGGCGCCGAGCACGTAGTTGCGGCCGTATTGATCAAAGTTGGCAGCCTCGTTCCGCGCGGTGAGTTCCAGCGCCGCTATGGGGGGTTCCTCATCGAACAGATTGTTGATTCCTGCATAAACCATGGTTTCCGACCCAAACCAGTCCAGAGTCTTCGAAACGAACACATCGTTGTAAAGGGTCGTGCCCGTGTCATCCGGCGACACAATGTCGGGCTCGTCGAAGGAAATGTTCCTCGCTACCTGATTGCCGATATAGAGCAATTCCCACCGAACATCAAACAGGCCTCCGCTGTATGCGAGAGCTGCCTTGAATTGATGCTTCGGACGGCCAATCTCACTTGCCTTGACGTCTTCCCTGGACGGATCGTTCTGGAACGGGAACTCCGACAGCTCGTCCACATTGGTATATACGATGTTGAAGGACATCGTGCCCGTCTTGAGCATCCCGAATGTCAGATCGCTCGCGTCCCCGAAAAACGAACCCGCGACATCGAAACCGCTGGTCTCGAGCGCTGCGACATTCACGAAGCCGGAAGCGATGTCGATAATGCCGCCGACAGGAACGCCGCGCGGCGTATCGCCTGGTCCCGGGTTCCGTGCAATACGGTCACAGAACTGGTTGTTGATTCCGGTCTCGTCGCGCAGACAAAGATTGACGATGTCCTGCCCGCCAATGGAAGCGATCGCGTCGGTAATCTCGATCGAGTAGTAGTCAATGGAGAATTCCCAGCCTTCGAATGGCCTGAAGACAACGCCGAAGGTGTAGCTTTCCGACTCCTCGGGCGTCAGATTCTCGTTCCCGCTGACCGATCCGAAAATCGTCAAGCCGTCAAAGGCATCGAAGTCGGGGCCCAGACCCAGGGCGGCGCAGTTGTTGGCAACGGTCTGCGTTTCGTTTGCCAGGAACTCGAAGTCGCACAAGTCGTCGGGCAGGAAGTTCATCTGTGACGCGGGCGAGAAGGCCTCCGTCAGGTTCGGCGCTCTCACGGCCTCGGAGTACGTGCCGCGGATACCGAATCTCTCTACGGGCGCGAAATTGCCGCTGACCTTCCAGGCCGTCGCTCCGCCGGCATGACTGTAGTCCGCGTAGCGGACCGCTCCATCGAGCGTCAGAGTATCCAGCACCGGCACACTCACCTCAGCGAAAACCTCGGATACATCGAACGAGGCTGACGAATCCGAAGCGGGGCCTCCAAAAGCCCCGAGTTCCTCAAGCGTATCCCAGTCAAAGGCGGCCGATTCGTCCCGATACTCGACGCCGCCCGCAAAATAGACCGGCCCGCCGGGAAGATTGGCAAAGCGATTGGTGTCGCCCGTGAACGTAAGACCCAGGACGGCCTGGTCGACCTCCTGCAGGTTGGTCGCCGGTTTGAACACGAAGTCAAGCGCTTCCTGCGATACCAGGCCAATGCCGAACGGATTCAGGGGCGCGCAATTGCCGGCATCGACACTCGCCGGACTGCGATAGCCGGCAGGCTGCGCGGACGGCACATGGCTGCGGCACGCGGGCCTGCCCGTGGCCGGATCGATTACGGCATCGATGGCCGCGCCCAGGTTGGGTGTGATTCGCTGCGGCGCCCGGCGAATCTCGTTTCGAGTTGAGCCGTATTGCGCATACGCGTCAAGCGTCAGTGCGGAGAATCCTGCATCGAAGTCGCCGCGAAGACCTGCAACGATGGTTGAAGACTGGCGGTCATACCACTCCCCGGAAGTTTCAAGCTCAAGTACGTTGTCCAGAATTCGAACCTCCCCTACCCCGCCGGCCAGGAACCGGGCGCGAACCGATTCCGGAAGGTAGGGATTGTCCGCAACATTGATCCGCGCAAAAATGATTTGTCGGGGAAAATCGACATCGCGGCCGGAAGTCTTGGAGTACTTGGTATCGGCATAAGCTTCAAAACTGGCGCCCACGTCAAACTTTACGCTTGCAGTACTGACGAATCGCTCGGCCGAGGGAATAATGGTCAGGTACGGATCACGCGGCCCAAGCGCGGGAGTGATTTCGGCGAAGTCACCCAGAATGAGGTTCTGGGGACGCGGATACCGCCCGGCGACAATAGGTTCAGGCAATCTGAAGATGTCGCGGCCGTCTTCGGTAAAGCTCCAGCGCCCGGTATCACCCAATGCCGCGGCATATTCACCGAACACGTTGAAAACACTAAAGGGGCCTATGATGTCTTCGGCCACATTCGGCAATATCACGTGATCGGGATTGCCGTCGCCCCTGACGTTATTGGCGTCGGTGACGTTCACCCTCTGATAATTGTTCGAGAATGGCTGATCGGGCGCCAACATGAGGCTTTGCCGGTCGTACTGGACAGACGCGGTGATATGCCCGCGCCCGTCCGCCAGTTCCGAACCGCCCGCAATGGCGAACCGGTAGTTTTCGCCGGCGGAATTCTCGAATCGGCGGTTGTAGTTGGTGTCAAAGACAACGCCTTCCAGTTCATCGTCGAGGATGATGTTCACCACACCGGTTACCGCATCAGATCCGTAAACCGCGGATGCGCCGCCGGTGATGACCTCCACCGACCGGATCAGGATAGGAGGAATGGTCGACAGGTCGATTGCCTGGGTGCCGGCAGCCCCGGAAACATGCCGCTTGCCATTCACCAGAACCAGAGTCCGGGACGTGCCCAGACCGCGCAGATTGGCCCGGCTCAATCCTGTACTGCTGGTTGACCCGTTGCGTTCGTCCGCCGAAATGGACTGACGCCCACCGAAGCTGGAAAGCTGGGGCAATTCCTGTAAAAATTGACCCAGATCCGGTGTGTTGGAATAAAGTACGTCGTCCGAACCGACCGAGACCAAGGGCGCCGCGACGTCGGCCGGATTTCTGGCAATACGTGAACCCGTAACGACCACCTCCTCCACGATCGCATCACTTCCGTCCACATCATCCGATGCAGCATCCTGAGCGATCGCGGGATTGGCCACCAGCAGCGCGAGCATTGGCAGGGCGAATCTCAGTTGATTTTTCATGTGGATTTCTCCTTCGGACCTGCGGCTGGTCCATTGTTCGGTTTTCCCTCTACACAACCAAGAGTCGCCACTCGCTCATGTAGACATCAGGGAGTATGCCATTTACCATACTACCATTCAAGTATTTTTTGAAGGCCCTTGCAAATGAGCGATGCCTCGCAAATTTCGCACCTCCTGTTCGTCAAGGCGGAGTGCGAGACCTGTCAACTGATCGAGCCGGTCATCGGAGAAGCAATCGATGCCGGCAAGGCGATAAGAATCCTGGTACAGGACGATCCGGCATTTCTCGGCGCGCATTCGCCCGGCGACGATACGTTGCTGGAAGAGTCGTACCGCTGGAACGTGGAGACGACGCCGACTCTGATCGCGCTCGACCACGACAGGGAAACGGGTCGCGTCGATGGCTGGGACAGGGCCGGCTGGCGAGAAATGCTGGACATGCCGACGCTGGCGGAGGACCTGCCCGAGTTTCGCCCCGGGTGCGGTTCCAGGAGCCTCGAGCCGGGGATTTACGAGAATCTCGTCTCAAGTTACGGAGACCCGGGACTGTCCGCACGGGTCGTTCGCCTGGAAGAATGGGACGACGAAATGGAGTCCTGCTTCGATCACGGCTGGACCGATGGCCTGCCGGTCACGCCACCGACCGATGCGCGCATTCTTCGCATGCTCAAGGGAACGAGCCGCGCAGCCGATGAAGTCATCGGCAAGGTCCCGCCCAACCTGGCGTCGATCACGGTTGAAAAAGCCGCGGTCAACGCGGTCATGGCAGGCTGCAAGCCCGAGTATTTCCCGGTCGTTCTGGCCGCGCTGGAGGCCGCGCTCGAGCCCGTCTTTACATTGCACGGGCTGCTCTGCACAACGTGCTTCTCGTCGCCGATCATCGTCGTCAACGGGCCGATCGCCAAAAGGATCGGGATGAACTGGGGAATCAACGCACTCGGCCAGGGCAATCGGGCGAACTCGACGATAGGCCGCGCACTGCAGTTGATCGTGCGCAATGTCGGCGGCGGCATACCGGGCGATCTGGATCGCTCGACGCTTGGCGGTCCGGGAAAACACACGTTCTGTTTCGCCGAGGACGAGTACACGGATCCCGATTGGGAACCGCTGTCGGTCTCGCGTGGATTCGAGCGGGGGCAGAACACCGTCACCTTGTTCCAGGGCGACGGGGTGCAGGGAATCATCGACTGGCGCTCCAATACGCCTGAGGAACTCAGCAAGTCGCTGGCCATGTCGTTGCTGGCGGTTGGCCACGTAAAGCTCGCCGAATTCACGAATGCGATGCTCGTACTGTCGCCGGAGCATCACGCCATCTTTCGCGATGCGGGATGGACCCGCGCCGATATTACGGCGTCGCTGTACGATGACCTGAAGAGACCCGGGGCCGAGATCGTGCAGGGGGCCCAGGGCGTGGGCGAAGGCATCGATCCTGCCCGCGGCGAAGAGACCGTCAATAAATTCTGGCCCGAAGGTCTGCTGATCGTGCGCGCCGGTGGACAGGCCGGCTTGTACTCGGCGATTCTTTGCGGCTGGACCGGCGGCCGGTTCCGCGAGGAATCTCAGCCCGTGACGAGGGAAATCGTGTTGTGAGCGCGATTACCCTGCGTGACCCCACGGCGGAATCAGCCGCGGTTAACCGACCGCGGCAGCCGCCGCCCGCGTCACTGGACGGCAAGACCGTGGCCCTGCTCGATATCGGCAAGATGCGAGGAGACGAATTCGTCGATCGCCTCGAACAATTGTTCACCGAGTCGAAAGTTTCCACCAAACGGTACAAGAAACCGACGAATACGCGCACGGCCCCCACCGAGATAATCCAGGACATCGTCACCGAAACCGATGTGGTCGTATTGGCGCTCTCTGACTGCGGGTCATGCACATCGTGTTCGACCCATGACCTGAACGATCTCGACAACCTGGGTATTCCCGGCGTCAGCGTTCTGACGACCGCATTCAAGCAGGCGTTCGAGCAACAGTGCTCGAAGATAGGCTTTGACGGCGCGTCCGTGTATACGCCTCACCCGGTACTGAACCGGACCACCGAGCAAATCCACCAGTTTGCCGACTCGGTTTTTGACGAGATCCGGGCGGCGATCGTATTGAGTCCCGCGGGGGGAGCCTGATCAGGGCCGTGAGCCGGGGCGGTCAGCCCCGCTCCTTGTTCAGCATCTCGACGAATTCGCGGTCGACCTCGGTGACGCCGCGTTCCTTCGCCTGCTTGATGATTCCCTTCAGCGCCGTCTTGATGAAGGGCTTGGGGATGCCGGTCAGTTGCTTGCAGGCTTCGCGCGTGAACCTCACTTCCGGGTCGATGCGGTTGGCCTCGTAGAGCACCGATTCCTCCCTGGCGCCCTTGTCGGTTGGCGTCGGGAACCAGAAGGCCTTTTTTCTTTCGGCGAACCAGAACTTCTCGCCGTCACGGAACCCGAACGTGATGGGCATGTTGGGCATGCGCCGGGTGCCGTTCTCGATGTTCTTCGCCCAGGTTTCCTTCAACAGGATGTTCTCAAGCCGGAGCACCAGGTATTCGGGCGTCCTGCCGTCGTCCTTGATCCGGAACGTCTCGTCCCAGTGCGCTTCATGCACCTGGAACGCTTCCTTGATGATCAGCGGGCATCCGTCCGCCGTTCCGCGTCCGGGCGTGGGACTCTCGATCAGCGTGTACGGGTTGTCCGCCATCTTCTCCTCGGTGGTCTGGCCCGGATAGCCCAGACCCACGATCTTCTTCAGCTTCTTCCGGTCGAACTCGACGAAGTTCACGGCGCACCTGGGATTGCGATGCAGGTTGGTCTCGGTATTCGAACCCTTGCGGCTGCAGACCAGGAACGAGCGCTCCTTGATGACCTCGAACGGAAGGGTCAACTGATACGGGCCGATATTGGTCGAACCGTCTTCGCTGACCGTCGTAATCAACGAGAAGGACGACGGCCAGTACGAACTGGCCTGGTACCAGTTGTCGCGCATCGGACTGTCGACGAACTTCTCGTCGACAGTCCTGGGCCCAAATACGCGGTCCAGCAAACCCATGGAATCTTCCCGCCTGTCGGAATCGATGTCGCGCCGGTCGGCCGGCCGACCAATGCGACGCGGCGCGAGTCTACCACTATAGGTTCTGTGGCTTGAGAAGCTCCTTCTTTAAGCGGTATAGCGAGATAATCGTCCTACCAGTCTTTCGCGCGCCATAGCGAGAGCAGGAACAAGAATTATCGAAATAGCGGTGCCAAACAAGACGCCAAAGCCGATACTCACCGCCAATGGAACCAGAAATTGCCCTTTCACGCTTTGTTCCATCATCAACGGAAATATGCCAAGAAATGTCGTAATGGCAGTCAGGAAGACTGGTCGAAATCGACTCTTGGCCGCATAAATCAATGCCAACCTGATCTCGGTCCCCTCGCGCCGCCTGTCGTTGGCTGCGTGAACGAGCACAAGCGCACTGTTTATGATCACCCCGGATAAACCAACGGCGCCAATCAAACTGATTATCGTTACGCTCAGTCCCATCAATATATGACCGATAACGATTCCAATAAGCGAAAAGGGAATCGCCGCCATAATGACCAAAGGCTGGGTGTAGGAACGAAAGGGAAGCGCCAACAGTATGTAAATCGCAATCATCGCTAACCCGAAATTCCTCGCAAAGGTCGGGATAACATCCTGCTGCTCTCGTTGCTCCCCCGCGAACTCAAATGCAAGTGACGGCATCCGCCCTTGCAGTTCCTCAAGGAAACCGGTTCGAAATTCGGTTTGTATTTGCCGAGTCGTTATTTCTTGTGCATCGATGCTGGCTGAAACAGTTACTATTCTTCGCCCATTCCTTCGGATGATCTCGGACGGGCCTTGTCCCCGCACTATGCTCGCAACTTCTCCGAGGGGAATTAGCTTGCCGGATGGCGCCTTAATTCGGTAGCTGGACAAATCTGAAATCGTATTCCGCTCGGATTGAGGCAACCGTACGTATACCGTTACCTCTTCCCTCCCGCGAGTCACCCTTAAGGCTTCAGCACCAAAAAACGCTGAACGCACTTGCGATGCAACATTGTCCAGCGTTAGCCCATAGCTACGCGCCCTGGGCCGTAAACTGACCCTTAGTTCGGGCTGACCAAGATCTTGATCATCGAATACGTCATAGACACCGCGGAACTGCCTAAGCCAATCCTTGATTGCGTCGGCTGCTCGCGCAAGCTCGGGTTCTGATCGCCCGGATATCTCAATTTGAACGGGCTCTCCGAAGTCGATAAATTGAGACGAAAAATCGAGCTGCCTGACTCCAGGCAGTTCCCCTACCTCTTCTCGCCATTGCTGCTCAAAGTACTTTGCCGAGAAACTACGCTGCTCTGGTGGCCACAATTCGAGAAACACCGATGCCTTGTTTGACTGAGCGGTTTGAATTCCTGCTCCAACTGGAGAACCGCGTTGATTCTGCTCTCCCGCAACAATGTAGATTGACTGTATTGCGGGGAAATCCAGCGACAGGCGCGCCTCTATCTCGGCAGCAACATTTTGTCCAGCGGTGGCTACCTGTTCGGCTATCGCGTAGGTCTTATCTACATTCGCTGTGCCGGCCAGTTCTATGCTCGCTGTAACGACATCGCTTTCTATATCCGGGAAAAAGCCAAACTTCAGATGCCCCGCAACCAAGAGCCCGAGCGCAAGAATCAAGGCGCTTACGCTGCACACGATGGTTGCCCCCCAGTGGCGTGTCGCCACACGCAGCGCACTCTCCAGCGATCCGTCGACAAAGCGTGTCAGGAATGTGTTCGTAGCCGACTGCAGTCGCCGAATGAAACCGTAGATCTTCGACCTCGCGTGGACCACGCGTTCTTTCGCGGCGTAGGCAAGGTGCCTGGGCAGAATAAACAACGACTCCAGAAGCGACAGAAACAATATGGCAATAACGATTTTCGGGATATCCTCCGACAGGTTTCCAATAGATCCAGGAATGAACAAAAGCGGCATAAATCCCGCAATCGTAGTAAAGACAGCGAAGATTACCGGCACATGAATTTTCCGGGTTCCACGTATGGCCGCATCTTGTGCAGACAATTGTGGGCTGCGGCTTGCGTAAATACTCTCTCCTACGACAATCGCATCGTCTACGACAATTCCCAGCGCCAATATGAAACCAAAGGCCGAAATATTGTTAAGCGAAGTATCCGCAACGGCCATCAGGGAGAAAGCGGCCACAAAAGACACCCCGATGCCGGCCGCCACCCACCATGCAAGTCGCAATTCCAAGAAAAGGGTCAGGGCGAGCAGGACCAAAAGAAATCCCTTCACGCCGTTCTCTACCAGAACGTCAATCCGGTTCTCGAAATCTGTTACGTAATTGCGCCATACAACAGCCCCGATTTGTGGTGGGAGCGTCGACTGTAGCTCTTGATCAACGTATCGGATTGCTGCTTGAGCAACGTCCAATACGTTTTCGTCTCCCGTCTTGTATACCTTTACGAAAATGACCGATTCATCATTGAACTTCTGCACGACATCAGTCTCTTCGATCCCGTCCACTATGGTGGCGATTTCCGCCAATCTCTTTTCTCGCCCGCCATCCCGGTCCGGGAAGATTGGTATCTGCGCAAAGTCATATCGATCTTGCCGTTTACCGAGCGTCCGAATAGCCAACTCCTGTTCTGTTGTTCTTATCTTGCCGCCAGGCAGGTCGGAGCTTTCCGTAGCGATGGTGTTAGCCAGTTCGGGTAAAGTCAGGTTGTAGGCGCGCAGAATTTCATTTGAGACTTCAATTGATATCTCGTCATCACCAACGCCGCTTACCTCGACGAACGAGATTTCCGCCAGTTCCGCCAGATCATCTCTGACGCGATACGCCATATCCTTCAGGGTCTTGACTGATACGTCGCCATAGAGAGCGATTTCGGCCACAGGGAATCGATTTGTTACTTCCCGCACGTTGATTTCTTCTGCAGCAGCCGGGAATGTCGCGATTCGGTCAATCTCTATCTTTATCTCTTCCAACTTGTCCGAGACCTCGAAGCCGCGCGCGACCTCAAGACGTACCGTGCCGTAACTCTCAGCTGCTACTGACGTGATCTGTTGGATACCGTCGATTCCTTCAACCTGTTGTTCGATAAGACGTATGATCGAATCTTCAACATCGGTTGGAGATGCCCCTGGATATTCAACCTGGATTTCCACAGCATCCAGACTGAATTGTGGAAATATTTCCTTGTTGACAGCGGTAGAACCAGCAACGCCAGCAACAATCAACATCCCGAGGAAGAGGTTGGCCGCGACGGGATTACGAACCATCCATGTAATCGCGGCGTTCACGGGTTGAGTCGATGCGAAACCCGGACCTTCATACCGTCGGTTGCACTCAATAGGTTTGTTGTAACGACTCGCGTTGTGCTGGTGATTCCGTCGGCTCGCACCAGCACCTCTTCATCCAGAATTCTCAGCACCTGCACGGGGACAACTCGTAATGTATCCTCGCCGTCAAGCACCCATATACTTTCGCCGTCACGCAACGCCGCTTTCGGGATAGCCGCCACCGGATTTGTAAACCGCCCCTCCATAATCGCGTTCGCGTACATGCCTACCAGCAGTGGCGGCGATTTCGCTTCTGTCAGTTCCTGTGCTAACGGTTTGCCTGGGTTGTCCGGATTCGGTATTCGGATTGCGGCATTTACGGTCCGAGATCCGTCATCTAAAGCTGCCTCTACACGATGAAGAAAGCCCGGCCACTCATACAGCTGACCGGCAAACTCAACTTGCACGCGGACTTTGGGCTGAACTTCAACTTGGTTGAGAGACCAGATTCCCGGGATCAATCGAACGTCATCGTCACTTAGCCCTACAACGACTTCAAGAAACTCATTCGCGAAGACCTTTGCCAATTCGCGTCCGGGCTCAACAACTGCACCAACGTCCACGTCGACTGCAAGGACCCGCCCGGAAAACGGCGCTACAATTCTTGTCCGCTCAAGATCCAGTTCGGCACTGGAAACCTGTGCCCTTAGGCTCACTAATTTGCCTGCAACCCGATCGCGCGAACTGATGGCTTCGTCCAGCCTGGTTTGCGCTGCTGACTCTTCGGCTACCAGTTTCTCGAATTTCTGCACCTGCAATCCAAAGAATTCGATCTCCGCCTCGGCCGCCGCCAGGTCACCCCGTGCGCGCTGCTTTGCGGCCTCATAGGTACGAGGATCCAGTCGCACCAATTCGTCGCCTTCCTTGAAAAGACCACCGGATACAAGATTTGAAGCTACCGATATGACCTCTCCACCCACCTGCGCTGACAAACCAATCTGCGCAAGCGGCTGAACAAATCCTGACGCAACTACAGGCTGCCCATCGTCTGCCCAACGAATCTGCGCCACCTCAACAATGGGAACAAATGAGGTGCTGGTGGAACGCTCAGGCTCCGCTTGGAACAGCTCCAGAACGGCCAGCAATATCGTTACTGCCGCAATTGATCCGAATGCGACGACTACTGACCGCTTACGTAGAGGGCGTATCAAAGTGTCGCCGTCTTGAATATCCGAAAGTTTAATTGTGTCGGAATCTGGATCCCGATTTTCGTTAGCCACCGCATCTGTCTATTGTGGGCTTGCGCGCTACTAACGGGATGCAATCCGGGCCCGCTCCCGGCCGATCGCCGGTCCCAGCAGGAGGGCGAACACCAGTACGACGGCGTTTACGGCCGAAGTCAATACGAACGGACCGGTCAGCAGCCACGAATCGAATACGTAACCACTCAGTTTCAGGATAACGGCCGCTCCCAGTCCGCTGCATACCGTGAAGAACCCGATGATCGTGCCGCGAATCTTGACCGGCGCTTCCGCCTGAACGAACACCTGGGACGAAATAATTACGGCGGATTGACCCACGGACAACAGAGCCACGGAGAGATTGCCGGATAGCGCGGAAGGGTCGGCGACCAGGTAAGTCGACCCATAGCCGACGACTGCGAGGACAAGACTGACCTGAAGGGCAAGAAGCGGTTTCGCACGATCGTTGAGAACGCCGATGGCCGGCATGGCGGCAAGTGCAACCAGTTGGATAATCACCATCAACACGCCGCCCAAAGCCAGTCCCTGTGCGAAGCCCACCCCGGTAGCGACTGCATGACCCGCAGTCCATAAGGTCAGGTACGTGCCGATAACCGCCATGTTCGCCCCCGATGCAAAGCCCGCGCAATAGGCCAGTCGAACCCCGGGCTGTCTGATTTCAGCGACGCCTTCACGAATCAGCGCCCACAAGTTTTGATGTTCAACTCCCTCACGGGGACCATCCGCACGCAGCATGAGCCACAACACCAGTGCCGACAGTCCGGCGGCTCCGACCATCACGAAATGAGTCGCGTATCCGGCATCGATTACGTCCCAGCCTCTTTCGAGCAACCATTTCGGCAATCTGACGATCACTGTGGCGGCCAGAATGGAACCGATCCCGAAGGTCACGCCCTGAATCGCGTTCCACTTGCCCCGGCTGTTTTTCTGCACGTAATCGGCAACCACGATCAGAAAGCACGCCGCCACGGCCGTGCGCCCTATGGAAAAGACCGTGCGGGACACGATCAGCCCGGACAAGGTGGACACCAGCGGCGCAATCAAGATACCCACCGCCATTACGACGACACCAAGAGTCAGCACGAGCCGCCTTCCTTTCTGGTCGGCCAAGGCGCCCATCGCTCCCGCGAGCAGGACCGTGATGATCTGGCCGATTGCCCCCAGAGTTCCCGTGGCGTCGCCTATTTGCGAGGTGGGCAGATTGAGATGATGCTCAAGCAGCCATGGCTGCACCATATTCAGACCGATAAAGCAAAACGCCATACAGCAGACGCCCAACAGCAACCCGACCGCGTTTATCGGCGTCACGCCCTGATTGAGCGACATGCCCGCGATTTTTCTTGAAGTTGAGATAACTAAGTCCTCGGCGTGCATTGCTTGCAGTTGGGAACTGATAGCAACGGAATTCCACGCGAGCCTACCAAAGTAGAAGCGAAAGAGCATCCCCATAAAGTCGCGCGCCTTTTGCGATAGACGTTGTCAACCGGACGCCGATGGACAGCCGATGGACAGCCTGTTGACTTCGATCAATTAACTCAATATCCTCCCGCCCCGCGTCTGGGATTACTCGCCAATCACCCTCGTTTTAGGGCCCAAGGCCGTAAAAGCCCAGTCGCTTTTTTTTGCCTAAATCCAGGAGCCGACAAGATGACCAACCCCGGAATGAAAAATCACTGGTTCGCCGTTGAACATACTTCAAAGGTAAGCTCGAAAAGACCGACCCCGATAAAGTTGTTTGGAATGCCGATGGTCCTTTACCGGACACCCAGCGGCGGTATTCAGTGTGTCCGCGACCTGTGTCCACATCGCGGTTCGCGACTTTCGGTGGGACGCATGCTCAATGGCCACCTGTCATGCCGATACCATGGTTGGCAGTTTGGTGAAGGTGGTCGTTGCGTCAATATTCCCCAACACTTGAATAAGCGGATGGCCATCCCGTCGTCCGCCCATGCGCACGCCCTGCCGACCAGAGTTCTTGGCGATCTGGTGTGGGTCTGGCCGGGTGAACCCGCAAAAGCCGAGCAATCCGAGCCTTACCTCCCGAAGTCCCCCGGGGAAGATTACCTGGCGGACAACGAGCAGTGGTACTTCGAAACGCACTACGGACTGGCAATGGAGAACCTGCTTGATCCCGCCCATCAGCCGCATGTGCACCGCAGCACTTTGACCGCGTTTTACACTCGCGATCACGATCGGATTAACCCAACAATCTGGAAGGAAGTACAGGAGCGCGACGGTGTGCTTTACGGTCATCAGATTTATGAAAACAACCCCGAAAAGAACATCACGCATACATATCGTATGGTGTCGCCGTGGCTATTGATCTTCGATGTGCATTTCCCCGCTCGAGGTTTCTTTAAGAAATGGCATCAACAGATGTACTTGTATATGGTTCCGATCGATAAGCGCACGTGTGAAGTCAAGATTCGAGCGTATCGCAATTATCTGACGTCGCGAGTCATTCAGCGGCCCCTGAACCTGATTAACTATCTGGTGGCGAAGCGGATTCATCACGACGACAAAATCGTAATGGAGCCGCAGCAATCCAACTGGGACAACGGGTTGATGGGCAACAACTTTGTCCCATCAGATGCGCTGGTAGTTCGCTATCGTAAGGTTTGGGAAAAGCTGGAAGCGGCAGGTGATCCTTGGTACCGCCCCGGCACAGAAAGCGAATTTGTCCCTTGCGACAAGGCAGCTTAGTTAGCGCGATTTTCTCAATTTCTTTTGCTTTGTTCGAAGCCTGCGGCCAAACAGGCTCTCTTAAGCCGCGGCGGCGATGCTGCGGCTGCAATGCGCGCTCGATGGGTAGCGGCTATACTCGGAGCGCATGGACGCACAAGCAAATCCCCTGCCCGAGAAAGAGGAAGTGCGGATCCGGCCCTTCTGGTATTCGGATTACTGGATCTTCCCCAAGCTCATCACCATCGTCACCACGCTGGACAAGCACGGCCGCATAAACGCCGGAGCCTATTCGCACATCATGCAGCACGACGTGATGCACAAGAATCCGCGGATCCTGCTGGGTTTCCGAAATACCTCGCACACCTTCAACAACATACGCGAGACCGGCGAGTTCGTGATCAACTGCCCCAAGTACGACACGCTGGCCGACATGATGGAAACCGGGCGTTTCTATCCCGATGGCGCAAACGAGTTGGATTACACGAACTACACGATGATTCCGTCGCGCAAGGTCAAGCCGCCGAGCATCGCCGAGTGCCCGCAGATCATCGAATGCACGGTCGACAAGATTTACGAACTCGACCGCACCCAGGGCCACGTTCTCGGCAAGATGGAGGCCATCGTGATGGACAAGGGTCTGGCCGCCCTGCCCCGCGCCGAGCGCCTGCCGGCCATGAATCTGCCGGTTGGACTGGGCGACGAGAAGCGCAAGTACTACTTCTACACCTCGACCCACGATGTCGTCATGCACGAGCTGGGCGACCCGCCGGATGTCGAGGTGGAACCGGTAGCCGGAGAGGCCGAGGAAGAGGCCGCGGAGGCCGACGCGATGGAGTGGGACGCCCAGGCGCTGGAAATGCTCGACGGGGTGCCCAAGGCCCTGCAGAAGATGGTCAGGGGCCAGGTCGAAGGCGCCCTGCTCGATCGGGGCGAGAAAGCCGTGACCGGCGCGCTGTTCAAGGGACTGGCCCGGGAATTCGGCCTCAGCGAGGAACTGCTGGACAGATATCGCACCGATGCGGACACGGCGGCTTAGGTTCGACAAAAACGGCGAACCGGCCGACGTGGTACGGCTGGAGGAGGTTGAACTCGGCGATCCGGGGCGGGGCGAAGTCATCGCCAGACTGGAAGCCAGCGCGATGCACATCGCCGACATCAAGCTGGTGCAGGGCATCGACGCGCTTCGCCGTCCCCTGCCCGTCACGCCGGGCTTCGAGGGCGTGGGAGAAGTTGTCGAGACCGGCGCCGATTCGGGCTACCAGGTCGGCGACCGTGTGTTTCTTCCGTTGGGCTGCGGCACTTTCTCCGAGTACGCGCGGGTCCACCGGAACGGCCTGGGTATGCGGCGCGCGCCGGCCGGCGATGCGGAACAGCTCGTGCTTTCGAATATCAACGGCGCAACCGCGTGGACGCTGCTTGAGGACTTCGTGGACCTCGAGCAGGGCGAATGGGTGCTGCAGGACGCGGCGAATTCGAACGTCGGGCGGTATCTGATCGTCCTGGCGGCCAGATGGGGTTATCGCACGGTCAATCTCGTGCGGCGGGAAGAGGTCGTTCAGGAACTGAAGGACCTGGGCGCCAACGCCGTGGTGCTGGACGGACCGGACCTGCCGGAGCGCATCCGCGAGGCCACCGGCGGTGCCGATATACGCCTCGGCATCGACGCCATCGCCGGCGAGGGCGTCATGCGCATGGCCGACTGCCTCGCCGACGGCGGCCTGATCGTCAATTACGGAACACTGACCGACCAGCCTTGCCAGATCGATTTCTGGCAGATGTTCCTGCACGACATCCGCCTGTGCGGCATGTCGACGACGCGCTGCTTCGCGACCCGCACCGAAGCGGAAATCGACGAGTTACAGGAGGAGATCGCGTTGATGGCTTCCGACGGGCGCCTGAGCGCAAAGATCGCCGCCCGCTACACGCTGGATGAATGGCGCCAAGCCTTCGCCCACGCCGCGCGCACCGGCTCGGCCCGCGACGGCAAGATCATCGTCCTGCCCAACGGCTGATTCAGGCAGCTCGCTTGCCGGCCACTGCGTCGCGCAAACCCTCGAGAAGTCCTTCCATGTGCGCCATCCGCTCGCGAAGCCCCGCCACCTCCTTGCCCAGGAGCGATATGTCAGCCCTCAACTCCGTGCCCTGCTTCCGCATGTCACCGCGCAACTCCTTGCGCGTTGATGTCAGGTCAGCACGCAGCCAGGCAAACAGGCCGACGATAAGTGTGGCCAGGGCGATCTGCCCGATCCAGTCCATTCGCAAAGTTTACATGTCGTCACACGTGAAATTTGCACAGAATCACACGTGTTCATGCACAAATAGTGGCGCAGACCCGCTGGATCGCGCCCAGGCTCAGGGAAGCAGAATCGTCGAACCGGTGGTGCGCCGCCCCTCGGCGTCGCGGTGCGCCTGGGCCACGTCCTGCAGGGAATAGCGCTGGCCGATCTTGATCGACAGCGCGCCTGAGCCGACCTGCTCGAACAACGTCGCGGCCGCGCTGCGCAGCTGTTCCTCGGTCGCCACGAAATCGAACAGGATCGGCCGGGTCAGCTTCAATGAGCCGCGCCGCGCCAGGTCGATGGGCGCGATCGGCTCGACCAGGCCGGTCGCGTTGCCGAAGGTCACCATCGTGCCGAGCGGACGCAGGCAGTCCAGCGACTGCATGAATGTGTCCTTCCCCAGGGAGTCATAAACCGCGGCCACGCCGCCCCCACTCAACTCTTTCACCCTGGCCACCAGGTCCGGATCGTCGGCCAGCAGGACGTCAGCGCAACCGGCCTCAAGCGCCTCGTCCACCTTTCCGCTGCTGCCCACGATTCCGATGACGCGCGCGCCCAGAAGCGCCGCCCACTGCGCGGCGATCTGCCCCACGCCTCCGGCGGCCGCATACAGCAGCACATCGTCGCCTTGCCGCACCGGGTAGCTGTGGTGCAGCAGGTACCAGCTCGTCAGCCCTTTCAGCATCATGGCGGCTGCCTGTTCGTAACTGACCGAGTCGGGCAACGGCACCGTCCGGTCGGCGGGATAGATCCTTTCTTCCGAGTACGAACCTATCGGCGGCGTGCAATAGGCCACCCGATCTCCCGGGGCAAACCCTTCGACGCCCTCGCCTACCGCCAGCACCTCGCCCGCGCCTTCGGAGCCGAGTCCGCTCGGATATTCCAGCGGATAGACGCCGGTGCGGAAGTAGGTGTCAATGAAGTTGAAACCGATGGCCCGATTGCTGATGAGCAATTCGCCGGGGCCGGGGGCGCCCACTTCCACGGGTCGCCATTCCATGACTTCCGGGCCGCCCGCCCGGAATACTTGAATTGCATTAGGCATCCGTGAATTTTATCTCCCGGGAACGAGGGCGTCTCGCCCTCGGTGGTGCGAAAGTATTGTGAATCCTATTCCGGGTGGTACCAGATCGGCGAGGCCCAGGCCAGCTCCCGAATGACCTTCGGAGCGGAGTTCTCGCACTGCGCCGGCCGCTGGTCCACGGGCAATTCAAGGCACTGCCGCCAACTCCAGCGAAGCGAGGGCGCTTCGACCGCCCTCATGTAGTAATAGCTGGACTGACCCGGATCGAATTCCGGGTCCTCGAACACCGCGCAAAGCGATTCATGCCCCGGCCCTTTCCAGGTTCCTGCGTCGAGGTCAATGGAGCCTACCGAATCGGGGTCGCCGGCCACGTCAAACACCTTGTAGTGGGCCCGGTCGCTCTCGTCGATCCATCCCTTGACGACCTGGAGGCGCAGCAACGGCGCACTCCGCTGATCGCGCTCCGCCGCCACGATGAACCGGGGAGCGCCGCCGGACGGACGCGCAGGCAGATCGCCGCCCATGGGAACGCCGCCTGCATAGCCGGATTCCGCAATCGCGGCACAGGCGCCATCAGCGTAGTTCCAGCCGCCGAAGAAGCGCGGCTTGATGCGGGGGCCGGTGGTTCCGAACACCTCGCGCCGCTTCAGCGCTTCGAACAGGGCGTCGCGCGAGTTCTCGACTGCCCAGACGCCCGCCAGGCCGCCCGGATTCGTATACAGCCCGATCGGATGCACGGGGCTGGGCGTAAGGCGCTCGCCGAGATCGGTCTCGGAAACGGTATGGCCGCGCCAACCCCTCTCATCGATGTCGCCGGACATGGACAGATGCGTGTCCGTCGAGCCGATCACGCCGAACTTGTATGGATTGGCGCCCAGCCGGCGACCGGTTTGCAGGCCGGTGAGGAGAATACCGCGGTAAAAGTCGTTCCCGGAAACGCAGCCGGCGTTCAGGCTGGCGCCCATCCCCGTCTCGCCTTCCCCGCAGAACGGCGGCGGATTGTCCTCCGCCGGCAATCCTCGGTAATACCGGCGCAACTCCTCCATGTCGCACAGCTCGTCCGGCCCGCCCAGGATGCCGGGAAGCCCGTTGAAGCACTCCGCACTGCCCTTGTGCTGAAAGATTTCCACGATCGGCTCCAGCGCATTGCGCCGTTGCGCCGCAACCGTCGCGCCCTGTCCGGAATCCGATCCGTCGACAGCGGCAGTAAACAGGGCGCCGGAACTCAGGTTGGAACTGTGCGGTATGGACAGCACATCGCATCCCGCTACGCCCTCAAGGCACTCGGCGGTCAGCAGGTCAAAGAGTTCCTGGTCGGTCGGCGCCTCGAAAGTGGAAATGGGCAACTCCGGCACCTGATCGTTGCGAAAGATCACGTTGCGATGGTAGGAGTTGTTGTCGTGCGTGGCGCTGTGCTCATAGGCTACGAAGGAAGTGAAGCCGCAGCTTGAGGAGCGGTCGTAGGCGGCTTCGGCCATCTCGCGGGTGCGCTCCCAGTAGGTCCGCGCCGCGTCGAGGCAGCGTCTGCCGTCCTCGCCGCATATGTCCTGGCTGCGTTCCGGAATATCCCTTGACAGGCCCCGCACCAGGACCAGGATTGCCGTGGGCCCGCCCTTGCGGATTGCGTCGCAGCTTCGGCTGGCGTAGGCCGCGCTGTCCGGGTCAGCGCACAAAGCAAGTTCGCCGAAAAACTCCGAGTGATCGGTCACTGCCGCGAAGTCAAGCGGAGGCCCGATCCTGCGGACCGTCTTTGTCTCGCCGCCTTCCGCGTACGGCGGCAGCGTGATTTCGCCGCCGCGCGCAAACCGGTAGGCATCGGACGGCAGCGTCGTCACGCCCAGCGGCCGCGCATCGTAGGAGTAGGACGTGTGCACATGCAGATCGCCGAAATAAGCGTTGCGGTAGGGGTTTCGATTCGCGCAGGGCTCGCGCTCTTCGGTGTAACGCAAGAGCCGCCCGGCCGGCATGGCGGCCAACTGCCGCGACGCTTCCGGACCGCTTGCGATGTCGCGCGGCGCAATCGCGGCGCAACTGCATGACAGCGCGGCCCAGACGACCACGCCCGGAATTTTCGCGAATACGGATTTCATGACAAGCATGTCAGCCCGCAACCATGCTTTCGCGGTCGGGGCGAGCCCAGAGAATCGCAGCCATCGCGAGCATGATCGCAGGCATGGAAGCGTACAGCACCGCGTCCCAACCCAAAAGCTGCATCACCGCCCCGGCACTCAGGGACCCCAGTGCCGCGCATCCGAACACGGTGAAATCGTTGAGGCCCTGGACGCGGAAACGTTCCGCCGGTCGATAGGAGCGCGCCAACAGCGTCGTTCCGCCGACATACAGGAAGTTCCAGCCGAAACCCAGCGCCACCATGGAAATGCCGTAGTGCATGACCTCCCGGCCCGCCAGCCCTGCGGCAAGTGTCGCGCCCAGAAGAACCGCGCCGGCCATCATGATGCGCCCGGCCCCGAATCTTGTGATCAGGCCCCCGGCAACGAGGGACGGCGCGTACATCGCCAGCACGTGTACTTGAATGACCGCCGCCGTCGCGGCCAGGGAGTGCCCGTCGACGACATGCATGGCCAACGGGGCCGCCGTCATCATGAAGGCCATGACGCCCTGCCCCATCGCCGCGCCGACCACAGCGACAATGAACGGCCGGCTCCCGGCAATGGTTCTTAGCGGGCGGATGTCACCGCCGGATTCCTCCCGCGCTTCCGACGACGCCGGGCGCAACCCCAGGAGAAGGGCGCCGGCCAGCACGTAGCAACCCGCCATCGCCGCAAAACTGCCTCCGAACTGCGCTCCGGCAATCCAGTACTCGCCCCGCGCCACCAGGCTGGGGCCCAGGATCGCGCCGGCCATCGAGCCCGTCAACACGACCGCGACCGCGGTGGGCGCCGCAGCCGCCCTGACGCTCTCCGTGGCGGCGAAACGGTACTGCTGCGAGAAGGCCGTTGCGCAGCCTATGAGTATTGAACCGAAGCAGAACAGGGCGAAGCTCCCCACCGCGGTGGCGGCCCAGGCGCACCCCGCTCCGGCGGCGCCGAAAGCCGCGCCCAATGCAAAGCCCCGGGGCCGCCCGATACGGGACATGATCGAGGCCGCGACAATGGTCGAAAGCGCCGTGGCGACGATCAGCATCGACAGCGGCAGCGTGGCCAGCGCCGGGTTGCCCGCCAGACTGCGGCCCAGGATTCCACCCACCGTAACGATCGCGACCGTACCGGTAACGGAAGCGGCCTGCGCCACGAGCAGGATCACAATGTTGCGGCTGAGCAGGTCGGAAAGAATGGCCGGCCCCGGCGATTGCTACGGCCGCACAATAGCAGCCTGCCAATCCCGGGCGCAATCACCAGAGCAAGCACCTGGAAGCGAGGGCATCCCGCCCTCCCTGTATGCGCGGAATCAGGCAACCCGAATCTTGACCCCATCCTCCTGCAACTGCTATAAAAGGGCCCGAAAGGACGGCGCGAGTCGCGCCGGTCCATGGAATTTGTAAGGGAGTACAAAAATGACTCAGCCGGCGTACGATGTGCTTTCAGAGAAGAGGCGGCTGGAATCGGCTGGCCTCCCCGCCGAGCAGGCGGAAGCGATATTGGAAAGCGTAACCCGCGCAACGACTGTCAATGAAAAGTGGGAGCGAAAGCTGGACCACGTTCAGGGCAGTGTGACCAGACTCGAGGCCGACGTGGGCGCCCTTAAGACCGATGTCAGCGGCGTCAAGGTCGGCTTGGGCGGCGTCAAGGTCGGCTTGGGCGGCGTCAAGGTCGGCTTGGGCGGCGTCAAGGCCGAAATGGCCACCAAAAAGGATGTCGAGGCCGCAGTTGCCGTCTTGCGGGCCGACATGTATCGGGCGCTATGGGTTCAGGGTCTTTCATTGGGCACGCTGATACTCGGGCTGGCCGTGCTTGTGGCTACAGCCGCGGAGTTCTGAACACGTACGCCTCCAGCCTTGCGAAACTGCGCGGGCGCGCAACCCAATAAAGCCGCACAAACCACACACCCATAGGCTCACAGGCGCGGGCGCTTCGGCTACAATGCGCGCCCATGGCGAATTCAGCACAAGCCGCCAAACGCGCCCGTCAGGCCGTGGAGCGCCGCGCGCGCAACATGTCGGCGCGCTCGAAACTGCGCACCGCCATCTCCAGGACCGTTCGCGCCCTCGACTCAGGCGACGCCGAAAAGGCCGCGGCCGCCTACGAGGAAGCCAGGCCCGTCATCGACTCCATGGTCGGCAAGGGCATCATCCACGCCAACAAGGCCGCCCGCCACAAGAACCGCCTGAACAAGCGCCTGAGGGCCCTTAAGGAAGGATAAGCCCTCTCTCCGAGCGCGCCCCGAGAGCCGTGCGCATGGTCGATCTCTTCAAACATGCGGATTTTGGACATGAATCCGTGCATTTTTTTAATGATCGCCCAAGTGGGCTCAAGGCGATCATCGCCATCCACAACACACGCCTCGGCCCCGCAATCGGAGGCTGCCGGATGCGGCCCTACGAATCGACCTCGGCGGCTCTCAACGATGTCTTGCGCCTGTCGCAGAGCATGACCTACAAGTGCGCCATAGGTGGTATCCCGTTCGGCGGTGGGAAGGCCATCGTCGTTGCAGATCCCTCAAGGGACAAGACCACGGAATTGCTGCACGCATTCGGCGATGCCGTCGAATCGCTTAATGGCCAATACATCACCTCCTTCGACATGGGAACGACGATGGATGATGTCCGCACGATGGGCGAGGTCACTGCGCATGTCGGTGGCATCGACGCAGCCAGCGGCAATGCGTCCGCGTCGACCGCTCAAGGCCTGCTGGCATGCATCAAGGCCAGTATCCGTTACCTGCTGGGCGCCGGGAAATCCTTGCATGGCATTCGGGTCGCCATACAGGGCGTGGGAAACGTTGGCGGCCGTCTGGCCCGGCTGCTTTCGGCTCAGGGCGCCAGGCTCGTTCTCGCGGATGTCGATCAGACACTCGTCAGCCACATGGCCGAGAAGTTGGGCGCCGACCTTGTGGGCACCGACGAGATCCTGTCGGCAGACGTGGACGTGCTCTCTCCCTGCGCACTGGGCGGAATACTGAATGAAACGTCCATAACCCGGATTCGCGCGCCAATCATTGCCGGAGGGGCCAACAATCAGTTGGCGTACTCGAGCGTCGGAAATGAACTGAAGGATCGCGGCGTCTTGTACGCGCCGGATTACCTCGCAAATGCCGGCGGCATTATCGATCTGCACTATCAGCTGAACAGGGAGCCACGAGAGAATCTTCCAGCCCACCTGCATGGACTTGGCGACATCCTGCGCCGCGTATACGAACGCTCGGCGGAAACAGGCCTCGCCACTAACGTCGTTGCCGACGAAATCGCCGAAGAAGTTGTTCGCCGCGGGAGAATAGACTCGGCGTACGCAAGCTAGCGCAACCGTTCAGCGCAGCCTTACAGCGGTGCCGCTGGCGGCGACCATGAGCATGCTGCCGCCGGAACCCACCACCTCGTAGTCCAGATCGATGCCGACCACGGCGTCGGCGCCCTTCATGCGCGCCTCCTCCGACAATTCGGCCAGCGCGGTCTCGCGTGAGCGCCGCAATTCCTTTTCGTAGGCGGAGGATCGCCCGCCCACGATGTCACGAATGCCGGCGAATATGTCCTTGAGGATGTTGGCGCCGACGATGGCCTCGCCGGTCACGATTCCGCGATATTCGCGGATGGTCTTGCCTTCAACCGTTGGTGTCGTCGTAAGAATCATTCTCTTTCTCCAGGTTTTCCAGTCTTTGTACGGATGCCGCAGCAAGTTCCCGGGTGCCCGCGCCGGTCAATGCCGAAATCGTGAACACGGGTGCGGACCAGGCCAGTTCCTCCGTCAGGCTTTTCCTGATCCGCGCGGCCTCCTCTTCGGGTAGCAGGTCGGACTTGTTCAATACCAGCCAGCGCTCCAGTCCGGCCAGCTTTTCATCGAATTTCTTCAGCTCTCCGGCAATCGTAGTGACGGCTTCCGCCAGGCTCACGACAGGAGCCGCTGCGCCTTCCGCGGAGGTCATGTCCACCAGGTGCAGCAACAGCCGCGTGCGCCTCAGGTGGCGCAGGAACCGGGACCCCAGCCCGACTCCGCTCGCCGCGCCCGGCAACAGCCCCGGGATATCGGCCATCACGAAGCTCTGCATCGGACCCACGGCCACCACTCCGAGCTGAGGATGCAGGGTCGTGAAAGGGTAGTCCGCGACCCTGGGGCGGGCCTCGGACACCGCCCGCAGCAGCGTGGACTTGCCGGCGTTCGGGAGGCCCAGAAGCCCCACGTCCGCCAGCAGCGTCAAGTCCAGGTCAAGTCGCCTGGCTTCACCCTGTGTGCCTGGTGTGTGCTGGCGGGGCGCCCGGTTGACGCTGGACTTGAAGCGGGCGTTGCCGCGCCCGCCGCGCCCGCCGCGGGCCACCAGCAATTCGGTCCTGTCGGCGTTCAGTTCGCCCAGCACTTCCTGCGTGTCGGCCTCGGTCACCCGTGTCCCGGCCGGCACCGGGATTCGCAGGTCGGCGCCGGCCGCGCCGCTTCGATCCCGGCCCGCGCCCGCCCTGCCGTTGCCGGCCCGAAACACCTTGCGCGCGCGGAAATCGGCCAGGGTGTTGATGTCCGGCGCAAGCACCAGCGTCACGTCGCCGCCATCGCCGCCGTCGCCGCCGTCAGGGCCGCCACGGGGGATGTACTTCTCGCGGCGAAAGCTCACGCAGCCGTCCCCGCCATCGCCGGCGCGAACGCGAATCCGGGCTTCGTCGGAGAATTTCATGGGGGCGGGGGTGGCTGGCGAGTCGTGAAGCTACCACGATCCCCGCCCGAAACGGGGTGATTGTCGCAGAGGGCGGGACGCCCTCGCTCCCGGGGTCAGGAGGAGATTACGGAGACGAAGCGGCGGTTTGCGGGGCCCTTGCGTTCGTACCTGACGACGCCGTCGCTGGTGGCGAACAGCGTGTGATCGCGTCCCAGGCCCACGTTGGCGCCGGCATGAAAGGCGGTCCCGCGCTGGCGCACGAGGATATTGCCGGCCAGCACCTGCTCGCCGCCGAACTTCTTGATTCCGAGACGTTTGGATTCGGAATCGCGGCCGTTGCGGGAACTGCCCGCAGCTTTCTTATGCGCCATAGGTCAACTCTCCTCGCCCGCCTTGTCCGCCGCGGCTTTCTTTGCCGGGGCTTTCTTTGCAGCAGTCTTCTTCGCAGGGGCTTTCTTGTCGGCGGCCTGCTTCGCGGGCGCCTTTTTCGCCGGAGCCTTCTTCGCGGGTGCCTTCGGCAGATCGATGCCGGCAATTTCCACGGTCGTGAATTGCTGGCGATGCCCCAGCGTGCGGCGATAGTCCTTGCGCCGCTTGAACTTGATCACTTCGATCTTTTTCGCCCGGCCGTGTTCGCACACGGTGGCCCGAACCTGGCCCACCGGCTTGCCCGAAGTCCCGATGCGCGTCTCCGAGCCTTCCTGACCACCGATCAGCATGGCGTCGAAGCGCAATTCGTCACCGACGTCGGCGCTGAGGCGCTCAACGCGCACCCGCTGACCTTCGGAAACGCAATACTGCTTGCCGCCGGTGGCGATCACCGCAAACATCTGGACTCTCCGGGAACCTGACTGGCCGGGGCGCGATTATATCCGCATCAGGCTACGGTGGCAGGCCGTGATCGCTCCGGCTTCTCGGCATTGAAACGCAGCAGCGCCGCGAACCGATAAAACGCATGTACGAATTTGCTGTACGGAAGTGTCAGGAACAGCGCCAGGACGAAACCCAGGTGAACCGCCAGCGTCAGTCCCATGGCAGCCGTCGCGCGCAGCGCGAGCAACAGGAACCCGGTCAGGCTGATGACGAACAGCAAGGCCAGGAACGCGTAGTCCATACCGTAGTGGCGAACCGGCATTGCCCGTTTATCGCTTCGCAATTTCAGCCAGAACAATCCGGCCGGCCCAACCAGGAGGCCGATGCCTCCGATGGTGCCCAGCAACACAGGCAGGCTGAGGAAGGGATACGGAGCGACCCGTCCCAGGACGTAGTCGTAGAAGGCCGCAACGCAGGTGGACGCAAAACAAAGCAAAAAGCCCCACATGGCGGCCTGGTGCAAATAGCGGCGCTGGTTCGAATGGCCCTCGTCACGCGGACTGCAGCCCTCTTTGTGTCCCCCGCCGAGATACTCCAGCGTGGCCATGTCCTTAAGTGCGCCGCAAAAGGCGCTGAGCATGGGCCTGGCCCGCGAAAAGGCGCCCGTCCCACGCCAGAAATTGCGCACGCCCACCGAAAGCGCAAGCAGACTGAAGCCGAATGTGCTTCCGGCAACTGCCACCATGACACCGTGGCTGATCACCGCATAGAAGGAACCGGGCCCCGAGTGCTCGGCAAACATCACGCCCGGATCGACAAGGAGGGATGCTAGAGCCAGGACTATCGAGAGCGCAAGCGCGGTTGCAAGCGAAACGAAAAGCCCGTTCCGGCGAAACAAACGGCCGAGGAAACCGGGCCACGCATACGCTTCGTAGGTTTCGGTCCTCAGTTCCGTCAGGGCGCTGGGCACATTGACGGCAAAGGGGTGCGGCGGAGCGTACTGGCAGTTGTGATAACAGGCCGTGCAGTTGTGGCAGAGGTTCGCCAGGTAGTGCATTTGATGCTCGGAGAACGCCCGAACCAAGGACATGGCCGGAAAAACCGCGCACACGCCTTCGCAATACCGGCAGGCATTGCAAATGTTCATCACCCGCTGCGCCTCGCCGACCGAGCTCTCGTGCTGCAAGCTCTCCATCATCGTTCCTCCGCCGATGCCGCATATTGGCCTGCCAGGCGGCCGAAAACCGCGCCGATCGTCATCCCCGTGCCGGCGCAATAGCCTTTTCCGATGATGTTGCCCGCCATGATCTCGCCCGCGGCAAACATGTTCGGCGAAGGTTTCCCGCCCTGGAACAGCACGCGCGCCTGCTCGTCGACCTTCACGCCCAGGTAGGTAAAGGTGATGCCGGGCCTGAGCGGGTAGGCGTAAAACGGCGGCGTATCGAGAGGCAAGGCCCAGTGGGACTTGGGAGGTTCAAGATTCCGCGTGGAACAATCGTCGAGTATTTCCGGGTTGTAGTTTCCCGGAGACACACTCCCGTTGAATTGACCAACGGTCTTTTCCAGCGTTCCCGATTCAATTCCCAAAATCGATGCCAATTGCTCGATCGTGTCCGCGGACATGGGCGGGAACAAGGAAGGCATGAAACTGCCCAGCACCTTTGAATCCATGATTGCATACGCGATCTGGTCCGGTTGCCGGGCAATGAGCCGCCCCCAGATCGCGTAGCGCTTGGGCCAGGAGTCCTCTCCCTCGTCATAGAAGCGCCGCCCGAACCTGTTCACGACGATGCCGAACACCACGCAATCCAGACGCGTCACTATCCCTCCATCGTATTTCGGCGCGCGCGCGTCGACGGCGATGGCGTGACACTGGGTCGGATCGCCTGTCGTTTCGGCGCCCTTGCCGATCAGTTCCTTGAGCAGGGCGCCTCGATTGTATGGAGTGCCGCGCACAATAAAGTTGTCGGCGGCCTCGCCCCACACCTCTCGCATCCATTCCGTGTTGGCCTGGAAACCACCAGAGGCCACAACAACGGACCTGGCCGCGATCTCGTGTTCGTCGCCCTGATCCAGGAAAACCGCGTTACTGAAACGCCCCCGGGTTGCGTTCAGTCGTATGACTTCGCTGTTGTAACAAACGCGAACGCCCAGGGCTTCTGCGGTCCTGTATTGCGCATTCAGCAGAGCCTTGCCGCCGCCGAGGAAAAATGCGTTGGTCCGCGCCAGACTCAGGGTGCCCGCAAGCGCCGGCTGAAAGCGCACGCCCTTCTCGTGCAACCATCCAGGCAGCTCCTCGCTGCGCCGGATCATAAGCCTGGTCAGCGTTTCGTCCGTATGTCCCCCGGTTACGCCCAGCAGGTCCTGCCAGTACTCCTCCTCGCTATAGCTCCCCTCTAGCGTGTGCGCCGGACCGGCGTGCATGACCCGAAGATTACGGGTGTGCCGGGTGTTTCCTCCCCGCATTGAACGATCCGCGTGCTCCAGTATCACAACCGAAGCGCCCCCCTCACGCGCTTCGATGGCAGCGCACAGGCCCGCATTGCCTCCTCCAATGACGAGGACATCCGTCTGGCGTGGGAGGCTCAACGAACCACAGGCAGCGCAAGTTCAGGCCAGTTCCCTGGCGGTGTTTTCGATGCCCCGGCGCAGCGTATCGACAATGAAATCAACCTGCTCGCGTGTGAGAGTCAAGGCCGGCGACATGATGTTCAGGTTGCCGATCGGCCGAACGAGCAGGCCGAGTTTCTCGCACTGGTTGGATACAAGTTTTCCTATATTCAGCTCTTCGGGGAACAGTTCCCTTGTCGCCTTGTCGGCGACGAACTCCACGCACATCATGAACCTGCGCCCGCGAACGTCTCCCACGATCGGCAGATCCTCCAGTTCGCGCATCCTCGATTCGAAGTATCCGCCCACTTTTCGCGCGCCGCCAAGCACATTTTCCCGCTGCATGATCTCGATCACTTTCAGTGCGGCGGCACAGCTCACGGGATGGCCCCCATAGGTGAATCCATGGCCGAAGAATCGCGCCGGATCGCCGCTGCTGATGACCTTGTGAATTCGGTCCGAGTACAAGGTTGCGCCCAGGGGGAGGTAGCCGGCAGTGATGCCCTTGGCGCAGGCAATGATGTCCGGTTCGATATCGAACTCCCCCTTGCTTGCAAACCAGTGCCCCAGGCGGCCGAAGCCGGTCACCACCTCGTCGGCAACGTAAAGCACATCGTAATCGCGGCAGAGTTGCCAGGTTCGCTTGTTGTAGCCCGGCGGTGGCACGATGACACCCCCAGCGCCCATTACGGGCTCCGCGAAGAAGGCCGACACGTTTTCCGGCTTGAGTTCAAGAATTTTCCGCTCCAGTTCTTCCACGAGGAAATCGCAAAACTGACCCTCGGTCATCTTGTCCGGGGCACGGTAGTAGTTTGGACAGGAAACGAAGTGAATCGCGCCGGTCTCGTAATCGAATTCGGGAATCCGGTCCCTCCCGGTCAACGATGCGGCCATATAGGTACTGCCGTGGTAAGCCTGTTGCCGCGAGATCAGGTGCCGTTTTGCCGGCTTGCCCCGACAAAACTGGTAGAAATGCGCAAGTCGAACCGCCGTATCCACCGCAGTAGATCCTCCGGTTGAGAAAATCATCCGGTTGATGTCGGCCGGAGCCAGGGTGGCGACGGTTTCCGCCAATTCCGCAGCCGGAACACTGCCCATGTCGACAAACGAATTCGCGAACGCGAGCTGTCCCACCTGCTCGGCAATTGCATCGGCGATTTCTGTCCTTCCAAGGCCGATGTTGGTACACCAGAGGCCGCCGACGGCATCCAGGTAACGCTGTCCGTTCACGTCCCAGACGTATGCGCCGTCACCCTTCTCAAGCAGCAGCGCGCCCTCTTCCCGGAACGACTCGAAGTGCTGCCACGGATGCAGGACATGCCGGCGGTCGGCTTGCCAAACGCACCGCGCCGCATGAGTTTCTTGGGCTAGGGATTCCATCAGGATTTTGTAGACACGTTGTATACAACATTGTATACTTGATCGCCGTAGAGTTGCTGCAAACGCTTCGAAATGAAGTGAAAAACGCCCGGCCATAAGGGACTTGCAGCAGCGAAATGGCTTGATAGGCAAAGGGGACAGTCCATGATTCGTCAGGCACCACGTTTCGACCTCGCCCGCTTCCGCAAGCACGCAGGAACGCTAGCACTATCTTCGCTCGCCGGCCTATGGGCGCTCTCCGCCGCTCCAGCCGCGACAGCCCAGGAAGATGCCCAGGCAAGCGGCGCCGCAGGCGCGCTCGAAGAGATCGTCGTAACGGCACGCAAGCGGGAGGAGAACCTGCAGGATATTCCTTTGACGATCGACGTGATCTCCGGCGATCTCATGCGATCCGGGGGCATCGAGACCATCGATGATATCGAATACGCCGTTCCGGGTCTGACCGTGGGCAACCGGGGTTTCAACGGCGCCTATCTCGGTTTGCGGGGCATCTCGAGCATCCGCTCCTTCGTGGGCGACGAAGCCGCGGTGGCCGTGCACCTGGACGGTGTCTTTCTGCCCCAGTCGCCGCAGGCCTTCGGCAACCTGTTCGATATTGAACGCATCGAAGTGCTCAAGGGTCCGCAGGGAACCGAGTACGGCCGCAACGCTACCGCAGGCGTGATCAACGTAGTAACCGCAAACCCAAACACCGAGGCTGGCTCCGGGGATATCAACGCGTCATTCGGCAGTCACGGCGCGATGCGAGTAAACGGCGCGGCGAATATTGTTACCGGAGAAAGCAGCGCCTTGCGGCTTGCCGTGTCCGTGGCCGAGAGTGATGGCTACATTCGCAACGTGATCGACGGCAGCGATGTGGGCGGCGAGGACTATTCGGCCGGCCGCATTTCCTATCTGATCGAAACAAGCGAGACCACCAGTTTGCTCGTCAAGTATCAGCACTCCCGAAATGAACGCCCCCAGGTGAAGATTCCGAGGGTCCCACCGAACGGAAACGCCACTCAGAATGGACTGAATGCGCTGGCAACCGCCGGGGTTTCCGACTTCCACGACACGATCATCAACGTGCCGATCAGCAGCGACCGGACCGATAACAATTTATCGCTGCAGATCGACTCGGCCGTGGGGGGCATTGGAATCCGCTCCATCACCGGCTACACCGCCTTCGACAATGAAGTCACGCTGGATTTCACGCTGGAACCGGCAACGAGTGGCGACGCCTCCACGGACGGGCAAAGCCCGAACGCCAACGAAGGCAGCAGCCTGTCGCAGGAATTGCAGATATTTGCGCTGGACCCGGGCCGTGTGGATTGGCGTTTGGGCCTCTATTGGATCGATACGGAAGCCGAGGAGACGCGCTCCGTCAGCAGCGGCGGCCTGTTCTACGTGCCCGATACCGTGCTGCCCTTCAGCGCCTATTACGACGATTTCTTCCTGGAGCAGGAAGGCTCGGCCTATAGTGCGTTCGGCGAAATGTCGTTCGCGCTCAGTGAAGGCTTGGGTGTGACCTTCGGGCTGCGCTATACCGACGAGGACAAGACGCAGACCCAGACGGAAACTGCCGGGGGCGATGTTCCGACTGCTTGCGGCGGGACCCCGATCGGGTTTGCCTGGTGCGGCGAGTCACGCCTTTACACCGGCACCGCCAGCCGCAGCTGGAGCGACACCTCCGGACGGGTCTCACTTGAATGGACGCCTTCGGACGATCTGCTGGCCTACGCGAGTTACTCCAGCGGATTCCGAAGCGGCGCCATCGGCGGCGTCATCGGATTCGACAATTTCGCCGCGGACGGCGGCTGGAACTACGACGGTTCCGGCGTTTACCGCGGGCCTAACGGCACGCTGGGTTTGCAGCCGTTTGAGCCGGAAACCGTGGACAATATCGAAATCGGCATCAAATCCACCCTGATGGATGGCCGCCTGCAAGTCAACGCCTCCTATTTCTTCTCCCGATTTGAGGATCAGCTGGTGTTCCAGGTCGATCCGGATCAGCAATTCCGGTTGATCGAAGGCAATATCGGCGAGTCGGAAGCTTCAGGCGTTGATTTCCAGCTGAACTGGGCCGTTTCCGAAGCGCTGCTGCTCTCCCTGGGGGGTCAGGTGCTCGATACCGAAATCGTGGACCTGGGTAACTTCGACGTCAGCGGCGGCACGGAGGAAGGCATTGCCCTGCCCAGGGCGCCCGAACTCAGCTATGCCGCCGCTATTCAATACACGGCTCCCCTGGGCAACTCGGGCGAACTGACGGTTCGCGGTGAATACAATTACAAGGATGACGTATTCATGGATCTCAGCGAGCGGCGTCCTCAAGACGCCGTGGGGCTGTTTAACGTCATCCTTCGTTACGATTCCGGCGGCCTGTGGTACGCCTTCCTGAACGGCAGGAATCTGTCGGATGAGGAATACCTGCTCGACAACGAAGCGCGAGTCGATGCCGCAGGCGGAGCCGCGCTCCAGAACGCCTCGCCGGGAGCCCCGAGGACATACGAGGTCGGCGTCGGAATACGATTCTGACCCTTTCGGCGAGCGAAAAGGCGTGAATTAGTTCGCGCCTTTTCAAGCCTTTTTCTTTAGGTAGGGCGATGCGGCTCACTACGGGCCAGAAGGAAACGCGCAGCGTCACCTACCTGGTTGCCGCGCAGTTACTGATCTTTCAATCCTCGCTGGGTCAATACGTAACCCCGATTTACTTCGGCGCCCTAGCGAGGCAACTGGGTTACACCAACCAGCAACTCGCGGCGATCGGCACCACGGAAGCGATGGCCGCAATCTTCGTGGTCATCACGATTGCCCTGTTCATCGGCCGCCTGAACATGCGCAAGTTATGCCTCGTTGCCGCCGGGGTGCTGACAGCGGCAACCCTTGCCTGCGCGCTCACCACGGACCTCTCGCTGCTGCTGACCCTGCGCGCGCTGGTTGGCGCCTCGGCGACCGTCGTTTCGAGTGCCGGAATGGTGTACATCGCCGCCACGGCCATACCGGTGCGATGGTTCGGCGTGCAGATGACGCTGACCACGCTTCTGACGATGGCGGGACTGGCCGGCATGCCGATCATCGAGCGTCAGTTCGGGCTGCCCGGCTTCTATGTCACCCTGGTTTTGCTCGCTCCGGCCACTTTCTGGGCGGCCTTCGTGCTGCCTGCGCATCCGAAGCCGGCCAGCGAAGCGCTCAGGGGCGATTCTTCACTGGCCGCGTCGGCCGGCTGGCTGAATCCGGCCGCCATCATCGGGTTGCTGGCAATCCTCGCATACGCGGCATACATCTACCCGATGTACAACTTTTCCGATCGCATCGGTACCGCAATCGGACTGGCGCCGGTATACATCGGGTTTGTCCTGTCCGCTACGACGCCGATCGGCGTCGTCGGCTCGCTTCTGGCGACGACGCTCGGCAACCGGTTCGGCGCGGTGCGTCCGATTGCCGCCAGTGCGGTACTGGCGGGGATCGGATACCTGTACTTCCATTTTTCGACGGACGTTGTGGGGTTCTGGGTTGCGATTTCCGTCATGAGTTTCATCTGGAACTTCGCTCAGCCCTATCTCGTTTCAACCGTTGGCCGGGCCGACCCGGATGGCCGGTTTGTCTTTCTGAACGGCCTGGCTTTCGAGGGAGGCAGAATCCTCACGACATTTCTTTTCGCGGCCTCGCTGAGCGCTATCGGGCCGACCGGCCCGGCGCTGCTGGGCACGATACTGATGACGGTCTCGGCGCTGCTGATCTACCTTGCGGTCAGGTTCATTCGAACCGGCGGAGCGGCATCGCTGAGCGTCAACGGCCCCTAATTCGCCCCAAGATCAACCTTTGACAGGAACCTGCTGGTGAATTCCTTCAGCAGTTCGTCACGGAGATAGGCCGCATCGCGCATGCCGGCAGCCTCGGCCCGGTCGGGATCCCGCGCCCGGAGGGCTTCGATGATTTCAAGGTGCGGCAACAGGGCCGAACGGGGCGTCTTCTCTCCTTCGAAATAAACGCTCAAGCGCATCAGACGCTGCCCTTCGTCGAGCATCTGCTTCAACCAGTGCGTGAGGTACTCGTTGCCGGCGGCCTCGGCAATGGCGACATGAAACTTGCGATTCAGCGCAATCTGCCTGCTGAACTGGCGCGCTTTCCGCGCCTTGTCGAGTTTCTCTTCGATGACCTCGATCTTCTCCAGTTCCTCGTCCAGGATGTGGATCGCCGCCAGCCGGCAGGTAACGCGATAGATCAGTTCGAGCGCGTCCAGAAACGATGGCGCCGAACCGACATCGAAGGGGGCCACGATCGAACTGTGGTTCGGCAACGTCTTGACCAGGCCTTCGGCGGACAGGCGAATCAGCGCCTCGCGAACCGGCGACCGGGAAAGCTTGAAGCGGACGGCAAGTTCGCTTTCGTCAAGCAAGGTCCCGGGCGCCAGCTTGAGACTGAGGATGGATTCGCGCAATTTCTCGTACACGTGACTCGCGCCCGTGCCTCTGGGACGCCTGGTGCGCCGGGTTCCAACTTTTGCTTCAGCCATGGTCAGCAACCTGCCTTTTCCCCCGATTCTGGGCCTTTAACGTCCGGCCCGCAATAAAGCCCATCGTCATCGCGGGCCCGATGCCGAGGCCGGCGGCCCCGTAATCGCCTCCGGTAACCGTCAGTGTCTCGCTGCCGGCGGCGCACAGGCCGGGTATGGGCCTGCCCTCATCGTCCAGCACTCTCGCGGACGCATCCGTAGCCACACCGGCGAACGCGCCCAAGTCACCCGGATACAGCCGAACCGCGAAATACGGCGCCTTTTCGAGGGGCCCAAGCGATGGATTCGGTGAGCGCGCCGGGTCGCCGGCGGCACGCGAGTACGGATCGTCTCCGCGCCCGAAGTCCAGATCCTGGCCGGTTTCCGCGAAACCGTTAAATCGGTCTACCGTGGATTCGAGACCCCCCGCGTCCATGCCCAGTTTTTCGGCTAATCCGCAAAGCGAATTCGCGCGCACAAGGTATCCAGAACGCAGATGAGGCGCCAGCCGTCCCGGGAACGGCGGAGCTACGCCGATGCCGTAGCGGCGCAAGGCCCGGTGATCCGCGACGACCCACGCCTTGCCTCCCGGTGGGCCATCCTCTCCGACCATTTCGATTACGAAGCGGTGATAACAGAGGGCCTCGTTGCAGAAACGCCTTCCGTCACGACCGACCACGATGACTCCGGGCTTGCCGCGCTCCAGGAAATGCGGAAAGCCCACCGTTGATCCGTCAGGCTGGGGTACGAGCGAGACCGGCGTCCAGGCGGCAGGCTGGGAGCACTGCTCCGAAATCTTCGCGCCTACCCCGCGTGCGAGGACATGACCGCTTCCGTTGCCGGAGGGCACCAGCGAAACGTGATGGACGCCCCGTTGCACGTGCGGATAGCGCTTTTCTCTGAGTGACTCGTCCGCCGTGTAACCGCCGCAGGCCAGCACGATGCCGCAACGCACGCGAATCCGGTGCTGCTCACCGGCCTTGCCCGCAACAAGCGCAGCGCTGACCCGATCGTTCGTCCGGACGAGCCTCACTATTTCCTTGCCCTTGCACAGGATGATGCCGCACTGTTCCGCCGCGGCCAGCATCGCGGCTATCAGGGCGTTGCCGCCCGTCAGCCGTAGTCCCCGAGGATAGCCCAGCAGCCGATCCAGCAGGTAACGCAATATCAGGCCACCGACCCTGAACCATGCGGCCGGGGAGTGCCGAAGCGCGAAATAGCTGGCGAGATCGTTGCCCGCAACCGACATGCCGCCGAATAACATCGTTGTCGGCAACGGACTGCGCAAGTCTGCAAGCCTCGCTCCAAGAATGCGGCCGTTGATGGGCTGCGGGCTCAGGGCGCGCGCTCCCCGGGAGGCGCCCGGCAGATGCTGGTGGTAATCCATGGAGGTTGTCGTAAGCTCGTACGAAATTCCGGTCTGCTCTTCGAGAAACGCAAGCGCGCGCGGGGCGTTCTCAACGTAGGCGCGCGCGCGCCTTGGATCGAAATACGACGACGCGGCCTCCTTCAGGTACGCCAATGCGGATTCGGTCGTGTCCGGCAAGCCCGCTTCCAGCGCCTGCCGGCTGAGCGGGGCCCATACCATGCCCTCCGAAAAGGCGCTCGCACCACCGTAAACCTCGGACCTTTCGACCACGACGACGGAAAGGCCCTGGTCGCGGGCGGACAACGCGGCGGACAGTCCCGCGGCGCCGGATCCGAGCACGAGCACGTCGATCTCATTGGGCAACATGGTCTGCCTCCACGGCCGGGCCGACATCCGGCAAATGCCACCAGGACTCCGCCCTGGCCTGAAGTTCGTCGTCGCTCACCATTGCCAGGGCGTTGCCATGCATACGAACGGCCGTCGAAGAGGGAACGATGTCCTCGATGCCATCCGGCAACTTGTGCGGTGAATCCTCAACCGCCAGGAAATCCGTGATCCAAAGCGGAACGAAGTGCCTGTGTTGAAGCAACCAGCCATACACCGCCAGGTACAGCCGGGGATCATAGCCTTCGCCTTTACCACACGGAATATTCAGCTTCGGGGCCAACTGCCGTATCTCCAGCATCAGCGCTTCCAGCACAGTGGGCGAAGCGTTGGCCGCTTCGCGTGAATGAAGGGGATCGGACATTTCCCGCCGCCGCGCCGCCTCCACTTCACGCCGCAGCTGCAGCGTCGGCGCGGGAATGAAGAAGGTCGCGGAGGACGCGGCCAGAAGCGCCTCCGCCGGGTCGGATTCCGGCCGGGCCACTTCCACAAACCGGTTGCCGACCAGCGGGATCTCTCCCACCAGTAGGTTCCGCCGGCTGGTGCGCGTTTCGGCCCACTGCCGTATCGCGCCTCGCACCCACCTGCCGGCCGCCAGTCGGATACCGGCATGTGTTACTCCGCCCACCTCGGGGTAGCGCTCAATCAGATCCGGTTGCTCGAAAGCAAGCCGGGCGACATCCCACTGCAATAGCGATACCTTCCTGCCGAGCGTCGCCGCGATCAGGACGGTCTGCTGCAGCATCAGGCTCTTTCCCACGCCGGGAAGTCCCGCGAAAAAGATCATGCGATCGCATGCCGCGTGCTGCTCGATCGTGTCGCGCAGCGCTGAGCCAACGGGAATAATGATGCCGGCCACTGCTGCTACCGAAACGAGTCGACGCTGGGCATATCGCCCACGGGAACCTCGATCACCGTGGGCAGGGAAGTGCCGAAACCAGCCTCGAGGCCGACGACAAGTTCGTCCGGCGACTCCGCCCGCGCATAGTTGGCCCCAAAGGACGTTACGAGCTGCTTAAAATCCGGGTTGACCAGGTCCGAAGCGATGACGCGGCCGCCATAGAGGCTGCGCTGCATCTGTTGCACGTTGCCGTACTGATTGTTGTTGAACAGGACGGTGACCAGTCCGATTTCATGTTGCACCGCCGTCGCGAGTTCGGCGACGGCGAACATGAAGCCGCCGTCGCCCGTAACGGATACGACGGGCGCCTCGGGCCGGGCGGACTTGACGCCCAGGGCCGTGGGAAAACCGTATCCCAGGGTGCCCATGTAGCCCGTCGAAATGAACGTGCGTGGCCGGTAGACCGGCATGACGATTCGGCTTGCAAATCCCACCTGGGTCAACTCATCGACGAATATACCGTCCTCCCCGAGCGCACGGCGTATCGCCTTGAGCCAGACGATCTGCGGAGCCAGCGTCTTGCTGCGTTCGCGCCAGTCCGCATGGATACGCTCCATTTCTTTCTCGCGCGAGCCTCGCCCGCGATTATGCGAAGCAAGGCGCTCCAGCAGAGCCGGCAAGGCATGCTCCAGCCGGGCGACTATGGAAACGGCCGGCGTCGCGTGGCGCCGATGCACTTCCGGGTCCACGTCAATGCGGACCAGTTTCCGCTGCCTGCTCTCCCCCCAGCCCTTGAGCGGCCCGCGCACCGAAGTGCCCAGAGCCACTACCGCGTCGCAGTGCTGCCACAGCGGCCTGGCCTCGGGCAGGGTGCAGCTCAGGTAATGGCGGCTGTCCAGCACGCCGCGGCCCGTGCGGTATCCGACGACCGGCGCTTCAAGCGTTTCGGCCAGCCGCCCAACCAGCGCCGAGACGCCCTGTGCCCCGTTGCCGACGAAAATCATCGGGTTTTGCGATTGCCCCAGTAGCCTGGCGGCCGATTCGACGGCCGCCGCGTCCAGTTCCGGCTGGTCCGGGTCAGGAAGGCCGGGAATTTCTCCGACCTGCCCGCGTTCCGCCAGGACATCCATGGGTATCTCCACCGCCGCCGGCCGCGGGCGTCCGCTGCGCATGGCCGTCAACGCTTCCGCGACCAACATGGGGATATCTGACGGGCGCGCGGCGCGCTTCGCAAACTTGGTCAGCTGCTCCAGAATCGCAAGCTGGTCCGGTATTTCATGCAATGCGCCCAGCCCCTTGCCGATAGCCTTTCGGGGTATCTGGCCGCACAGGAACAGCACCGGCGCGTTGAGCGCGAAGGCCGTGGCAAGCGCGGCCCCCGCATTGAAAAGGCCGGGTCCCGGCACGACGGCGCAAACCGACGGCTTCCCGGTCGAGAGGGCCGCCCCAAGCGCCATGAAAGCGGCGCCCTGCTCGTGGCGAGTATGCAGCACGCGGACCTGGTCGCGGACGTCGTAGAGGGCGTTGTACAGCCAGTCATTCTGGATACCGGGCAGGCCGTAGACCGTGCCGAGACCGTGCCTGAGCAATGCGGCAACCGTGGCTTCGCCGCCTGTCATCGCATCACCCGTTCGCGACACTGTGTATCGCCCTTGTGGCCAGGTATTCTTCGATCCCCGCGCGGCCACGCTCCCGGCCGAATCCCGATGCGCCGAATCCCCCGAAAGGCGCGTCCGCGTTGGTCGGCGCGCCGTTGATCGACACGCTGCCGGCGCGCATCCGCCGGGCAAAGCGCATTGCGCGACCGGCATCGGCCGCCCATACCGCCCCGGACAGGCCAAACTCCGTGCCGTTGGCAATCGCCAGGGCCTCGCTCTCGTCCTCGAAGGCGAGAATCGACAGCACGGGCCCGAAAATCTCCTCCCGGGCCACTTCCATTTCAGGGCTGACGTCGGAAATCACGGTCGCCCGGGCGAAATAGCCTTTCCCGACGCCGGCCGGCTGGCCCCAACCGCCACACAGCACGCGCGCGCCGTCCTGATCGGCGCGGCGGACGAATCTCCTGACTCTGCGAAGCTGCGCCTCGCTGGCGAGCGGCCCCAGCGTAGTTCGGGGGTCGCGGGGATCGCCGGCTGAATACTCGCCGGCGAATGCCACGGCGAGTTCTTCCGTCCGGGCCTTGAGATGCCGGGGAACAAGCAAACGCGAAAGCGCCGCGCAAGTCTGACCGGCGTTCTGAAAGCATTTCGCGACGGTCTGCCGCACGGCGCTTTCGAGAAGCGCATCGTCCAGTACCGCGGCCGCCGACTTGCCGCCCAGTTCCAGCGCCACCGGCCTGACGAGCCGGCCGGCCTGGGCCGCGATGCGCCCACCTGTCAGGGTCGAACCGGTAAAAGAGATCATGTCGACGCCGGCGGCCTCGACCAGCGCCTTGCCCACGGTCTCCCCGCTGCCCTGAACGAGTCCCAGGGCGCCTTCCGGCACCCCTGCCTCGTGGCAAAGATCGATCAGCGCCGTCACGGCGAGCGGGGCGGTTTCGCTGGGCTTGAGCACAATCGGACAGCCGGCTGCAATCGCCGGCGCCAGCTTGCAGGCGGCAAGGTAAAGGGGATAATTCCAGGGCGTTATCGCGGCCACCACGCCAATGGGGCAATGTTCGATGATGGAAGTGTCCAGCATTTCCCGGAAGCTGAAATCCTCAATTGCCGTCGCAGTACTGCGAAACGTGTGCACCGCGGTGGGCAGCTGCAGCCGGCGCGACTCCGCGATCGGCGTCCCCACCTCATCGGTCACAAGCAGCGCAAGTTCCTCTGTGCGTCCTTCCAGCGCGTCGGCGATCCCGTTGAGCAGTTCGGCGCGTTCGGAGCGACTCGAGTCGTTCCATACTCCGCGCGCAGCGGCTGCGGCGTGAACGGCGGCCCCAACCTGTTCCGGCGATGACTCCACGGATTCGACGAGAATCGACTCGGTGGCGGGATTCAGGACCGGAATGCGGCTGCCTCCGCTCGAGTCGCGCCAGCGTCCACCCCAGAATGTCATTGAGGCGCGCTTCAGGATGGTATCTGCGGGCGCGCCGTTCGCGCTGATTCTCATGCCGTATTGGCGCAGCCGGAAACTGCTTGTCGACAATGTGTATACATGGCATTATATTCCGTCGTGACCGGCGACCAGTCTTCACCTCCCAGGCGAATCATCATTACGGGCGCCTCCAGCGGAATCGGCCAGGCTACCGCCCGGCGGTTGTCGGATCGCGACACCACCATCGTGAACCTGGATCTTGCGGACGGCGCCGGCACGGCCGAACAATGCAAGGGGCGATTCCATACCGTAATCGCCGACATGGGCGATGCGAAGAGCGTTTCCGAGGGCTTCCGCGAGGCCGACCGACTGCTTGAGGGGGAAGCGCCCGACCTCTTGGTCTGTTGCGCGGCCCTGAGCCGCGCATCGCGCTTTCTCGAAGCGCCGCTGGAGGACCTGGACCTGATGCTGAAGGTCAACGTTCGCGGCACTTTCCTGTGCTGCCAGGAGGCGGGACGGCGGATGGCGGCAAAGCGTTCCGGAAAGATCGTCGTCATCACCTCGCTGTGCGCCGCGCAGGGCTGGGCCCTGGAATCGATCTATTGCGTCACCAAGGGCGCACAGCAGTCAATCGTTCAGAGCGCCGGCGTCGAACTCGCCCCCATGGGCATACTCGTCAACGCGGTCGCTCCCGGAATCATCGAAAACACGGGCGATTCGATGGCCAAGACCCGCACGGACCCGGACGTTTTCAGGCACGAAATGGAACGTACGCCCGCCGGGCGATGCGGAACGCCGGCCGAAGTGGCGGAGGCCGTGCATTTCTTGGCCAACGCGACATGGATGACGGGCCAGACGCTGTATCTCGACGGGGGATTCATGGCCACCGGCCTGGCCTACATCGGCAAGACTCGCGAGAGCCTTGAAGAAACCGGCGCGGGCAGCCCGGAGAGTTGAAACAATAGGAGAGCAGGAATGGTCAAGGTCATGTGGTTCCTCAAGCGGGCGGAGCATCTGTCGCTGGCGGAATTCCGGCGCTGGTGGCTCGAAGACCACGCCCCCGATATCGTTGCCGACCAGACGCCACACCTGAAACGCTACATCGTGGATGCCCGCGTGGACGACGATTCGACCCTGGCCGGCAAGCCACCGGATGAATGTCCGTGGGACGGCATCGCCGAACAGTGGTTCGATTCGATCGAGGACTACAACGCCGTTTATTCCCGCGACGATCGGCCTACCCGCGCCGACACGCTTGCGCACACCAGCGCTTTTCAGCGCCTCGTCGTCGAAGAATACGAAATCGACGTGTCCTGAACGCTGTTCCGCAAAGAGCCGGTGCCCTTCGAAAGCCTGACTGCCGTTCGATCCGACTCCATTCTTGGCCTGGCGACGGCCTTCCTGCAGGACAAGGCCGCCGGAAAGATCGACCTGACCGTCGGCGTCTACCGCGACGATCGGGGGCAGACTCCGGTGATGAGCGCGGTGGCCGAAGCCGAGCGGGCGATCATTGCCGCGCAAACGACAAAGTCCTACCTGCCGCCGATCGGACTGCCGGGGTATCGCTCCCGTATCCGCCGGCTGGTCCTGGGAGACCTGGATGACGAGCTTGCCGATCGCACCGGCGTCCTGCAGACAACGGGCGGCTGCGGCGCCCTGCGCATTGGCGCGGAACTGTTTGCCAGAGCCCAGCCGGGCAAACCGGTTTACCTTAGCGACCCGACCTGGGGCAATCACCATGGCCTGATGTCCGGCGCGGGGCTGCGGATCAGGACTTACCCCTATTTCGACCTTTCAGTCCATGCCCTGAGGTTGGACGAAACGCTGGATTGCCTGAAAAATGCGCCTGAAGGGAGCCTCGTCGTTCTACAGGCGTCGTGCCACAATCCAACCGGGGCCGACCCCGACACCGATGCCTGGACGGCCATCCTCGATATGGTCGAAAGACGCGGTCACCTGCCGTTTTTCGACCTCGCTTACCAGGGCCTCGGCCAGGGACTGCAAGAGGATTCGCTGCCGTTGCGTATGGCCGCAAGGCGTCTTCGGAATTTCCTGGTGGCCGTTTCCTGCTCCAAGAACTTCGGCCTGTACCGGGAGCGCTGCGGCGCCCTGCTGATGGTTGCGGAGGACGGCGGTCAAAGAGGAGTGTTGGAGTCGCAGGTCAAGCACATTGCCCGGGGCATGTACTCGATGGCAGCTTCCCATGGAGCGCTGATCGTCGATCGCGTGCTCTCCGATTCGATACTCCGCAACGGCTGGCGCCGGGAACTGGCCGGGATGTCGAGAAGGCTCGCCGGACTACGGACCGGGCTAGCCGAAGCGATGGGCGAGCGGCGTCCCGATCTCGATTTCTCGTGGATCGACCGCCAGCAGGGTTTGTTTCTCCTTCTGGGAATCGAACCGGCTGCGGTGGACCGGCTGCGGGAGGAAAACCACATTTACATGATTCGCGACGGCCGGATCAACGTGGCCGGGCTGAACAGAAGCAACCTGGCAACCTTCGCCGACGCCCTGGCGCCACTCCTGTAACCGAACAGGAGGCACCTAGGCAAGCGTCCCGGCCAGCTTGTCCATCACGGCGGTCATGGCCTCAGCCATGCCCGGCTCGCTGCTCATGTGCCCGGACCGCGGAGCAATGATCAGTTCGCTGCCGGGCCAGGCCTTGTGCAATTCGTAGGAGGTCCTCGGCAGGGCCACGATGTCGTAGCGGCCGTGAATAAGTGTGCAGGGGATATGCGTGATGCGAACCAGTTCATTCCATAGCTGGTTCTCGCCCAAAAACCAGCGGTGCTTGCGAAAGTGGTCGCCGATCCTTGCAATCGGCAATTGCGGCCCCGCGCTCAGGTCGTGGCGGACCTGCTCTTCGGTGGCCTCCAGGTAGCAGGCGTAGAGTTCATACCGGCTGTAATCGCAGGCGGCGGTTTCACGCACTTGAGGGGGAAGCGTCTCGTCCGCGGCCATCCGGACCAGTTCCTTCAGCTTCTTCTCATCGGGCAGGTCCGTGAGGTCCGTTTCGATCTTGTCGAAGATATCCGGGAAGAAGTTCCGCAGCCCGGAACTGAACCATGTCGACTCTTCCTCCCGGGCCGTCCACGCACCGCGGAGCACGATGGCGAGAACGCGAGCGGGGTGGGCCTGCGCATACGCCAGTGCGAGCGCGGTTCCCCACGACCAGCCGGTGACGACCCAACGCTTCACATCCAGCATTTCGCGCAACAGTTCCAGGTCCGCAACCAGGTGTTGCGTCGTGTTGTTACGCAATTCACCCGGCGGCAGCGACCTGCCGGAGCCCCTCTGGTCATACATGAGCAGGCGGTACCGGTCCGGGTCGAAGAAACGGTGGTATTCCGGAATGCTGCCGACGCCGGGCCCACCGTGAATTTCAACCACGGGGATCGCGCCGTGACTGCCGTACTCCTCGAAATAGAGCTCGTGTCCGTCACCGGTGGGCAGCAGCCCCGACCGCCTGGGCGACTGTTCGGGGTACTTGTAGCCCCACCCATTCATGTCGAGAGTTCGTACACTAAAATCAGGCCCCGCGCCATTTCCGGAATTATTTTAGTTGTCGGCCACACGGAAAATACGGGGTCTCCAACATGTCGGCCTGGTGGTGCCGGACGTCAGGACCGCGACCGATTTCTTCGTATCGGGCCTGGGCGCGGAGCCACTGTTCGCGGTAGGCCCGATCGAAGTCGACGCGGAACGTGCCGAGCGCTACGACGTGAAGCCGGGTTGCACGCTGGTTCGCCTGGCCATGCTCCGCGTCGCCGACGGCCCGAACCTTGAATTGATTCAGTTCGAAACGAATGCGGCGGACCCGGCCTCGCCGCGCAATGACCAGACCGGAGGCCACCACATTGCCTTTCAGGTCGAAGACTTGGAAGAGACGGCGCGGCAACTCGTCAACGCAGGCGCGACGCGCTGCGGAACTCCGGCGAAGGTGGGGGCGGGGCCGTTCGACGGGCTTGGCTGGCATTATCTGCGCACACCGTGGGGAAGTTACGTTGAATTGGTAGCGATTCCGGACGACGGCATCGGTTTCGAGCGCGGCGGCTCGCAGCGCTTGTTCAGGCCATGAACGGCCCGCTTCCGATGCCACGCATCTTCGCTGCACTCCTGTCCGCCTGGTTGATTACCGCTCCGGACTCGGGAGCGGCGCAGGCCGAAGTACAGGAGAACATCGTTTACGGCATGTACTCGGGCCTGGCACTGCTGATGGACGTGCACTACCCTGCGGAACCCAATGGGCATGGCGTCCTTTTCATACGCGGCAGTGGCTTTCACGCTCCGTTGGGCCTGGACGCCCAACCTCTGAAGGCACCCCGCGATGAGCGCATGGCGAGCCTCGTCGATGCCGGATACACGGTCTTCGCCATCAACCATCGGGCCGCGCCGCGATTCCGCTATCCCGCCGCCCATCAGGACGCCATTCGGGCCATGCGGTTCGTCCGTCATCACGCGCAGGACTTCGGGATCGATGTGGACAGGATCGGGGCAGTGGGCTCGTCTTCGGGCGGCACCCTCGCGCTTGCTCTCGGCGTGATCGACCACTTCCCGCCCGCTGCGGACGCAAGCGCCGTCGGCCAAACCAGCAGCAAGGCACAGGCCGTGGTTGCGCTCGCCCCACCCACCGACCTGGCGCTCATGATCAACAGCTGGGAGGGGGCCGTGGACCTGGTTGCATCGTACATGGGCGCTCCGGTGTACTCGGACACCGGTGAAGGCGGACTTGAGACCGAACTGGAGCGCGACTATCGAATGGCTTCGCCGATTTCGCATGTGGACAGGAACGATGCTCCCTGCCTGCTCGTTCACGGTGACAAGGACATCGTCGTGCCTTACGCGCAAAGCGAGGTTTTTGCCGATGCCCTGCAGGAGGCAAAGGGTACCGTGCGGCTGCTGCGGGTTCCCGGCGGCGGACATCGATTACCGCCAGGCGCCGACGGCCCTGAGGCCAAGCAATTGCTTGAGGCCATGATCGACTGGCTTGACGTGCACCTGAGGCAGTAGCCGTTATTCGAGACGCTCAGCAGGCACTGACAAAGCGCTGCTTCGCCACTTCAAGGACCTCGGCGGCCGGACGCCGCCACCAGTTGAGCGCAGAAAAAATTTCCACCTCGCAGGCGCCCTCGTAGCCGGCCCGGTCGACCCAGCCGCGCACGAGGGGGATGTCGATGATGCCGTCGCCCATCATCCCGCGGTCATGGACAAGGTCCCGGGTCGGCACCAGCCAGTCGCACAGATGAAGGCCGAGGATCCGGTTGGCTTCGCCGGCGCGCGCTATCTCTGCGCGCAAATTGGGGTCCCACCACACGTGGTAGAGGTCGATGATCACGCCCAGCCCTTCGCCCAGGCTGTCGCAAAGATCGTTGGCCTGGGCCAATGTGTTCACGCAGGAGCGGTCGGCGGCGTACATGGGATGCAGCGGCTCGATACCGAGCGGAATTCCCGCAGAACGCGCTTCCGGCAGGACCTCCGAGATCAGCTCCGCAATCTGCCCCCTTGCATTGGCGATATTCCTTGATCCCCCGGGTAGCCCCCCGCATACCAGCACAAGGCATCCGGCGCCGATCTCGGCGGCCTCTTCTATGCCCCGCAGGTTGTCATCGATGGCCGCCTGGCGCTCTCTCGCGCCTGTGTAAGGAAAAGATCCGCCACGGCAAAGGCCGCTGATCGACATACCGTAGTCGCTGATCAGACGCTTGGCGCGCCCGATCCCGCAGTGCTTCAGTTGATCACGCCAGGGAGCGATCGTGGCGATGCCCGCCTCTTCGCAACCCGCCACCGCCTCCTCGAATGTCCATTGCTCACGGACAGTCGCCAGGTTCATCGACAGGCGCTCCAGAGGCATGGAGCGTGGCGCCGCGCTCACGGCTCGATCCCCCAGACCGCCAGCAGCCGGGTCATGCGGTGAACGGCGAGTTCCGGATCGCGCAACAGGCCCGCCTCCGCGGCAAGCCGGAACACGTCCGAAAGGTGCACGACCGATCGCGCCGACTGCATGCCGCCGAGCATGCAGAAATGCTGCTGGTGGCCGTTCAGCCACGCCAGGAACACCACGCCGGTCTTGTAGAACCTGGTAGGGGTTTCGAAGATCTTGCGGCTCAGCGGGATCGCAGGCCTGAGAATCCGATGAAATTCCTCCGCATTGCCCCGGGCAAGATGGTTAAGCGCCTGCGCCGCCAGGGGCGCGGTCGGATCGAGGATGCCGAGCAGCGCGTCGCTGTGACCGCTTTCATCGCCGGCGATCAGCTCCGCAAAGTTGAAGTCATCGCCGGTATACATTCGCACACCCGACGGCAGCCGCCGCCGGAAATCGATCTCCAGGTCCTTGTCCAGCAGCGACAACTTGATTCCGTCGATCCGGTCGGCATGCGCACGCAGGAGATCGAGACAGGCATCCATGGCTCTTGACGGGTCGGCGCTTCCCCAGTAACCGATCAGCGCCGGATCGAACATCGGCCCCAGCCAGTGCAGTATTACCGGTTCCCGGACCTGTTCGAGCAGGCGCCCATAGACGCTGAGGTAATCCTGTTCGTCTCGGGCAGCGCGGGCAAGAGCGCGGCTGGGAAGAAGGATGATCGGCGATCCTTCCGCTTCGGCCGCTTCGATCTGGGACTCATAGGCCTGGCGAACATCCTGCAGGCTGGCCGAGCGAGCGGGGTCAAGATGGTCGGTGCCCACTCCCGCCACCATCGCGGCGCCCTTCCGGGTCCGGCACTCCGCCGCCGTGCGACGGATCAGTTCGAGAGCCTGCGGCCATCCCAGACCCATACCGCGCTGCGCCGTATCCATGGCTTCCGCCACCCCAAACCCCAGGTCCCACAGGTGCCGGCGATACGCGAGCGTCGTGTCCCAGTCGATTGCCCCGGAATCGAACCAGCTCACGCCGGCGCGGGCATCCGCAACCACGTGCGCGGCCACGTAGGCGACCCGGTTCCAGCGCGCGGGTTCAACCAGGCAGGCCTTCGGGGGCGGCAGGCTGAATTCGACCAGCGACCCGTCGCTTCGTGGCAATCTCATGGACCGGGACCGCCACTCCCATCGGGCAAGGCGGGAACGTCCAGCCACCGGCGCCGTTTCCAGCTCTCCATGGCCAACTCGGCGAGCTGTACGCCCTTGGCCGCTTCCGCAAGCGTCCAGGACCAGGCCTCGCCGTCCGCCGCATGCCGGAGGAAGAGCTCCCACTGGACCTTGAAGCCGTTGTCGTAGCGCTCCGAATCGGTAACTTCCTGCCAGTCGGCGAAGAAATCCGCCGTCTGAGGCTCGACCGGATTCCAGACAGGCCGCGGCGTACCGGCGCGGTCCTGAGTGAAGCAGCGAGTAAGGCCGGCGACCGCCGAACCCTGCGTTCCGTCCACCTGGAATTCGACAAGGTCGTCTCGCCGGACCCGCACACACCAGGAACTGTTCATCGTTGCGACTATGCCTCCGTCGAGCTCGAACATCGCATACGCGGCGTCGTCGGCATCGGCGACGTAATCCCGGCCCTGTTCGTCTACTCTTTCCGGGATATGGTTCGCGCCGAGACAGCAGACCGCGCGGACTTCGCCGAACAGATTGTCCAGCACATAACGCCAATGGCAGAACATGTCCAGGATGATTCCGCCGCCGTCCGCCGCTCGATAGTTCCAGCTCGGACGCTGCGCCGCCCTGCCCTGTCCCTCGAATACCCAATAGCCGAAATCGCCGCGCACCGAAAGGACCCGACCGAAGAACCCGCTGTCGCGCAGTCGGGCGATCTTCTGCAGGCCGGGAAGAAACAGCTTGTCCTGAACGGCGCCGTTTTTGATGCCCGTCTGCTGCGCAAGCCTCGCGATCGCAAGCGCATCGACGAGCGACGACGCGCTCGGCTTCTCGCAGTAGACATGCTTGCCGGCCGCGATCGCTCGTTTGAGAATCGCAGCCCGCATGGTCGTCGGTCCCGCGTCGAAGAATATTTCGTCGGCCGGGTCCGACAAAGCCGCATCGAGGTTCGTCGTCCAGCGGTCGACGCCGTAACGCTTCGCGAGGGCCTTGAGTTTTTGCGCATTGCGGCCAACAAGGATGGGATCCGGAACCAGCCGGCCGCCGTCCCGCAGGGCACAGCCTCCCTGGTCCCGTATCGCGATTACGGAGCGCTCGAGGTGCTGGTTCGCGCCCATTCGGCCCGTCACACCGTTCATGACGATCCCTATCCGGCGCTCAACCATCGCGTGTTTCTCCCCCGGAATTCTCCGGTTCCGCCCGCCAGCCATCGTAGTAGGCATGATCGGCGCCTAGCGGCAACTCGACTTCCGTGGCATGGTCGGCCGAATAGTACATGGCGGTGAGAAGCTCCACGGAACGGCGAGCATCCTCCAGCGTCACAGGCGCGGATTGTCCATGCACGAGGCAGTCGTGTAACGCCGCGAACTGCGCCTCGAATTGCTCACGTTTCGGGTCCACGTGGGCAATGGTTTCCGTGATCGTGTCCTGGTCGGACGGATCGGCAGGCACGAATCGCCACGGCGGCTGTTCCCAGCGGGTCATATCCACGACGCCCTCGACCGAGATTCGCTCGAATACGAAACAGAAACGACTCTGCTCCAGCTTGCTATCCAGATTCGCCGCGGAAGTCGCAAGACTGCCGTCGCCGAAAATGAAGGTCGCCGCGGCCAGATCCTCCGTTTCGATCCCTTCGCGAATGCTGGCGGTGCGCGCAAACACTCGCTTCGGCATTCCGACGACCGCGCAAAGGATGTCGTGCGAATGGATGGCATGGCTGGCCAGCGTTCCTCCCAGGTCATGCCGCCAACTGCCGCGTCCGGACGGGTGAAAGTAGTTGTCGTCCCGAAACCAGAAATTCTCGACAGTGGAGAGTCGATGGTTGCCGAGCAGCCCCGCGTCCTTGAGCGCCAGCGTCTTGCGAACGTGCGGATCGAATCGATACTGGAATATGGGAAAGAGACGCCTTTGCACGCGCCTTTCGAGCTCGCCGAGCCTGTCAAGGTCGCGCAGCGATCCCGAAATGGGCTTCTCGCAGAGAACATGGCGCCCACCGGCAAGCGCTTCGGCCGCCTGTCGAACATGCAGGAACGGCGGCGTACACAGGTCGACAAGTTCAAGGTCTTCAAGCTGCACGATTTCCTGCAGCGTGTTGCATACGCGCCGGACGCCGTGCGTTTTTGCAAACGCCCGGGCTTTGGGCAGGTCCGTATCGAAAACGGCCGTAAGCCGAAAGCGCGGCGCGAGCGTCGTGTATGCCCGCGCGTGATAATCGGCGATTGCGCCGGCGCCGACGATTGCTACCCGGACCGTCGACGAACCTGTCATCGTATACACGGCCAGCGCGACTCGGCGAATTCCTGGGCCCGGATCGCCAGCTCCATCGTCCGAAACGAAATCTCATGCGGAATCGACCGGTCCGTGCGGTCGTGAATATCGGCGATCAGCTTCGAATAGAAATCCGGCGGCGCGTGCTCGCACTCGATTCTCTCGATGCCCCGCGAATCGACGACGTACAGAACGTCCCAGGATTCAGGCCTGCCGATATCCACCGTCTTGCGCACGTCGAGATAACCCTTGGTACCGGTAATCATCGTGCGCACGTCGCCCCATTCGCCCAGACCGTCCGGGGTCATCCAGTCCACGCGGGCGTAACCCCTCACCCGCCGGCTGCGGAGGACGATGTCGCCACTGTCGAAGAAGCCGTCGCGGCCGCCGAAGCAGGCGATGCTGGCGTCCACTAGCTCCGCGGCAGGGTCGGCGGTGATGGTGAGGAACTGGGCGATCTGATGGCAACCGATGTCAACTAGAAGTCCGCCATTACGGGCCGAGTCGTAAAACCATTCGGGCCGCCCCTCTCCCAGTAGGTGCGGCGCCATGCCGGCGACACTGACGAGTTCGCCGATACGGCCTTCCCGGTACAGCTCGAGAGCCTTTGCAAGTGCGCCCGAAAGCAGCTCACCGAATACGACAAGAAACCGCCGTCCGGTTTCGCCCTGCGTCCTGCGAACATCCGCCAGTTGTCCGGCCGTAACGGCAGGCGGCTTGTCCACGATCACGTCCTTGCCCGCCCTCATCGCCTTGCAGGCCACGTCGGCCCGTTCCGACGGAAGCCCGCACAACACTACGGCCTGCACGTCCTCCCGCCCGAGGATGGACGCCGCGCCTTTCTCCCGGCGGGCGCCGGCATAACGCGCGGCGAACGCGGCGCTCCCGGCTTCGTCGTCGCCGGCGAAACCGGCCAACCGTGCACCTGCCGCGATCAACCCGTCGACGATGTCGTACACGTGCGCGTGATGGGTTCCGATGACTGCGAAATCAATTGACGGCATTCGACAAACCTGGTCTCTGTATGCAAATAGTATGCATAAATCCGGCTATGCTAGACTGCGGATCGGGCTGTCGGACCGCTTGCGTGCCCGCACGACACATCCTGAAGACCAGCGCGATTCTCCTGGCAGCCACCGCCTGCGCTGCATCGGACAGCGACACGCAGGCCGCTCCGGATGGGATGACCGTCACCCGGTTTGCCGGGAACCCGCTGATCACCCTGGCAAGCTCTCCCGGTCTGGACGAGTGTGCGCCCAAATACCGGCGCGACTACCCGGATTGCCCCAGCATCAACGGCCCATCGGTCATTCGCGTACCGGAATGGGTCGAGAATCCCCTTGGGCGGTACTACATGTACTTCGCCAACCACGTGGGCGACTATATCCGGCTCGCCTATGCGGATTCACCCCTTGGCCCCTGGACGGTGCATGAACCGGGAACGTTGCGGCTCGACCAGATTCGTGACCTGTTCTGGGACCATATCGCTTCCCCCGACGTGCATGTCGATGAGCAGCGGCAACGCATTCTCATGTATTTTCACGCGCCGCTTGCGGGAAGCGAGAGCCAGAAGACCGCGGCCGCGGTTTCCGAGGACGGCATTCGATTCACCCCCGCCAGCGCGGTACTCGGACGCTATTACTTTCGCGTGTTCGAATGGCGCGAGCGCTTCTTCGCGATCGCCAAGCTCGACAATACGCGCTGGGGAGAGCTTTACGAGGCCGACAGTCCGCTGGGGCCGTTCAGCAGCGTCGGACCGTTCATCCGGGACATGAGGCACGCGGCCGTGTACCGCTGCGGGGATCGGCTCTACGTTTTCTACACCCGTGTCGGCGATGCCCCGGAACGGATACTCGCCACCGAGGTGGAACTGAACACGGACCCGCAAAGCTGGTTGGCGGGCCCGCCGGACACGGTCCTTGCGCCGCAGCGGGACTACGAAGGCGCACGGCAACCTGTCCGGAGTTCGCAAGGCGGCGGGAGCTATGCGCCTGAGCACGCCTTGCGCGACCCCTACGTCTTTGAGGACGATGGCCGCCTGTACCTGTATTACGCAATTGCGGGAGAACAGGGAATCGCCGGCGCCAGGCTTGAAATCGCGCGGGCCATGCAATGCACAGACCGGCACTAGTCCCACTCGCCGTTCTCGTACTCTGGCTCGGGGCAGCTCAAGGCAATACGGCGACGGCCGGCGATTCACCGAAAAGTCCGAACATCGTCCTGTTGCTCGCCGACGATCTCGGTTACGGCGATGTCGGCGCATACGGCGCCCGCTTTGTCCGCACGCCGGCCATCGACTCGCTGGCTCAACAGGGTGTCCGCTTCACGCAGTTTTTCGCGAGCGCCAACGTGTGCACGCCATCGCGGGCGGGCCTGCTGACCGGCCGCTACCCGGTGCGCTCGCGCCTTGCGGGTGACGTGATCTTTCCGGAGGCGGAATACGGACTGGGCGAAGGCGAAGTCACCCTGGCGGAAATTCTGAAGGCTGCCGGCTATGACACGTGGATCGTAGGCAAGTGGCACCTTGGACACACGCCTTCGGCTTGGCCCACACGGCATGGATTCGACTACTTTTTCGGAATTCAGTATTCGAACGACATGGAAGGCGTAGCCCTTTTCCGCAACCAGGAAAAAATCGAGGATCCGCTGCGTCAATCAACGATACACGCGCGCCTTGCCAACGAGGCCGCTCGATTGATCGCGTCCTCAGGTGATCGTCCCTTCTTTCTCTACTTGCCGACCGTGGCGCCGCATTATCCGAACGTGCCGGGCAAAGCGTTCCGGAAGCGCTCCGCGGCCGGACCCTACGGCGATGTCGTGGAGGAGATGGACGCGGGTATCGCAAAGGTGCTTGAAGCGATCGAAGACTCCGGCAAGACGCGGGAAACGCTTGTTATCTTCACCAGCGACAACGGCCGCGCCTGGGACGGCTCGGGCGGGGCCGCGCGCGGCGGCAAGGCCGGCACCTGGGAAGGCGGTTACCTTGTGCCGCTAGTCGTCCGGTGGCCCGGCGTGATTCCGCCCGGCGTGACAACCTCAGGCCTGTCGATGAATATCGACCTGATGCCGACGCTCGCCGCCGTGGCCGGCGCCGGCGTGCCCGCGGACCTGCAGATGGACGGACGGGATGTTTCCGCCCTGCTACTTGGGGCTGCGGTTTCGCCGCACGAGGCGCTCTATTTCTTCACAGGAGACCGGATTGCGGCCGTTCGCACGCAGCGGTGGAGGTACCTGGTCAGGACTTTCATGCAGGTATGGGAAATCGATCATCTCGATCCCGGCTACCGGCATCCGCTGCTCTACGACATCGAAACCCATGGCAGCGAACTCTTCAACATGGCCGACAGCGAACCGGAGGTGCTGAAGCGCATGCAGTCGCTGCTTGACGCGGGCCGCAAGGAACTGGAAGGAATTCCCCAACACCAGTCCGTGGGGGACTGACGCCGTGTCCGCACGCAACAACATCGACGCCGGCGAGTGGTGGCGGGGCGCCGCTCTTTACCAGGTGTATCCCCTGAGTTTTCGCGATGCCGACAACGACGGTTGGGGCGATCTGCGGGGCGTGATCGAGGGCCTGGACTACATAGCGAGCCTCGGCGTTGACGGAATCTGGCTGTGCCCGGTGCATCTCTCGGCCATGGAGGATTTCGGTTACGACCCGATCGACCAGAAAAAGATCAACCCGCATCTGGGAACCGAGCGCGATTTCGACGAGCTTGTTCGGGCAGCCCATGGCCGCGGCCTGAGAATCGTCCTGGATCAGGTCTGGACCTACACCTCCCACCTGCACGAGTGGTTCATGGAAAGCCGGTCGTCCCGGGACAATCCGAAAGCCGACTGGTACTTGTGGGCGGACGCGAAGCGCGACGGGACGGAACCGAACAACTGGCGTTCCCTGTTCGGGGGTCCGGCCTGGGAGTGGTGTCCCAGTCGTCGACAGTACTACATGACGCATTTCCTTCGCGGAATGCCCCATCTTCGCGCCCAGCATCCGGACGTGCAGTCGGCATTGCTGGACGTGGGAAAACACTGGATTGACAAGGGAGTCGACGGCTTTCGCTTCGACGTGGCCAATTTCCTGATGGTGGATGACGCGCTTCGCGATAACCCGCCCTCCGACGCGGAGAATTACGAATTTCCGCTCTGGGCGCAACGGATGGTCTACGACGGCTCCCGCGACGAGAGTTACGCATTCGTGGAACGCATCCGGGATTTGCTCGATGAGTCCGGCGGACTTTACTCGGTCGCCGAGATATCAAGCGACAAGCCTCTGGCTGACGCACTGGCCTACTGTTCCGGCAACAGGCGATTCCATAGTTCCTATGCGACACAGCTCGGCTCCGGCAAAAGACCGCTGGCGAAAAAGCTGGGCCGGCAGTTGAAGGCAATGGGTGAAGCCGGCGCCTGGCTAACCCACTACCTGAGCAACCATGACTGTGTGCGTGGCCCCACGAATATCTTCGGAAGCAAGGCAACGGCGGTGAAGTGGCAAGCCGTGCTTGCGGTCCTCCTGGCGACCCGGGGCAACCTGCATGTCTATCAGGGCGACGAATTGGGCCTGCCGCACGCTGAGCTTTCCAGGGATGAAGCCCGGGATCCCCGGGGCGTTCGCTTTTACCCGCATGGGGTCCAGCGGGATGGAGCGCGCACGCCCTTTCCGTGGAAGTCGGCAGCTCCCAACCTGGGCTTCAACGCCGGAACGCAGCCCTGGCTGAATGCATCGCCCGCACACCGGGCCCTTGCACGTGACCGGCAAGAGGCGGACGCGGGTTCCACGCTGCAGGTATTCCGCAAGCTCATGGCCTTGCGGCAGGGGTCAGCGGCCCTGCGGCACGGAAACATGCATGTAAGCGTCGTTGCCGACCAATTGCTGATCATCGAGCGAAGAATGAACGGCGAATCCATGAAACTGATAGTGAATCTTGACGATTCGTCGGGAGACACATCGCTTGAAGCGGATTCGCCGCAACCTGCCCTATTCTCGCCAGGCACCGGCTTTGCAGACGACCGCCTGCGACTGCCGGGTTGGGGATTCGCGTTTCTGCCGGTCAACCGGGGTTGATGACGACCAGTTGCTCTTCGGTCATGTCCCGTACAGCGTATCGCGGCCCCTCCCGGCCGTGCCCGCTGTCCTTGATGCCGCCATAGGGCATGAGATCGACCCGGCTGGAGGAAGTGTCATTGATATGAATGTTCCCCATGTCCAGTGCGCGGATGGCGTCGAGGCCGCGGGTCACGTCATTGGTGAATATTCCCGCCGACAGGCCGTACGGCGTTGCGTTGACCCCTGCCAGCGCTTCGTCCAGCGAATCGAAGGGAACCACGGTGACAACCGGCGCAAAGGCCTCGTCGGTCAGGACCCGCGCCCGGGAAGAAGCGCCGGTAATGATCGTCGGCTGCACCAGCGCGCCTTCCCGGTCCCCTCCTGTAAGTATTTCCGCACCCTCCCGGGCTGCCTCGACAATCCAGTTCTCGATACGCTGCGCTTCCCTGCCGTCGATCATCGGCCCCACGAAAGTACTCGCATTTCGCGGATCGCCGACCGCAAGCGATTGTGTCTTCCCGCACAGGGCATCGACGAACTCATCGGCCAGGCTGCTTTCCACGAAGATCCGCTGCACCGAGGTGCAAACCTGTCCGGCCTTGCGAAACGAGGCCGCCGCGCATTTTGATACGGCCGTTTCAAGCGTGGCGTCCGCGCAGACGATGGTGCCGGAAATGTTTCCCAGCTCCAGTTGCGTGCGCCGCAGGCCCGCGGCCTGCTGAATCTCGCGTCCCACCTCGGTGCTGCCGGTGAACGCATAGTAGGCAATGCGCTGGTCGTGCAGCAGCGTGCGTCCTGTCGTGCTGCCTCCTCCCGTCACCATGTTCAGATAGCCGGGCGGGAGGCCGGCCTCGGCCAGCACCTCGCACAGAACCGCGGAACATAACGGCGTGTAGGTGGCCGGCTTGAGAACGACCGTATTCCCGGCGGCGATGGCCGGCAGCACCTTGTGCGCCACTGTGTTGAGAGGGGAATTGAACGGCGTTATCGCGCAGACCACCCCGATCGGTTTGCGCACGGTGAAAGCTATCCTGCGTTCATCCTGCCCGGGCGCCGCGGTGATCGGAACCATTTCGCCGGTCAGCCGCTTCGCTTCCTCGGCGGATGCGGCGAAAGTCTGCAAACAGCGGTTGAATTCGGTCCTGCAATCGCCAAGGGTGAATCCCGTTTCTCCCACCATCAGTTGCAGAATCTGTTCTTCGCGTTCCGCAATGAGCTCACGGCCCCTGCTCAGGATCTCGTAGCGCCGGTACGGATGAATCGAACCTGCCTTGAACGCCGCCTCCGCCGCCGCCACGGCGTCATGCGTCAGAGCCTGGCCGCCGTGAGCTACCACGCCAATCACGGAATTGTCGAACTTGTCCAGTACCTCGGCAGCACCGCCTGCTCTTACCCAATCATTGTTGATGAACACCGACTGTTCCCATAAAGGATTGAAATAATTCATTATTATTCCTTGCAGCGGGAAAAGGCGGCGTCGAATGCCCTGATCGACTCGTCAATCTGGTCATCGCTGATCACCAGCGGCGGCGTGATTCGCAATACGCAGCCGTACGTGCCGGTAATGGAAACCAGCACGCCGGCGTCCATCAGGGCGGCCTGCACCTGTCTGGCGAGGTCGGCGGCCGGCTCCCTGCTCGCGCGGTCCCTGACCAGTTCGACGCCCAACATGAGCCCGTAACCACGGACGTCGCCGATGCAGTCATGCTTGCTCTTGAGCCGCGTCAGACCGTCAAGGAAACGGCGGCCGGCTTCCGTCGAGCGCTCCACCAGGCGCTCTTCCTCGAGGATATCGAGCACCGCGTGCCCGGCCGCGACGCCCACCTGGTTGTTGGCGCCAAATGTCGTGAAATGATCGCCCACCTCCAGCGCCGAGCCCACTTCCTCGGTCGCGATATACCCGGCAAGCGGCAGCCCGCCGCCGACCGCCTTGGCAAAGGTGAGTATGTCGGGCTCTACGTCGAAGTGCTGGTAAGAGAACATTTTCCCGGTTCGCCCGAAGCCTGCAAAGACTTCATCGAAGATCAGCGTGATCCGGTGCTTCCCGCACAGTTCGGCGACCCGGGGCCAGAAATCCGCCGGCGGCCCGTATACGCCGCCCACGCACCATATCGGCTCGGAGATCAGGATCGCCGCCTCGCCCGCCACGCGGGTGCGCAGTGCCGATTCGATTTCCGCCAGGTAATCGCGCTCGCCGAGGCGGTAACGATACGGCGGGGGCAGGTGAACGATGCCGGGAAAGCTGGCGTAGGGCCCGAAGCCGGTCTTGCGCGCCGCAAACCCGGACAGGGACAAGCCCAGCGACAGCCTGCCGTGAAACCCGTGGTCGAAAGCGAGAATTCCGAGGCCTTTCTTGCCGCTTTTGAGCGCGTGCTTGATCGCGACCTTGATTGCGCCGTCGTTAGCCTCGGCCCCGCTATTGGCGATAAAGGCCTTCGAGAGGTGTCCGCCAGTGAGTTCCGAAAGCCGCTTCACCAGGCCCCACGACAGGCGGCTGTAGAAACGCCCCGGGCTTTGAGTCAGCCGGCCCACCTGCTCTCGAACGGCGGTCACCACCCTGGGATGGCAATGTCCTACCGAAACGACGCCCGGACCCGCCTCAAGATCGATGTATGTTCTTCCGCCTTCGTCGGTGACGGTCGCCCCACTTCCTTCGACAATGACCGGCTCCGCTGCGATGTTCGCGACCATATAGCGATCGAGGGCCGCCGCGGGAGCGGTAGTTTCAAGCGTCATCCAGCTTTGCCCTGCTTGTGGACGGCGATCAGCGCCAGGATTTCGGCTCCGAAGGTCGCGGCCAGCAACGCAGTAATCTCGCCGGAGTCGTAGAGGTGATTCAGTTCCATCACTTCGGCGCCCACCAGGTTGACGCCTGCCAGCCTGCGCAGCAAGGTCAGAATGTCGTGGGCCGAAGGTCCGCCTGCCTCGGGAATCTGGACGCCCGGCGCGAACGCCGGGTCAACCACGTCCATGTCCACGGAAAGAAAAACCTTGTTCCGCCCGACGCGCCTTTTGATCCTTCCGACCACTTCGTCGATTCCCGCGTCCAGCATCTCGTCCGTGGTGATCAGTTGGTAGCCGAGATCGATGGACTGCCGGATGTCTTCACGCGAGAACAGGGAGCCTCGCATGCCGACCTGGATCGAGGTCGAGGCGTCGATCCAGCCCTCCTCCACTCCGCGGCGATACGACGTCGCCGCGTTGTGCCGGACGCCCAGGTAGTCGTCCCAGGTGTCCGTATGCGCATCCAGGTGAATCAGCGAGATCGGCCCGTGGGCGCGGCCCAGGCTGCGAATCTGCGGCAGCGAGATCGAGTTGTCGCCGCCGAAGCAAAGCGGCTTCACGCCGTTCGCGATGATATGGTCCAACTCCGCCTCGATGGCGGCGAAGGAGCGCTCGGTCTCTCCGGGAATCACCGTCGCATCCCCGTAGTCCACCACCTTGCACACATCGAAAACATCGATGTCGTGATAGGGGTTTATCGGCCGCAGCAATACCGAAATGCTGCGAATTTCGCGCGGCCCGAAGCGGCATCCCACCCGGTACGGCGACCCGGTGTCGAATGGAACTCCAACCACGGCCACATCGACCCCGGCAAGCTCTTGCGTATGGGTCAGCCGCATGAAAGTGGGCAGACCGCATATCCGCGGCGTCTTCAGCGAATCAGTCGACAACGGCCACTCCTTCGATTTCGATCTGGATCTCGGGCGCCGCCAGCGCCGACACTTGCACGCAGGCGCTGACCGGGCCGTCTTTCGGGAACAGTTCCTCGCGCAACGGCGCGATCTTGCCCATGGCCGAAATGTCGGTCAGGTAAACCGTGACTTTCACCAGGTCGGCCAGCGACCCGCCCACACCCGTCAATATCGCCTCGATGTTACGGAACACCTGTCTCGCCTGCTCCACCACATCGTCGCCGCCAACGTGATTGCCGTTGTTATCGATGGGTATCTGCCCTGCGATGAACAGCAACGGACCGGATGTGACCCTGATGCAGTTGGAGTAGTAGCCCTTGATGGGTTCGGGCACCCCTTCCGGCGTCAATGCCTGTCTTCGATCTTCTCTTGTCATGTTGATCTCCGGCAACTATTTCCCCTGGAATTTCGGCTTTCTCCTGTCGCGAAAGGCCGCCAGGCTCTCCGCATAATCCGCGCTCCGACCGACGATTTGCTGGAACCTCGCCTCCCATTCCATCGTATCCTCGAAACTTGCTGACAGAGCCCTTGAAAGCAGTTGCTTGGTGAGGCCGATGGCCAGGGTCGGTCCGGCGGCAAGCTCGTCGGCCTTGCGCTGCGCCGCATCGCGCAGTTCCCCGTCGTCGACCAGGACGTTGACCAGCCCCCACTCCAGGGCCGTCTCGGCATCCAGCGCCTCACCCGAAACCAGCCATTCCAGCGCCCGGCCATAGCCCAGCGTATTGGCCACCATCCAGGATGCGCCCATATCGGGCACCAGTCCAAGGTCGAGGAACGCCGGTACCAGCCTCGCGCTCCTGGCCATCAGCTTGACGTCGCAGCACAACGCAAGCGACATCCCGCCGCCGGCGGCAACCCCGTTGATCGCCGCAATGACGGGTTTCCTCAGATCTCGGATCGCCCGCATGGTTGCATTGACTTCGCGCAGGCCGGCGGCCGGGTCTTCGTTGTCGCCATCCTTGAGGTCGTGGCCCGCACAGAAGCCCCGCCCCGTACCGGTCAGGATCACCGCCCGCACCGCTTCATCCTCCGCCTTGCGGAAGGCTTCCGCAAGTTGGTCGTAATCCTCGGGATTCAGGGCATTGAGAACGTCCGGCCGGTCCAGCCGAACGGTCTGAACCGTCCCGGCCATATCAACCTTTACGGCGCTCATCCGAACCCCCGACCCCCGCACTGCAGCGCCAGACCACGCGCGGCCTCCCCGGAATCTCGATACACGGGAACCCCGCTGCGTAGCGCAGCCAGCACGCCCGGCGCATCCATGGAGTGCGAAGTGGCGACAACCGGCTTTCCGCTGCGCTCTGCCAGCCGTCCTATACGCTCGCCCATCCGGACCTCCAGATCGGCCGACTCATGCACAAACACATGGATGTTCATCAGGACCGCATCGATCTCATCCGCTTCCAGGACGGCCTCCAGCGTGTCAACCATGGGCTCGACGGTAATGTTGTCCACCAGGTCCACCGGATTGTTGACCACCGCACGCGGCGTCAGCAAACCGCGCAGCTGCCCCTGCAACGCTGCGCCGAATTCCGGGACTTCCAGCCCCCGCTTCTCGGCCAGACCCGCGCACAGGACACCCGGCCCGCCCGTGTCGGAGATCACGGCGACGCGTTTGCCGGCGGTTCGATTCGGCGCCAGCAGGGCCTGCGCCACGGTCACCATCTCCCTGGGCGAGGATACGTGCCATGCCCCGGCCTGCGCCGCCCTCTCGCGGGTCGTTTCCATCGAGGTAACGGTGGAGCCTGTGTGCGCACGAGCCGCGCGCACGGACCCCGGCGTGGAATGCGGCGTCATCAGAATGACTTCCCTGCCGTCTGTCACCATCTCCGAAATGCTTTCAAAGAGCCGGTCCACCTGCTCCAGATCTTCAATGTAGATCGCAACAATCCGTGTCCCGCCGTCCGCCGCGAGGTTTCCCATCAGGTCGGGAATCTGCAGATGGGCCTGGTTCCCCACCGACGCCACCCGCGAAAAACCCAGTTCGACTTCGGCCAGGCGCTTGGTGATATCCATGATCAGGCCGCCGCTCTGCGAAAGAAATCCCACCGGACCCGGCGTCAGCTCCGCCCACGGCATGCAGCGGACACCGCCATGACCGTCGTACACGCCCATGCAATTGGGACCCAGCATCGCCGCGCCCGCTTCGCGGACCTTCGCGACCACGCGGTCCTCGACCGCCCGGCCTTCGCTTCCTTCCTCACCGAATCCCGCCGTGATGCCTACAATGGATCGTGTGCCCCTGGCCAGGACCTCGTCTATGGTCTCCTCGAAGGCGAACTGGGGCACGCTGACGACCGCGAGATCGGGGACGGCCTCGATGTCCGAGTAGCGCCGGTAGGCATCCTCGCCCTGGATTTCGCCCCCCTTGCGGTTGACCAGGAACACATCCCGCCTCGACTTGTCGCGCAGCGCCTGCTCGGCCGCGAGATAGCCCCATTTGCCCGGTACGCCCGAGGCGCCGATGACGGCCACGGAGCCGGGCGTGAACAGATTGTCTATTGCCTGCTGGTTTATTGCAGGTGCATCCATCAGCCGATCTGGCAACCGACGTTCTTCGTCTGGTAGTAGTTGCGTATCGCGTCCTGTCCCTTTTCCCTTCCGAACCCGGATTCGCCCACGCCGCCAAACGGCGTCTCGATGCCGCCGGCGAACCACTTGTTGATGAAGATCTGCCCGCCCTTCAGCCGAGCCGCAATCCGGTGCGCCGCTTCCAGGTCCTGGGTGAACACGCCGGCGCAAAGCCCGTAACGCGTGCCATTGGCGATGGAAACGCCCTCCTCTTCACTATCGAAGGCGCTGATGCAGAGAACCGGACCGAAGGCTTCCTGTTGCATGGCGTCCATGTCCGGAGACGCGTCGCAAATTAGAGTCGGCTGCATGAAGTACCCGGGACTGTCGGCAACCCTTGCGCCGCCTCTGGCAATCTTCGCGCCCGCGTCGACGGCCGACTGCACCAGGCCTTCGACTCTCTGAAGCTGCCGCTCGGAAATGAGCGGCGTGATGTCGCTGTTGTCCTTGCCATGCCCGATGGAGAGGCCGTCCACCATCTCGCAGAGCCGGTCCACGACATCGTCGTAAATGCTGCGGTGAACAAGCAGGCGCGACATGGCGGAGCACACCTGCCCGGAGAAGAAGAAGATCCCCACGCGCGTGCTGGCCACAACCTTGTCCAGGTCCGCATCCGGCATGACCATGCCCGCCGACTTGCCCCCCAGTTCCACGACCGCGGGAATGATCCGGCGCGCGGCGCAATCGAGAATCTTGCGCCCGGTCGGCACCGAACCCGTAAATACGAGCTGGTTGACGTCGGGATGTTCGCAAAGCGCGGTGCCGCAGTCGTCGCCGTAGCCGGCAATGATGTTTATTGCGCCGTCCGGAAACCCGACGCAACCGGCGATCTCGCCAAGGAAGGTGTTGTGCAGCGGATCCAGTTCCGGCGACTTGATTACCACCGTGTTGCCGGCAGCCAGGGCGGGTGCGACCCCCCGGGCCACGAGTTCGATCGGGAAATTCCACGGAATGATGTGCGCCGACACGCCGTGCGGCTCGGGAATGGTGTAGTCGATGAAGCCCTTGCCCAGGGGAATGTAGCTGCCCTCGATCTTGTCCGCCAGGCCACCGTAATACTCGAAGTACTGGGCGGCGCAGTCCACCTGGTCGATCGAATCGACCATGCCCATGCCGCTCTCGTGGCAGATGACTTCGGCGATCTCGTCCTGCCGGCGGCGAAGCTCCCGGGCCACGTCGATCAGCATCCGCCCCCGGTTGATCGGTCTGAGATCGGCCAGGGCCCGGGAATCGAAACATTGCTTTGCCGCGGCGACGGCGAGGTGGACATCCCCGGCTTCCGCGCGCGCTATTTCCGCGATCTTCTCCCCGGTCGCCGGATCCTCGACCTCGATTGTCCGCCCGGCGACCGAAGCGATGAAATGACCGTCAATGTAATTCTTCCAGTGGCTCCTGATTCCCATGCGAATCCTCTCCTGCCGTCATGCCGGGACGCGGCGCCGAGTATACTCTTTGTATACACACAAGCGGCGCCGGGCCCCGCCTATTCGCCCGGGGCCGTGAACACGGGCAGCAGCAGCCGTGAAGGGCGCTCCGTATCGTGATACAGCGTTTGCCTGGTGACCGCAGTGCTGCCGTCCGGCGCATTGCCCGAGTTGTTGTTCGGAAAAATCCACGGATAGACGCTGCTCGAAACAGTCACCCGCAGGCGGTGGCCGGCTCGAACGGTATGACCGACGGGCGAAAACTCGAATCGCAGCAGCGTCGGCTGCCCCGGTATCAGCGGGATTTCCGCATCCAGACCATTGCGATAGCGGGCCCGGACGAAAGCCGCGGGCTTGGGATGCAGCCGGTACACCGACCCGTCCGGCGCGATGTCATGGACCGCCGCGCTGAAATCCGTATCCTGGGCCTCCGACGACACATGTAGCTCCAGCTCAAGTCCTCCGAGAATGGTCTGCGCTTCCTCGAACGCGGCGCTCGTATACGTCAGCACGTCCGACCGGTCGGACGGCATCTGCCAGTCCTGGCCGGGATTGAAGACCGGGCTTCGAACCGGATCGCGCGGATCATAGGCAAAGCTGTCGGGCGGGTCGTCATCGGGTGGCTGCCAGGCGAGCGCGCCCCGGGCCTCGGGACCCGCCGCATCACCATCGCCGGCAAGGTAAAGCGATCGCGTTCGAGTATCACCGAGCGGAAAGCGGGTGAACTCAAGCCATTCGTGGCTGCCGGTCAGGTACAGGCGCACCCCGGGTTGGTGAAAGCTGCTCTTGCCTTTCAGACACCAGTCGAAGAACTCCCGGGTGATCTCCTGGCCCGGCAGAAAGGCCTGATCGGGCAGCGTCATTCCCGCGGCGGCCCTGATTGGCTCGCCGGTCAGGTAGTCGTAACCTCCATCGGGCGCGGGGAAGTGTTCCCACGGCCCGACGACCAGGAAGTGCTCATCCGGGTTCATCGAATGCCGCTCCAGGCCCAGGTAGTGAGCAATGGTTCCGGGGCGGGTTCCGTCGAACCACCCGGTAAAGGCCAGACTCGGAATATGTACCCTGCCGTAATCCTGCTTTTCAAGATGCAGCGGGTCCCATTGCGGAGCTTGTGCATCGCGCGCCAGGAACTGCCGATACACGGCGGACGGCTTGCCGTAGACGACCTCATCGGCCCCCTGGATCGTCCCATGCGCCAGGGCCGCATCCCAGTCAATCGCCTCAAGCGCGTCAATGTCGGCGCTGGCCAGGTTCGCGGGCCAGGAAATCGCCCAACCGAACCGCAGGATACCGTCACCGTGGGGCAGGTCCTTTCTCGGGCCCCAGGCGGTTGCGCTCGGCGTTATGCAGCTCAGGTGCGGCGGCTGCTCAAGGGCCGTATACAGCTGATTGGTGCCCGTGTACGAGGCACCGCGCATCGCCACACGGCCATTCGACCAGGGCTGGCGCGCAATCCACTCCACGACATCGTGACCATCCTCACCGGAGCGCCCGAACAACTCGAACTCGCCTTCCGACTCCCCCTGCCCGCGCGAGTCCACAAGCACCATCGCATAGCCGTGATCGCCCCAGTACCCGGCTTCGTTGCGAAAGTTGATTCCATGGTCGCCGCGTCCATAAGGGGTGATCTCGACTATGGCGGGGTACTGGCCGGGACCCGGCAGATAAGCGTCGCCGATGAGCGTAACGCCGTCGCGCATGGGAATCGCGAGGTCCTCGCGAAAGCCGGGCTCGAACTCGCCTCCTCCGCAGCCGGCAAGCAGCAGAAGAGTGAATGCGATACCCGCAAGACCGATCAACAACTTGTGCAGCACGGCACTAGTCCCCCGGCACGCTTGCGTAGAAAATCGGGGAGTCCGGCGTGATGTCCACCCCTATCCCAGGGATTTCCGGCAGGACCAGGGCGCCATTCTCGATACGCCATCCGGCTTCCCACAATCTTTCGAACAGGGCCTGGTGCAGCAGATGCATTTCAATACTGTCGGTGCCCGCAAGGGCGGCAGCCACCTGCGCGTTGGCTGCAAGGGCGACCGCCGAGCCGGAGGCGTGGTAGGTCACCGGCTTGCGATAGGCCCGGCCCAGCGCCGCGATGCGGCGAAGCTCGGTGACCCCTCCGCAAATGATCGCATCGGCCTGCAGATAGTCCACCACTTCCTTACTCAGGAATTCCCGGTAACGGTCCAATCCGGCCTCGACTTCGGGACCGGACAAGGCGATCCCGGTATCGCGCCGAATGGTCCGCCAACCCGACAAATCGCGCAGTTCGGTAGGCGCTTCATAGAAATAGATGTCGAACGGAACAAGCGCCCTCCCCAGCCTGATCGCGTCGGCGACCCCGGGTTTGAACAATGCATCGACCATGAGCCTGGGACCGGATCCGAGCGCTCTTCGGACCGCGCCTGCCCGTTCCACGTCCTCCTCAAGGGTGGCGCCGGCCACCTTGATCTTCGCGCCGCAGCATCCCCGGTCCATCGCAGCCGCCATGTCCGAAGCCAGCGACTCAGGGGTATATCCCTCCGCGTACAGGCCACCAGACCCATATACGGGTACTGCAGTCGAATTTCCGCCCAGCAACCGGTGCAGCGGCTGCCCCAGAGTCTGCGCCCAGACATCCCAAATGGCGATATCGATACCGCTGGCCGCGGCATACAGCGCACTGCCCTTGCGGCTCATGACGCCGGTGGAGATCATGCTTCGCCATATCCGCTCCGGCTCGGACACGCTGGCGCCGATGATGCGCGGAGCGAGGTCCGACTCGATTATCGTGACGACCGAACCCGGATCGCCGCCGTCGCACCAGGACTCGCCTACCCCGACCAGGCCCTGTTCGGTGCTTACGAATACAAGTACGGCGTGCTTGACCGGAAACTCCAGATGAGGATTTCGGAACTCGGTTTCATAACGTGTCGATAACACGCGCACGTCCACCCGGTCGATGCGCATCCGATCCGACAACTTGGTACTCATCCGCACGTCAATCCGGTTGGGTCGAGGATGGCGGCCACAGCGGTCGCGGCACAACGGGTACGTCGTCCAGCGGCCAGACAGGCCGCTTCAGATTGCGGTACGGGAGTGTCGAGAAATCCATTGTGACCGTCCCGGGCGTGTCGCAGTAAATGATCTGACCGAGAGGCGCATACGCTTTGGCGAAATGCTGGGTGGACTTGACCACGATGACCTTCTTTTGCTCAAGGTCAATGCCGTGTCCTTCGAAAACATGTCGACTGAAGACCTGATGGCGCTCGGAACCGATCACGACATCGACCCCGCCGACACGTATTGCCGCCGACCTGCCCAGCGGGACAGTGGGCTTGCCTCGGCCGAACCATTGCTGATGGACATCGTTGGCCACGGCGAGCACCTCGGCCTCCACGTCGAACGGGCTCCCGGACTGCGGACCTACCTTGCCGCCCAATCGCAGGGAAATGCGGCTGCCCGGTCCCGCCAGATGGCAAAAGTCCGCTGAGATGGGATCCCAGAGCACGCCGAAAGCCGCATCGTCGACTCCCCGGCGCAGAAGTTCGGCCAGAATCACGGTCGAATCGCCACCTGCGCCTCCGCCCGAATTGTCGGCCCGCTCCGCAATGACGACCCGCCCCCTGGCCGCGGCCGCCTCGCGCAGCGCTTCATCCAGGGACACGCCGATATTTCCTTGCTGCATGACCGCATCGACAAAGGCCTGGGCCAACTGCGAGGCGATTTGCTCGCCCGATTCGGGATCGTCATTCGTGATCACGACGATGGCCGCGCCCACGTCTTCGTGGTCCGCACCGAAGAACCCGTGAAACGCCGATGCGCTGAGGACTCCGCCCGACTCCTCGACCGATCGCAACTGCGACACGAAATCGGACATCCGCCCAAACGTCGTTGGAGATACGGTCATAAGCGGGACGCGCAATGCAGTGCAGGCAGGCCGGATGCGGCCCTCCCGCATGGCCTTCAGCAAGTCCACCGCGCCCGCGCCCCTCTCGGCAAAGTCGACATGCGGATACTCGCGGCAGCAGATCAGGAAATCCGCAGCATCCAGCATCGCCGCGCTCACATTGCCGTGCAGGTCGCACACGGCGGCGATGGGAACCTTCGCGCCCACCTGTTCGCGGATGCCCTGCAGAAGGTCTCCCTCGCAATCGGGTGTCTCCATGGCCGACATGGCTCCGTGCAGAAACACGAAGACGGCGTCGATCCGGCCCGCCTTGCGCAAATCATCCAGGATCCTTTCCCGGATCCGTTGCCAACAGGACGCTGAGGCCGGCGCGGCCGGGATTGCGTTCAGGAAGAGACCCGGAACGACCTCGATGCCGAGCCTGCATGCCCGTTCCACCGCGCCGCCATAGGCCAGGAGGTTTACGTTCTCCGGCGGCTCAGGATCGTTGCGCGGGTCCCAGCATTGTCCGGTAAAGCTGTCCCAGCCCGTCGGAATGGGCGAGAAGACGTTTGTCTCCTGCACGACACCGCAGACGAATAGCCTCATTTGGCGCCGCCGCCTTCCCCGGAGCGTTGTTCCCACCCTACCAGTTGCGCGAATGCGTAGACGAGCAGGATGAGTCCCGCTATCGGAACAATCACGACAATGACCGCGCTGTTCCAATTCATCGCCTCGGTGGCCCGGAACCAGTGACGAAACACGAAGCCCGGACCGTAGATCAGCCACGGCAGGACGAACGCGCTTATCGCGAGCCAGCGGACGGCGCGAAGCAGCAAAGCCGGAAGGGCCCTTGCGCTCGTGAGTCCTTTCGTCAATTTCGGGTCCGCCCGGTGAAAGAGCGCCGAGCCGGCGCCGAGAAGACCGCACCAGATCATGCAGAAGCGCGCCGCCTCTTCGGTCCACGGCGGTGGGTTCTGAAACACGTAGCGGCCGACGACCTGCAGCAGGACCAGCATGAGCATCGCCGCCAGCATCAGCATCGCCAGTCCCTCCGCGGGGCGATTCACGAAGCGTTTCAGTATGCGCGACATTCGTTTTCCAGCAGGTCCGTGACCGTGTTCATTGTGTCCGAACCCAGCAGATCCTCATACATCCACGATACTGACGCGGCAAGTTCAGCCAGGAATTCGGCATCAGGCTCGGAAATTGTCACCCCCATTGCGCGCAGTCCGTCCAGGTCCTCGCGGCGCCGGGCCGCGGCAAAAGCACGGTTGGCGCGCCTGGCGTTGACCAGGGCCGTCTCCAATGCCGCGCGAGCCGCATCGTCGAGACCGTCGCTCCACTTGACCGACAGGGTCACGAAACGTATCCCCGTGAACAGGTCCAGGGCCAGCATGTGCCTGAGATGGCGCGTATGCCTGAAGGCCAGCGGAACGCCGGGCGGATTCAGATAACCGTCCACTACCGATGTCTGCAGCGCGGTGGTCACTTCCTCCCAGGCGACCTGCACGGACGAGGCGCCCCAGCTTTCGATCGTGCTGACCTGGTAACGGTCCATTGCACGAATGCGTTGCGCTCGCAACGTCGTCAGCGAGTCGATGGGTCCACTGCTCGTGAACAGACTCGCCATGCCGCCCACCGTGACCACGTCCACGACCTCGATCCCCCGAGCGCGCGTCGCAGCGTTCACCAGCTCCAGAAAGCCGGTCCGGTGCATCAGGCAATCCACTTCGCCGGTTTCCCGGAACAGGAACGGCATGCGAAACAAACGCAACAGCGGGCTGTACTGCGTCACATCCTGGCCGCCGGAGATATTGATGGGCAGCAGCCCCAGGATCACCTGTTCGTCCCGTTCCAGTTCGCTTCCCAGAGTACTGCCCGGAAAAACCCGGGTCTGAATGCCATGCCGTCCGAGCTCGTCTCGGAGCGCCCAGGCCCAGACGGCAACCGGATTGCTGTCAATCAGCGCAGTCGACATGCCGATGTGCACGGGACTAGCAATGGCTGGAACACCACCAACAGTCAGCACTGCGGCGAGAATGGCGGCACAAACTATTCTCATAGCAGCCCCGCGGCCTTCGGAAGCCACAAGCTGACACCGGGAAGGAATGCCAGCACAGCGAGCACGACAACGTGCAGCGAAGTGAAGGCGATCGTTCCTCTCACCAGTTGCCCGTAGGAAACGCCTGTAACGGCGGACGTAACCAGCAATACCGGGCCGAACGGCGGCGTAATCAATCCCAGTGCAAGCGAAAGACATACAACGATGCCTGTGTGAACCGGGTCCGCGCCGAGCGCAATGGCCTCGGGAACGATCAGGGGCACGACCAGGAAAAGGCCCAGCCGGACCCCGGTGAACATGCCGACCACCAGCAAGGACGCGACGACGCTGAATAGGTAGGCGCGTCCTGCAAGTCCGCTGCCTGCCACGGCGGTGGACAGCTCGTCCGAAGCCCCCATGATCGCAGCAAGATAGCTGATCAGGCTGGAAGCGGCGATCAGCACGAATATCGAGCCCACCAGCCTCACGGTGCGACGCAGGGAGTCGACGAGCAGCGTTCGCGACAGCATTCCGTATACACGGGCGGCTGCAATGGCGAGGACCACGGCCAGAGCGCCGGCTTCCGTGGGCGTGGTGACGCCGAACACGATTCCCGCGACGATGACTATCGGCAGGGCCAGCGCCGGCAGCGCGCTGCGAGTCGCCTCTCCCAGGTGTTGCAGGTCGAACGGTTCGCCGGCCGGATGTCCTTTCCTGCGGGCAAACGCTGCATTGGAAACGATGAGAACGGCGGCCAGCATCAGGCCCGGAATGATGCCGGCTGCGAAAAGAGCCGCAATGTCCGTTTCCATGAGTGCGCCGTACATGATCAGAATGATGCTGGGCGGGATGATCGGGCCGATAATCGCCGACGCTGCGGTAATGGAGGCGGCATAGTCACCCCTGTAGCCCCGCTCTCGCATGGCGGGAACGAGCGTATTGCCCAGCGCGGCCGCGTCCGCGGTCGCGGCGCCCGACACACCGGCGAAGAAAACCGACGTCAGGACGTTCACATGGCCGAGCGCTCCCCGGATCTTCCCCATCAGGGACAGTGAGAAATCGATCAGGGATCGGGTCACGCCGCCGCGTCCCATGATCTCGCCGGCGAGTATGAACATGGGCAGGGCGGTGAGAGCGAACGAATCCAGTTGACTGAAAACCCGCTGCGGCACGATCGTCAGGTGCTCGCCGTGCCCCGTAACGAGAAAGAGAACAACCGCAATGGCGCCAACGATGTACGCGTATTCCGTACCGCTCAATACCAGGCAGACAACGAGAACGAGAAGAAGCAGCCAGACCAAGTTCCGCTCAGCTCTTCACGTACTCATGACCCAGGGCGAGATACGTCTCCCTCAACCGCACCTTACCGCTCGAATGGAAGTGCCACACATCGAAGAATCGCACCTGGCGCCTGTCGCCGGTTTCCCCCCTGCCGATGAATTCGCCCTTGCAGAACACCTGGTCCCGGACGGCGACAATGCTGTCGATGACGTGCTTGCCGCGGATGCGCCGCTGGGTGCGAAAAAACCTGTCGATTTCCGCTTTTCCCTGGAGGCGCGAATCAGCCCGAACGTAGGTCGCATCTTCGCTGAACAGGCTGACGACCCAGTCCAGATCGTTCGAATCGATGCGGCGATAGTATTCTTCAACGATCGCCCCGGGAGTCACAGGCGGGCTCCGTCTGACTTGAGCTTGCGGCGAACGAGCTGGACCGGCAGGTCATGGGTCGACCGGTTTTCCCAGAAGGCAATCGCCGCAGCGTGTCCCACGGCATGCCCATAGGAAAAACACTGGGCTGTCACGCGGGCGGATGCCATCGCCTCATGTTGCGCCGAGAGGCAGCGGCCCGCAACCAGCAGGGATTCTCCCCCCGGAGGAACGAAACAGTTCAGCGGCACATCGTAGTGGTCCTCGATAATCCAGACCAGCTTGGGCTTGTCGCCCTTGTGCAACTCGATCGGCCACGGCGACCTGGCGACGCCGTCCGGGCGCTTGCGGGCCGACTCGACATCGGAATTGCTCAGGACTTCGGCACCGACAAGCTGGCGGGTCTGGCGAACCCCGACCTGGACGCCGGTGTCGTTGACCCAACTGTTCTCGCAGCCGGCGACGTAATCCTTCAGGAACCGTGCGTACTCGCGAACTTGCCGGCGGCCGTCGAATTCAGCTTCCGTAAGGTCCTGTGCAACTACGGCGTTCAACTCCCGGCCGTCCGAGCCGATCAGGCGCGTAGCATTGCAAAGCAACTCGCCGGGGCGCGGCGTCTCGAACAGGAAAATCTTCGCGCGCGGCAGGTAATACTCGCCCCGTGCATACAACTCGTTGATTTTCTGGCTGATGTGCAGCGGCATGATGCTGTCGGCCCCGTATTCTGAACGGAGCTTTCCAATATCCACGCCCTGCAGACGAAAAATCATCGTCGGATTCTGGACCTGGCCGTCCTTGCCAAGCCGGAATTCATGCCCCGCCATGGCGACGATGTCCGCATCGCCGCTCGCGTCGACCGTCACCCCGGCCGTAATCGATATCTTCCCTTCCTTTGTGTAGGCGACTATTCCGGCCACGCGACCGCCCCCCTCCCCCAGCACGTCGGTTGCAACTGCGTGGTAAAGCACTTGAACACCCGCGTCCCTCAGCAGGCGGTCCGCCACCTCGCGCCACACCAGCGGGTCGTGAACGCGCGTAAACGTCTTGCCGTACCGCACCGGCCCGGTAAGCCCTCCACGAGCCTCCATGGCCGCCGTGAACTCGTCCAGGAAGCCATGGACCACCTGGCGGGGCGGTCGCTCGTTGTCGTCACTTGCCTCGTAAATCCCGCAGATCGTGCCTGACATACCGGCTACGGCGCCGCCGCCGCAAAAACCGTAGCGCTCGACCAGCGCCACTGCCAGCCCCTGGCGCGCCGCAGTGACGGCAGCCGCAACCCCGGCCGCGCCGCCGCCGACCACCAGCACATCGCATGCGAACTTCTGTTGCGGTCGCTTATCGAGAACCATTTGCGCTTTCCTCCCTTTCAGGATCGATCGGGGCTGTAGTCCGCCGGATCGAGGGCCGGACCGGTTCCGGAAACGATATCCGCCAGCAAACGAGCGCTGCCGGGACCCGTGGACCAACCGATCTGGCCGTGTCCCGCATTGACGTAAAGGTTTTCCAAGGCAGTTTGACCGATAAACGGAGTCCCATCGGCGGACATCGGCCTCAGGCCTGCCCACGCCATGGCCTTGTCCCGGTCGACAGCGCTTGCATACTCGGGAAAAATCCGTTCCAGCATGGCGTACAGATTTTCGATCCGGGCCCGCGGAATCGACTCATCGAACGCACTGAACTCGGCTGTACCGGCGAGACGGATCGAGTCGGCGCCCAGCGGAATGACGCCGGCGTGAAGATCGGCATCGATAATCGGCACGCGCGGCGACTGAGCCTCATGTCCGTTGGGCAGCGTCAATGAATATCCCTTGACCGGCATGATCGGGATTCGGATGCCCAGCGGCCTCAGCAGCCGAGTCGTACCCGCCGCGCAAGCGACTACAAAGGCGCCGCCCTCGATTCTCCCGCCACTCGCCGTTTCAAGGTGCCGAACATGCCCGCTCCCGCCGACGATCCGCGTGATTTCCGCGCCGTACCGGACTTCGACGCCCGCTTCTGCCAGCCTCTTCGCCATAACCCGGCAGAACAGGTAGGAGTTACCGCCCTCGTCACCCTTGTAATGGATGCCGCCCTCAAGTTGGTTTGCGATCGACGCCAGAGCCGGTTCTACCGCGAGCAGCCCGTCCCGATCAACAACTTCGCTGTCAACGCCTGCAGACCTGAGTTTTTCGGCAATTCCCACCGATGCGGCGAGGACCGAGCGGTCGCGGAAAATACTCAGCGAACCGCGGCAATACTGGCCGTACTCCAGGTTCAGGTCGGCCCGAAGATCGCGAAGCACGCGAACTGAATAGGTTGCCAGAGTCAGGTTGCGTCGTGAGGCTTCCACAAACCTCCTGGGCGACGAATTGGCCAGGAATCTCAATCCCCAGAACAGGTAACGATGCAGGTGCCTGAATCGCAGCAACATCGGCGCGTCGGCCCGCCCTGCATATCTGAGCAGGGTCCGGTGTACGCCGGGTTCGTTCCACGGCTGCACATAGCTGGGGTGAATCAGCGACCCGTTGGCGAAACTGGTTCCCAGTCCGGGCCCTGCATCCTTCTCGATCAACAGTACGTCAAAGCCGGCCTGCTTGAGAAACCATGCACTCGATACCCCCAGAATGCCGGCGCCAACTACTACGACACGCATTGCATTCTGCCTGACAGGCCTATTCGCGGGTTTGGCGCTGGTGCAGCCCTACTGCGTCGGCTGCGAACGCGAACTGGTTGGCGACGTCCTCGATCCGCATCCAGGTGGGCGTGCCGGCGCCGTGACCGGCGCGCGTCTCGATGCGGATCAGCACCGGCCTGGCGCAGCCCTGGGCATGCTGCAGCGCCGCGGCGAACTTGTAGCTGTGCCACGGCACGACCCGGTCGTCATGATCGGCGGTGGTGACCAGGGTCGGCGGATAGCAGACGCCCTCGGCGACGCGGTGCACCGGCGAATAGGCGTACTGGGCGCGAAAATCCGCCTCGTTCTCGGACAGGCCGTAGTCGTCCGCCCAGGCGCGCGCGTTGGCGCTGGGCGTGTGGTAGCGGAGCATGTCGAGCACGCCCACGTCCGGCAGTGCCGCTCCGAACAGGTCGGGGCGCTGGGTCATCACGGCCCCCACCAGCAGGCCGCCGTTGCTGCTGCCCTGGATTACCAGCCGCGACGGCATGGTGTAGCCCTCGTCGATCAGCCACTGCGCCGCGGCGATGAAATCGTCGAACACGTTCTGCTTGCGCTCGCGGGTGCCGGCCAGGTGCCACTCGCGCCCGTACTCGCCGCCGCCGCGCAGGTTGGGAATCGCGAGCATGCCGCCGAGTTCCAGCCAGACGAGGCGGGAGCTGCTGTAAAGGGGCGTCAGCGATATGTTGAAACCGCCGTAGCCGTACAGCAGCGCGGGGTGCTCGCCGGTCGTCTCCAGGCCCTTGCGATGCACGAGGAACATCGGGATTTGCGTGCCGTCCTTGCTGTCGTAGAAGACCTGGCGGGTCACGAACCGCGTGCCGTCGATCGGCGTTTCGGTGCGATGGTGCAGCGTGCTCTCGCCCGTGGCGACGTCGTAGCGGTACACGGCGCCGGCATCGGTGAATCCGGAGAAGTTGTAGAACGTTTCGGGATCGTCCCAGCGTCCGCCGAAGCCGCGCACCGAGCCGATGCCGGGCAGTTCGATCCGCTCCACCAGGCTGCCGTCGGCCTCATGCACGATCACCAGCGGCTTGACGTCCTGCAGATAGGAGGCGATCAGCCGTCCCCCCACCGCGCTGATGCGCTGCATGGTGTTCTCGCCCTCGGGAATGACTTCGGTCCACTCCTGCGGGCTGTTGATGTCCAGTGAAATCACCTTGCGGCGCGGTGCGTCCTTGTTGGTGGAGAAAAAGAAGGTCTCGCCGTCGTTGGCGAGGTACCGGTAAATCGCATCCCAGTCGTCGAGCAGCGGGCGGATCGCGGAATCCGGTTCGTCCATGCGCCGGTAGTGGACCGCGTTGCTCAGATAGCCCTCCTGCAATATGACGATCAGGTAAGCGCCGTCCTCGGTGACGGCCGCGTAGGCGTTGCGGCCTTCGTCCGGCGGCATTTGAAGCACGACCCGGTCGTCGGCCTGGTCCGTCCCGAGTTCGTGAAAGTACACCGACACGGCCTTCTTGTCGTCGCCGGCGCCCTGCTCGTCCGCCGGGTAACGGCTGTAGTAGAAGCCGCGCTCGTCCGGAGTCCAGGAAACGCCGCTGAACTTGGTGTAGGTCAGGTGATCAGGCAAGTCCTCGCCGGTTGCGACTTCGCTAACGTGCCAGTCGCGCCAGTCGGAACCGCCGTCGGACTTCGCATAGGCGATGTAGCGGCCGCTGGGACTTACGGAGTTGCCCGCCAGGCTGACCGTCCCGTCCTCGCTCCAGGAGTTGGGATCGAGCAGTATCCGCGCTTCGCCGTCAAGGCCGTCGCGCACGTAGAGCACGCTGTGGTTCTGAAGACCGTCGTTGCGGAACTCGAAATACCAAGGTCCTTCGCGCCAGGGCGCGGAGCGGCGCGGGTAGTTCCAGACCTCGGTCAGCCTGTCCTTGAGGCGCTCTCTCAGTTCGATCGACGCCAGGTAGGGCTCCACCAACTCGTTCTGGGCCGCGATCCAGGCCGCGGTCTCGGGAGCGTCCATCTCCTCCATCCAGCGGTAGGGGTCGGCGACCTGGACGCCGAAATAGTCATCCTGCTGTTCGGAGCGCGCCGCGGACGGGTATTCGAGCCCATCACCGCCGGAGGGCGAACAACTTACGGCAAGAAAGGCGAATGCAAGGAAAAGGCCTGATCTACGCATTGCAGCTAATCCAGAGGGAACGAGCCTGAATTCTAGCCGTTGGCGACCGCTTGGCGGCGGCGAATTGATATCATTGGCGCGGTGTCCAATTCGGACGTATTCCGGCAGGCCTTGCGGCTGGTGGGGAAGGACTTCAACCTCCTCAACCGCCTCATCTACAGCCACTTGCGCAGCGACGTTCCGCTGGTCGGGCGGGTAGCGCAATACCTCCTGAACTCGGGCGGCAAGCGCATACGCCCCCTGTTGCTGATGCTCGTGGCGCGCGCGCTGGGCTGCGCTCCGGGCGGCCCCCAGGTGCGGGCCGGCGTCATCGTGGAATACATCCATTCGGCCACGCTGCTGCACGACGATGTCGTGGACGAGGCGGAAATGCGCCGCGGCAAATCGGCGGCCAACGTGCTGCACGGGCCCGCGGCCAGCGTCCTGGTGGGCGATTTCCTCTACTCGCGCGCGTTCCAGTTGATCGTCGAACTGCTTGAGCAGCGCCGGGCCGTGGAGGTCCTTGCGTCCACCACCAACCAGATCGCCGAAGGCGAAGTCATGCAACTGATGAATCTGAACGAGTTGGCCGTGACCGAGGAGCAGTACCTCGAGGTCATTCGGCGCAAGACCGCCTCCCTTTTCGAGGCCTGCGCGCGCATCGGCGCCATCCTGGCGCACGGCGACAGGGACGTCGAAGACGCCGCCGCCCGCTACGGCCTCGAGCTCGGCATGGCCTACCAGATCACCGACGACGTGCTGGATTACTCCGGCGGCGAGGAAGATTTCGGCAAGAACGTCGGCACCGACTTGAAAGAGGGAAAGACAACCCTGCCCCTGCTTCACGCCATGCGGGTCGGGTCTCCCGCCCAGCAGACCGTGCTGCGCAATGCCCTGCGTACCGGGGGTCTGGGCAACCTTTCCGGCGTCATGGAAGCCATCGAATCCACGGGGGCGCTAAAATACGCCGCCGGGCGCGCACGTGAAGCTTCGCAGCGCGCCGCGGATGCCCTGTCCGCCCTGCCCGAAAACCGCTTTCGCGAAGTGTTGACATCGCTGGCGCGGTTCGCGGCGGAGCGCAGTTACTAGCATTCGGGCACTCAGCCCTACGGTCGGGGTGTAGCTCAGCCTGGTAGAGCACTGTCTTCGGGTGGCAGGAGTCGCTGGTTCAAATCCAGTCACCCCGACCATTAAATTGCTTGAATAGTGATATAAAAATCATTGACAAGCCCATGAAATAATGTATATTTGCTGAACCAACAACGCCACCTCTGGGGCAACGATGATGCGCAAAGCAGTTGTTGGAATCACTCTATTTCTGCTCGCGGCGCCACTGGTCGCCGACGAGAAACTCAATGACAGGATGATGCATTCCGCATCGATCCTGCAGGAAATCCGCGGCCCCCTCGAAGAAGAGCCCCCAGGCGTCCTTGAAGACGCCTATGCCGTGGCGATCTTTCCGGAATTCGTGAAGGTGGGTCTGTTCGGTGGCGTGAAACATGGCCGCGGCGTGCTGTCCACGCGGCTCGAGTCCGGAAGCTGGAGCAGGCCGGCCTTCGTTCGCATCACCAGCGGCAGCGTGGGCCTGCAGTTCGGCGTCTCGATGTCGCAAATGCTGATCGTGTTCAAGGACCCGAAGGCCGTCGAAGCGATTTCCGGCGGGCAGATCACGATCGGCGCCGACGCCGGCTACGCGGCGGGAGAGTTGGGCGGCAGCGCGACTGCGGGCACGGACAACAAGCTGGAGAACCGGATCGTGATGATGGCCCGCTCCAAGGGCCTGTTCGCCGGCGTGGCCCTGGAGGGAGGCGTTCTCAGAACCGAAAAGGACTCCAACGTCGATTTCTACAACGATGCGATCGGGCTGGACGGCCGGACCCTGCTGGAGGACGAGGAAGTGGAGTTGCCGCCGGTCGCACAGCATTTCCTCATCGTTCTCGGCGAGTCCGTGCCGCCTGTTTCGCCGGAAGCGACCCCGGCAAACGGCGAAGGCGAATCGGATGTGGACCTGCGCTTCGCCGAAGACGAGAATGCCGAAACCGTGGCCGAGTCCGCGCCCGGCGAACCTGCAAGGAAAGCCTCACGCGGAAGTACGGGGCGCTCCTTCATTGATCCCGGCAACCCGAGTTCCCGGGCTATCGTCAATGCACAGAGCCCGGCCTCCGGGACACAAAGTGGCCTGAGCGTGAACGCAGCGCCTGAGGCGGGGACGTGGGTGACGCCCGCGACCGGAAGCCCTCAGCCGAGTGGAGGTCAATCGTCCGGTTCGGGACTCGGCGGCAAGATCGCCGGCAAGCTTGCGGACGCGGCGGTGGATGGCGCCAAGGACCTGGCGGTAGATTCCATACGCAACAGGCCTGAAGTACGGGGAGCGAAACTGGCCGCGCGTGCGGGCAGCGAACTGGCGAGTGCCGTCAGGCCCGACCCGTCCCCGCCCCAGCCGAAGAAGCGGGCGTTACCGAAGCCGGAGGCGGCAATCGCCTCCACCGACGGTGCATGGGTAACGCCGGGCGCCCCGGACTACCGGATTGCCGGCCGGTCGCCCGGTCCACTGCCGTCGATTCCCGGCGCACCCGATGCGGAATTCACCGGACCGCCCGCGCCCTCGGAATGGCCTGACGAATGGCGTGATGCGCAAGTCCTGGGCGGGGTTTGCGAACCGGGAACCTGAACCCGCGCTAACCGCGCCGAAAATAGCTCCGCGCCAACTTGCCGGGGGAACGGCGCAGGATATACGCCAGGGCCAGCAGTCGATTCCTGAGGCTGCGCCTGAACCACCCGTCACGCTTCCACCGTCGGGCCGACACGCCCAGGCCAGCCGGCACGGGGGCGAACCGGCCTGATTGCCGCAGCCGCCTGACGAGCGGAGGTTCTTCGAACAGCGCGCGAGGGGGGAAGCCCCCGGCTTGCCCGTAGGCATCGCGGCGCATGAAAAGCCCCTGATCGCCATACGGCGTGCCGACTCGCGCACGCAGGTTGATCAGAAAGGCCAATAAGCGCGCCTGCCAGCAACGCTCGTTTTCGAACACGAACCGGAACCAGCCGCCCACGGTCCCCGGGGCCATGTGCGCGCGAATGACGGTAATGGACTCCGGCCGCGGCATGTTGTCGGCATGAAGAAACCACAACAGCTCACTTTCCGCCGCTTGAGCGCCGCGGTCCATCTGTTCGCCCCGGCATGCGCGAGACGCCAGGTAGCGGCAGTCCGCCCCGGCGCACAACGCCTCGATCTCCCGATCGCTTCCGCCATCCACAACGATGACCTCCGAGGGCCGCGGGTCGAGCGCCGCCAGAGCTTTCAGCAGTCTCCCGAGCGCCTGAAGATCCCGATATACGGGGATAACGACGGAAACGTCCATCAGGCCAGCCGGTTCAGCACGAGCCAGCGATGCAGCTCGCGCCGCGCCGGCCTCGCATCCCCGCGGAGCGCCCGGGCCAGGGGCCCCAGGTCCGAGTAGCGGTCGACGTCAAACCCGCCGGGAATCCTGAGAACCGCCTGGCCGGCCTTGCGGCAGGCGGCGCTCAATGCATGGGCCAGACCCGGCGAACCCCAGGGAAGCCCCGCCAGTCGAGGCCAGCCCCGACGCGTGGCCATCATCGTTACGCCGCCGTCGCGGGCGGCCGCCAGCACCGCATCGTGCCCGGCAAGCCCGGCGATCGCGCGCAGGTAGTGCCGTGGCTTCAGCACCGGCGCATCGCTGCCGATATAGATCCGGCGCTTCAATTGCATGGCGTCGAGCGCCCGATCCAGTCTTTCCAGCCGCCTGCCCAGGTTGCCGGCGCCCTGCGCAAGGACCCTGACCGGCGCACGGCCGTCCGATCGCATGGCCGGCAACGAGCGCGCCCAGTCAAGATCGTCGCGGTCTTCCGGAACCAGCACGACCGGTCCGCGCCAGGCCCGAAGGTCCTCCAGCGCGCAGTCCAGCATCAGCCGGCAGAGTGCCACCACGGCCCGCTCGTCCAGGGACGCCGCCAGACGGCGTTTGCCATGATGCTCGCGCGGCCTGCGAAACACCAGGACGAGCGCGCAATCAAGCCGCTGTGCTATGCTGGAATTTCGACTAAATTGACTCATATCCGTTGGTAGATAAATACACTTCCGTAGTTGATAATCCACACGCGAACACACCGGCCGGGGTAATTTGATGCAGTACTCCAATTTTGTCAGGACCTTCAACGCCCACAGCGGCGCGAAGGAATTGATGGAAGACATGGTATGCAACCCGCCCGGGATCGACACTGTGTATCGTCTGGGCGGCGGCAATCCTGCGATTATTCCCGAAGTGGCCGAATTGTTCCGCGCCGAACTGGCAAAGATCGCCGCGGACCCCAGGCGTTTCGACCAGATGGCCTCGATCTACTCGGAACCCCTCGGCGATCACCATTTCCGTGAAGCCCTGGCGGACCTTCTGCGCGAGAAATACGGCTGGCCGCTCACGGCAGCGAACGTGGCGCTCACGCCGGGCAGCCAGCTGGGCTTCTATTTCCTGTTTCAACTGTTTGGCGGAGTCGGGCCTGGCGGCAAGCGCCGCCGCATCATCATTCCGCTGTGTCCGGAGTACATCGGCTACAAGGGGCTGCTCGCGGACAAGTCCGACGTGGCGTCCAGGCGATCGGTCATTCACAAGCTTCCCAACCGGCTGTTCAAGTACGGCCTGCGCATGGATGGCCTGGAGGATATCGAGGACATGGGCGCGATTGTCGTATCGCGTCCCACCAATCCCACCGGCAACGTGATCCGCGAGAGCGAACTGGCCAGGCTGGACGAGGTGGCGCAGGCGCGAAACGTACCCCTGATCGTGGACAACGCCTATGGCCTGCCGTTCCCGGGCATGATTTACGTGAATGCCTCGCCGCAATGGAATGAGAACACCATTCTGACGATGAGCCTGTCGAAGATCGGGCTGCCGGCGCTGCGCACCGGCATCGTGGTGGCCAACGAGGAAGTGACCGAGATCATGGGTCGAGTCAATGCGCTGACTCAGCTCGCGGTGGGCGCCGCGGGAGCGGCGCTTGTGGCGCCCCTGCTGGAGAACCGTGAATTGCTGCGGATTGCGCGAGACATGATCAGGCCCTTCTACCAGCGCAAGGTCACCGAGGCCGTGGGTTTTTGCCACGAGACCCTCACCGCATGCGACTATCACATCCATAAGCCGGAAGGCTCGATGTTTCTCTGGCTGTGGTTTCCCGGCCTTAACGACAACCGGGTCCTGTACCGCCGGCTAAAAGCGCGCGGCGTCATGATCCTTTCCGGAAGCGAGTTCTTTCCCGGGCTGCGAAAAGCCTGGGCTCACTCGCGCGAATGCATAAGGATCAACGTGTGCGGGAACGCGGACATGGTATTTGAAGGACTGAGAATCATCGGCGAGGAAGCCTCCCGCCTGCAAGCAAAGGCAGCCTGAGACCTCACTCATGGATACGGGAATGCTGGTATTCCCCGGCCAGGGCGCCCAGTACGCCGGCATGGGGAGCGACCTCTACGAGGCCTTCGACGTGGCGCGCAAGGTTTATGACGAGGCCGGCGAAGCGCTCGGCTACGACATGCGGGAACTCAGCTTCAGCGACCCGGAAGGCCAGATCGGGCTGACCCGCTATACGCAACCCGCGCTGCTGACCCACTCGATCGCCTGCCTGCGGGTGACGGAAGCGCAGTCGGGCGGCGCATTGACGCCGCTGGCGGCCGCCGGGCACAGCCTGGGCGAATACAGTGCGCTGGTCGCCGCCGGGGCGCTGGCATTCGACGACGCTTTGCGCCTGGTCGGCGAGCGCGGCCGGTTGATGGGCGAATACGGCGAAGGCGGCATGCTGGCGCTTGCCATGGAAGCCGAACAAGCGCGCCAACTCGCCGACCGGCACTGCTGCCAGGTCGCCGGCCTGAACCTGCCGACCCAGACGGTCGTGGGCGGCACGCACGCGGACCTGGAGCAACTGGCCGCCGACCTGGCGGGAAACTACCCGCGCAAGCGCGGAACGCCCCTGGCCACGGAGGGCGCGTTCCACACCTATCTCATGGTGACGGCGGCGCGGGAGTTCCGCGGCGTGCTCAAGACCACGGAGTTCCATGCTCCGCGTTTCCCGGTGCTGTCCAACTACACGGCCCGGCCGCATGATCCGGCGCCGGACGCCATCCGGACCCGGCTTTTCTTTCAGCTCATCAACCCGGTGAACTGGGTCGGTTGCATGCAGTGGGCGGTGGAGAACGGCGTGTCGTCATTCCTGGAACTGGGCGGCGGGATCGGGCGGGGCGAAACCCCTGCGGAGAAGCGGCCGAACCTGCAGGGCATCCTGAAAAAATACTGCCGCGGCGCCGGCCATGAAGCCGAGATCAGCGCCGTCATCAACGCCGACGACGCCCACGCACTGAAACCAGGCTAGCGAAGGTCGCGCCAGACGCCGACGGCGGCGCTGAGCCAGGCGATCGCCAGCGTCGTGCCGCCGTAGGGCGTCAGCTGGCCGAAGTCCGGACCGCCCAGCAATTTCATGTAGACGGTGCCCGAGAATACGGCCACGCCCGCGATCAGAAGCCATCCCGCTACCTTGTAGAACAGGACGTCCGGGCTGCGGCGCAGCATCAGTCCCACGGCCAGCAATCCGAGCGAGTGCGCCACCTGAATCTGGTTCGCCCAGTCCCAGGCACGCACCTCCGAGACGGCGGCGCCGGCCTCGAAAAGACCGTGCGTTCCGTAGGCTGCAAGAAAAACGGATGACGCCAGCAGCAGCGTCGCCAACAGCACAAATACCCGCGGCATCAGGACCTCCTCGCTTTAGCCGGGCCCGGCTTATTCCCCGGAACCAACACTAGCACGTTCTTCCAACTCGATAAGCACCCCGAAACAGTCCTTGGGATGCAGAAACAGGACCGGCAGGCCATGCGCGCCGATGCTGGGTTCGCCGTTCCCCAGTATGCGCACGCCCTGCTCGCGCACCCGGTCACGCGCCGCAAGGATGTCGTCCACTTCGCAGCAGATGTGGTGCATCCCGCCGGCAGTCGCGCGTTTGAGAAAGCCGCTTATCGGGGACTCCTCGCCCAGCGGCTCCAGCAGTTCCAGCGCACTGTTCGGCAGTCTGACGAATACGGTGGTGACACCATGCTCGGGCATGGGCTTCGGTTCGGAAACCTCCGCGCCCAGGACATCGCGATAAAAGGCGGCGGCTTGTTCCACGTCCGCCGTCGCCAGCGCCACGTGGTTCAGCTGGCCGATTGCGCCCGATGCATCGCGGTCCGGCGCCTCCTCGGCCGCTTGCCGGCCCGGCGCCGAGTCGGCCAGATCGCCGATCCGGCGAGCGAGTTCGTCCAGGCCGGTCCCCTCCAGCGCCGAGCAACTGACCACCGCATCGCGTCCCGCCGCCGGGACGGACCGCGCGTAGTCGGCCGCCGTGGACTGCGCCAACCCGCGCGTTTCGCCGTCGGCCTTGTTGACGACGATCAGGTCGGCAAGCTCTCTTATCCCGCGCTTCATGCCCTGCAACTCGTCGCCGCCGCCGGGCGCCAGCACCAGGACGAGCACGTCCACCAGGTTCGCAACTTCCGTGTCCGCCTGCCCCGAGCCGGCCGTTTCAAGCACCAGGTAATCGAACGGACCGCTGCCGAGCACCGTAAGGGCTTCGCGCGTTCTGCCGCTCAAGGCGCCGCTGCCGTCGCCGGTCGGAGAGGGCCGGATGAACACTCCGGCCTTGCGCGCCAGTTCGGCCATCCGCGTCTTGTCTCCCAGGATCGAGCCGCCGGTGCGTGACGAGGTGGGATCGACGGCCAGCACGCACACCCGCTTGCCGGCCTCCACGAAGCGCAGGCCCAGTTGCTCGATCAGCGTGGACTTGCCGGCCCCGGGCGGGCCCGTGATCCCGATTCTCGTGGCCGGGCCGGATCCCTCCCGAAGCTGCTCGATAAGCGCGCGCGCAGCATCGCGGTCAACGCCCCGCTCGGACTCCACCAGGGTCAGCGCGCGCGCCAGGCTGCGGCGATCGCCGGCCAGCACGCCGTCGGCCAGGATTTCGATCTGCCCGCTCATTCGTAACGCAGGATGAGCTGGTTGGTCTCCAGGTTGTCGCCGGGGCTTACGGCGATTTGCCGGATGTGGCCGTCCCGTGGCGAGCGCAGGCTGTTTTCCATCTTCATCGCCTCGATGACCCCGATTTCCTGCCCGGTCTTCACTTCCTCGCCTTCCTCCACCCGCAGTTGGGTGAGCACGCCGGGCATCGGCGCGTTGAGTACGGTGACTCCCAGGTGTGCCGGCCGGGCCGCCATGCGGCCCTTCAGCCGGGCGGAGCGTGGCGGCAGGTACACGAACTCGCGCTTGGCGCCCGCATGCGAGACCGTGACGCCGAGTCCATCCCGCTGAACAACGAAGAACATTTCGCCCCCGGTGAGTCCGGCGCCATTGGGAACGCGGACCTTGCAGCGGGCAATCGGCTCGAACGGCCGCCAGCCGCTCTCCAGCCTGTAGATTCTTCTTCCGAATCGCACGCTCACGCACCCGTTTTCCCACTTTCTCTTCAGCCTTACCTCCTCGCCGTCGGCGAGAAGCACCGACTCCGTCCAGCCCGACGGCGTCATGCGGGCCGCACGGTCCTGGGCCATGACCGTCACTGCACCCAGCAGTTGCGTGAGCGCCGCGTTGCCATCATCACCGGGCCGAAAGCCCTCCGGATACTCCTCGCCGATGAAAGCCGTGGTGAGATCGCCCGCGACGAATCGCGGATGGCGCGCGAGAGAAGCCAGAAACAGCACATTGGTGGCCGGTCCTTCAACCGCGAAATTATCCAGCGCGGCGGCCAGCCGGGCGGCAGCCTGGTTCCGGTCCTGCCCGTACACCACCAGCTTCGCGATCAGCGAATCGTAGTAAACGGACGCCTCATCGCCCTCTTCCACCCCGGCGTCCAGCCGCAGCGCCGGGCCGGCCGCGGGCGGCAGCCAGCGAACCAGCCGGCCGGCCGCGGGCAGAAAGTCCCGTTCGGGGTCTTCGGCGCAGATCCTGGCTTCCATGGACCAGCCCTTGAGTTCGACATCCTCCTGGCTGAAATCCAGCGCTTCCCCCGCGGCTATCCGCAGCATCCACTGCACCAGGTCGATGCCGGCAATCCACTCGGTGATCGGATGCTCCACCTGCAGCCGGGTGTTCATTTCCAGCAGGTGAAAGCTGCCCGACGCGTCAACCACGAATTCGACGGTCCCGGCGGAACGGTAGCCGATCGCCTTCGCCAGCGAAACGGCGGCCTGGCCCATCTCGATACGCATTTCCGGCGTCACGAAGGGCGAAGGCGCCTCCTCGATGACTTTCTGGTAGCGGCGCTGAATCGAGCACTCGCGCTCTCCAAGATGCACCGCCGAACCGTGGCCGTCGGCCAGAATCTGAACTTCGATATGGCGCGGGCGCTCCAGGTATTTCTCGACGAAAACGCGCCCGTCGGCGAATGCCGCCTCGGCTTCCCGTACGGCCTGCTCGAATCCCGCGCGACACTCGGCTTCGTCACGCGCGATCCGCATGCCGCGCCCGCCGCCGCCGGCCTGGGCCTTCAGCAATACCGGGTAGCCGATGTCGGCGGCCGCTTCGGCGGCGGCATCGGCGCTTTCCATGGCCTCGGGACGGCCGGGAATCACGGGAACGCCCGCTTCGGCGGCGATTCGCTTGGCCTCCAGCTTGTCGCCCATGAGCCGGATCGCTTCCGGCGGAGGTCCGACGAAGGTGATGCCGGCTTCCTCCACCGCCGCGGCGAAACCGGAATTCTCCGACAGGAACCCGTAGCCCGGGTGCAGCGCGTCCGCGCCCGACTGTTTGCAGGCCGCAATGATTTTCCCCACGTCGAGATAGCTCTCGGCCGCGGTCAGGCCCCCGATGCAGACGGCTTCATCGGCCACGCGCGCGTGGAGGGCCTCGGCATCGGCGTCGGAATAGACGGCCACGCTGCGGATCCCGAGTGCCTTCGCGCCCCGCATGATGCGGCAGGCGATCTCACCGCGGTTAGCGATCAGCAGCTTCTTCAAAGCGGGATATTGCCGTGTTTGCGCCAGGGGTCCCTGATGCGCTTGTTGCGCAGCATGGCAAAGGAACGGCACAGGTGCGCGCGGGTGACGCGCGGCTCGATCACGTCGTCGATGTAGCCGCGTCCGGCGGCGACGTACGGGTGGGCGAACTTGCGCCGGTATTCCTCGGTTCGGGCGGCGATCTTCTCCGCATCGCCGATGTCCCGGCGGAATATGATCTCCACTGCGCCCTGCGGCCCCATCACGGCGATCTCGGCGCTGGGCCAGGCGAAATTCACGTCGCCGCGCAGGTGCTTGGACGACATCACGTCGTAGGCGCCGCCATAGGCCTTGCGGGTGATCACCGTGACCTTGGGCACGGTGGCTTCGGCGTAGGCGTAAAGCAGCTTGGCGCCATGGCGGATGATCCCCCCGTATTCCTGCTGCGATCCCGGCATGAAGCCCGGCACGTCCACCAGAGTCAGCAGCGGAATCGAAAAAGCGTCGCAGAAGCGAACGAATCGCGCCCCCTTGACGGAGGCTTCGATGTCAAGACAGCCGGCCAGGACCGCGGGCTGGTTGGCCACCACGCCCACCGTTTCTCCGGCGATGCGAACGAAGCCGGTCACGATGTTGCGCGCGAAATCGGGCTGCAGCTCGAAGAACTCGCTCTCGTCCGCCACCTTGTAGATCAGCTCCTTGATGTCGTACGGCTTGGCCGGGTCGGTGGGCACAAGGCTGTTTAGCGAAGGCTCGGCCCGGTCCGCGGGGTCGTCGGTAGGTCTTGCCGGTGCGCGTTCGCGGTTGCTGGACGGCAGATAACCCATCAGCAGGCGCGCCATGCGCAGCGTCTCCACGTCGTCGTCGAAGGCGCGGTCGGCAACGCCGGAGCGGGAATTGTGCGTGTCCGCCCCGCCCAGTTCCTCGGCGGTGATTTCCTCGGCCGTGACCGTCTTCACCACGTCCGGACCGGTCACGAACATGTACGAAGTCCCGCGCACCATGAAGATGAAATCGGTGATCGCCGGCGAATACACCGCGCCGCCGGCGCAGGGGCCCATCACAAGCGAGACTTGCGGAACCACGCCGGACGCCAGCACGTTGCGCTGGAAGACGTCGGCATAGCCGCCCAGCGAGGCCACGCCCTCCTGGATGCGCGCGCCGCCGGAGTCGTTCAGGCCGATGATGGGCGCTCCCACCTTGATGGCCTGCTCCATCACCTTGCAGATCTTTCGGGCATTGGTCTCCGACAGCGAGCCGCCGAACACCGTGAAGTCCTGGCTGAACACGAACACCAGGCGGCCGTTGATGCGCCCGTGCCCGGATATCACGCCGTCTCCGGGTATGCGCTGCTCTTCCATGCCGAAATCGCTGCTGCGGTGCTCCACGAAGGCATCCCACTCCTCGAAGCTGTCGGCATCGAGCAGCACCTCCAGGCGTTCGCGCGCGGTCAGCTTGCCGCGTTCGTGCTGCCGTTTGACCCGCGCCTCGCCGCCGCCGGCGCGCGAGGCCGCGCGCATTTCCTCCAGCCGCTTGAGCCTTCGGGCACGCTCGCTCATTCTTCATCTCCCTCCAGCAGCGCCAGCATGTCCGTGGCGGCGGCCGTAATGTTGGCGCCGGGCTCGAATATCAGCGCCACTCCCGCATCCTCCAGCAGCTTGCGGTCCTGCCTGGGAATGATTCCGCCGATCACCACGCGCACGTCCCCCGCTCCCTCGGCGCGCAGCGCCTCGATCATGCGCGGCGCCAATTCCCGGTGCCCCGCCGCCTGAGAGGAAATGCCCACCAGGTGCACGTCGTTCTCGACCGCTTGCCTCGCGACCTCCTCGGGAGTCTGGAACAGCGGCCCGATGTCCACATCGAAGCCCAGGTCGGCCAGCGCCGAGGCGACGACCCGCGCGCCGCGGTCGTGCCCGTCCTGGCCGAGCTTGGCCACCAGGATCCTGGGCCGGCGCCCTGCCCGTTTCCCGAACTCGCGCACGCGCTGCTGGAGCGAGGCGAATTCCTCGTCGCCTTCATAGGCTTGTGAATACACTCCGCTCACCGTCTGCGACACGGCCCGGTGCCGGCCGAACACCTCTTCCATCGCCAGCGAGATTTCGCCGACGGTGGCCCGCCTGCGGGTCGCTTCCAGTGCAGGTGCAACCAGTTCGGTACCGTCCCGCGAGGCCGCCGCCCGCAACTCGGCAAGCGCAGCCCGGCAGGCCTTCTCGTCGCGCTGAGACCGCACCTCGGCGATCCGCCGCAACTGGCTTTCCCGCACCTTGCGATTATCGATATCAAGCAGTTCGACCTCGGCTTCGTCGGCAAGCTGGTACCGGTTCACCCCTACCACCACATCCTCGCCGCGCTCCATCCGGGCCTGGCGGCGCGCGGCCGCCTCCTCGATTCGCAGCTTGGGAACCCCGGCCTCGATCGCGCGCGTCATGCCGCCCAGGTCCTCCACTTCGCGGATCAGGTCGCGGGCGCCGGCCGCCAGGGAGGCGGTAAGGCTCTCCACATAGTACGAACCTCCCAGCGGGTCTGCAACGCGGGTCACGCCGGTTTCCTCGCGCAGGACGAGCTGCGTGTTGCGCGCGATGTGCGCCGAGTGATCGGTCGGCAACGCCAGGGCCTCGTCGAAGCTGTTGGTGTGCAGCGACTGCGTGCCGCCCAGCACCGCCGCCAGCGCCTCGACCGTCGTGCGAATCACGTTGTTGTACGGATCCTGGCTGGTCAGGCTCACGCCGGAAGTCTGACAATGCGTACGCAGCATCAGCGAGCGGGGATTGCCCGGGGCGAACCGCTCCTGCATCAGTTCCGCCCACAACAGCCGCGCGGCCCGCAGCTTGGCCGCCTCCATGAAAATATTCATGCCGATGCCGAAGAAGAAGCTCAACCGCGGGGCGAATTCGTCCACGTCGAGCCCGGCGTTCATGGCCGCGCGGACGTACTCCAGGCCGTCGGCCAGCGTGTAGCCCAGTTCCTGAACCGCCGTGGCGCCCGCCTCCAGCATGTGGTACCCGGAAATCGATATGGGATTGAATCGCGGCATGTTGCGGGCGCTGAAGGCGATGATGTCGCCCACGATCCGCATGGAGGGGTCCGGCGGATAGATGTACGTATTGCGGACCATGAACTCCTTGAGAATGTCGTTCTGCATGGTGCCCGACAGGTCCTTTAGACGGGCCCCCTGCTCTTCCGCCGCCACGACGTACATGGCCATGACCGGCAACACCGCCCCGTTCATGGTCATGGACACCGACATGTCCTTGAGCGAAATGCCGTCGAACAGGCGCTTCATATCCTCGACGGTATCGATGGCCACCCCGGCCTTGCCGACATCGCCCAGGGCGCGCGGATGGTCCGAGTCGTAGCCGCGGTGCGTGGGCAGATCGAAGGCGACGCTCAGGCCCGTCTGGCCCGCGGCGATATTGCGCCGGTAGAACGCGTTGGACTCCTCGGCGGTGGAAAATCCCGCGTACTGGCGAACGGTCCAGGGCCGGCCAGCATACATGGTGGCCCGCGGCCCGCGCACGTACGGGGGCGCGCCGGGGAGGCTGCGGACATGTTCAAGGCCCTCGAGATCCTTGATCGTGTACAGCGGTTTGACCGGGATCCCTTCCGGCGTTTCCCAGATCAGGCCCGCGGCGTCGGCGCCCTTGAGCTCCTTTTGAGCACGGGCCGCCCAATCCGGCGGCAAGTTGGAGAGTGATCCGTTCGCTTCGCCCTTTTTCATTGGGAATCGGGGAGTTTTCGTTCTGTGCAAAAACGGGCAGTATAGCCCGCATGCGCCTTGCGATCATCGGAGTTGGCGGCGTCGGCGGCAGCCTGGGAGCGGCTCTTTTGCAGGCCGGCCACGAGGTTCTGTTCATAGCCCGCGGCGAGAACGCCGGCACCCTTGCCGAGCGCGGGCTCACCGTGAAACACGAGCGTTTACCGTTTCACGCCGGGAAAATCGACATTACCTCAAACCCCGATGGGCGGGCTCCCGCCGAGGCGGCCTTGCTTTGCGTGAAGCGCTACGACCTGATCGACGCGATCGAAACGCATGCCGGATGGCTGGCGTCCTGCGGCAGCGTCGTAACGTTGCAGAACGGGCTGGACGCGCAGGAAACCGCCGCGGAGCTTTTGCCTGCGGACAGGACATTGGGCGGAACCGTGCAGGTGGTCGCCAAGCTGCTGGAGCCCGGCGTCATCCTGCGTGAAGGCGAAACGCTGCAGCTCAATCTCGCCGAACCCTCGGGCGGGGTGAGCGAACGGCTGCGAAGCCTGGAGCACGCGCTGGCGCCCACGGGCATCCAAGCCGAAATCCACCGCAACATGGAAACCATGCTGTGGCTGAAATTCCTGATGGTGGCCTGCTCAAGCTCGATCAACGTGGCGATACGCAGCGGTTTCGACGCGATGGCAAGCAATCCGGCGATGCCGTGGCTCCTGGAGATCGCCCTGCAGGAGGCGCTGGCCGTGGCGCGCGCACGCGAGGTGCCCCTGCCCCATGACATCGAGCCGCAAACGCGCGCAACCCTGAGGAACGTTTTCGCTCACGGTGGCAAGGCCTCGCTGCTGACCGATCTCGAGCGCGGGCGCCCCCTGGAGATCGAGTGGCTGTCCGGCGCCATCCACCGCATGGGCGAGGAAACCGGCGTTCCCACCCCGCTCCACACCGCCATTTACCGGGAGCTGCTCCCGCTTGCCGGCGGCGCTTGAAGCGCCGGTACACTAGCGGGCCTGCGCTAGACGGAGTCAAGGGGTGAAGAAGCTGTCGTACTGGGGCGAGAACATCCGGCTGATCGCGATCCTGCTGGCGGTCTGGTTCGTCATATCGTTCGGCTGCGGCGTGCTGCTGGTGGACGTGCTCAACCGGTTCACGCTGGGCGGATTCAAGCTGGGCTTCTGGTTCGCGCAGCAGGGCAGCATGTACGGCTTCCTCGTGCTGATCTTCGTATACGTCGTCCTGATGGGGCGCATCGACAAGAAGCACCGGGTGAGCGAAGACTAGTGTGGTGTCCGGCAAGCACGCAGCATTTCAGAGCGGGCCTGAAGCGTCAATGCAAGGCGCCGGCCGCAGGGAATACTGCCCGTATTGCCCAGGGCGGCAACGCCGCAGTGGCGCTTCAGGCCCGCTCCCGAAGGGCGCGGCCCCTGCGGCCTGTGGCCGCGTTGCGTCCCTTGGCAATGGGAGACACCATTCCCGGCGGTACGCGCCTTGCCACAAACCGCAGGGGACACGCTGAAATGCTGCGTGCTTGCCGGACACCACACTAATGAGCCTGCAGACGCTCACCTACATCGTCGTCGGGCTGTCGTTCGCGCTGTATATCGGCATCGCGTTCTGGTCGAAGGCGCGCAGCACCGGCGATTTCTACGTGGCCGGCAAGCACGTGCACCCGGTGGCCAACGGCATGGCCACGGCGGCCGACTGGATGTCGGCGGCATCGTTCATATCGCTGGCCGGGCTGATCGCGTATCTCGGCTATGACAGTTCCGTGTACCTCATGGGCTGGACCGGCGGCTACGTGCTGCTGGCGCTGCTGCTGGCGCCGTACCTGCGCCGCTTCGGCAAGTTCACCGTTCCGGAATTCATCGGGGAGCGCTATTACTCCGACGCCGCCCGCGTAGTGGCCGTGATCTGCCTGATCGTGATCTCCTTTACCTACGTGGCCGGGCAGATGCGCGGCGTGGGCATCGTTTTCTCGCGGTTTCTTAACGTGGACATCAGCGTGGGGCTGGCGGTGGGCATGGGCGTGGTGTTCCTGTACGCGGTGCTGGGCGGGATGAAGGGCATCACCTATACGCAGGTCGCGCAGTATTGCGTGCTCATCTTCGCCTACACGGTGCCGGCCGTGTTCATTTCGCTGCAGGTGACGGGGGTGGCGGTACCGCAGGTCGCGTTCGGCAGCGATGTCGTCAACGGCGGAGAAAGCCTGCTGACCACGCTGGACCGCATCGTCACGGACCTCGGATTCGCGGCGTTTACGGGCGGAGCAAAAGACACGGTGGACGTGTTTTTCATCACGCTTGCGCTGATGATCGGCACGGCGGGCCTGCCTCACGTGCTGGTGCGCTTTTTCACCGTGCCCAAGGTGCGGCACGCGCGGGTCTCGGCCGGCTATGCCCTGCTTTTCATCGCGATTCTCTACACGACCGCACCGGCGGTGGGCGCGCTGGCCCGCCTCAACCTCACGACCACGATTCAGACGGGTCCGGTATTCGAGGAGACCGGTAACCTGCGCTACGAGGAACGCCCCGGCTGGTTCCGCACCTGGGAGGACACGGGGCTGCTGCGCTTCGAGGACAAGAACGGCGACGGACGCATCCAGTATTACAACGACGCCAACCCGGAGTTCGCGGAACGCGCCGAGGCGAACGGCTGGCGCGGAAACGAACTGACGGTGGACCGCGACATCATCGTGCTCGCCAACCCCGAAATCGCCGGCCTGCCGAACTGGGTGATCGCGCTGGTGGCGGCCGGCGGCATCGCAGCCGCCCTGTCCACGGCCGCGGGCCTGCTGCTGGTCATATCGGCGGCGGTTTCGCACGACCTGATCAAGAGCGTGTTCGCACGCAACATCTCGGAGCGCGCCGAACTTCGCGCGGGTCGGATCAGCGCCGGCGTCGCCGTGCTGCTGGCCGGCTACCTGGGCTTCAATCCGCCCGGATTCGTGGCCGAGGTGGTCGCCCTGGCCTTCGGCCTGGCGGCGGCATCGCTGTTCCCCGCCATCCTGCTCGGCATTCTCTCGCTGCGCGTCAACAAGCAGGGTGCGATTGCCGGGATGCTGTCGGGTCTGGTCTTCACGATGGGCTACATCATCTGGTTCAAGGGCGTGTTCGTGGAACCGTTTGCCGCCAACGTGCCCGGGAACTGGCTGTTCGGGATTTCGCCGGAAGGCATAGGCGCGCTGGGCGCGGGAATAAACCTGGCGGTTACCCTGATCGTCAGCGCGCTGACGCCGGCGCCCCCGGCGCCGGTCCAGGCGCTGGTGCGGCGTATCCGGGTGCCATCAGGCAGCGGCAGCTAGGCTACCAGCGCCAGTCGAACATCAACCAGGCCTTGGTCGTGTCGGTGGCGAATTCGTCCGCTGAGTAATTGGCGACCTTGAACAGGAGCGACAGGTTGTCGCGCACGGGATAGGTAATTGAAAGGCCCAGTTCCTGTCCGTAGTCCGCGCCGCCGGAATCCGCCCGGAAATCATGAAAAACGCCCGTGACCGTGGCGCCGGCCACGTTTCCGCTCACGCTGACCCAGGTATTCCGCACACCCGTTGCCGGCGCGATCAGAAACTTGTCGGTCCAGCCCTGGAACTTGTGCAGCGTGGCCGCGGGAAAGCGGAACTGCGCGGCGCCATCGTCGCTTCCGACCACCTCGTAGGCGGCGGTGATGCTGACGGCCTCGAGCTTGATGTCGCCCTGAATAAGGTAGTGCATGGCGTCGTACGAAACCGGATTGTCGCCGTAATCGCTTTGATTCGATACCGCGGCGGTAATCGTCACCGGATTGAAGGCTCCCACGTATTCAATGCCATAGGTCGCGTTGGCGTTGGCAGGGCCGTTGTCGTTCTCAAGGTCCCAAAGGTAGGCATATCCCGCAACCGTGTGCCCCGGGGCGGCCTCGACGGTTGCGCGCAATGCATGGGAATTGCCGTACCAGTCGCCCGGCTGCGCGCCGTCGTCCGGTCCGAAAATCCGGTTGATGTTGTGCACATACGCGTAATCCAGATTCAGCGCGCCGGCGGACGTCTGTATGCGAACGCCGTCGTAAGTCTGCTCGTTGTTCCGGTAGGCCACGCCGCCCATGAAACGCTGTGTGCCGTGATTGATCCGCTGACGCCCCACCGTGAGGGTGACACTGTCCTGTTTGTACTTCAGAAACGCCTGGTTCAGGTCGAAACCGTCCGGATCGGCAACGACCGGATACGCCGTCTTGCCGTTGGTGGTCGAATTGAAGTCCTCGATGCCCAGGATCAGCGAATAGTCCGTCTCGACACCGAAAGTGAGGGCTTCCGATTCCGCCGAATTCCATGTCAGGCGGGCGCGGGCGGTGGACGCCAGCGCATCCTCGTCGATCCCGTCCTGCGAAACCGTCTCCAGCCGGTAGCGGAACCCCAGCGCGGTCTTGCCGCCCGCCACCGCCTCGCCGATATCAAACGCTCCGGCGGCCGGCGGTATCAGGAAGGCGAAGGAAGCGGCGAACGCGAAAGGAATGAAGGCCAGGCGGCGGAGAGTCCGTCCTCCGCGTGTTTTCACGCGCCACCCGGCGTGTTTCAGGCTTGCAGCCCGCATAGGTCACCAAGAAACTTGCGACTGTTGGCTGCGAAGTGTACAGCCTATTGATCCCTTGAACATCCCGGGGGCCTTTCGCGCCCGCAGGAAAATCTTCGTCCATGGTTGCCGTTTCCGGGCGTGGTGCGGATAATGCCCGCGCAACAGACAAAGCACGAAGGAAAAGCGGAATGCAAATCCCGGAACAAGGCGAAAAGATCACCATGAACGGCGCGGGGCTCAACGTTCCGGACCGTCCCATCATTCCCTTCATCCGCGGGGACGGCACCGGCCGCGATATCTGGCGGGCCACGGAACGGGTGCTGGACGCCGCGGTTTCCGCCGCCTACGCCGGCAAGCGGCAGCTCATGTGGATGGAAACCTACGCTGGCGAGGCCGCCTGGGAAAAGTTCGATTCCTGGCTTCCCGACGAAACCATCGAAGCCTTCCGGGAATACCGCGTCGCGATCAAGGGACCGCTGACAACGCCGGTGGGCGGCGGTATCCGGTCGCTGAACGTGGCCATCCGCCAGATGCTCGACCTCTACGTCTGCCTGAGGCCGGTGCGCTGGTTCGAAGGCGTGCCCTCCCCGGTGCGGGACCCGGGCGCCGTGGACATGGTGATCTTTCGCGAGAACACCGAAGACATCTACGCGGGCGCCGAATTCGAGGAAGGGGAAGAGGACACGCAGCGATTTCTATCGCTGATGCGGGAACATTTCCCGGAGCGGTACGCGAAGGTGCGTTTCCCCGATTCCTCCGGCGTCGGCCTGAAGCCCGTTTCGCGCGAAGGCTCGCAGCGCCTGATGCGCGCCGCGCTGGATTACGCGCTGGCGCAGAAGCGCCGCAGCGTCACGCTGGTGCACAAGGGCAACATCATGAAGTACACCGAGGGTGCGTTCCGCAACTGGGCCTACGACCTGGCCGAGAACGGCTACGGCGAGAGCTTCTACACCTGGAGGCAGTGGGACCGGACCAAGGAGAAACACGGGGAGCAGGCGGCGAACGCCGAGCAGAAGAAGGCCATTGACGGTGGAGCGATCCTGGTGAAGGACGCGATCGCCGACATTGCGTTGCAGCAGGTGCTGACCCGGGCCCACAGCTTTGACGTGATCGCCACGACCAACCTCAACGGCGACTACCTGTCCGACGCGCTCGCCGCGCAGGTGGGCGGCATCGGCATCGCGCCAGGCGGCAATATCAACGGCGACACCGGCCACGCCGTGTTCGAAGCCACCCACGGAACGGCGCCCAAGTACGCCGACAAGGACATGGTCAACCCCGGCTCGCTGATTCTTTCCGGGGAAATGATGCTGCGGCATCTCGGCTGGAACGAGGCTGCGGACAAGATCATCGCCGCGATGAACGCCGTGATCGCCGACCGCACCGTCACTTACGATTTCCACCGGCTGATGGAAGGCGCCACCAAGGTCAAGTGCAGCGAGTTCGGGGACCTGCTGATCGCCAGCATGCAGGCCTGACGCAGCGCACGGCAAGAGTGATATGCTTTTGGGCCCGTTCGCGGCTTTCGGCTTACTTGAGAGGATTTACGACATGAACCTTAAAGACATGCGCATACTTCCCGTGATCCTTGGCGCGCTGCTCGTTTTCGGCGTGGCCCAGACGCAGGAGATGGACCATCAGGCGATGGGGCATCACAACATCACCCAGGAGGAGTACGACCTTCTGCGGGCAAAGATCGTCACCTACCGCGATTACACCAACAAGCAGATCATGGACAACATGATGGCCATGCCGCCCACTCACGAGCGCTATATCAGCGATACGGAACTGAAGGGCGATCTGGGCATCATCGTTCTTACGCATGGCGCTTTCGAACCGGGCGACACCTATTTCGCCAACTCGCTTACCGGCCTTGCCAGGCAACATCCCGTCGCAATCGGCTATGGAATGGCGATGATGAACGGCAACCACATCCAGTCGGCGATCGATCAGTTGGAGGCTGCCGGCGCGCAAAAGATCGTGGTCGTGCCCGCGGCGCTCTCGCCCATGGGAACCGTCTATGAGCAATGGGCCTATTACGTCGGCGAGCGCGAAGAGGCCGCCTACCTGCCCGCGCCGAGGGTGACCTCCAACGTGTCGCTGACTTTTGCCGCTCCGTTGGCCGAGCATTCCATGGCCGCCGGGATGCTGCTCGATCACGCGAAGGAAATCAGCCAGAACCCGGAGAAAGAATTCCTGCTGATTGTCGGCCACGGCCCCGGCGATCCGGCGGACAATGCGGTCGAACTGAAGATGCTTGAGAAACACGTCGAGAGCGTGAAGGCCGAAGGCGGTTTTGCCGACGTCAAGGGATACAACTTCCAGGACGATGCTCCGGATGAAATTCGCTCGGCGAACGTGAACACCATGCGGGGCTGGATCGAGGAAGCCAGCGCCGCCGGGCTCGACGTGATCATGGTGGGCTACCTGCTGTCCACCCGCGGCATCCAGCACAAGATACCGGTGGATTTCGAGGGCCTTGAATTCACCTTCAACGAGAAAGGCCTGTCCGCCCATCCGGACTTTGCGAAATGGGTCGAGGCCAACGCGCTGGAAACCGCCGGCCAAACCTGACCGGAGTCGTTTTCGCATGCTGCAGCGCGCCGCGCTGACACTGGCAGCGTTCGCCGCGCTGTGCGCGCAGGCGCAGGCAGAGGTTTACGACTCCGAGGAGCATCGCTTCCGCGCGGTCACGGTGGTGGAGGGCGTGAAGCATCCCTGGAGCATCGCTTTTCTGCCGGATGGCGACATGCTCTTCACGCAGCGCACCGGCGAATTGCGCCTGGTGCGCGACGGCAGGCTGCTGGAGCAGCCGCTGGCCGGCGTCCCCGACGCTCTGGTGCAGGGCCAGGGCGGGCTTCAGGAAGTCGCGGTGCACCCGGACTTCGAGGTCAATCGCATCGTCTATCTGAGCTACTCCAAGGCCGAAGGCGATCGCAACACCACCGCCCTGGTGCGTGCCCGGCTCGAGGGAGACCGGCTCCACGAAGTCGAGGAAATCTTCGAGGCCGAGGCCTGGAGCGCCGCCCCCGGACACTACGGGGCAAAGATCGCCTTCGACGGCAACGGGCACCTGTTCATGTCCGTCGGCGACCGAATGGCGCGGCCCCAGGGAGACCTGGAAAGCCACCCCGCGCAGGCGCTCGGCAGCCACGCGGGCGCCATCGTGAGGCTCAGGGAAGACGGCTCCGTGCCCGATGACAATCCGTTTGAGGGCCATACCGGCGCGTTGCCGGAGATCTGGAGCTATGGCCACCGCAATCCCCAGGGGCTGGACTACCACCCGGCGACCGGACGGCTCTGGTCAACCGAGCATGGCCCCCAGGGCGGCGACGAACTCAACCTGATCCTGCCGGGCCTGAATTACGGCTGGCCGGTAATCGGCTTCGGGGTGAACTATGTCACCGCAACGCCCATACACGCCGCCAGCGAGCGCGAAGGTATGGAACAGCCTGTGACCTACTGGACGCCGTCCATAGGCGCTTCCGGCCTGATCGTTTACGAAGGCGACGCCTTCCCGCGCTGGCGCGGCGATCTGTTCGCCGGGGGGCTGGCCCGCACGCATCGCCGCCTGTCGCGCATCCGCACGGACGAGGACGGTCGCGTCGTGGCCCGCGAACCGCTGCTGCAGGACGTCTACCGGCTGCGCGATGTCCGCCAGGGGCCGGACGGCTTCATCTACCTGGCCACCGACGATCGCGGCGGCCAACTCACGGACATCGTGCGGCTCGAACCGGCGGACTGAGCCCTTTAGGGCGTGTTAACGCCCTAATCTTCCCGCGCTTCCATCACCTTCTTGAAGTAGGTCCAGCTCGTTTCGTTCGGTCGGTCGTCGTCCATCGGCGGCGCGTGCCGGTAGAGCGGGAAATGCTCCTCGATCACGGCCCGGAAATCCGCCGGCACGTTCTCGTAATCGCCGACCTTCTTGCCGCCGGCGTGGAAGTACATCGTGCCGGTGCGGGAACCCATTTCCATCCAGGGCAGCCATTGCGCGAGCCGCACCCAGCCTACGAACAGGGTCGCCGAATCGCTGTCCTCATCCAGCAGGTCATCCAGCTTGCCCTTGAAGTTGAACATCTCCGTGGCGTGATAGGTGCCGCCCACGTATTTCTGGTAGTCGCCACCGAGCGGGTTGGGATAGAACAGCGGCACCGCTGCCGACCACCACCAGTCGTTCCCCTGCGTCACCAGAGGCATCTGGAACTCCGATCCGTTGCGCCCCAGCGGATGCTGGGCCGGCTGATTAACGGGATCGTTGGCGACATGAATGACTTCCACCGTCTCGCCGGTATAGGGGTTCTCCCAAGTGTGCAGCATTTCGCCCGTCTCGATGTCCTGGTACACAAGAATCTCCCTCGAAATCAGGCGAAAGCCGTCGCCCCGTTCGGTATCGGGCACGCTGGCGCAACGGCGCACGTTGATCCCCTCCACGCGAAACAGCCGGATGTCCGGTTGCCCGGCCACATGGCCGTAGGCGGTACCGGTCCACCAGAAAAACGACTCCTTGCCGTCGATCATCGAGCATTGCATTTTCCGGTAAGCGGCCAGGCGCCCCTCGGCCGTATCCAGCCCGGCCGCGGCGGCGACGTGGGCCATGCCGGCCAACAGCATGCCGGCCAGTACCGGCGCGCAGATTCGTCCTGTGGATTTCATGAAATTCTCCCGTGAACCAACAATTTTTCCGCCGCGGTGCGCGGCGGCGGCTGTATAGAATACCCGCATGGACTTCTCCGTCAGTGGAATCCTGTTCGGAAACCTGGGCCTCATACTGGGCATCATGGCTGCGCTGTGGCTGGTCAGCCTGCAGCTGCGCGACACCAGCATCGTCGATCTATTCTGGGGCCTGGGCTTTGCGGTCATCGCGCTTGCGACGCTGTGGCGCACGGGCGGCATTTCGCCGCGGGCCTGGCTGCTGGCGCTGCTGACCACCGCCTGGTCGCTGCGCTACAGCTGGCATTTGTGGCGCCGCAACATCGGGCGCGGAGAAGACTACCGCTACGCCGCCATGCGCGAGAGGACCGAGGCCTCGGGCCGTTCCTGGAACCTGCGCAGCCTCTATGTCGTGTTCCTGCTCCAGGGGGCGATCCTCTGGCTCGTTTCGCTTCCCGTCCAGCTCGGCCAGTCGTACGCGGCGCCGGTCACGCTGGGCTGGGCGGCGCTGGCGGGGATCGCGGTCTGGATCGTGGGCGTGCTGTTCGAGACCATAGGGGATGCGCAGCTCAAGCGCTTCCGTGCCGATCCCGAGAATCGCGGCAAGGTCCTGGACACCGGGCTCTGGCGTTACACCCGCCACCCGAACTATTTCGGCAATGCCTGCTTGTGGTGGGGCATCTGGCTGGTGGCCGCGGAAGTGGACGCCGCCGCCTGGACCTTTTTCAGCCCGGCGCTGATGACCTGGGCCCTGCTGAAGTTCTCCGGCGTCCCCATCCTTGAGAAGCACCTGGCCTCCACGCGTCCCGGCTACGGGGACTACATGAAGCGCACCAGCATGTTCTTCCCGCTGCCGCCGAAGAAAGGGGACTGAGCGTGCCGGGCAAGCGGTTCAAGCGCGAGGAACAGGGGCTGAACCTGTCGTTCCTGGATGTCGTCTGCTGCGGCTTCGGGGCCGTCATCCTGCTGCTGGTGGTGACCAAGATCCACGAGCCGGTCATCATCGAGCGCAGCCGCGAGGAGCTCGAGGGGCTGATCCTGATGCTCGAGCGGGAGCTGTTCGAAATCCGCGGCGAGACCACGGTGCTGAAGCGCGACCTGGAGCCTCTGCGCGCCGATACGGCCGAAAGCGTGCGCCGCGTGAGCCTGACCCGGCGCGAGGTGGAGGCAGCCGAAGATCGCCACTTCGCCGCCCGGGAGACCGCATCGGAGGGCAGCGACGAGGCCGGAGCGCTGCTGGCGGCGCGCCAGGAACTGACCGAGGAGATGGAGCGCCTGCTGGCGGACTATCGCCCGCCTCCCAACGACACGACGGTCGGCGGAATCCCGGTGGACAGCGAATACATCATTTTCGTGATCGACACCTCGGGCAGCATGGTGGGCAACGCCTGGCCGGCGGTGCAGCGGCTGGTGGCCGAGACGCTGCGGGTCTATCCCACGGTGAAGGGCATACAGGTGCTCAACGACGAAGGGCAATACCTGTTCTCGTCGTTTGCGCGCCGGTGGATTCCGGATTCGGCGTCACGCCGCCAGTCCATCATTCGCGCCATCGCCAACTGGCAGGCTTTTTCCGACTCCAATCCAGCCGAAGGGATCGTCGAGGCCATTTCCACCTTCTACGACGAGAGCAGGAAGGTGAGCATCTACGTGTTCGGAGACGATTTTTCGCAGGGCTCGGCCGAATCCCTGGTGCGCTACGTGGCCCGGATCAACGAGGCCGACCGCTTCGGCAACTGCCTGGTGCGCATACACGCGGTGGGTTTCCCCGTTCTACTGCGCGGCGGCGCCTTCGGCCAGGCCAGCCGCTTCGCCAACCTGATGCGGGTCCTGTGCGAGCGCAACTGCGGCACCTTCGTCGCGCGCCCCACCCTCAGCTAGCGTTTTTGCCGGGCGCGGGGGCGCCCGGTCGTTTGTCAGACCGGCGGACGATCGTCGTCGATGGAGACCCGGTGCATGAGGCGGTGCCGGTCGCCGAAGTCGAACACGCCCTTGTGGATCGTGCAGCGGTTGTCCCAGAAAGCCACCGAGTGCTTTTCCCAGGCGAACCGGCACTGGAATTCGGGCTGGGTGCTGTGGCGGAACAGGAAATCCAGCAGCATGCGGCTTTCTTCCGGCTTCATGTCCTTGATGTGCGAGGTCATGAGCTCGCTCACGAACAGTGACTTGCGCCCGGTTTCCGGATGGGTGCGCACCACCGGGTGCCCGGACGGCGGCAACATCTTGCGCATCTGCGCGAAGCCTTCCGGACCCAGCCGTTCAAGCAGCGTCTCGAGATTGCGGTAGGCGTTGTCATTGACCGCGGTCAGGCCCGACAGGAACGACTGCATGCTGGCGGACAGGTCCTCGTAGGCCGCGTACATGTTCGCCCAGACGGTGTCGCCGGCGCCTTCGGGCACGTCCAGCGCGTACAGCACCGATCCGCGCGACGGAACCGGCAGAAAGGCCGCATCGCAATGCCAGGTGATGTCGGTCACGTCACGGCTGTACAGGCCCGGATACTCCTGCACGAAGACGCCCGTGGTCCCCTCGAGCGTGGGCATGAAACCGGCCTTGGTGAGTTCGCCGAAATTAGCGGCGAAATCCTCGTGCTGCCGAGGGGTCATTTCCTGGTCGCGGAAGAACAGCACCTGGTATTCGAGCCAGGCCGAGCGGACTTCGCCGAGTGTCGCTTCGTCCAGGGACTGCGACATGTCGATGCCGCTCACCGTAGCGCCGAATGTGCCGGTTGTCGGCCGCACCGAAATGTGTTCGTAAGTCATATGGGGGTGCTCCAGGGTACTTCCGGATCTTCTGCCAGCGGCCCTTCATGCACCCAGCCGTATTGCGTGTTGCTGGGTTGAGGCCCGCTTTCCAGGTAGGCCGCCCGCATCCCGCTGAGCCGGTCGCCCGGGATTGCCTCCAGCGCGTCCGGCACGTCGATGCCGTATATCCGGGCGGAGTTCAGGCCGAGGATCAGCTCCTTGTCCTGCCTTGTGAGTGCGGGATAGCCATGCTTTTCCTGCAGCGCTTCGGGAATCTCGAAGCGACGGAAGGCCTCGATCTGCCACTGCGGCGATCCCCACCAGATCGAATCGGTGCCCCAGATCACGCGATCGCTGCCGAAGGCCTTGAGGATCTGGCCCATCAGGTGGCCGCAGATTTCGGGATGGGTGATCGCCGTATGGCCGAAAACACTTCCGAGTTCCATGTAGACGTTGGTCATCGCGGGCGTTTCCAGGCGGTCCTTCACGATATCGGAAGTCCATACCAGGTAGCCGCTGTCGTCGATGCCCGTGGCGCCGGCCGCCAGCTCGTTGACGAGGTTCTTGAATCCCGAGTGATAGACGATGAAGTTCAGGTCCGGCCAGTCCAGTGCGGCCTTTTTGATGTCCCAGGGCCGGCAGTATTCGGGGTCGGTTCCGACTATGGGCAGGCCCTTGTGCACCGAAATGTTGGTAATCCCCAGCTTGAGCGCCAGTTCGTAGAACGGATACGCGACCTCCTCGTCGTCCATCCGCCAGGGATTGACCGGCACGCCCGTGTAGCACTTCCAGCCGTCCACCTTGAGCTCCACCGCCTGGCGCTCGATTTCCTCCAGGCCGCCGGACACGTTCGGCGCCGCCAGCCCGTGGCTCAGCATGCGCTGCGAGCCCGCGAGTTCGTTGATGGTCCGCCGCGTCTCCACCATCATGTCCACGGGAAGGATGTTGTAGCGGTCCTCACCGAGAGGAGCGCCGCTGATGATTCCCATCGTGGTTTCGCTGTCGAGAAAGACTTCCTTGGTGAAGTTCTCGAGCTGCAGGTCCTCGCGCCCGGGCTTGACGCCCACCAGGTCCGGATTCAGGTTGAACATGCCGGCCAGGCGACGGAAGCCCAGCGGGCCGACTATTCCCTCCTTTACGTGGTGAAGCTGGGCGTCGAATATGAAATCGGGCCAGGACTCCCGTTCGGTCCCGGTCTCCGCGGCTTCCGCCCAATCGACCAGAAAATACCGGCCGAATACCTCGTTCATGGCCAGGAAGGCCGCGGCCATGCCGGCGGCGCTGCCCAGATATTGCCTGCGGCTCATCCTGCGCCTGCCGGCCAGGCGGTCCGCCAGTTCGTAAATCCGCCGTTCCACGCGCCGCTGGTCCTCCGACTGCGGCATCGGAAGGTACTCCTCGTTGGATACCACCTGGGTCGGGATGGGCGTGCGCCGCCCTTCTTGCCGGTCCTTGTCGCTCTTGCGTATCCACATAAGCCCGTCCCCCGGGAAAACACCAGGAAAAGTATATGCGCCGGCGAGCCGGCCGCCGGTACAATTTCCTCCGGCTCCTCGCGCTATCCGGGGCCCTGATGCACGCACCCGACTTTCTGATTCTCCCCCGCTGGATACTGCCGGTCGAACCCGCCGGGGCCGTGCTTGAGGACCATGCGCTGGCGGTGCGCGGCGAACGCATTGCCGCGCTGCTGCCGGGCGCCGAGGCGCGACGCCGGTGGCCGCGGGCCAGGCGGGTCGAGCGCCCCGAGCATGTCGTTATCCCGGGGCTGGTTAATGCGCACACCCACGCCGGAATGACCCTGCTGCGGGGCTTCGCCGACGACACTCCCCTTAAGGAATGGCTTGAGAATCACATCTGGCCCGCCGAGAACCGGCACTTGGGCGAGGACTACGTGCGCGCCGGAACGGAGCTGGCGCTGGTCGAGATGGTGCGGACCGGAACGACCTGCTTCGCCGACATGTATTTCTTCCCCGACGTCGGCGCCGAAATCGCAGTGGGCCGGGGGGTGCGGATGGCCGTGGGCTTGCCGATGGTCGATTTCCCCAATCGCTGGGCCGGGGACCGGCAGGACTCGCTTCGAAAGAACGCGGAACTGTACGGACGATACCGGGGTGAGGCCGGCATCTCGTTCACGATGGCGCCGCACGCACCCTACTCGGTCGATGATTCGGGGCTTGCGCTGTGCGTGGAACTGGCGGAGGAACGCGATCTCCCCATACACATTCACGTTCACGAGACCGCAGCCGAAATCGCCGAGTCGGTTAAAGGGCACGGATGCCGGCCGCTTGCCCGTCTGGACAGGCTGGGCGTGGTCAATGAGCGCCTGATGGCGGTTCATGCGACCCGGCTTGAGGAGGGGGAAATCGCCCTGCTAGCCGAACGGGGCTGCTCGATCGTGCACTGTCCGCAGTCGAACCTGAAACTCGCAAGCGGTTTTGCCGCCGTGGAAACGCTGCTTGCCGCCGGCGTCAACGTTGCCCTGGGCACGGACAGCGCGGCCAGCAACAACGATCTCGACATGCTCGAAGAAATGCAGACCGCCGCGCTGCTTGCCAAGGGGGTGTCGGGCAATGCCGAGGCCGTATCCTCGGCCGAGGCGTTGGAGATGGCTACGCTGGCCGGGGCCAGGGCGCTCGGTCTGGACGGCGAAATCGGCTCGCTACGTCCCGGTAAGGCAGCGGATTTCGTTGCGCTGGACCTGTCTGCGGCAAATACGCAGCCGGTCTATGACCCGGCCTCGCAGGTAGCCTATGCCGGCAAGTCCTCGCAGATCACCGATGTCTGGGTGCGCGGGAAAGCGTTGATGGAGGCCGGCGCGCTTGCCTGGGACGACGAGGATCGGATCCTGGCGCAGGCGCGCGATTGGGGGGCGAGAATCGGCCGCCCGCGCGCCGGCCGGCCGAGCGCGGAAATGCGATGAACGAAGAAGCAAGACAACCCAACGCCGACGCGGCGGAGCTTGAGCGCTTTGCCGCGATGGCCGCGCAATGGTGGGACCCGAACGGCCCGAACCGCCCCCTGCACGCCATGAACCCGGTACGCGTCCGATATATCGTCGAACGCGCCGGGGGGCTCGCCGGCAGGCACTGCCTGGACGTCGGCTGCGGCGGCGGGCTCCTGAGCGAATCGCTGGCGGCCGGGGGAGCGGAGTCCGTGCTCGGACTGGACGCTTCCGGTGAGATGCTGGAGGTGGCCCGCCTGCATGCCGAGGCCGGCAACCTGGACAATCTGGAATACCGCCTCGGCGCCGCGGAAGAACTCAAGGGCGAGTTCGATGTCGTTTGCTGCCTGGAGGTGCTCGAACACGTGCCCCGGCCCGGCGAACTGCTGGCCGAATGCGCCCGGCTGACGCGCCCCGGCGGCCATGTCTTCATTTCAACCCTGAACCGTACCTTCGCGGCATTCGCCTTTGGCGTCGTCAGCGCGGAATACGTGCTGGGCCTTTTGCCGCGCGGCACGCACCGCTACGAGAAGTTCATCCGCCCGTCCGAACTGGAGGCCTGGGCTCGCGCCGCGGGCCTGAGCGTCCGGGACTTCACCGGACTTCAATACAATCCCCTGCACGGAAGTTTCCGGCGCAGCGGCAACATCGACGTGAATTACATCGCCCACTTCACCAAGGCGGCCGGCGCATGAGCGCGGCGAATCCCCGCGTGAGCGCGGTCCTGTTCGATCTGGACGGGACCCTGGTTGATTCCGCCCCCGATCTCGTGGGCTGCGTGCAGGACGTCATGCGCGAGCGCGGGGGGCGGCCCCTGCCGTTCAAGCACCTGCGCCAGTTCGTATCCAGGGGCATGCGCGGACTGCTGACGGCCGCCTACGGCGCCGATTTCATCGGCAGCGAGGAATACCCCGAAGTGCTGGAGCGCTGCCTGAAGCAGTACTCGGGCCGCCTGGCGGATCGGTCGCGGTTGTTTCCCGGCATGCGGCGGGTGCTGGACGGTCTCGCCCAGCGGCAGATTCCCTGGGGCGTGGTCACGAACAAGCCGGAATACCTGACCCGGCCCCTGCTCGAAGCGTTGGACCTGGCGGACGAGTGCGCGGTGGCCGTGGGCGGCGGCACCACCACCCACACCAAGCCGCACCCCGAGCCCATGATCTTCGCGGCCGACCGGCTTGCCGTGAAGCCGCGCGCCTGCGTCATGCTGGGCGACGACCCCCGCGACATCCAGGCCGCGCGCAGTGCCGGCATGACCGGGCTGGCCGCAGCCTGGGGATACTTTCCGCCGGATGAAGACCTGGGCGCCTGGGGCGCAGCCGCCATATTGCAATCGCCCCGGGACCTCGTGGGCTGGATCGACGAACAGGCCGCCGCGGCGAATGGCGGAGCGGCCGCGCCGCGCGCGGCATGAATGCCGCGATTGCCCTGACCGCACTGGCGGCCCTCGCCGCCGGTGCATTGCTCGGCCTGCTGTGGCAACGCTCGCGCGGCCAGTCCGCTATCGCGCGAAAGGAAGCGCAACTGGCAGAGAGTCAGGCGCAGCTGCGTGAACAGAAGGCCGCGGAGCAGGCCCGCGAGGAAAGCCGCCGTGCTGCCGACGAGCAGTTCCAGGGGCAGCTGAAGGCGCTGGCCCGCGAGGCGCTGAGCCAGAGCCAGAAGGACTTTCTCGATCTGGCGCAACAGTCCTTCGGCAAGGCGCGTGCGGAATCCGGCGCCGACCTGGAGAAGCGTCAGCAAGCCATCGAGGCGCTGGTCAAGCCGATCAACGAGAGTCTCAAGCAGACCCGCAAGACCCTGAGCAACATGGAAAAGGAACGGGCCGAGGCCCAGGGACAGTTGCGCGAGCAGATTCAGGCCATGGCTTCCGGCAACAAGGAGCTGCGGGACACGACCCGCAGCCTGGTCACCGCCTTGCGGCGCCCGGAGGTGCGGGGCCAGTGGGGTGAAATGCAATTGCGGCGGCTGGTGGAGATCGCGGGCATGCAGGAGCATTGCGATTTCGCCGAGCAGCCGCAGGGCCCGGAGGGCAGGACCCGGCCGGACATGATCGTTCGGCTGCCCGAAGGCGGACAGTTGGTCGTGGACGCCAAGACGCCGCTGGATGCCTACCTGAGCGCTGTGGAGGCCGACGACGAGGACGCGCGATCGGCTCTGCTGGCCCAGCACGCGGTCAATGTGGACGAACAGGTAAAGCGGCTGGCTTCCAAGGAATACTGGGACCAGTTCGAGCGCAGCCCGGACTTCGTGGTGATGTTCGTGCCCGGCGACCACTTCCTGGCGGCCGCCGGCGACCAGCGGCCGGACCTGCTGGAGAAAGCGCTGCGCGCGCGCGTGATCCTGGCCACGCCCACCTCGATGATGGCGCTGCTGCGGGTCACGGCCTACGGCTGGCGGCAACTGGCGCTGGCCGAGAATGCCGAGGAAATCTCACGGCTGGCCGCCACACTTCACGAGCGCGTGGCGGTCTTCAGCGGGCACGTCGGACGGCTGGGCAATCAGCTCAATACCGCGATCGGCACCTACAACAGCGCCGTGAGTTCGTTCAAGAGCCGCTTTCTCCCGGCGCTGGACAGAATGAACAAGGCCGGCGTAGAGAAGACCAGGGAAATCGAGGCGCCCGAAGAAGTGGCTACGGCCGCCACGCCGCTGCTGGCTAACGAAAGCCCGCCGGAATCGGCCTCCGAAACCGAATCGCAGCAGGAGCCCGCCCCCAAGCCCCACTAGCCGCTGGCGTCGGCAAACTTCCTGGGGTCGATTTCGCGCCACTGGCCGCGAGGCAGGTCCCGCGGCAGCCGCACCGGGCCGTAGCGGACACGGATCAGGCGGCTTACCGCATGGCCCTGTGAGCTCCAGAGGCGGCGCACAACGCGGTGGCGGCCTTCGCTGAGCGTTACCCGGTACCAGCGATTGGCGCCGCTGCCTCCCTGTTCGACCAGCGCGTCGAACCGCGCGGGACCGTCTTCGAGCACTACACCCTCGGTCAGGCGGCGCAACGCCCGCGCACCGGGCTGCCCCAGGACCCGGACCAGGTATTCGCGCTCCACTCCGAAGGACGGATGCATCAGCCGATGGGCCAGTCCGCCGTCGGTGGTCAGCAGCAACAGTCCGGTGGAGTTCAGGTCCAGGCGGCCGACCGCCACCCAGCGTCTTCCGGCGAGGCGCGGCAGAGCGGCAAATACGGTCGGGTGGCGGGCGCGGCGATCGCGCGTGACCAGCTCGCCCTCGGGCTTGTTGTAGGCGATTACCCGCATCGCCCCCGAATCGCTGCGCGGCACATGCAACGGCCGCCCGTCCAGGCGAAACCGCTCGCCGCCGTCAACCTTGAGCCCGGGCGCAGCCCGTCGCCCGTTGACGCTGAGCCGCCCGGCCGCGATCCAGGCCTCCACTTCGCGGCGGGAGGCCACTCCGGCCGCCGCCAGGTACTTCTGGACCCGAATCAATCGGGGGCGGGGTCTGTTTCGCCGGAATCGGAGCCGATGTCGAAGAGGCCGGCGCCCTGCTCTCCAACGGCGTCGGCAACGTCGGGAGAACCGCTTCCCGGAGGAGCGGCGGCGGGAGCATCGTCCGGGGATGCGAATTCGCCGGCCGAGGGCAGATCGTCGAGGCGCCTGATTCCGAAATAGTCCATGAAGTCCTTCGTCGTGCCATAAAGCGCGGGCCGGCCCGGCGTTTCGCGGTGGCCCACGACTTCGATCCAATTGCGCTCCATGAGGGTGCGCATGATGTGGCCGCTCAAACGCACGCCGCGCAATTCCTCGATCTCCGCCCGCGTAATCGGCTGCCGATAGGCTATCGCCGCAAGGCTTTCCAGCAATGCCCGGGAAAACCTGGGCGGACGGAACCGCTCCAGCTTCGCCAGCCGCTCCGCGGCCGCGCCGCCCGTCTGCACCCGCCAGCCTCCGGCCACTTCCTTCAATTCGATTTCCCGTCCGGCATAGTCGCGCTCCAGGTCGCCCAGGGCCTGGAGCACATCGTCTTCGCCCACTTCCTCCAGCGGATCGAACAGGCTCAGGAGCTGAGTCATGTTCAGGGGCCGCCCCGCCCCCAGCAACGCCGCCTCGACCAGGTTGCGCGTATCCGGGGTGTTCACTTGGCGGCGTCCTTGCCGTGGGTGGGACCGCTGACGTAGATCGGCGCGAACGGTTCGTTCTGGACGGCCTGCACGCCGTTGTCGCGCACCAGTTCGAGCACGGCCGAAAAGGTCACGGCCGCCCCCATGCGCCCCTCGGACGGATCGAACAGCTCGGTGAATTCCGTAAACTCCCGCCCCGAGACCTGCTTGAGAATGTCCGACATGCGCTCGCGCACCGACAACTGTTCGGTCTGCACCGCCCAGCCCCCGCTGAAGCGCACCCGCTCGATCACGCGGGCGTAGGCCAGCGCCAGCTCGTTGAGCGTCGCCTGGGGCAGTTCCCGCGGACGCTGGTCCTCGAGCGCGTCCACGCTGGCCTGAAACGCGTCGCGCTCCTGGCGGGGAAGCTCTTCGAGGCTGGCGGCCAGCTGCTTGAGCCGCTCGTATTCCAGCAGGCGCTCGAACAGCCTGGCGCGCGGGTCCTCCTCGTCCTCTTCCTCCAGCGGCAGTTGCGGGACCAGCAGGCGGGACTTGATCTCCGCCAGGGTTGCGGCCATGACGAGGTACTCGCCGGCCAGTTCCAGCTCCATCTCCTGCATCAGTTCGATGTACTGCGCATATTGCTCGCAGATATCGGTTATCGGAACGTCCATGATGTCGAGGTCATGGCGGCGGATCAGGTACAGCAGCAGGTCCAGCGGTCCCTCGAAGGACTGCAGGAACACGCGCAGCGCTTCCGGCGGGATGAAGAGGTCGGCGGGCGCCTCCACGTACGGCTCGCCCGAGACGACCGCCAGGCTTGCCACCGCGGCGGGCTCTTCAAAAAGTTGCTGCTTATCGGCCATTTTCGATCAGTCGGACTCTACTACTATTTTAGGGAATGCCGTCTTCGCGCCGCGCGCCATTCCCGCCAGGCGTGCGGCGGCGGCCCTCGACAGCGCCCGGTAATCGCCCCCCTGATCGGGCTCCGAAGGCGCCACCAGTCGTCCATCGTCCGTGGCCGCGCGCACACCCGCGGACAACGGGAGTTGCGCCAGCAGCGGCAGGTCGAATTCACCGGCAAGTCTCGCGCCTCCACCCTCGCCGAACAGCGCTTCGGCGTGGCCGCAATGCGGGCATACATGGGCGCTCATGTTTTCCACCACGCCCAGCACCGGCACGTTGACCTTGCGGAACATCGCGATGCCCTTGCGGGCGTCGGCCACCGCCAGTTCCTGCGGCGTGGTCACGACCACCGCGCCGGCCAGCGGCACGCGTTGCGACAGCGTCAGCTGGATGTCACCGGTGCCCGGCGGCATGTCCACGATCAGGTAATCCAGGTCCTTCCAGCGCGTCTGGCCAAGCAGTTGCATCAGAGCTTGCGTCACCATCGGGCCACGCCAGACGACCGGGCTTCGCGTATCCACCAGAAAACCGATGGAACTGGCCTGCAGGCCGTGCGCCCGCAGGGGTTCGAAGCTCTTGCCGTCGGCGCTGCGGGGCCGTTCGCCTTCCAGACCCAGCATCCGCGGCACGCTGGGACCGTAGATGTCCGCATCGAGGATCCCGACGGCGGCGCCGTCCATCGCCAGCCCGACGGCCAGGTTCGCCGCCACCGTGGACTTGCCCACGCCGCCCTTGGCCGAAGCCACCGCGATGATGTTCCTAACCTGCTCAAGCCTCTGCACCTGCGGAGGAACCGCGTGCGCGGCGATCTTCGTTCGAACCACCACCTCTTCCACGGAAGTGGCTTCCCGGACCCGCGCGGTCAACTCTTCGACAAAACCGTCGCAGGGAAAACCCACGGTCAACTCGACGGCGCGGTCTCCGTTTAGCGCGCGAACGTGGCCCCCGGCCTCGCCCAGCGTCAAACCGCCGAACGGAGCCTCCACTCCCAAAACCGCCGTTTCCAGATTCCGAGACACGCATCCTCCCGCAGAACTGGCCTGATTGTAAGTGCCGCCGAGGAATCCAGCGGCTAGACTTCGTTGCAACTGTCCGACTGCGCAATGGAAACCACGAATTCACCGACGCACGATTCCGCGCGTGCCGATGGCGCTCTCCCGCAAAGCCTGCGCATGAACTTCGGCGCCGGCGCGATGGGCATGGCCGTCATCCTGAACACGATGGGCGGCGTCTTCCCCCCGTTCATGACCAACTTTCTGGGGATAGGCGCGGGAGCGGCGGCAACCCTGCTGCTGGTCTCCAAGCTGTACGACATGGTGACCGACCCGCTTATGGGCGTAATCAGCGATCGGGCGTCGACGCGGTGGGGTCGCCGCCGACCGTTCCTCGTGCTGGGGGGCGCCATCAGCGCCATCGGACTGGTGCTCGTCTTCAATCCTCCGGCTATCGGCAGTCAGGCGTGGCTCATCGCCTTTGTGCTGGGGGCGTTGCTGGTCACCTACACCGGCTACACGGTATTCAATATTCCGTACATGGCCATGCCGGCGGAGATGACCGGCAGCTACCACGAGCGCACGACGCTGATGTCGCATCGGGTCGTCTTCCTCAATATCGGCGCGCTGATCGCGGTGTCCGCGTTCGCGATCGTCCAATGGCTGGGAAACGACCGGGCCGCTCACGGAACCATGGGCCTGGCGTTCGCGATGCTCATATTCCTGGGGTCCGCCTATTGCTTCTTCGGTACGGCGGCGGCGAGACAGACTTTCCAGAAGGAGCATGCCCATTCGATCGGGACGCAAATCCGGACCGCCTTCGGCAACAGGCCGCTTATGCTTCTGCTCGGGGCCAAGTTCTGCCAGTTGCTGGGCGTGTCGCTCTCGAGCGCGACGGGGGTCTATTTCAAGGTCGTGATCCTCGGACTCAGCTACCAGCTCACGACCCTGTATCTCTATACCAGCAGCCTGGTCATCATTGCTTTCATTCCCGTCTGGAACATGGCTTCCCGCAGGTACGGCAAACGCCTTACCTACATGGCTGCCAGCGCCGGCTACGCGCTGGTGACGCTGACCTGGCTGCTGGCGACGGCGGACGATCCGCTTTCGTATGTCTTCATCCGCGCGGTACTGCTCGGTATCTGCGCCAGCGGCATCCTGATACTGGGCGCGGCCCTGCTGCCGGACGCCGTGGAGTACGACTACCTCAAGACGGGAATGCGCCGGGAGGGCACCCTGTCGTCCTTCTATTCGACCGTTGAAAAACTGGCGTTCGCAGTCGGCCCGGCGCTGGCGCTCTATTTCCTGGGCTGGTTCGGCTACCAGGCCGGCACGGAAGGCATGCGGATCGAGCAGCCGCAAAGCGCAATCATCGCAATCTATATCGGCGCGGGCCTGACTCCGGCCGCGCTGTACGGACTCAGCCTTGTCTTTCTGTTCAAATACGACCTATCGGAAGACCGGCTCGAGGCGCTGCGCGGCCGCCCGCCCGGTTCCATTCCCGAGCCGAGCGGCTAAACTGCCCACCACGGTCAGGGGGGAGTCATGACAGTACAAGAGGACGCAAACCCTTCGCCCGCGCCTGAAGCGACCGGAGCAGCGGACGCAGTCTCAAGGGGACTGCGTATCAACTTCGGCGCCGGGGCGCTGGGCATGGCGGTCGTCCTGAATACGCCAGCCGGCATCCTCGCGCCCTTCATGACCAACTTTCTGGGGATAGGCGCCGCCACCGTGGCCACCCTGCTGCTGGCCTCGAAGCTCTACGACGTGGTCACCGATCCCCTGATGGGGATCATCAGCGACCGCACCCGAAGCCGCTGGGGCCGCCGACGCCCGTTCCTTTTCCTTGGCGGGCTAATCGCCGCCGCGGGCTTCGCGCTGGCGTTCAATCCGCCGGAGTACGCCGGCCAGACGCCGCTGATCGCCTTCATGCTCGCAGCGCTGCTCCTGACCTATACCGGCTACACCGTCTTCAATATTCCGTACCTGGCGATGCCCGCCGAAATGACGGACAGCTATCACGTGCGGACTTCGCTCATGGCCCACCGGATCGCGTTCGTCAACGTCGGCGGGCTGATCTCGGTCTTTTCGTTCGCGCTGGTCGAGTATCTGGGCAACGATCGCGGCGCGCACGGCACCATGGCCTGGATCTATGCGGTAGTCATTGTCGTGGCGTCCGTTTACTGCTTCTTCGGCACCGGATCGGCAAGACAGACCGCGATCACCGAACACCGGTACCCGATCGGGACGCAGATCAGGACGGCTTTCGACAACCGGCCGCTCCTGTTGCTGCTGGGCGCCAAGCTCGGTCAGCTGCTGGGGCTGGCGACGGCCGGCGTGACCGGCGTTTATTTCAAGGTCGTGATCCTGGGAATGAGTTACACGCTCACGACCGTCTACCTCGTCACGATCACGGTCGTCATCATCCTGGTTCTCCCGCTCTGGAGTCGAGCCTCGAGGAAATACGGCAAACGTTCGATCTACATGCTCTGCACGGCGGGCTATGCCCTCGTGACGGCCTCCTGGCTGCTCGCCACGGCCCAGGATCCCCTGTCCTACGTTTTCGTCCGCGCCGTCTTCCTGGGCCTGTTCGGCAGCGGCGTGCTGGTGATGGGTCCGTCGCTGCTGCCCGATGCCGTGGAGTATGACTACCTGAAGACGGGCATGCGCCGGGAGGCCACGATTTCGGCCTTCTATACGACCGTCGAGAAGTTCTCCTTTGCGATCGGGCCGGCGCTTGCGCTCTATATCCTGGGCTGGTTCGGCTACCAGGCCGGCACCGGGGGAATGCAGGCCGAACAACCCGCCAGCGCAATCACGGCGATTTACATCGGCGCGGGCCTGGTGCCGGCCGCCCTTTACGGGCTCAGCCTCATATTCCTGTTCAAGTACGACCTCTCGGAAGAAAAGCTAAAGGCGGCGCGGGCGGCTTCGGGGGCAGCGGGTCGATAGGGCGGCTCGGGAGCGTCTGATAAGATCATGGACGGGCGTTGCGCTCGTCGCGGCTTCGGGACATTGGGGACTTTGCGTCGCGGCGATGCAAACGATTCACTAATGAGCCGGCCGGATTGGACGCCGGCCGGGTCCCCGGCGGGAGACCCCCCATGAGAACGCTTACTTCGAGAGCTGTACTGGCAGCTATCTCTCTGGCGCTTTTGCCTATCGGCGCCATCCAGACCCCGGCGGCGGCCCAGGAGGCCGTCCTGGAAGAAATCATCGTCACGGCCCGCAAGCGCGAGGAGAGCCTTTTCGATATTCCGGTCGCGATCACGGCCATTACCGGAGAGCAGATCGAGAATTTCGGCCTCACCGACCTGCAGGACGTGGCCAAGATCGTGCCCGGCCTGACCTTCGACCGCTCGGTCACGCAGAATGACTACGCCCCGGCCCTGCGCGGCCTGCAGGCGGAACAGGGCCGCAACAGCGTCGGCCTGCTGATCGATGACATCGATATTTCATCGCAGAACGTCCAGGTGGCCGGAGGCGGGAGCCTCGCGCGCCTGCGGCTGGTGGACGTAGAGCGGATCGAGGTCGTCAAGGGCCCGCAGGCGGCCCTCTACGGACGCTCGGCATTCGGCGGCGCGGTGAATTACATCACCAAGCGCCCGAGCCTCGACGAATACGACCTGAAGGCCGCTCTCGAGGCGCACAGCGAGTCCGGCCAGGAGGTCAGGGTGTCCGCCGGGGCTCCGGTGGTCGAAGACGCATTCGGCGTGCGAGTCAACGCCTACTGGTTCGATGAGCGGGGTTCCTACAGGAACACGGTGTCCGACGACTATGTGGGCGGCGGCGACGGTATGGGCATTTCAGCCGCGTTTCTGCTCCAGGCGAACGAAAACCTGTCCGTTTACGGACGGCTGGAATACTCCGACGAGAGCTACGCGCCCCAGGCCGCGTTCGTCATCAACGGCAATACCGACGTGAATCTCACAGGAGGAGCGGAAATCGTGCTCAACAGGGCAACCACGCGGATCTTTTCGGGACCGCTGGTGGACGGCCCGATCGGTTTCGACATCAATCACCGCACCGGCGAGGACTACAAGGGCATGGACGTCGAGTATTTCCGCGCCACGGTCATCTCCGACTGGGACGCCGGCAGCTTCGGGCTCAAGTCGCTGACCAGCTGGGTGGAATCCAACGACGACATCTTCCAGGACAACGATTTCGTCAGCGGATCCGTCAATGGCGTGGTGACGGGGGCGTTCCAGGAGACCGAACGAATCAATGACACGACCCAGTTCAGCCAGGAGGTACGGATCTACTCGCAGACGGACAGCCGTCTGCAGTGGCTCCTGGGCGCCTTGTACTGGAAAGAGGACGTGGACCAGTTCGGCAGCAACGATACGGGCCTGGCGCTTGGGCCGATACTGGATTCCGACGTCCACGCCTTCTACGACACGCGCGACGGCGAGGGCCGCAACGTCAGCCGCTACACGGACCACCAGTCGGTTTTCGCCTGGTCGGAATATGCGCTTACCGAACAATTGTTCGTTTCCGCCGAAGTCCGCTACACGGACGAGGAGATACAGCACATGCTGGACTTCGATCCGCCGTTCAATTTCTTCTTCGGCGTGATCTCGCTGGGTGGCGTAGCGCCGCCGATACTGAGCTCGTTCGGCATGGTCACGGGCATCCACTCCGAAACGATCACCGAGAAGTACACGATTCCCCGGGTCGCGCTCAGCTATCGGCCGAACGATAACCTGAACCTTTACGGGGCGATCGGAAAGGGCGTCAAACCCTCCGGTTTCCAGGACGGCGCGGTCTTCTCGCTCGACCGGCCCTTCGACCGGGAATCGCTGTGGTCGTATGAAGTGGGCGCCAAGGCCCTGCTGATGGGCGGCGCGCTGGCCGTCAACGCCGCCGCCTTCTTCCAGGACTATACGGACCAGCAGGTCTCGTCGCAGATCTTCAACGAAGAAGCACAACAGTTGCAGCCGGTGATCGAGAACGCCGGTAAATCGACGATCTGGGGTCTTGAGTTCGAGGCGAACTGGCGCGCCACCGAAGAACTGACCCTGTCCGGCGCTTACACCTACATCAACGGCGAGTTCGACAATTTCCGGGTGGTTTCGACCAGCGCATCGCGGATCGGCGAGAGCGGCTGCGGCGAATTCCTGGACTTCGCCCGGCCGGCCTGTCTCCTGATCAAGGATGGCAACCGGCCGGCCGATCTGCCCGAGCATCAGCTCAATTTCAACGGTAACTACACGGCCAGCCTGAACGCCAATTGGGACTGGTTTGCCGACCTCAGCGCGCGCCACACGTCCGAGCGCTTCGTGTCTTCCGCCAATGTCGCGACGCAAGACGCTTACTGGCGGGTGGACGGCCAGCTCGGAGTCCGCAGCGAGAGCGTGCGCGCCGCGCTGTACGTGGATAACCTGCTGGATGACGACACCGTGACCGATGGCAACCTCTACGTGGACTTCTTCAACGGGTTCGCGCCGTCCGGCTTCGGCTACCGTCCGATCCCGCGCATGGTGGGTCTGCGCGTCAGCTACAGCATGTAAGGACCACGACGTGCATCCGAAGGTAACGCGGGAAATCATCGACGCCTACACGGAAGTAGGCGTGGCCCACGTGCCGGGCGTTTTTGCGCAGGATTGGGTCGAACGGATGACCCGCGTGATCGATTCCGTCGTCGCCGGACTGCGCGACGGGTCGATGGCCTTCGGACCCCACGAGACCATGCGCGACGTGGAATTCGAGGACCACGACGGCTACGTCCGGCTGGTCAACGCTTACTGGCGGGTTCCCGAGATGCAGGAACTGGTCGAGGAATGCGATTGCGCCGAGATCGTGGCCGACGTTATCGGCTCCGACGAAATGCGCGCGTGGGTGGACGGCACCTTCCTGAAAGAAGGCAACGCGGAGGAAACGGCCACGCCCTGGCACAACGACGAGTGCCTGTTTCCTTTCAGCGGCGAACACAGCCCGTCGATGTGGGTGGCTCTGACCGACATGGGCCCCGACAATGCGCCTCTGCTTACCCTCGCCGGCTCCAACAAGGACCCCCATCGTTACGTGAGTTCCTGGGCGCTTGAGGGCGTCGAGGCGCCGCCCAATTTCCATCCCTGGTCGGAACTGCTGGAGCGGGTTGCCGCGCCGGACGCGGACATCCGCGTGTGGGAAGCGCGGGCGGGCGACATGCTGATCATCCACCCGAAGACGATCCACGCCTCGAAACCGCGCACGGCCGGCTACGCGGGCCGCCGTCTCGGGTTCTCGCTGCGTTGGATCGGCAGCGACATCCGCTACCAGTTCAATCCGACGGCCCGGAAAAACCCGTTCGAGGGCAGCGAACTGCTGAAAGAGGGCGAACGCCTTCCCGATTCGGTCATGCCCGTGACCTGGCGGCGGGCACCGCGAAAGAAAGCCGCCTGAGTGTATTGCCGGCAGAATCGCCCGGCATGACCATCCGCCGCACGCTCGTCGAGACACCGTCGGGCTTCGTCCACGTCCGGGCCGCCGGCTCCGGTTCTCCGATCCTGCTTCTGCACTGGACCCCGGCGTCCAGTCGCCAATACGTGCCCGTACTCAACAAACTCGGCGATTCGGGATTCGCCGGCTACGCACCGGACAACATGGGCTACGGCCAGTCGGACCCGCGCCCCGCCCCATGGTTGGTGAAGGACTATGCCGACAACATCGCCGCGGTAATGGACGGACTGGGGCTCGAATCCGCGGCCGTGGTGGGCGGCCATGTTTCCTCCGAATTCGCGGTCGAGCTGTCGCTGCGCCATCCCGAGCGTGTAACGCACCTGGTGCTCGACGGCTGCCCGGTCTGGGACCGCGCCTTCCGCGACGAGGTGCTCAGCGTGTCCCGGCAGCCGGCGCCGGAATGGTCGGAGGACGGCGCTCATATCGCCTGGGTCTGGGAGCGGTCGCTGTGGTTGCAGCGCATGTGGGACTCGAAATTCGAACTGGACGACGAGGGCGCGGCCCTGCTCCGCAACGCGGTCATCGACAGCATGCTGGCGCAGCAGATGGACGACGCGACGGAGGCGCTGCGGGAATACGAGATGGGGGACGCGCTGGCGAAGGTCCGCGTTCCCACGCTGGCGCTCACTGCCGAGACGGACCCCCTGAACAATTGCCATGAAAAGGTGCTGGCGCTGGTCAAGGGCTCGGTGGGACACACCTTCGCGGGCGGCCATCCGCATCACTATCCGGAAAAGGCCGGCGAGTACCTGGACGTTATTCTGAAGTTTCTTCGGAGCGGCTGAAGAGTCCCTCGCGCGCTCCTGCCCCATTCCCTCTGGAGCCACTTCGCGACGCTCCTGCCGGAAGAAGGCAGGCTGCTGCGGCCCTTCGCACGTTCCTGCCCCATTCCCTCTGGAGCCACTTCGCGACGCTCCTGCCGGGAATGGGGCAGGAACGCGCTTTAGTGGGCGCTTTACTTTGCCTCGTCCGGAGTCAGGGCGGTGATGACCAGGGCGTGGATGGGGCCCTGCATCATTTCGTCGAGGGCCGCATAGACCAGGCGGTGGCGGGCGAGCGGGGCCAGGCCGGCGAATTGCTCGGCCACGATGCGGACCGAGTAATGGCCGCCGCCGTCGCGAGCGCCCACGTGGCCGGCGTGCAGGTGTGAGTCATCCTGGACTTGGACTTCGCAGGGCGCGAGGGCCTTGAGCAGCCGGGCGCGGATCAGGGACGGGCGATCGGCGGTCATTCGCCTTCAGCCGTCTTCAGTGAGTGCACTACCCAGAAGCCCTGCAGCAGGCCGAACACGAGGGTCAGAGCGGTCAGGCCGAACAGCTTGAAGTAGACCCAGGTGGCTTCGCTGAACGTATAGGCCACCCAGAGGTTGAGCACGCCCATCAGCGCCAGGAACATCAGCCATGCCCAGTCCAGCGCCGACGCCGTTCGCGCCGGCAGGGCGGAGAAGCCTTCGGCCTGCGATTTCAGGATGGCATGGATCACGCCCTTGCGCTTCCACAGGCGCGCGCCCACAAGGGCCAGGCTCATCGCCCAGTACAGGACGGTCGGCTTCCACTTGATGAACACGGGGTCCTTCAGCACCACGGTCAGCGTGCCGAACACCAGCACCAGTCCCGCAGAGGCCAGCGTGATGGGCTTAGGCTTGTAGCGCCCGCCAAGCAGCCACTGCGCGGCAACCTGCACGATCACCGCGCCCATGAGCACCCAGACGGCCGGGATCAGCCCCCACACGAGATAGGCCGCCAGAAACGGCACGAGAAAGAAAAAATCCAGAAAAACCTGCACGGCGGCGGAAATGATAGCGCGCCGGCAGGCCCGGGAATGCGCTGACTATAATGCGCCGATGCTTAATTTCTTCCAGCATCCGCGGGGTCTGGTCACCCTGTTCTTCACGGAAATGTGGGAGCGCATGAGCTACTACGGCATGCGCGCCCTGCTTGTGCTGTTCATGGTCGACCAGGTGCAGCGGGGCGGCATGGGCCTGACCGACGAGATCGCAACGGCCATTTACGGGGTCTATACGGCCGCGGTGTACCTGGTGGCGTTGCCCGGTGGCTGGATGGCGGACCGCCTGCTGGGCGGCCAGCGCGCCGTCTGGGTGGGCGGCATCATCATCATGAGCGGGCATTTCGTGCTCGCCGTGCCGAGCGTCGCCACCTTCTACATGGGGTTGATCCTGGTAGTTCTGGGCACCGGTTTGCTCAAGCCCAATATCAGCGCCCTGGTCGGGCAACTCTACTCGCCCACCGACCCACGGCGCGACGGCGGTTTCACGCTCTATTACCTGGGCATCAACGTCGGCGCGTTCATCGGGCCGCTGGTTTGCGGCTGGCTTGCCGACTACAACTGGCACTACGGTTTCGCCGCCGCGGGGGTGGGCATGCTGTTCGGCCTGGTGCAGTTCTACTACACCCGCAAGTACCTGGGCGAGGCCGGCGCCCGTCCCGAATCCGCCGCCTCTGCCGCCTATCGAAGGAAGGTCTGGCTGGGCGTGGCGGCCGCCCTCGCGGCGCTCGCCACCGTGTATGCCGGCGCGCTGGGCGGCGCGATCGAACTGAACGCGCGCGCGATTGCGGAAGCGAGCGCCGTCGTGATCGTTGCCGTGGCGGCGATCTACTTCCTTTTCCTGCTGTTTTTCGGGGGACTTACGCGCGACGAGCGCCTGCGCGTCATCGGCATCATCGTGCTGTTCTTCGGCGCCGCCATGTTCTGGGCCGGCTTCGAGCAGTCCGGCTCGTCGCTCAACCTGTTCGCCGAGCGCTACACGATCCGCGAGTTCGGATCGTTCAGCTTCCCGGCCGAGTGGTTCCAGTCGCTCAATCCGTTCTTCATCATCGTCCTGGGTCCGCTGTTCGCGATGCTGTGGACGGCCCTGGCGCAGCGTAATCTCGACCCCTCCACGCCATTGAAGTTCGCCTTCGGGCTCATCCAGCTCGGGCTGGGCTTTGTTGTGATGATCGGTGCCGCCACGCTGGTGGCCGAAGGCAACCCGGTCCTGCCCACCTGGCTGTTCTTTACCTACCTGCTGCACACGACCGGCGAGTTGTGCCTGAGCCCGGTGGGCCTTTCCGCGGTCACCCGGCTGGCGCCGAAGAAGTACGTGGGCCAGATGATGGGCATCTGGTTCCTGGGCGCATCGCTCGGCAGCCTGATCGCCGGGCTGATCGCGGGCGAGTTCGACCCCGAGGCGCTCAGCGACATGCCCGGACTCTACTGGCAGATCGTGCTTACGACCGTCGGCAGCGGCCTGATCCTCGCCGTTTTCCTGAAACCATTGAAGAAGTGCATGACACCCGCGGAGGAAGAAACAAAGTGAATACCCGAATCGTCGTGGCGGCGCTGGCCCTGACCGTGCCTCTCAGCGCATCGACCCAAGACACGCCGCTGCTAAGCGCCGAGGATTTCGTCCGGGAAACCAGCGAGCAATACGAAGAATTCCGTCGGGAAGGCGCCGCGGCGGCCTGGGCCTACCAGACCTACATCACGCCGGACACGGCGCTGCTCGCCGCCCGGGCGCAGGAACGGGGGCTCAAGTTTCAGAGTTCCGCGGTCGAGAACGCCAAACGCTATGACGGAATTGAACTCGCCCCGCTGACACAGCGCGCCGTCAACGCGATCAAGTGGGGGTCGACGCTACCGGCGCCGAACGACGACGCCAAGCGCCGCGAACTGTCGGAAATCATGACCCGCATGGAAGGCGCTTACGGCAGCGGAAAGTACTGTCCCGACGGCCAAGAGAGCTGCCGCGACCTCGAACAGCTCAGCGTCGTCATGGCGAACAGCCGGGACTACTACGAACTGCTGGAAGCATGGCGCGGCTGGCGAACGATCTCTCCGCCGATCCGCGCCGACTATCGGCGTTTCGTGGAATTGGGCAACGAGGGCGCGAAAGAGCTGGGATTCAACGACATGGGCGAGCTCTGGCGTTCCGGCTACGATATGCCGGTGGCCGATTTCGGCGACGAAGTGGAGCGGCTTTGGAGCCAGGTTTCGCCGCTGTACGAACAGTTGCACTGTTACACCGCCGACAAGCTCCGGCAGGCCTACGGCGAGGAAATCGTGCCCTCGGGCGAGCCGATCCCGGCGCACCTGCTGGGCAATATGTGGTCGCAGACCTGGGGCGAAATCTACGACCTGGCGGAGCCCTACCCCGGCGTGGCGGAACTGAACGTGACCCAGGCGATGCAGGACCGCGACTACAGCGCCGTCTACATGACCGAGCTGGCGGAAGATTTCTTCGTTTCGCTGGGCATGCCCACGCTGCCGGAGAGTTTCTGGCAGCGTTCGCTGCTGGTGAAGCCGCAGGACCGCGAGGTGGTCTGCCACGCCAGCGCCTGGAGCATGGACGGCAAGGACGACGTGCGGATCAAGATGTGCATCGAACCCACCCAGGACCACCTGTTCACGATCTATCACGAACTGGGACACATCTACTACTTCCTGGCGTACAAGGATCAGCCGATCGTTTTCCAGTCGGGGGCCCACGACGGTTTCCACGAGGCGGTGGGCGATACGGTCACGCTGTCGATGACCGGCGACTTTCTGAAAAACCTGGGCCTGATCAAGGAGGTGGAGGACAGTCCCGAGGCGCTGATCAACTCGCAGATGAAGCTGGCGCTGGACAAGATCGCCTTTCTGCCCTTCGGCAAGCTGATGGACCAGTGGCGCTGGGGCGTGTTCTCCGGGGAGATCGCACCGGAGGACTACAACGCGGCGTGGTGGGACCTGCGCACGCGCTACCAGGGCATACGGCCTCCGGTGGAGCGCAGCGAAGCCGATTTCGATCCGGGCGCCAAGTACCACATTCCCGGGAATACGCCCTACACCCGCTACTTCCTGGCCTTCGTGCTGCAATTCCAGTTCCAGCGGGCGCTGTGCGACGCCGCGGGATTCGAGGGACCGCTGCACGAATGCTCGATCTACGGGAACAAGGAAGCCGGCGCGCTGCTGTGGAAGATGCTGCAGCAGGGTTCCAGCCAACCATGGCAGGACTCGATGGAGGCAGTCACCGGCCAGCGCGAAATGGACGCGTCCGCGATCATCGCCTACTTCCAGCCGCTCATGGACTGGCTTGAGACTCGGAACAAGGGGCTTTCCTGCGGCTGGTAGTTACTGCCGACCCGTCAGCGCCATTTGCGGGATAATCGCGGCATGACGCGCAAGATCCTTGTCACCGCGGCGCTGCCTTACGCCAGCGGTCAGATCCATCTGGGCAACCTGCTTGAGCAGGTGCAGACCGACATCTGGGTACGCTACCAGCGGCTTTCCGGCGCGGATTGCACGTTCGTTTGTGCCACCGATGCGCACGGTACGCCCACGATGCTCAAGGCGCGCGAGGAAGGCACAAGCCCCGAGGAATACGCCGAGTCCTGCCGGGCGGCCCATGTGCGGGACTTCGAGTCCTTCGGGATCCGCTTCGACAACTTCTATACGACGCACTCACCGGAAAACCGGGAACTGGTGGAGCGGATCTACTCCCGGCTGGTGGAGCGCGGTTTCATCCGCACCCGCACCATCCAGCAGGCCTATGACGAGGAGGCGGGCATGTTCCTGCCCGACCGCTACGTGCGCGGCGAGTGCCCGTCCTGCGGGGCGGAAGACCAGTACGGCGACAGCTGCTCCGCCTGCGGGGCCACCTACGCGCCATCGGAGCTGGTCAACCCGCGCTCGATCCTGAGCGGCCGGCCGCCGGTCACCCGCGAGTCCGAGCACAAGTTCTTCAAGCTGGGCGAGTTCGAGTCGCTGCTGAAGACCTGGATGCAGGCCAGCAATCTGGACCGCGGCGCGCGCAACAAGCTGGCCGAGTGGTTCAAGGAGGGCCTCAAGGACTGGGACATCACCCGCGACGAGCCGTATTTCGGATTCGAGGTGCCCGGCGAGAAGGGCAAGTACTTCTACGTCTGGCTCGACGCCCCGGTGGGTTACATGGCCAGCTTTCGCAATCTCTGCGGTTCAGGCGAGGACGGCGAGAGCCGGTTCGAGCGCTATTTCGGGCCGGACAGCGATGCCGAGCTGTACCACTTCATCGGCAAGGACATCCTGTACTTCCACGCGCTGTTCTGGCCGGCGGTGCTGCTCGGGGCGGGCATGCGCACGCCCAGCGGCGTATGCGTTCATGGCTTTCTTACCGTGGACGGACAGAAGATGTCCAAGTCCAGGGGCACCTTCATTACCGCCGCCGACTACCTTGCGGCCGGTCTGGATCCCGAGTATCTGCGCTATTACTTCGCAGCGAAGCTCGGGCCCGGCCTGGACGACATCGACCTGCAGCTGGAGGACTTTGCGGCGCGGATCAACTCCGATCTGGTCGGCAAGCTGGTGAACATCGCCAGCCGCTGCGCCAGCTTCGTGCAGCGCGGGTTCGACAACCGCCTCGGACCGCGCCTGCACGATCCGGCCCTGTACGAGGAATTCGTCGCGCAGAGGGAGCAGATCGGCGAGCACTACGAATCCCGTTCCTACGGAAAGGCCATGCGGGCGATCATGGCGCTTGCCGACCGCGCCAACGTGTGGATCAACGAACAGAAACCCTGGGAACTGGCCAAGGATCCGGACAGGCAGGACGAACTGCAGGCGGTTGTCACGCAGGGAATCAACCTGTTCCGGGTGCTCATGACCTATATCGCCCCGGTTCTTCCGGACATCTCCTCGAAGGCCGAGGCGTTTCTGCGCTCCGGTCTGAACTGGAAAGAAGTGGACGAACCCCTGCTTGACGAATCGATTGCCAAATTCAAGCCGCTGGCGGGCCGAATATCGCTCAAGACGCTCAAGGCGCTGGTCGAAACCAATCGCGGACAGGCCGCCGCCGAAGTCAAGCATTCCGAACCCATCGACATCGACGAGTTCCTGCGCACGGAGCTGCGGGTGGCGAAGATCGTCAAGGCCGAGCGCGTAGCCGGCGCCAACCGGCTGTTGCGCCTGACGCTGGAAGACGGCGGCAAGGGCCGAACCGTCTTTGCCGGGATTGCCGGCGCCTACGCCCCATCGATCCTGGTGGGACGCAAGGTGGTGCTGGTGGCGAACCTGAAGCCGCGCAAGATGCGTTTCGGCGTGTCGGAAGGCATGGTGCTGGCTGCCGGCGAGGGAGAGTCGCGGGTGTTCCTGCTTTCTCCCGACGAAGGCGCGGAACCGGGCATGCGCGTGCGCTAGTGCCGTGTCATGCAGCCCTCGGTAGCGCGAATCGACGAAGCGCTATGCGTGGGCTGCGCACGCTGCCTTCCGGCCTGTCCGGTGGACGCCATTATCGGCAGCCGCAACTTCACCCACACCATCATTCACGACGAGTGCGTGGGCTGCGGTTTGTGCCTGCCGCCCTGCCCCGTCGATTGCATCGCGATAGAACCGCGTTTCCCCGGCGCACCCGCCGATGATGAGGATGAAGGCATACGGCGCGACAAGCTCCGCAGACTGGGAAAGACGGCGCAGCGGCGATTTCGGGCACGCAAGGTCCGGCTGGCCGAGATGGGCGACAGCGCCGAGGCGCGAGTTTCCGGCGCGCCGCCGGTTACGGCGACGGCGCCCACGGACGACGAGATCGAGGCGCTTATCCGCCGCCTTTCGTGACTCCCGCCTCAGGACGCAGCTTCGAGCTGTTCTTCGGTCGCGTAGTTGCTGATCTGCCAGGCGGAGATCATCGGCATGCTGCGGAACATCACCAGGACCAGGAAGAACCAGGAGGCCAGCGCGGAAATCGCAATCAGCCATTCCCTGACATCGGCGAACGGCACATGCGCCGGTTCCAGTATCGGCATGACGTTGAGATAGCGGTTGATCCAGAAACCCACCACGATAAACCCGGACAGCACCAGCATGGCCGGCCAGGTACGCTTGACCCAGGCGGCGATTCCGCACAGCAGGGGTATGAAGAACATGCCGCTGACCATGGCCCAGAAATAGGGCTGGTAGTGCCCGTACATCTGGAGCGAGACCACCCCGTACTCGTAATCGAGGTTGCCGAACCAGGACACGAAGAACTGGGCCCAGAACATGTAGAGCCACAACAGGCTGAAGGACGTGATCAGGATGCCCATCTGCTTGAGACGGCCCGCGTCGAACCACTCCTTCAGGCCCTCGCAACGCCACAGCACCGCGCTCATCAGGAGGACCGCCGCCGCCCCGGCCAGGTTGATGCCCTGGATGTAGTAGAGGGGGTAAACGCTGCTGTGGTAGTGCGAGATCAGCGTCATCCCGAAGTCCCAGGCGATGAATGAGTTCGACATGACGTAGAAGAAGAGAATGAAGAAGGACGAGAAATACAGGCGCCGCTGCAGCGTAAACGTGTCTACCCGCCCGCGCCAGGACGCCAGCCACCGCCAGCAGACGCGGCACACGGGGTTGCCGCTATCGGCCAGCTCGTCGCGGGTATCCGGCAGCAGGCCCCAGAGGAAATACAGCACGGACAGGCCGTAGAAGGCCGCCAGCGCCACGAGGTTGCGCCACAGCAGCAGGTTCTCGTTCAGCCACGGACTCAGGTGCCCGTGGTCGCCCTCCTGCAGCCAGTAGAACAGGGACTCGCGCCCGCAGGAGAAGATCAGCGCGAAGCCGATAAAGGCGAACGGCAAGAACGCCAGCGTCATCACTTCGCCGAGCCGGTAGAAGACCCCCGAGAATTCCGCCTTGCACAGACGCATGACCGCGGTAAAACAGATGCCCGCCTGGCTCAGCCCCAGCACGAACATCCACGTGACCAGCGCGAATCCCCAGGGAAAATCGCCGTCGGCGCCGTCCATCCAGAGCAATGCGAAGGAAACGGCCGCAATGCCCGCGAGAAAACCGATCGTCGCCATGAACGCCTTAGCGCCCAGCGCACCGGTGCCGGCGTTGACGCTCATTCCGCCGCCGTTTCGCCGCCGGGCTCGGCCTCGGCTGCGTCCGCCACTTTCGCGGCTTCCTCGAGCAGGCCGGTGCGCAGGTACCGCACGATGCGCCAGCGGTCTTCATGCGACATCGCAAACCGGTAGCTGGGCATGATCACGCCGCCGTGGGTGATCGTGTAGTAGAGCTGGCCGTCAGTCTGCTGCTGCACGTACGGCAAAGTGAGGTCCATGGGCTGCGGGTTGTACTTGAGTCCCACGCTGCCGTCGCCGGCGCCCGCGACGCCGTGGCATACACGGCAGTAAATGTCGTACATCTCCGCCGCCCGACCGTCGTCCGCAACCTCCGCGGCAAGTGGATTGCTCAGTTGCTCTCCCGCCCTCAGCCGCGCCCGCACCAGTTCCGCAAGATCGGCCGGCCCGTCCAGCTCGCCGCCGTCGGCGGGAACGGATTCCGCCGGCAGCTCCACCGTGGTTTCCTGCGTCTTGACGCTCACCTGGTCCTTCATATCGTCGTTCCACGGCAACGCCCCGGACACGCCCGGCACGACCAGCGCGGCTGCCAGCAGGGCGAGAGTGATGCGACTCATTCCGACTCCTCCCGCTCGATCGACTCCGCACCCGCGGCGCGCAGGATCTCTTCGGCATCGGACGCGCCTGGCCCGGCAACCGAAATCACGAAGCGGTCCACATTGCTGGACGCGCGGTACGTGCGGTCCCGCCACGCCGGCAAGCGCGCCACCACGAAGAAGCCCAGCAGCGTCATCAGCGTGCCCAGCAGGATCGTGCTCTCGTAGGTAATCAGCAGATACGGAGGCAGCGTGATCACGGGCCGGCCCGCGGTGGGCAGGATGAAGCGCGTCGCGGTCCACACGCACAGCGTAAATCCGCCGATCGCGCCCAGGATGCCCCCGAGCAGCGTGAACACCCGCACCATGGACTTGCCCAGCCCCAGCGCCTCGTCGGCACCGTGCAGCGGGATCGGAGAATACAGATCCACTCCGTCAACGCCATTCTCGCGCAGGGCCCGGGCGGCATCCAGCGCGGCGTCCTCGTGCGCGAAGGAGGCCAGAAGCGTCATGTGTGGGCCTCCCTCCTGCGCAACGGGTTGAGCGTCTCCTTGACCTCGTAGATCGAAACGGCCGGGAATATCTTCACGAACAACAGGAACAGCGTCGTGAAGATGGCAAACGAGCCGACCGTGATGGAAATCTCGACCAGGCTCGGGAAGTAGGTTCCGAACACGTCGGGCAGGAACTTGCGCGGCAGCGAACTGGCGACGATGACGAAGCGCTCCGTCAGCATGCCGATGTTGATCAGGATGGAGATCACCAGCATCAGGTTCCAGTTGGTGCGGATGCGGCGCGAGAACAGCACCAGCGGGACCACCGCGCAGAACAGGATCATCTCCCAGTACAGCCACCAGAACGGGCCTTCCCAGATCCTGTAGAGGATTGCCTCGTATTCGAAGCTCGTGCCGCTGTACCAGCCACTGAAGTTCTCGCAGATGTTGATGTACGTCCAGATGAGCGAAAGCACCAGCAGCAGCTTGGACAGGTTGTCGATGTGCAGTTGCCCGATGTAGCGCCCGAAGCCCATGAATTTGCGCAACATCCACATTACGGTCACGATCCCGGCCGTGCCCGAGTAGATCGCCCCGCAGACGAAATAGGGCGCGAAAATGGTGTGGTGCAGGCCGGGAACCGTGGACATCGCGAAGTCCCAGGACACGATTGAGTGCACCGAAACCGCCAGAGGGATCACGAGCACGGCGAAAAAGGTGTAGGCCCAGCCCAGCGTGTGCCACTCATGGGCCGTGCCGCGCCAGCCGAAGCACATGACCGCGTAAATCCTTCTGCGCAACCCGGTGGAGCGGTCGCGCACCGCGGCGAAGTCCGGCAGCGATCCCATGTAGATGAACACGCTGCTGGCCGTCAGGTAGGTCAGGATCGCCATCACGTCGAACATCAGCGGCGAGCGGAAGTTCGGCCACAGCTCCATCGGGTTGGGGAAGGGGAAGGTCCAGTGCACGAACCACACCCGCCCCACGTGCACCATCACGAACATGGCCGCGGTCATCAGCGAGAACAGCGTCATCGCCTCCGCGCTCCGGTAGATCGACTTGCGCCAGTCCGACTGCGTGATATGCAGCACCGCGGACAGCAGGGTTCCCGAGTGGCTCAGCCCGATCCAGAAGATGAAGTTGGACAGGTAGGTGCCCCACATCGCGTTGCGGTTCATGCCCGCGGCGCCCACGCCCACGATAATCTGGTAAATCCACGGCGCGACAAAGAACAGCAACGCCGTGCCGGCGGATATGCCGAGCGTCACCCAGTAGCGCCAGGTGGTGGTGGTCAGCGCGTTGATGACGTCGTTGTTGACCTCCGAGTAACTCGGCTGGCCGTGGTCGAACATCAGTTCCCGGGTTGCCGACATGGTCAGGCTACCGCCTCACTCGATTCTTCCGACCACATGACCGGGCTTGCGGCGTGGCTGTCGGACTCTTCGCCGTGATGGTCGTCATCTTCGTGACCCGCCAGCGGCTCGCGGGCGTTCTTGAGGTAAACGACGCTGGGATGGGTGTTCAGTTCCTCCAGCACCTTGTAGGCCCGCGGATCCTCGAGCTTGCGCGAAACGGCGCTGTCCGGGTCGTTGCGGTCGCCGAATACGATCGCGTCGGTCGGGCAGGCCTGGGCGCAGGCCGGCTGGGCCTCGCCGTCGGCCACCCGCCGGTCCTCGTCGCGCGCCAGGTCCTTGGCGCGGTTGATGCGCTGCACGCAGAAGGTGCACTTTTCCATCACGCCCTTCTCGCGCACGGTCACGTCCGGGTTCAGTTGCTGTTCCAGCGGCTCGTCCCAGGTGTAGGTGAACCAGTTGAAGAAACGCACCTCGTAGGGGCAGTAGACGGCGCAGGTGCGGGTCCCGATGCAGCGGTTATAGACCTGCGCGTTGAGGCCGTCCTGGTTGTGATAGGTGGCGAACACCGGGCAGGCGATTTCGCAGGGCGCCTCGTCGCAGTGCTGGCACAGCATCGGGATGAAGTTCAGCCGCGCGTCGGGGTAATCGCCGTCCCAGTAGCGCTCGATGCGCAGCCACTTCATCTCGCGGCCCTGCCGCATCCGCTTTTCGCCCACGATGGGCAGGTTGTTCTCCGCCTGGCAGGCCACCACGCAGGCCTCGCAGCCGGTACAGCGGTCCAGGTCCACGGCCATGGTCCAGTGGTATTCGAATTCCGTGTAGTAGCCGGCGGTGCGGTACTCGCGCAGTTTGTCCCTTATCGTGCTCATCGTCCTAGTGCTCGTCTTCCGGTCCGAGAATCTGTCTGCCCAGCGTGCGGCTGACGCCGCTGGTCTTCGTCATACGTACGCGCTCACCCGTCTTCCGCAACGCCACGCGGGTGGCGGCCCAGGCCAGCGCCCCGGTCTTCCCGTCGCGTTCGGCCGCGAGCAGCGAGGCCGGGTTCACCCCGCGGCCCTGCGCGTAACGGCCATTGGCCTGGTGCCCCTGCCCCAGCGGCATGGCAATCACATCCGGACGCACGCCCGGATACCGGAGCACCGGCGCGGACACCGTTCCGGCCGGCGAACTTACTTCCACGACGTCGCCGTCCCTGAGGTTCAGCTCATCCGCCGTAGCCGGGCTCACTTCGACCCAGCTTCCGTAGGCAACGCTGGTCTGCGGGTCCGGCAGTTCCTGTATCCAGGGCAGCCTGGCGCCCTTGCCTTCACGCAATCCCGGCGTCTGGAAGGGGTGAAGCACGAAGGGATACTCGGATGCATCTCCCGCAAACTGCGCTTCGGACGGCGCCGCGGGCACCGTTGCCTCGGCCGAGAACTCATCGGCCATCCCTTCCACCAGATCGGCGACCCAGACGCCTTGCTGCTGCACTTGCCGGAAACCGGCGTCGAAATCGTCCTGAATACCAAGGTTGGTCCATGCAGTCGCCCACTCGGAGCGGGTATAGGCTTCGGCATCCTCATACGGGAGAGCCTCGGCCAGTGCCCCGCCGGACCGCTGCGCAAGCCGAAGAACGATATCGGTGACGGACAGCGTGTCGTACAGGCGTCTTTGCACCGGCTGCTGCAACGTGACCGACAACTTCCCGTTTCCGGGAAGCGAAATGTCGTCGTCCCAGGTTTCGAAAAAGGTGTCCGTAGCCAGGATCCAGTCTGCCGCGCTCGCCGTATCGCTGGGAAAGCTGTCCAGCGCCACAACCAGTTCGGTCCTGTCGAGGGCGCCGCGCAAACCCAGGGAGTGCGGCAGATCGTGCAGCGGGTCCACGCCCGCCACGATCACCAGCGACACTTCGCCGTTGGCCGCCTCGGCAACGAATTTCTCGATGTCGCTCAGCGCCGCAAAGCGGGGCGCGTGAGCCAGGTTGGGCCTGACGGTCGTCCCGGCGGCGCCAAGGATCCGGTTCAGCGCCGCCACGCAGGTCAGCGCTTCGGTCGCGTTCGCTCCGGCGCCCACTGCTCCGCCACCCAGGACCAGGGGTGTCTTCGCGGCCGCCAACCGATCGGCCAGCGCGCGCAATCGTTCGGCGGGGAGGTCCGCCAGCGCCGCGGCCTCGTCAAGGCTCAAGGCACCGGGCAGGCCTTCCCAGCCCGCCGGTTCGTCATCCGGACCGGCCCGGCCAAGCAATTCCGCGCCCAGCGCCAGCGCCAGCGCGCCTTCGGTCCCCGGCCGCGCGGGCAGCCACTCGTCCGCATTGGCTCCGGTCAGCGACATGCGCGGTTCAACCTGAACGAGGTATCCGCGATGGCCGTCGCCGCCCTGGCGAAACTCGCCATAGGCCTTGGAATAGCCCACCGGCGAGCGCCAGGCGCCGAGGAAGTCGGCGCCAAAGGAAACGACCAGGTCGGCTGATCCGATGTCGTAGTGCGGAAGGCCGCTGAAGCCGTACATCGCCTTCGCGGCCGCCAGCTCGGTTGCCGGGGTATCCAGGCCGAGACGCAGGACGTTCGCGCCCAACGCTTCGCGGAACTTGTCCAGCGCCTCCTCGCCGGAACTGAGAAAGCCGCCGGTGAGGATCCAGGTGCGACCGCCCATTCCCGCGGACTGCAACGCCCCCAGGCGCGGCGCAATGGCCTCGAAGGCCTCCTTCCAGGAAGACTCCACAAAGCCGCCTTCCCCGTCGGAGCGCATGGGCGAGCGTAGCCGGTCGGGGTTGTACAGGGCGTTGAGGCTGGCCTGACCCAGCGCGCAGGTGCCGCCCCGGCTGACTGGATGATTGGGGTTGCCCTCGATCTTCTTGGCCCGGCCTTCGCGCACCCGCACCGAAATGCCGCAGCCGGCCGGGCACATTCGGCACAGGGTTTTGTACCAGGTGTCCATGCCCGGGGAGAAATCCTCGGGCGGAATATGCGTGGACAGCAGCGTTTCCAGCGGCCGCTGGTTCACCTCGCCCAGCAGAAGGCCGGTCCCGACGCCGACGCCGCCGCCGGCCAGGTACTTGAATATGTCCCTGCGGTTCAGCATGGCGTCAGTAGTGACAGGTCAGGCAATCGCGGCCGTTGGCCACGTCTTCCTCGGTGTGGCAATCGATGCACCAGGGCATGCGAAGGTTCTCGTTCAGATCGACGCGCCGCGTAACGCGGACCATTTCCTCCACCGGCCCGTGGCAGGTCTGACACTCGACGCCGCCGCGTATATGCGGCTTGTGCCGGAAATGGACGAAATCGGGAGTGTCGTGGACCTTGACCCAGGGAATGCCTTCTCCGCGCTCCCAGTAGTCGAATAGCTTCACCACGTCGGGCGTGTCGCGGACCTCGGTAAGGCCCTTGTGGCAGCCCACGCAGGTCTCGACGCTGGGCACCCCTGCCGTCGCCGAACGGCCGGCCCAGGAATGGCAGTACTCGCAGGGAATCTCGTTTTCGCCGGCGTGAACCTCGTGGCTGAATTCGATCGGCTGGACCGGCGTGTAGTCGTTCAGCATGGCGCCGTGCGCCCAATGTCCGATGTAAGCACCGACAATCGCCAGCACGGCAATAATCAACCCCTTGATCACCGGCCGCGCGGCTTCGAACACACCAATGGACACGAACAACTCCAACCCTTGACGGCGCGCGATTATAGACGGTTCCGGCCCGTCTGCCCACCTTTCCAACCGCAGCGGTTATTCAAGCGCAATGCCTGCTGGCTTAAACTGCGAACATGCTGCAACACCGGTTCATCAAAAGCGTCAGGAAACACCCGAACAAGGTAGCCATCAGGGACAAGGCCATCGACCGGGATGTGACCTATTCACGCGCCCTGCTCGGCGCGCTTGTTCTGGCGCGGCGCTTCCGGAAAATGGAGCGGGGACGCATCGGCATCCTGTTGCCCACCTCTTCGGGCAGTGCCCTGGCTGTCGTGGGTGCGCTGATGGGCGGGTTGACACCCGTCATGATCAACTATTCAACCGGCGCCGCGAAAAACTGCGAATATGCACAAGCCCAATGTGATTTCCGAACCATCGTCACGGCCCGCGCATTGCTGGAACGCGTCGGCTGTGAGGAACTGCCGGACATGGTGTTCATGGAGGACATCATGGCCGGACTGGGCCGCTACGAAAAGCTGCTGGCCTATCTCAAGTCCAGGCTGCCGCCGGGCCGGCTAAAGCGCATTACGGGCAGCGGTGACCTGGACAGTCCCGCCGTAATACTGTTTACCAGCGGTAGTGAGAAAGACCCCAAGTGTGTCCAGCTTACTCAGCGAAACATTTTGTCCAATATAGATTCGTTCTCCGACATGATGGGCATCCACGAGATGGATCGGATGTTGGCTGTGCTCCCCTGCTTTCACGTGTTTGGCCTGACAATCCATCTCTGGACCCCCCTGTGTCTGGGTATGACGGCCATTACCTACCCCAACCCTCTCGATTTCAAGGTCATCGCCAGACTCGTCAAGGAAGAAAAACCCCAGCTGCTTGTCGGCACTCCACTGTTCCTGGAAGGATATGCAAGACAGTCCCGGCCGGGAGATTTCGCCAGTGTGGAACTGGCTGTTGCTGGCGCCGACAAGTGTCCCGATTCCCTCAGGCGACTCTACCGGGAGAAGCACGAGCTGGATATCCTCGAAGGTTACGGCACCACCGAGACTTCACCCGTTATCTCGGTGAACCCACGGGGCGGAAATCGCCCCGGCAGCATTGGCGTGCCAATACCGGGCACTCGCGTACGAATCGAGAATATCGACAACGGGGAGGACTGTGCGCCCGGCGAGACCGGCAAGATCATGGTGAAAGGCGAAGGGGTCATGTCCGGTTACCTGAATGACGTGGCAGAGTCCCATCTGCGATTGAAGTCAGGCTGGTATGACACCGGTGATCTCGGGGTTCTCGATAAGGATGGTTATCTGTGGCACAAGGGTCGTCTCAAGCGATTCGTGAAGATAGGCGGCGAGATGATCTCCCTGGTAAACGTGGAAGAGACACTCAAAGCGGTGATCGGCGAAGACGTGGAGTGTTGCGCGGTGGAATTGCCCGACGCCAGGCGAGGTTCACGAATCATTGCCGTCACCAACAAGCGGATCGATGAACGGGACGTGGCCAGGAAACTCACCGAACAGCTGCCCAACCTGGCGCTGCCGAAAAAATACGTCGTGGTGAAGGAGTTGCCTGCCATGGGAAGCGGCAAGATTGATTTTCGCACTCTCACCGACATTGTGCGCCGGCAGGAAGACAACTCCCGGAGCTGATTCCCCGGATTGCTAGATCACGACCAGCGGGTCGTCCATGGTCGCCAGCGGTTCGAAACCGTCCTTCGTAACGACGATCAGATCTTCGAGGTGGGCGCCGCCCCAGCCGATCTCCAGAGACGGCATGTCGATGGTCAGCGTCATGTTCTCCCGGAACGTCAGGTCGTCGGCAACCATGAACGGCAAGCCGTCCCGGTAAGGCTGGTCCGTATGCTGCAGCCCGACGGAATGCGGCGAGGCGCCGAAGGTGGCCCTGGCCAGCGCGGCGTTCGCCTTGTTCATGGCCTCTCCCGCATGCGCCCGCAGTTCCGAATACTTCAGGCCGGGACGAATCACGTCCAGCGCCGCTTCGTAGCCCTTGCGGATGATGCCGACCCGGTCGAGGACGTCCTTGCGCGGCTCGCCCAGGCACCAGGTGCGGCCGAAATCGCCGTGGTAGTAGTTGATCTGGCATACCGCGTCGACCATCATCGGGCGTCCCGGCACGACTTCGCCGTCGGCGAAGCCGCCGATAGTGCCCATCGCTATCCATATCGCCTTCGCACCGCGTTTGGCCGCTTCCTCGAGGAAAAGCTGGTCCGTGTCCGCCTTCGTCATGCCCGCTTCGATCTGCCGAAGCATCGCCATGCAGGCGTCCTGGTTGGCCCGCGCCGCGGCGCGCATGTGCACCAGTTCCACGTCGGACTTGATCATCCGGATCTTGCGAAAGGTGTTGTCGCCCGGAACGCAGGTGATCCTGTCCTGCCCCAGGCTGGACAGGATGTGGGCGATGCTCATGTCGTCCACCGCGACCCGCGCCTTCGCCAGTCCCGCTTCATCCAGCGCGCGCACCAGCGCCCATTCCGGCGTGGCCGCCTTGCTGTTCTCGAAGCGATGCTCCATCTCCACCCAGCCCCGTTCGATGTCCGTAAGGCTTTCCTCCCGGATCGGCCGGCGGATGCCGCCGCGGGTGTCCGGCGGCTGGTTCCAGGTTTCGGGGTCCAGGTACTTCTCCCACGCCACCGGCGCGCTGTACGGGATGATCTCGGGGTACTCGCGCTCGGCGTTGGCGATGAACCACAGGTCGGTTGAGGCAACGACCAGGAAAGAAGGCTTGCCGGGGTCGCGGGGCATTACCGCGAAGCTGGGAATGGCCCTGAGCTTCTGCACCTCGTAGGAGAAGTAGTTGCCCAGGTAGAAGACGTTGACCGGGTTGAGCGCGACGATTCCGTCGACGCCCTCCTGTTCCATGACCTCGTAGGCGCGCGGCCTGTTGACCAGGCTGCGCCCGTCGAAATCCTCTCCGGGGACCGGTCCGGGAGCGATAAGCCCCCAGTTGGCCTGCGCCGTTTCGGAGCCCAGCATGGTCGCCCCGAGCGCGAAGGCGGCGCCTCCCGCCAGGCCGGCGAAAAAATCGCGGCGTTCGATGTGATAGGGATCGTGTTTCGTCATAGCGTTCCCTCCGAGAAGATCCGGTGGACTCCCTCGGCCAGCCGGTCCACCTGCTCCTCCGTGTTGTAGTGGTGGGTCGAGGCGCGCACGGTGTTCAGGCCGTGGTCGGTTTCCCGCACCCAAACGCGGTTGCGCCGCCATAGCGTGTCGACGACTTCCATCCGGTCGAAACCGTCGAGGGTGAATCCGGTCAGGCCGCAGCAGAGTTCGGGGTGGTCCGAGGCGTACAGGGTCACTCCGGGAATCTCCCTGAGCCTCTCCCGCAGCCTCGCGGCCAGAGCCCGAACGCGTTGCTCGATACGTCCGCGACCGATGGCGTTCTGAAACTCGAGTGCCCTGATCGTTGCCAGCAGCAGCGGGCCGGCGCGCTGACTGAGGCGATCGTAGCGCTTGGCGCCGGCCTCCTCTTCGTCCCAACCCATCGACGCCACCGTCGGCCAGACCCGATCCTGCGACTCGCGCCGCATGTAGAGAAAACCCGTCCCGACCGGCGCGCCCGCCCACTTGTAGGGACTGGACGCATAGAAGTCGGCACCGAGATCGTTCATGTCCAGGTCGATCATCCCAATTGCGTGCGCGCCATCGACGAGCGTAAGGATGCCGCGGGTCCGGGCCAGGGCCGCAAGTTCTCTTACCGGGAGCATGAAGCCGGTGGGATAGGTGGCGTGGCTGACGCTGATCACGCGGGTGCGCGGCGTTATGGCGTCCTCGAAGCGGTTCAGGATTTCCGCCGGGTCCGAGGCGGGAATCGGAAACGGCAGTTCCCTTACGACGACTCCGTACCGTTTCGCCTTGATTTTCCAGGGCTCCAGCCCGCCGGGATGCTCGTGGAAGGTGCACAGAATCTCGTCCCCGGCGTTCAGGTCCAGACCGTTGGCGATAAAGCTCATGCCCTCGGTGGTATTCCGGGTCAGGGCGACCTCGCCGGGCGCAGCATTGACGAACGATGCCAGTTTCTCGCGCAAGACGTCCTGGACGGCTTCCTGGCGCGGGTTCTCGCGGCCCGGATCGGCGGCCAGCGCGCGGTAGCCATCGACCACGGCGTAGAACACGGGCTTGGGCAACGGACCGAGCGTGCCGCTGTTCATATACGCCAGCTCATCGGAGATCAGGAACTCACGGCGCACCTCCGCCCAGAAATCCTCTTCGGGCAGCGCTTCCGCCTGCGCCTTCTCTATCGCCGCGATGGACGCCCTGGCCTCGGCCACCCGCGGACGCCCGGCCAGAAGGGCCCCGGCCGACCCCGCCGCCATCGCGCCCAGGAATTGACGGCGCGAAACATCGGCCGCGGTGCCCGGCTCCAGTGCCGTTTCAGGCAAGGGTTCGAGTGCCGTGTCCGACAGATACCTTCGCATCAGCGTCCCTCTCCGAATCGCGGAAAGCCCATAATAGACTACGCCGCTCAAACGGCCCTGCGAGAGACAGGTTGGTAATTCCCCCGAAAACACACGCCGGAAAGTTGCGCCTTGCCCGAACCGTGCTCTGGTCGGCGTTCGTTCTCGGATTTGCGGCAACCGGCGTCGCGCCGCAGGCACATGCGGAGGAAGCGCCGCTGCGCGTGGCCGTGACGCTCATGCCGGCCAGTTTCGGCGATCCGTTTCGGACCCTGGGCGTCCCCGGGGACTGGGTCTGGCGCCAGATCTTCGACCCGCTCACCGAAAGCGACGACGAAGGACGCATTGTTCCGCTGCTGGCCGAGAGTTTCGAGAACCTGGGCCCCAACACCTGGCGTTTCGTGCTGCGCGAAGGCGTGCGCTATGCCAACGGCCGGCCATTCAACGCATTCTCGGCAAAGGAGGTTTTCGACTGGCTGATCAGCGACGAGGGCCAGGCGACGGTAGTGGGCTGGGAAATGCGCCGGGTCAGCAAGGTCGAGGCGCCCGACGCCCGCACGCTGATCTTCACCACCTGGGAACCGGACCCGGTCCTGCCCAACCGGCTGACCTCCGCGATGATGGTCGAGCCGCAGGCCTGGCGCGAAATGGGCCGGCAGGGCTTTTCGCGAACCCCTGTGGGCACGGGTTCGTACCTGCTCACGGACTGGCAGAACCGCAACGGCGCGGTGGTGCTGACGGCCAACCCTTATGCCTGGCGGCCGCCCGGAATTTCCCGGGTGGAGATGTATCCCCTGCGCGACCACGCTTCCCGTTTGCAGGCGGCCCTGTCCGGCCAACTGGACATCATCATGTCCTTGCGCCCCGAGCAACTGGACATCTTTCGCAGCCGCGGCTTTACCGTCCACGCCGACATCCTGCGGCAGATCCTGGCCTTCGCCTTTGACGTGACCGGGCATCCCGACTCGCCGATCGCAGACGTTCGCGTTCGCCAGGCGTTCAACCATGCCATTGACCGCAAGGCAATCTCGGAAGACATCCTTCAGGGCTTTGCTCCGCCGGCCAGCCAGGGATCGGCGCCCAACGTATTCGGCCACAACCCGCGGATCAGGCCCTATCCCCACGATCCGGACAAGGCCCGGGAGCTGCTCGCCGAAGCAGGCTACCCGCAGGGTTTCTCCACCCAGGTGCAGGTCATAACCGGCACCTATCCCAACGACCTGGAAATCTTCGCCAAGCTGCAGCAGGACCTGGCAGCGGTGGGCATTGACATGGCGTTCCGCAGGGTGCTGTTCTCCGACTGGATCCGCCAGTATTTCCAGGGCGCCTGGCGCACCGAACTCTTTACCCTGGCCTGGAACACCGCGCCACACAACGACGCCTTGCGTCCCATGGAGCAATACTCCTGCCTCAAGGCCCGTCCGTTCTTCTGCGACGAAACGCTCCGCGCGGGACTCGTGGCGGCAGGCCGCGAAATGGACACTCGGCGAAGGGAGGCCCTGCTGCACGAACTGGCTCTCGAGTACCGGCGGCGCGCCCCCAGCCTGCTGCTGCTGGAATACGGTCACATGTGGGTGGTGGCGCCGGGCCTGAGCGGGTTCCGCGTGCGCACGCGGGCCCCGGAACTCTACCGGGTAGAGCGGGTCGAATGATTCTTTCCGGGCTGGCCCAGCGCCTGGCGCGGCTCGCGATCCTGTTGCTGGGCGTGAACGCGCTGCTGTTCGTTGCGCTTGGCCTGGCCGGCGATCCGGCCCTGATGCTGGCCGGCGAGGACCCGACGCCGGAGCTGCTCGAACGCATCCGCGCCGAATACGGCCTCGACCTTCCCGTCTGGCAGCGCTACCTGGTGCAGCTGGGGCGTATGGCGCAACTCGACTTCGGCGTCTCGATCTATACCGGCCAGCCGGCCCTGTCCATGGCGCTGGAACAACTGCCGGGCACTTTGCTGATGGCGGTGCTGAGCATGGCGTTGACGCTGATCACGGCAATCCCCGCCGGCGTCTGGATCGGCCATCGCCCCGAGGCCGCTTCCCGCCGATTCGGCGCCGCACTGACTGCCGTGGCGCAGGGCATCCCCGGCTTCGTCATGGCGCTGGTGCTGATCCAGCTATTCGTGGTGCGGCTCGGCTGGCTGCCCTCGCTCGGTTACGCCCAGCCGGCCGCGTGGATCCTGCCGAGTATTTCCCTGGGCTTCTTCCTCGCGCCGAAACTGTGCCGCGTGGTCAGCGCCGGCGTTGCCGAGGCGATGCAGGAGGACTACATACGCACCGCCCGGGCCAACGGCGCCTCGATGCGGTTCATCCTCTGGCGGGAGGCGCTGCCCGCCGCCCTGCCGGCGGCCGTCGCGCTGGTCGGCACCCAGTTCGCCTTCCTGGTATCCGGTGTGGTGCTGATCGAAACCCTGTTCCTGTGGCCCGGCATCGGCCTGCTGCTGCTGCACTCGGCCCAGAACCTGGACTTTCCGGTGCTTCAGGCGATCTGCTTTGTCGTCGCCTTACTGGTCTTTGCGGTCAACAATCTGGCGGATGCCCTGCTGCGACTGATTGATCCAAGGCTGAGGCCAGCAACGCAATGACCGTGGCACCGACGCTGAACCGGGTGCTCGCGCCGCTCAAGGCGTCGCCGCAACTGGCGCTCGGCGCGGCGGCGCTGCTGGGCTGGGTGCTGCTCCTCGCGCTGAGCGGACTGCTGCAGACGCACGACCCGCAGTTGGGCGACCTGTCCCAGCGCTTCGCCCCGGCAGGCACGGCGGACCATTTGCTGGGCACCGACAACCTGGGCCGGGACCTGTGGTCGCGGGTTCTGTCGGGCCTTCCCTGGTCGGTGGGCGTGGCCACCGTTTCCTGCACGCTGGCGCTGCTGCTGGGCGGCACGCTGGGCATGTGCGCCGCGCAGTTCCCGGGCTATCCCCGCAACATCATCAATCAACTCGTGGACGCCACGCTGTCCTTTCCGGGGCTGGTCGCGGCGATCATCATAGTGACCGTGGCCGGCCGGGGATTCTGGCCGCTCAGCATCACACTGGGGCTGTTGAGCTGGCCGGTCTTCGCCCGCGTGGTCTACGCCGAGAGCCTGCGCCTGCTGGCTCAGGACTACGTAACGGCAGCCCGCGTCATGGCGGTGAGCACGCCGCGCATTCTCCTGGGACACCTGCTGCCGGGACTGCGTCCGGTGCTGGCGGTGGTCTTCACCTTTCATTTCGCCGACATGCTGGTCGCGGAAAGCGCCCTCTCCTTCCTGGGGCTCGGCGCACCCCTGGGCGTTCCCACCTGGGGAGCGCTGCTGCAGGAATCGCGCGACTTTCTCATCGTCGCCCCCTGGCTGATGGTCGCGCCTGCCACCGCAATCGCTCTGCTGGTCGTGTCCATCCACCTCCTGGGCGACGGGCTGAGCGCGTTGGATCGCGCCCGACAATGAGCGGTTCGGCGTCCCTGCTGCGGATACGCGGACTCTGCGTGGATTTCCCGCAGAGCGGAAGAATCCTGCACAACGTATCGCTGGATGCGGCCGAGGGAGAAATCGTGGGCCTGGTGGGTGAATCCGGCGCCGGCAAGACGCTGGCGGCGCTGGCCATTCTTGGCTTGATACCCGCGCCGGGACACGTCACCGGCGGCAAGGTGTTCATCAGGGACCGGGAACTGACGAAACTCGGCGAGCAGGCCCTGCGGCCGTTGCGCGGGCGGCTCGCCGGGTTCGTGTTTCAGGACCCCCTGAAGTCGCTCAACCCGGTCCGCCGGATCGGTTCCGCGCTGGTCGAAAGCGCCATGCGCCATTCCGGGCTGAGCAGAAAACAGGCGCGCGAAAGGGCAATGGAAGCCTTGCGTTCGGTTGAACTGGCCAATCCGGAGTCGGCCATGCGCGCCTACCCGCACCAGTTCTCGGGCGGTCAGCGCCAACGCATCATGATCGCCCTGGCGCTGATCAACCGGCCGCCGCTGCTCATCGCCGACGAGCCCACCACGGCGCTGGACGCCTCGGTGCAATCACGGGTACTTGAACTGCTCAAACGCCGCGCAAAACGCCATACGCTGCTGATGATCACCCATGATCTGGCGCTGGCCGCCCGTTTCTGCGACCGCCTCTACGTCATGCACGGCGGACGGGTGGTCGAACACGGGCCGGCGCGAGAACTGTTTTCGAATCCCCGCCACGAGTACACCCGTTCGCTGCTGGACGCGCTGCCGGGCAGGCGCACAACTGCTCCGATGCGCAGCAAGCACCGGAAATCACGTGAAGCCCTGGCCGCCGTGCGCGGCCTTACGGTCCGCTACCGGGGCGCCGCGCAGGCGGCGGTGGAGAACGTGGATTTCGCCGTTCACGCGAACGAAACCGTGTGCCTGGTGGGCGAGTCGGGGTCCGGCAAGACCACGATTGCGCGCGCGCTGGCCGGCGTAATCAGGGTTGATCCCGAGCAACTGCGGTTCCCGTCGCTGAATGACGACTTGCCGGGCGCGGCGGTCCGCGCGCGCCATCTGCAGATGGTGTTCCAGGACCCCTATTCCAGTCTCAACCCGCGTTGGCCGGTGGAACGCATCGTCGGGGAGCCGATCCGGACCCACCGCCTGTGCGGCCGTGCGGAGCAAAAGGCCCGCGTGGCCGCTCTCCTGGGCCGCGTCGGTCTGGATCCAAAGCAGATGGACCGGCGCCCGGCGGCGTTTTCCGGCGGGCAGCGCCAGCGGATCGCACTGGCGCGCGCGCTGGCGATGAATCCGCGCCTGCTGCTCGCCGATGAAGCACTCTCCGCACTGGACATTCGCACCCAGGCCCGGATCCTGGCGCTGCTTCGGGACATCCGCGAAGAGCGCAGGCTGGCGCTGCTGCTTATTACGCACGACCTGGCGCTGGCCGCGGAAGTGGGCGACCGCGTGATCGTGCTGCGCCGCGGAAGGATTGTCGAACAGGGCCCCGCGTCGAAGGTAATGAACGCGCCCCGGCACGAATACACTCGCGAACTGCTCGCCGCGCAGGCGCGCTGGCGTCCGGAGAATCCCGGGCGGGAGGGTGTCCGCATGTACACTCCGCGGCTGTGAAACGCCGAGAACTGCTCAAGGGCGCAGGCGCCACCCTGACGATGATGACCCCGGCCGTGCGCGCCGGCGCGTTACTTCAGGCGCGATGGGACTTCATCATCGTGGGTGCGGGCACCGCCGGACTGCCGGCCGCCATTCACGCCTCAAGGCGCGGCGCGAAGGTGTTGATGCTGGAAGCGGCGGACACGCTGGGCGGCACGCTGACCATGGCGTCCGGACAGGTCAGCGCGGCCGGTACCCGGCTGCAGGAGGACCAGGGCATATCCGATTCGCCGGACCGTCACTACGAAGACATCATGGAGATCACCTTCGGCGAGGCGGACCCGGACATCATTCGACGAACCGTCGACCTCGCTCCGGATACGCTGAACTGGCTGCTCGACCAGGGCCTCGTTCCGCTGCCCGGCCATCCCGTGACCGGCGCAGCGCCGGGTCGCGCGGGTTACAGCGTCCCTCGATATTTCTGGGCCGAGGAGGCCGGGAAAGCGATCCTCAAGGTCGTTCTGGAGGAACTCGACCGGGAAATGCCGCAGGGCAATATCGCCATTCGCCTCAATACCCGGGTGACCGGGCTCCTCACATCCGATTCCGGCGCGGTGGAAGGTGTTCGGGCCGAGAGCGGCGACGAGGAATGGACCTTCCGCGGCCGCCACGTGCTGCTCACCAGCGGCGGTTACGCCATGAACCCGGACATGTTCGAGCTGCTGACCGGCTATCCGGCCTACGCCGCCGGTTCCTGGCCGCATTCCCTGGGCGACGGACTGGATCTGGCGGTCTCGGTGGGCGGCTGGCTTCGGGGTCAGCACCTTCATCGAGCCGGTACAGGCTCTATCCTCACGGCAGGAAAATTCCCCGCCAAGGTCTATGCGCGCTTTGCGACCGTGCCGCAGGAGCGGCTTCCCTGGGAAATCTGGGTCAATGAGTCAGGTGAACGATTCATTCGCGAAGACGAACCGCTGGTGCGCCCCCGCGCTCAGGCCGTCTTGCGATTGCCGCGCCTGCGCTATGTCATCGTTTTCGACGAAAACATCCTTGATTCCGCGCCGCCCGGACTGCCGCGGTTCAGCCGCGAAGAGTTTCTCGCCCACTGCGAGAACCACCCCATGTTCGCCCGCGCCGGCAGCCTCGAAGAACTGGCGGCGGCAGCCGACGTGGACGCGACGGGCCTGGCGCAGTCCGTCCGCGACTACAACGGGGCGGTCGCAAGCGGCGAGGACCCGCTGGGCCGCCAGCACATGCCCTTGCCCATCGCCGAACCGCCCTTCTACGCCATCACTCACCTGGGCAGTTCGGCCACATCGTCGGCCGGCGTGGTCGTGAACAAGGCCCACCAGGTCGTGCGCGGCAACCAGGAGCCCGTCCCGGGCCTTTACGCCGCCGGCGAAGTCCTCGGCTCCGGCACTACCCTGGGCTCCACGTTCGCGCCGGGAATGATGCTCACGCCCGCGCTGTCCATCGGCCGCTGGCTGGGAATGACCCTCCCCATCTGATCCCCGGGGGTCAGAACACGTAGGTTGCGGTGAATCCGATCTGCCGCGGGTCGGCCATCGGATACTGGAAGGCACGCACGAAGCCCGAGGTGCGGGCGCTGTCGCCGCGCGGCAGGATGTTCTTGAAGTCCACGAAGCGGATAACGGTCGTTGGCGTGCGGTCGTCGGTGAGGTTGCGCACGAACAGCCCCAGCTCCCATTGATCCACGTCCAGACCCAGCTTGAGGTTGATCAGGTTCTGGTCGCCGCTGTGCGCGTGATTGAAGATCTGCGCGTACTTGCGGCTGGCATAGGAGTAGTCCATCCGGATGTAGGCCGTGTTGGCGCCGACCGGCCATTCATAGCGGGCGAAAACGTTGGCCATGTGCTTGGACGCGTTGGGCGTCTGGTTGCCGGCCACCGACGGATCGCCACCCGTGAACACGGCCTGTTCCCTGAACTCGTCAAACTCCACGAAGCTGGCGTCGTTCAGCGCATAGCCAAGGCCGGCGGTTAACTGCTCATTGAAGATATGCGCCACTTCCAGCTCCAGCCCCTTGGCCTCGGTTTCGCCGGCATTGGTAACGTACGACACCGGGCGGCCGTCGCTGAGCAGGCCGGTAGTGGTCAATTGCTGCTTGGTCCAGTCGATGAAGTACACCGCCACGTTCAACGTGGTGCGGCCGTCGTTCAGCGTGTTCTTGGTGCCGACCTCGACGTTCCAGGAATCCTCCTCCTCGGCGAACCGCAGCGACGGGTCCAGCAAGGGGTTCGCGTTGATGAAGCCGGGCTTGTTCCCCACGGCGACCGTCCCGTAAATCATGCGGTCGTCCGCATATTTCCAGTCCAGCGTAACGCGCGGCGACCAGCTCTTGAACGTGTTTTCGATCAGCGGAAGCGTCGCGCGCGCGCCCGGATTGTCGTTGCCGATCTTGTCCGAGGCGTAACGCAGTTCCAGCGTTCCGGTAACGGTATCGGAAAAGTCGCGGGCGACCGATCCGAACACGGCCCAGTTGTCCGTGCGCGCCTCGCCCTGATCGACCGTGCGGCCGTTCAGGCGGTCTTCGCGGAAGTCGCGACGGCTCTGATACAGGTACACCCCGCCCAGCAGCCGGGTGGCGGACTCCAGGTCGGTGTTGATCAGCAATTCGGTGGACCACTCCCGGCGGTCGCTGACCGCGATCCGATTAAACGTTCCACCCAGCGCCGTCGAGTTGGATGTGATGTCCACGTCATATCCGTACAGGACATCGGCGTTGAAATATCCCGTGTTGGACCGCACGGTCAAGCCGCCCAGGTCCCATTCAAGCTGCGCCGAAGCGCGCCAGGCTTTCTTGTCGAGGCCGATACTGTCGCCGAACAGTTCCAGGTTCTGCTCGGTGCTGTCCAGCTCCGCAACCTCGCCGCAGTAATACTGGCGCGCGATTTCCAGGAAGCAGTTGTTGTAGGTGCGATCCTGCAGAGTGACCGCGGCGGCGCCGTCATCGTCCTTGCCGTAGCCCAGATTGAGGCGGGCCGTGAAGGTGTCCGAAGGACGCAACTCCAGAGACAGGTTGACGTTGATTGACTCTTCGTCGCCCACGAGCTGGTTATCCAGCGTGTTGCGGTAGAAACCGCCGTAGGTGTAGTAGCGCACGTGAGCCATGTAGAAGGCGGTGTCTTCGGCGATCGGCCCGCGCGAGAGGAAATTGATCTCGCCCTCCTCATGTTCGGCCACGCGCAGCGAAAGCTTGTTTTCGGGTTCGTTGGTCCCGGTCTTGGTGATCAGGTTGATGGCGCCGGCGAAGGTCGCCCGGCCGAACAGCGCGGCCTGCGGGCCCTTGATCACTTCCACCCGCTCGACGATATCGAACGGGAACGACAGCACGGAGTCGTTGTACAGCACGCCGTCCACGAAGATCGAGGCGTTGGCGCCGCCGAGAATCTGCGACTGTCCCCGGATGACGGGCCGGCTGCCGCCGCCCTGCACGCCGTAGCGGTTCAGCTTCTCGAACGAGAAGCCGGGCGTGAACTGGCTGATGTCCATGACGTCGCTCAGGCCCCGCTCGGTGATCTCGGCCGCGGTGAAGGCCGTGATGGTGAGCGGCACGTCCTGGATCCGCTCTTCCTGTTTGCGCGCCGTAACGACCACTTCCTCGATCTCGCCTGCGTCCTGTTGCGCCAGGGCGGCTGAAACCAGCAGCACGGAGCCGGCCGCAAGCAATCCGATGCGATATTTCATCGATAAACCTCCGTCAGAAATTCGCGGGAATAATACGCAAAGCGGCCCGTCCGCGCTACCGGGCCGCGCTATCCGTCGTCGCCCTCCCGCAGAACGAAGTAGATCCGGTCGATAAATTCCCTGCGCTCGCGGTCGAGCGCGGCGCGTTCTTCCTCGCTGAACTCGTAGGCCTCCACCGCCGCGGTGCTGATGCCCGCCTTGCCGAGCGCTTCGACTGCCGCCAGGCGCTCCTTGACCGCCCAGAGTTCCTGCGCCAGACCCATCGTGATGGACACCAGTTCATCCACGCCCTGGACGTCGAAGAACCGCGGCTGCTTGCCGCGGGTCAGGTCCCTCAGCCGTGTCTCGGGGGGATCCTTGGGCAAGGCCCCGGCCCTACTTCCAGGCGCCGAAGCAATACCAGCGGATCGATGGCACCAGGCGCCCGGTGTTCTCGTCGACGGTTACGTCGTCCTTCGATACGTAAGACCGAAGTTCCTCTTCGCCGTTGCGGGCAAGGCTGGGCACGATGAACTCCACGAAGTTCGACTCGTCGAATCCGCCCGCCGTGCAGCAGTCGATCGGACGCATGTCGCGGAACGCCTTGTAATAGGGCTCCTGGTTGTAATAGCTGTCCCAGTCGAAGTAGAAACTCTCGTACGGCACGGTGTGGCAGTTCGGGGGCAGTTCCATGTGCAGCATCAGCCCGCCGGGACGCAGCAGCCGGTGGGCCTCGCGGAACACTGCGCGCACTTTCTTCGGCGGCAATTCATGCAGGAACATCGACGACCAGACGATGTCGAAACCGGGCTCGCCGTCGAAATCGCATTGCGAGGCGTCCATCTGCCGGTAATGAACCCGCGCACCCAGCACTTCGGCGCGGGCGTGCGCGTATCGCAGCATTGGAGCTGCGACGTCCACGGCATGGACCTCGGCTTCGGGAAAGGTGCGCGCCCAGGGCAAGGTATTCGAGCCGATGGAGCATCCCATGTCGAGGATGCGGCGCGGGCGCAATTCCGGAAATTTCAGTGAAATGAAGCGCGCGATGCTGCTGCCGATGTCGTCGCGCTCGCTGCCGAACAGCCCCATGCTGAACACGGCGCCGCCGTTGTCGTACAACGCGCCCGCGGCCACGTCGTCGTCGCCGTATTCCGTGTGGTAGCAGCCCGGCATCAGGTGCACGTCGTGATTGGCCACATACGGCGGAGTTTCCACGTCCGGGTCAAGCGTGACCGAACCGCCTTGTCCGCCTCCATTGGCGTCCACTCCCGCGACCCTGCGGTTCAGGTCTTCCAGGTTGCGTTCGATCGTGGGGATGACCGAGCGCCAGACGAGTTTCTGGCAGTTCACCCGCATGGCCGAATAGAAGCGGTAGGAACTCTCGCTCCGCATCGCCCTGTGGACCTCCACGCCGTCCGCGGGCTCCCGGCCGTTTTCGCGAACAAGGGCCGGTTCCACCTTCTTGTGGTATGTCGCGCGCATTCCGTTCGCCAGATCGCCGAGTATGTGGCGGCGTATCTCGGAAACGAATCGCTGGCGCGACAACTCATCGCGGGTGGGCTTTATCCGCAGGTCGTGGCGTACAAAGTCGGTCATTACGGCACTCCTCCCTTGCCCGGAATCATACTACGCGGGGGTTTTGTACGGCCACGGCATTGAACTTCAGCGATGGCGCGCGGAATTCCGTTTAGACTTAGCGCCCCGCCGGTCGGAGAGACCGGGAAACTGAGGGGTATTTGGTGAGCGAGGAAATCATTGCGCCGGACGGTTCACCGATGCGGGCGGCTGTTATCGGCTGCCGGGACATCGAAAAATCACTGGCCTTCTATCGGGACCGCATCGGTTTGTCGGTTCTCGACGACGAGTTGCTGGACGGCCCGGCCTTCCGAAGCTTCTGGAACCTGAACGGCGGGGCGTCCGCCCGCGCCATCCTGCTGGGGCAAGGCGACGAGGGGGTGGGCCAGGTCCTTCTGCTCGACTTTCATCTGCCTCAGGGCAGCGCCGGACCCGTGGAAATCCGCGACCGCAGCATTGTTCGGGCGTACGGATGCTTCAATCTCAATTTCTATACCGCCGACATTCACCGCGACTTCGAGGGCTTGAAGAAGGACGGCTACGTGCTCTGGTCCGATCCCGTCCAGCACTTTTTCGGGGACGACGTGGGCGATCCCATAGAAGGCATTTTCGAAGGTCCCGACCGGGTGCCGATCAACCTGGTGGAACTCGCCACCCGCGACCCGGCAACGCGAGTGGGCCAGATGCGCGCCTACGTCGAGCGGCGCGGCTACACGGACGCCGGCTTCACGCCCATAGTGACCAGTTCGCATGGCGTGGATTCCAGCGAACGCGCCATGGCCTTTTACGAACAGGTGCTGAACATGAAGCCGCTGATCGACGAAGTCCTGGGCACGCCGGAGTCCAACCGCCTGCTGAATCTGCCCGAGGACGCCAAGACCCGCGTGGTGTTCATGCAGGGCAACCACATGTTCGGCAAGGTGGTGCTGAGCCAGCCGCTGAACTACGAGTGCGAGTCCCTGATCGAGCGGGCCAAACCCCCGAACATCGGTTACCTGGCCCAGGCCTTTGCGGTCAGCGACCTGGATGAAGCTGCCGGCAATTGCAGCGCCATGAAGGCGGAGATCCTGAGCAAGCCGCAGGCCGTTCCATGGCCGGGCTCGGGCAGCGTTTCCGCGATGCTGGTCCGCAACCCCGGCAGCGGGGCGCTGCAGGTATTGATGGAGGATAAGTGATGAGCGTTTACGGCATGACTTCGGTGACCGTGGGTGTCAGCGACATGGATGAGTCCCTGCGACTGTTCCGCGACGTGATGGGATTGCAGGTGGAGAGCGACGGCGAAGCGCCGCGTGCGCTTCTCGATGCCTGGGGGCTGCCGGAACAGGTGACGGCGCGGCTGGTCGAACTGTCCTGCCGGAGCTATCCCGCCGGACACTTGCGCCTGGCGCAATACTCCCCTGCTCCAACGGAGTCGGTGCGCCTGGACCATGGCCCCGGCGCCGTGGATTCGTCCACCGACATCGGCCCCAAGGCGATCGATTTCTACGTGCCGCCGCCGATGACCGCGGCCGTGGAAGCCATCACAGGGGCCGGGTATGCGTTCCGCTCGGAACCGATCTACTACGAAGTGGGCGATCTCGAGACCGAGGAATGCCTGTTCTCCGGGCCCGACGGCGTGCCCGCCCTGCTGATGCTGGGCCACCGGCATCCCCCCGAATCCATGCGCGAATTGCCCGAAGGCGTGACCTTCTCGGAAATCGCAACCACTTCGGTCATATGCACCGACCCCGACGCGGCACGCCGGCTTTACTGCGACGCGCTGGAGATGAATACGGGCACCGATGCCTGGGTGCCGGAGGAAAACCTGGATCTGGCGCGCCGGCTGACCGGCGTGAGCACCGCAACCGGCATACATTTCCTGCTGGTGGCGGCGCCCGGCGAACCCAGCGGCAAGCTGTTGTTTGTTCATTTCGCCGGCGTGCCGAGCAAACGGCTGACGGGGCGGATGCGTCCCGGCAAACTGGGCGTGAACCTGTTCAGCTACACGGCGAGCGATCTGGATGCCACCCTGAGGAAGGCCTGCGAAGCCGGCGGAACTCTCTTGCGGGGGCCAACAGAAGTGGGTGAAACGCGCGTGGCTCTGCTGCTGGGCGCCAACGAGGAACTGCTGGAGCTGACCGAAGGGGGCTGAACTGTCCACGGAAACGCGCCGGGACCCGCCGGTCGACCTGCGCCGGCTGGAATCCGAGGCAATGCTCATCATGCGCGAGGCGGCGGCCGCGTATCGCCGGCCGGTGCTGCTGTTCTCGGCCGGCAAGGACTCCGCAGTGATGTTGCGCCTGGCCCAAAAGGCATTCGCGCCGACCCTTCCGCCGTTTCCGATGCTGCATGTGGACACGAACTGGAAATTTCCGGAGGCCTATGAGTTCCGGGACCGGACCGCGGCCGAAGCGGGAATGAAGCTGATCGTTCATGTCAACCGGGAAGGACTTGCGCGCGGAATCGGGCCATTCAGCCACGGCGCGGAGACCCACGTCCGAATCATGAAGAGCGAGGCGCTGCAAAGCGCCCTTGAGCGATACGGCTTTGACGTCATGTTCGACGGCGCGCGGGGCGACGAGGAGCGATTCAGGGCCGACTCGCGGCTCTCCGATACGCCCGGCGGGAGCGGCGAGGCGACGCGCGTATTCCCGTTGCAACGCTGGACCGAGATTGATGTGTGGCGCTACGTACAGGCGGAAAACATACCGTTGCCGACGCTCTACTTCGCCGCCCCGCGGCCGGTGGTGCGAAGAAACGGAATGCTGATCGTCAGGGCCGACCGGAGAATGACGCTGGCGGATGGCGAGAAGCCCAGGATGCGGAAGGTGCGGTTCCGCACGCTGGGTTGCTGGCCATTGACAGGCGCCGTGGAATCGGAGGCGGCGGACGTTGCCGCCGTTCTGCGCGAGCTTCGCCTCGTTCGGACTCCCGAGCGCTCATGGCGAGCAGTCGACCGGCCGGCCGCCGAAGCGGGCGGGAAGCAGGAGCGGTAGCCTTGAGTCTGCGCGAAGCCCGCAAGCCTTGCATTCTCTGGCTGACCGGCTTGCCCGCCGCCGGGAAGACAACCCTCGCCCGGGAAATCGCCCGGAGGCTTGAGAAGCTGGGCGTCCGGGCCTTCGTGCTGGACGGCGACGACCTTCGCCTGGGACTCAACAGCGACCTCGGGTTCAGCCACGCGGCCCGCAACGAGAGCGTGCGCCGTGCCGGCCATGCCGCCAAACTCCTTCTTGACAGCGGAGCAATCGCAGTAGCGGCCCTGATCTCGCCCTTCCGCAAGCATCGGCAGCGAATCCGCGCGCTGGCTGGCGACGGCCGGTTCGTGGAGATCTTCGTTGACGCGCCGCTTCATGTGTGCGAACGGCGCGACCCGAAGGGGCTTTACGCGAGCGCGCGAGCGGGCGATATTCAGGACGTCACCGGTATCGATTCCCCCTACGAACCGCCTGAAAATCCGGATATCCGGCTCCGGTCGGCGGAACGTCCGCCGGACGAACTGGCCGGCCAGGTGATCGGCTACCTGGAAAAAGGAGAATATATTTGACAGAATGACCGATCAGATACCACCTCGGAGTCGCCATTGAGCACGCGGAGTGCAGGCAGCGGCACAGGCGCGCATGAAGCGCTGATCTCCGGGATCGCCCAGCGCCATGCTGCTCGCCCCGGAGGGTTGCTGCCGGCCCTGCATGCCATTCAGGACGAACTTGGCTACGTCCCTCCGGAGGCCGTGCCGACCGTGGCCGAGGTGTTCAACATCTCCCGCGCCGAAGTGCACGGCGTCATCAGCTTCTACCACCTCTTCAGAACCACCGCGCCTGGCCGCAGAACGCTGTACCTGTGCCGGGCCGAGGCCTGTCAGGCCATGGGCGCCCGGGCGCTGGAAAGTCACACCAAAGAGCGGCTCGGCATCGACTTCCACGAGACCACTGCCGATGGCCGGATCAGCCTGGAACCGATCTATTGTCTGGGCAACTGCGCCTGTTCGCCGGCGGTGATGATCGATGATTTCGTGCACGGACGGGTGACGCCCCAACGCCTGGACGCGTTGCTGGAAGAGGGATGACGGTGGAGGCGCACAGGGTCTTCGTCCCCCGCGATACCACGGCGCGTTCGATGGGCGCCGACGACGTGGCGGCCGCGATTGTCGCGGAGGCCGCCGGACGCGGCGAATCCGTCACCGTGGTGCGCAACGGTTCCCGCGGCCTGTACTGGCTGGAGCCCATGATCGAGGTCGAGGCCGGTGGCGCGCGTCACGCGTACGGGCCGGTGCAATCCGCCGACGTTGCGGCTCTCTTCGACGCGGGTTTCCTGGCCGGAGGCGAGCATGGCCTCGGACTGGGCCCCACGGAAGAAATCCCCTGGCTGGCGAAGCAGTCCCGGCTCACGTTCGCGCGCGTGGGCATCACGGACCCGCTGTCGCTGGACGACTACCGCGCTCAGGGCGGCTACCAGGGGCTCGCCAGGGCCGTGGACCTGTCGCGGGACGAGATCATCGGCATCGTCACCGAATCCGGCCTGCGGGGCCGCGGCGGCGCCGCCTTTCCCACCGGCATCAAGTGGCGCACGGTGCTGAACGCCGAGGGCGCGCAGAAGTACGTCACCTGCAACGCGGACGAGGGCGATTCCGGCACCTATGCCGACCGGATGGTCATGGAGAGCGATCCCTTCGTGCTGATCGAGGGCATGACCATCGCCGGGCTGGCCGTCGGGGCGACCATCGGCTACATCTACCTGCGCGCCGAGTACCCGCTGGCGATCCGGATCATGAACGAGGCCATCGGAATCGCCGAGGCGGCGGGGCTGCTGGGCGAGAATGTCATGGGCAGCGGCCGGGCCTTTCACGTGGAAGTTCGCGAAGCCGCCGGTGCCTACATCTGCGGCGAGGAGACCTCCATGCTGGAGAGTCTCGAAGGCAAGCGCGGCGTGATCCGGTACCGGCCGCCGCTGCCGGCGATCAAGGGCCTGTTCGGGGCGCCCACCATCGTCAATAACGTCATTACCCTGGCGTCCGTGCCGATCATCCTGGCCGAGGGCGCCGAATACTACCGGGACTACGGTACCGGCCGTTCGAGAGGAACGCTGACCGTGCAACTGGCCGGCAACGTGAGGCGGGGCGGTCTGGTGGAGATCGGGTTCGGCCGCACGCTGCGCGAGTTGCTGGAGGACTTCGGCGGCGGCACGGCCACCGGCCGGCCGATCCGGGCTGTACAGGCGGGCGGGCCGCTGGGCGCCTACATCCACCCTTCGCAGTTCGACACGCCGCTGGACTACGAAGCGTTCGACGAGATCGGCGGCATGATCGGCCACGGCGGCCTGGTGGTCTTCGACGATACCGTGGACATGGGCGAACAGGCCCGTTTCGCCATGGAGTTCTGCGCCATCGAGTCGTGCGGGAAATGCACGCCTTGCCGGATCGGTGCGGTGCGGGGCGTGGAAGTCATCGACCGGATCCTGAGCGGAGACGATGAGTCCGGTAACCTGCTATTGTTACGGGACTTGTGCGATACGATGGTCGCAGGTTCGCTGTGCGCGCTGGGCGGGATGGCCCCGTTCCCCGTAATCAGCGTTCTGGATCATTTCCCCGAGGATCTGCGGGCGCGCTGATCATTGGTGGAATCGCTGGAGACGAACCATGAGTCGGTCTGAGACGGTACTAGTCTACGAGCCCTACCGGCGCCCTGCAGACCTGGGCGCTCCGCCCAGCGAGTCCACTACGATGGTGCAAGTCACCATCGACGGCAAGACCGTGACGGTTCCCGAGGGAACGATGGTCATCCGCGCGGCCGCGCTGGCCGGCGTCAATATTCCAAAGCTCTGCGCCAGCGACATGCTCGAGCCCTTCGGCTCCTGCCGGCTGTGCCTGGTGGAAATCGAGGGCGCCAAGGGTCTTCCGGCATCTTGCACCACCGAGGTGGCGCACGGCATGGAGGTAACCACGCAGAATCCGCGGCTGGCGGAAGTGCGCCGCAACGTCATGGAGCTCTACATTTCCGATCATCCGCTGGACTGCCTGACGTGCCCGACCAACGGCGACTGCGAACTGCAGGACATGGCGGGCGCCGTCGGTCTGCGGGACGTGCGTTACGGATACGCGGGCGAAAACCACCTGGATATGGAGAAGGACGAGAGCAACCCCTACTTCACCTTCGATCCCAGCAAGTGCATCGTCTGTTCGCGCTGCGTGCGCGCCTGCGATGAGGTCCAGGGCACCTTCGCTCTCACCATCGACGGCCGCGGTTTCGAGTCCAAGGTCGCGGCCAGCCAGGACCAGCCGTTCCTCGATTCAGAGTGCGTGTCGTGCGGCGCCTGCGTGCAGGCCTGCCCCACCGCGACGCTGACGGAAACCTCGCTGATCGAAATGGGCCAACCGGAACACTCCGTGATCACCACCTGCGCCTACTGCGGGGTGGGCTGTTCCTTCCGCGCCGAGATGAAGGGCGAGGAAGTGGTCAAGATGATTCCCAACAAGGACGGCCACGCCAATCACGGGCATTCCTGCGTCAAGGGACGGTTCGCGTTCGGCTACGCCACCCACAAGGACCGCATCACCGCGCCGCTGATCCGCGAGTCCATCAGCGACCCGTGGCGGGAAGTGTCCTGGGAGGAAGCCATCGGTTTCGCGGCCGGCAGGCTCAAGGAGATCCGGGAGAAATACGGCTCCAATTCCATCGGAGGCATCACCTCGTCCCGCTGCACCAACGAGGAGACCTACCTGGTGCAGAAGATGGTCCGCGCCGGATTCGGCAACAACAACGTGGATACCTGCGCCCGGGTGTGCCACTCCCCTACCGGATACGGACTGAAATCCACCCTGGGCGAATCGGCGGGTACCCAGGCATTCGACTCGGTCCTGAAGGCCGACGTCATCATGATCATCGGCGCCAACCCTACCGTCGCACACCCCGTGTTCGCTTCGCAAATGAAGCGTCGGCTCAAGGAAGGGGCCAGGCTGATCGTCGTCGATCCACTCCAGATAGACCTGGTGCGCTCCGCCCATGTAGAGGCGGACTGTCATCTGCAACTTCGCCCGGGCACCAACGTGGCCATCATCAATGCGCTGGCCCATGCGGTTCTCTCCGAGGGCCTGGAGGACAACCCGTATATCGAGGACCGCTGCGAACCGGACGCCTACCAGGACTGGCGGAGATTCATCCTCGAAGAGCGCAATTCCCCGGAGGCCCTGGCCGAGGTCACCGGCGTGCCCGCGGAGGATGTCCGCGCCGCGGCGCGGCTCTACGCCGGCGGCCCCAACAGCGCCATCTACTACGGCCTGGGTGTTTCCGAGCACGCCCAGGGCTCCACGATGGTCATGGGTATCGCCAACCTTGCCATGGCGACCGGCAACCTGGGCCGCGAAGGGGTCGGAGTCAGTCCGCTGCGGGGCCAGAACAACGTGCAGGGCGCCTGCGACATGGGTTCCTTTCCCCACGAGCTGCCGGGCTACCGGCACATTTCCGATGCCGAAACCCGCGCTCTGTTCGAGCGGGAATGGGGAGTGGAACTGTTGCCGACGCCGGGTTTCCGGATTCCGAACATGTTCGATGCGGCGATAGCCGGGCATTTCAAGGGGCTCTACGTGCAGGGTGAAGACATGGCTCAGTCCGATCCCGATATCACCCATGTCTCCGACGCGCTGTCGTCGCTGGAGTGCCTGATCGTGCAGGACCTGTTCCTGAACGAGACCGCGAAATTCGCCCACGTGTTCCTGCCCGGCTCGTCGTTCCTGGAGAAGAACGGCACCTACACCAATGCGGAACGACGGATATCGCCGGTACGCAAGGTGATGAAGCCGCTGGCCGGCTACGAGGACTGGGAAGTGACCCAGTTGCTGGCCAACGCCATGGGTTGCCCGATGAACTACGGCCATCCCAGCGAGATCATGGACGAGGTCGCGCGGCTCACGCCCACATTCCGCGGCGTAAGCTACGAGAAGCTCGATCGCCTCGGTTCCATTCAGTGGCCGTGCAACGAGAAGGCCGAGCGCGGCACGCCGACCATGCACGTGGACACCTTCGTGCGCGGCAAGGGACTGTTCCGATTGACGCCCTATGTGGCGACGCAGGAACGCTCCACTTCCAGGTACCCGCTGTTGCTCACCACCGGGCGTGTTCTGAGCCAGTACAACGTCGGCGCACAGACACGGCGCACCCGGAACGTGCAGTGGCACGGCGAGGACATCCTGGAGATTCACCCCCACGACGCCGAGCAGCGCGGTATCGAGCAGGGGGACTGGGTGGGGCTTAAGAGCCGGGCCGGCGATACGGTATTGCGCGCGGACATCACCGAGCGGGTCCAGCCCGGAGTGGTTTATACGACCTTTCATCATCCGGAATCCGGCGCCAACGTCGTGACCACGGACAATTCCGACTGGGCGACCAACTGTCCGGAGTACAAGGTCACGGCCGTGCAGGCGTACAAGGTGACCCGGCTTTCGGATTGGCAGCAGCGGTTCGGGGAGTTCACCGACACGCAGTTGGAGCTCCTGCGCAAGGCGAGGACCCCGGTATCCGCCTGAGCTGTCCGCGGTTCAGGCCTGCTAATGCACGTTGGAGGCGACGCAGCCAATGAATACGGCCAAGCTGGTGCGCATGGCCAACGATATCGCGGCGAACTTCGACTGCGGACTCGATCGGGCCACGGAGGTGGCCGGCGTAGTGGACCACATCGGCCGATTCTGGAGCCCCTACATGCTCGACGCGATGGCTCGACAGATGCAGTCGGGCGACATCGGGCTGTCCGACCTGGCCGAGCAGGCGCTCAGGGAACTGATCGCAGAGCGGAAGGGCCGGTGACGCGCGCCGTGGCGCCGGGAGCCGGGCCGTGAGCGTTGGCGACCTTGCGGCGCTGAAGAGCGTCAAGCGTCTCAAAATCCGGCGTTTCGGCGCCGACGGGGGGACCTGCGACGACGTGGTCGCGACCGAAGAGCCATTGGAGATTCGCCTGTCCTATACGCACCCCGAGGGCCGACGAGCCCAGCAGAGCATTTCAATCACGATGCGCACGCCGGGCAACGACGAGGAACTGGCGGCCGGTTTCCTGTTTACCGAGGGAATCATTGCAGGCCCCGCGGAACTCCACGCAGTCGGGCCGTGCGGGCCGCCGGCCGCGAACGGGCTGATCAACGTGGTGCGAGCGGACCTGGCGCCGGGCGTGGAAGTGGACCTTGCACGCCTCGAACGCCACTTCTACACGTCCTCCAGTTGCGGGGTCTGCGGAAAGGCTTCGCTTGAGGCAGTCGCCGTACAGGGGCGCTACGACCTCCGTGGCAACCCGTTGCAGGTAAGTGCGAAGAACCTCGGCGCGCTGCCTGACCGCTTGCGGGCGTTGCAGAACGTCTTCGAGCGGACCGGAGGCCTGCATGCGTCCGGGCTGTTCGACGACGCCGGGCAGGTGCGTGTCAGCCGCGAGGATGTGGGCCGGCACAACGCACTCGACAAACTGATCGGCCAGGCGCTCCTCAGGGACGAATTGCCTCTGGGCGACTACGGAGTGGTGGTCAGCGGCAGGGCAAGTTTTGAATTGATGCAAAAAGCCATGATGGCCGGAATTCCGATGATCGCTGCCGTCGGCGCGCCCTCATCCCTGGCGGTGGAATTCGCCGAGGAGTTCGGCATGACGCTGGTGGGCTTTCTGACGGCGGACCGGTTCAACGTTTATTCACGTCCCGATCGGATCGCGTAACGTCCCGTTCACTTCATCGTCGGCATCGAGAATTCGGCGCTGGCGGACGGACCCTGCGGCCACCGTGCCGTGACCGATTTCATGCGCGTGTAGAACCGGACTCCGTCCGGGCCATGCATGTGCAGCGGCCCGAACAGGGACCGTTTCCAGCCACCGAAGCTGTGAAACGCCATCGGCACCGGGATCGGCACGTTGACTCCAACCATCCCGACCTGAATCTCCTCGCAGAAACGGCGTGCGCTGTCCCCGTCGCGCGTGAAGATGGCGGTGCCGTTGCCGTATTCATGCTCATTGATCAGGCGGACCGCTTCGTCGCGGGTGCCCACGCGCACTACGCTGAGCACAGGCCCGAAGATTTCCTCGTCGTAGATGCGCATGCCGCGCTTGACGTGGTCGAACAGCGTCGGGCCCACAAAGAAACCGCGATTCTCCCCGGAGAATCTGAAGTCACGGCCATCGCGGCGAAGCGCGGCGCCTTCCTCGACGCCGCTGTCGATATAGGCGCGCACCCTGTCCGCATGCTCCGCCGAAATCAGCGGCCCCATCTGGGCTTCGTGCTCAAGGCCGTATCCCGGGCCCACGCGCAGCGAATCGATCTCCCGCTCCAGTCGGCCCACCAGCCGGTCGGCCACGTCGTCCCCGACGCAGACCGCCACGGAAATCGCCATGCAGCGTTCACCGGCCGAGCCATAGGCGGCGCCCATCAGCGAATGCACGACCTGGTCGGGATCGGCGTCGGGCATGACGAGCATGTGGTTCTTGGCGCCGCCCAGCGCCTGCACGCGTTTCCCGCATGCGCCGGCCGTTGCATATACGTACTTCGCGACCGGTGTCGATCCCACGAAACTGACCGCCTCCACACGATCATCCGTCAGCAGGACGTCAACCGCGGCCTTGTCGCCGTTGACGATGTTGAAGACCCCGCCCGGAAGTCCCGCCTCGGTCAGAAGTTCGGCCAGCCGCAACGTCACCGACGGGTCTTTCTCCGACGGTTTCATCACGAAGGTGTTGCCGCAGGCGATGGCCACCGGGAACATCCACATGGGCACCATCGCCGGAAAATTGAACGGGCTGATCCCGGCGCAAACGCCAAGCGGCTGCATGAGGCTGTAGCCGTCCACGCCCCGTCCCACGTTCAGGCTGTGCTCGCCCTTGAGCAGATGCGGTATCCCCGTTGCGAACTCCACGACCTCGAGCCCGCGCCCCAGCTCATTGCGCGCATCGGAGAGCACCTTGCCGTGTTCCATCGTAATGAGTTCGGCCAACTCGTCCCGGTGTTCTTCGACGAGCGCATTGAAGGCGAACATCACCCGGGCCCGGTTCAGTGGCGTGACCGCCTTCCAGGACGCAAAGGCCTCAAGTGCCGCTGCAATGGCCGAGCGCGTCTCTTCGTCGCTCGAAAGCGCGACATTGCGGCGGCGCTCTCCGGTCGCCGGGTTGTAAACCGGCGCGGTCCGCCCGGACGCGCTCGTGGCCCGTCTGCCCTGAATATAGTTTCCAATCGTTTCCATGATCCTGGCCAGTATGCCGTCCCGCCGTCCCGGTCAGCAGCGAATGCGCTTGTTTTCGGGATCGTACATCGGGATTGACGAAACCTCCGCCGATATTCGTTTGCCGGCCACTTCGATGCGGAAGTCCCCCTCGGCGGGGTCCGGCGCCTTGGCCGTATCGACGTATCCGAGTCCGATGGCGCCGCCGAGCGTGTGGCCGTAGGCGCCGGAGGTGACGTGACCGACCAGCGCGTCATCGCGCCAGATCGGTTCGTTATGGTAGAGCAGCGGGACCGGATCCAGCAGCCGGAACTGCAACAATTGCCTCGCCGGCGGCGCGGCCTTGTCCCTGAGCAGCGCCTCCCGTCCGATGAACCCGCCCGGCTTGTCGAACTTCAGGGTAAAGCCCAGGCCCGCCTCCAGCGGAGTGTCCTCGTCGGTGATGTCGTGGCCCCAGTGGCGATAGGCCTTTTCGATGCGCAGCGAATCCAGCGCGTGGTAGCCGGCGTGGGTCAGGCCGAACGGCGCGCCCGCGGCGACGATGGTGTCGTAGACGCCGGCCACGAACTCGGTGGGGATGTAGAGTTCCCAGCCGAGTTCGCCCACGTAGGTGATCCGGGAGGCTCGCACCCGGGCGTAGCCAAGCTCGATTTCCCGGCTGTGGGCGAACGGAAAGGCCTCGTGGGAGAGATTGTCCGGGGTCAGGGATTGCAACAGCGATCGGGCGTTCGGACCCATGATCGAAATCACTCCCATGGCCGAAGTTACGTTGGTCAGCACGCAGCGGGCGCCGGCCGGAATGTGCCTTTGCAACCAGTCGAAGTCCCGGAATTCGGTGGCCGCGGCGGTCACGATCAGGAAGCAGTCTTCGGCCAGCCGGGTGACGGTGAGGTCCGCTTCGATGCCGCCCCGGTCGTTGAGCCACTGTGTGTAAACGATGCGGCCGGGGCGCACGTCGACATCGTTTGCGCAGACGAAATTGAGCACGCGGGCAGCATCGCCGCCCTCAAGCCGGAACTTGGCAAACGAGGACTGGTCGAACAGACCCGCCTTCTCGCGCACTGCCCGGTGCTCCGCCGCGGAATGTTCGAACCAGTTCTGGCGCCCGTAGCTGTACTCGTAAACGGCCAGCGCCGATTCCGGCGCGTACCAGTTGGGCCGCTCCCAGCCCGCAAGCTCTCCGTGGCAGGCGCCGACGGCCTTCAGGCGATCGTAGAGCGGCGATTTGCGGACCCCGCGGGCGGTGTCGTACTGACGATAGGGGTAGTGCGTGGCGTACAGCAGCCCGAGGCTTTCGGATACGCGCTCGCGCAGGTATTTTCGATTGCGCTGGAAAGGCTGATTGCGGCGCACATCCACTTCCCAGAGATCCTTCGGCGGGTGGCCGAGGCGGATCCACTCGGAGATTACCCTTCCGATGCCGCCGGCCGACTGCAGGCCGATGGAATTGAGTCCCGCCGCCACGAAGCAATTGTCGAGTTCGGGCGCCTGGCCGATGTGGTAGCGCACGTCCGGCGTGAAACTCTCGGGGCCGCAGAAGAACGTGTCCAGCCCGGCGGACTCCAGCGCCGGAACGCGAACAAGCGCCTGCTCCAGGATCGGCTCGAAGTGTTCCAGGCTGCCGTCGATCTCGTCGAAACAGAAGTCCTCGGGGATGCCCTCGGTGGCCCAGGGGCGGGCATTGGGTTCGAACGCCCCCAGCATCAGCTTGCCCGCGTCGTACTTGTAGTAGGCGCAGGCGTCGTAGTCGCGCACGACCGGGAAGCTGGGGTCCAGGCCCTCCACCGATTCGAACAGGGCGTAGTAGTGCTCGCAGGCATGCAGCGGCACATTCACGCCGACGGTCGCCGCCAGCTCCCGGGTCCACATGCCGGCGCACAGCACCACGCAGTCCGCGTCGATATCGCCCCGTTCGGTGCTTACGCCGGTGACGCTTCCGGCAGAGGTGCGGATGGCCGTGACCGGTACGTTCTGAAAGATGCGCGCACCGGCGGCGCCGGCGCCCTTGGCCAGCGCATTGGTGATGTCCACCGCGTTGGCGTAGCCGTCGGTCGGAATGTGGATGCCCCCGAGCACGTCTTCGGTATGAAGCAGCGGGACCCGGGCCTTGATCGTGGCAGGCGTGACCACCTCCACCTCCAGCCCGAAGACCTTCGCCATCGACGCGCTGCGCCGCAACTCCTCGAACCGTTCCTCGTTGGTGGCGAGCGAATAGGAACCGCAGCGCCGGTAGCCGGTCGCCTGGCCGGTTTCCGCCTCCAGGCGCAGGTAGAGTTCGCTGGTATAGCGCGCCAGTTCCGTCATGTTGATGGACGTGCGCAATTGGCCCACCAGTCCGGCGGCGTGCCAGGTAGTGCCCGAGGTGAGTTGCCTGCGTTCCAGCAGCACTACGTCGGCCACCCCGTCGCGCGCCAGGTGATAGGCCACCGAACAGCCGATCACGCCGCCGCCGATCACGATCACGCCGGCGCGACGCGGAAGCACGGCGGTGCGTTCGCTCCGGCTTGTCATGAGTGTCGTGTCAGGCGCGCAACCGGTGGTTGGCCGGATCGTACACCGGGTCCTTCAGCATCGAAACCCGCCGCCGTTGACCAAGGACGTCGACCGTAAGCTCGGTATCCGGGCCCGCCAGCGACGGCGGCACATAGCCGAAGCCGAGGCTTTGCCGAACGAAGTGACCGTAACCGCCGGTGGTGGTCACGCCCACGCAGCGCTCGCCGGCAAAGATCGGCTCCCCGCCCTGAACGTCCGCATCGCCGGGGTCGAGACTGAAATAGATCAGTTGCAGCGTGCGATCCCGCTGACTGAGGGTCGCCTCCCGGCCGATGAAATCGCCCTTGTCGAACTTGATGAAGCGCTCCATGGCCGCGTCGATCATCGTGACTTCATTGGTCAGTTCCGCGCCCCAGCTGCGGTAGCCTTTTTCCAGTCGCAGGCTGTTGACCGCGTAGAGGCCGAAATTGCCGATGCCGAAGTCCGACCCGGCCTCCATCAGCGCGTCGTACAGCGGCTCCATGTATTCCATCGCCGGGTGCAGTTCCCACCCGAGTTCGCCCACGTAGTTCACGCGCAACGCACGCACCGGCATCCCGGCGATCTCGATTTCCCGGCCGCTGAGCCAGGGAAAGGCGCTGCTCTCAAGGGGCTCTTCCGTCAGCCGGGCCAGCACGGCCCGGGCCCGGGGACCTGCCAGCACCAGCACGCCGCGCCGGTCCGTGACGTTGGCGATGCGCACTTGCTCCTGAGGGCGGCGGCCTTGCCGCAGGTGGTCGAGATCGCGCAGTTCGGCGCCCGCGGCGGAAAGCACGTAGAAGGCTTCGTCGTCCAGGCGCGTGACGGTTGCTTCCGCGCCGATCCGCCCGCCCTCGGACAGCAGGTGGGTGAGCGCGATGCGGCCGCGTTTCGGCAGACGGTTGGCGCACAGCCGATCCAGCAGCGTCTCCGCATCGGGGCCCGTCACGTCGTACTTGGCGAATCCGGAGAGGTCCAGGACGCCGACCCGCTCGCGCACGGCCAGGCACTCTTCGCGCACCAGTTCGAACACGTTGTTGTGGCGAAAGCTGTATTGCTCCTCGCGGCCGTCGGGCGAGAACCACTTGGGCCGCTCCCAGCCGAAGGTGTCGGTGTACACGCAGCCCTGGGCCTTGAGCTTGTCGTAGAGGGGACTGGTCCGGCATCCGCGGGCCGCCGGCAGTTCCTCGCCCGGAGGCGGCGTGACGTAGGTCCGGCCGTAATCCTGTCGCCCCCTGGCGCCCATGTAGGCCTTGTCGGCAAACACCCCGAAACGCCGCGGATCGAACCCGGTCATGTTGATTTCGGAATCGCCGTGCAACATCCACTGAGCCAGGTACTTGCCGCAGCCGGCGCCCTGGGCAATGCCGAACGACGAGCCGCAGCAGAGCCAGAAATTGCTTAAGCCCGCCACCGGGCCGAGCAGCGGCAGACCGTCGGGGCTATGGGAGATGGCTCCGTTGACGATCCGCTTGACGCCCGCCGGTTCGAAGACCGGCATGCGCTCCATGGCACGCTCCAGCCAGGGCATCAGGCGCTCGAGATCGTCCTCGAACAGTTCGCTGTCGGACTCCCAGGGCGGCAGTCCGCCCGGTTGCCAGGCTTCGCTGAGCCCTTCGGACTCGTAGATGCCGATCAGCCCGGACTCCTGCTCCTGGCGCAGGTAGACGGAGGCATGGGGGTCGCGGGTTACGGGGAGTTCTTCGCTTCTGCCGGCCAGTTCGGGCACCGGGCCGGTAACAAGATAGTGGTGCTGAATGTTGCAGATGGGAAGGTCCGCGCCCACCATCCCCGCCACTTGCCGGGCGAAGCAGCCGGCTGCGTTGACTACGGTTTCGGCGACAACCGGCCCCTGCTCCGTCATCACTTTCCATTCGCCGCCCGGCAGGGATTCAATACCGGTCACCCGGTTGTGCCGCACGACCCGGGCGCCGAGCCCGCGCGCCCCCTTGGCCATCGCCTGGGTCAGCCCGAACGGGTCGGCATGGCCGTCGTTGCGGGTCCAGGCGCCGGCCAGCACACCTTCGGTCGAGACAAAGGGATTCAACTGGCCGATCTTTGCAACGTCGACGATCTCCATGTGGTAACCGACATTTGCGGCGATGCCGCGCAGGTAGCGGAACCAGTCCAGGTCCTGCTCGGTGAGTGCGAAGCGGACACTGCCGCAGTCGTGCCAGGTGACCGACTGTCCGGTCAGGTGCTCCAGTTTCCGGTACAGGGAAATGCTGTACTCGTGGATCTTGGCGAGGTTGTAATCGCCTACCAGGTTGGGGCATTGACCGGCCGCGTGCCAGGTCGAGCCTGAAGTCAACTCGCCTTTCTCGATCAGCAGGACGTCGTCGCAGCCCTCGGCCGCGAGGTGGTACAGCAGGCCGACGCCCATAATGCCGCCGCCGACAATGACAACTTGAGCCTGTCTCTCCATCGCGTTCCCCGGTAGTGGGTCGCTGCCGCCCGAATTTTCATGGAAGTCGGGGTTAACTTGCAATATGGATTTCGATCGTTTTTTGCATTGCGAACGTCAATTCATGGCTGCTAATATGCCGCTGACGGTCGCTGGATCGACCGTAAGACGGGCAGCCGCGCAGTAGCTGCCGAACTTTCGAGGCAGGAGGTTTGGTGGTTGGAGGCAGTTGGCATGAACGAAGACGTTGACGGCAGGATCGCGGCCGGCGAGCAGGAGGACGATGTCGTCCTCGCTGAACTCAATGACGCTGAGCTCGTCGAGCAAATGCACGATGATCTGTACGACGGCCTCAGGGATGAAATAATCGAAGGCACGGAGATTCTGCTGGAACGGGGCTGGGCGGCGGAAAAGGTGCTGAACGACGCCCTCGTGGGCGGCATGCAGATCGTGGGCATCGATTTTCGCGACGGCATCCTGTTCGTGCCGGAGGTGCTGCTGGCGGCCAACGCGATGAAGGGCGGCATGGCCGTGCTGCGGCCGTTGCTGGCCGAAACAGGCGCGAAGCCGGTCGGCAAGATGGTGATCGGCACGGTCAAGGGCGACATTCACGACATCGGCAAGAACCTGGTCGGAATGATGATGGAAGGCGCCGGTTTCGAGGTGATCGATATCGGCATCAACAACGATGTCGAAAGCTACCTGGAGGCGCTGGACAAGCACCGCCCGGACATTCTCGGCATGTCGGCCCTGCTTACCACCACGATGCCGTACATGAAGGTGGTCATCGACGAACTCGTGACCCGGTCCCTGCGCAGCGACTACATTGTTCTGGTGGGCGGCGCGCCCCTGAACGAGGAATTCGGCGCGGCGGTGGGCGCGGACGCCTATTGCCGGGACGCCGCCGCCGCGGTGGACACGGCCACCCTCCTGATGCGCAAGAGGCAGAATGACGGATGAAACGGCGCTCCGTGGACGCTATCCTGCTGCGGTGGCGTGATATTCCCGCGCAGGTTATCGTCGGGCAGGGCCGAAAGCGCGCTCGGACGCGGTTGAGCGGCCGCTTTCAGAACGCCATCGATCGCGCCGCCATGCGGGCGAAGAAGCGCAATGCCGACGCCTACCTCAGTGAATGGGTGCGGGAACCGCTCAAGCTGGAGGCAGAAGATGCGGCGGCGGATTTGCAGGCGGCGGCGGACCGGCTGGCGGTCCGGATCGAAACGGCCTATTCGGACGAACGCCTGTTGGCGCTGGTGCGCAATCGCGGTCTGGCGGATGACTAGGGCGTGTTAACGCCCTAGAGGAGGAAGAGCAGCCATGCCTCGAAGATCAGGCGGTAGAAGGGCGCGTAGGGCCGAACGCGCCGCGCCCCTTGCCGAAGCCATCAAACCGGTTCGCCCGGGGCAGATCGGCGGACATTACCGGCCCTTGTCCGAGGCCGGCGTGGCGGCCATTGTGGACAATGCCTTCAGGATCCTCGCTGAAGTGGGATTCGCCGACGCCACGCCACACTGCATCGAAACCTGCACCGCGGCCGGCGCCGTGCTCGGCGAGGACGGACGTTTGCGCATGCCGGGAAGTCTGGTCGAGCGGACCCTTGAGCAGGCCCGGCGAAATCTCGTGCTGCACGGCCAGGATCCGAGCAACGACCTGGATCTGAGCGGCGCCAGAGTGCACTTCTCCACCGCCGGCGCCGCGGTCATGGTCGCTGACACGGAGAACGATCTCTACAGGGATTCCCTGGCGCAGGATCTGTACGACATGGCGCGCATCGTCGATAGCTGCGAGCACATTCACATGTTCCAGCGCACCTGCGTCCCCCGGGACATTCCCGACAACTACGAGATGGACATCAATACGCTCTACTGCTCGGTCATGGGCACCAGCAAGCACGTCGGTTCGAGTTGGACGCTGCCCGGGCACGTCGAGAAGAGCCTGGAAATGCTGCATCTCATCGCCGGCGGCGAGGCCGAGTGGCGGGCGCGACCCTTCGTGAGTCAATCCAACTGCTTTGTGGTGCCGCCGCTGAAGTTCGCCACCGATGCCCTCGAGTGCCTGCGGGTAGCGGTAGAGGGCGGCATGCCGGTGCTGCTGTTATCGGCGGGCCAGGCCGGCGCGACCACCCCGGCCTACCTGGCGGGGGCGGTTTCTCAAGCCTGGGCGGAGTGTCTCGGCGGGCTGGTCTACGTCAACGCGATCAGGCCCGGCGCGCCGGCCATACTCGGCGCCTGGCCGTTCGTTTCGGACCTGCGTACCGGAGCGATGAGCGGCGGTTCCCCGGAGCAGGGTCTGCTGTCCGCCGCCTGCGCCCAGATCGGTATCCATTTCGACCTTCCCTTCGGCACCGCCTGCGGCATGACCGACGCCAAGTTTCCGGACTTTCAGGCCGGGGCGGAACGCGCCGCAACGGTGCTGTCCGCCGCCTTGTCCGGGGCGAATATCGTTTATGAGTCCGCCGGCATGTACGCCAGCCTGCTGGGAACCTGCCTGGAGAGCCTGTTGCTGGACAACGACGTCCTTGGCGCCGTCGGGCGCGTTACCCGCGGGATCGAAGTCAACTCCGATACGCTGAGCTTCGCCGAGATCGAGCGGATCTGCGCCAGCGGCGAAGGACATTACCTGGGTTCGGGCAGCACCCTGCAGGTGATGCAGAGCGAGTACATATATCCCGACTTCAGCGACCGCACCAGCCCGACGGTCTGGGAGGAGCAAGGCAAGCCGGTGCCGCTGAATCAGGCCGTGGAGAAGACACGGGAGATTCTCGCCCGGCCCGTGCCGCGCCACGTCGCCGACGAAATCGATGCTCTCATACGGTCCGAATTCCCGATCCTTCTTTCCCCGGCAGCCATGGGGCGCTGAGCGACGCAAACTCCTGGCAGGGCGCCGCCGCGTCTTTGTTCGCCCCATGCCTGGGCGGAGACGCATGATCCCATCCCTGGGGCTCGGCGGCGGCTCCTGCCGCCGACGCTCCGCCCAGGCATGGGGCGAACAAAGACGCTAGAAGCGTTTGCGTATCCGCAGCATGAAGTGCATGGCCTGCTCGGTCTTGCGCTCTTCTACCGCGGTAATGACGCCGCCGGCACGCCCCGCTTCGTAGATTTCGCGGGTTCGCGTGCGGCGCGCCGGCGTAAAGTTCATGATCTCGAAGCGAACGGAGAGGTCCTCGCCGAAGGTCCGGTCCCACCAGATGTTCATCGGCAAGGGGGCTTCCTTGATAAGCCGCTCCTCCGAAATGCGCCAGACGCGCTCCTGGAAGCCGATGAATCCGTCCATCCCGACCACGGAATTCCACCGCGGCAATTCCCAGGTGAGGCCGATGAACCCCACGAACGAATCACGGCCCGTGCGTCGCCGTGTTTCGCCGGTAAACGGATCGGTGATCCGGGAATCGAAGTGCACGGTCCTCGACCGCCACGTCGCTCCTTTCCAACCCAGCGGGTCCAGGGGGAAGTTTGTCACCAGGATCCACCTGCCGCGGGTCGCGCTGCCCGCGTTGCCCCGCGCGTCGAAGCCCAGGCCTACCGGAACGAAATCCAGCGCGTTGTCCAACCGGTAACGGGTGTAGGTCAGGATGGCCGACCCCCTGCCCCAGAATCTGCGTTCCAGCTGCAGTTCGTAATCGGTTGACTCTTCCGGTTCCAGATCGGCATTGCCGGCGGACAGAATGTCCCATTCCAGCGACGGCGATGCGGCGAATGAGTAGAAATTGAGTTGCCCCACGACTTTCTCGACGCGCAGCCGGACATCGGTCACGCTGTTGATCGACCAGGTCGCCGTCAGGCGCGGTTTGAGGTAGTCGAAGTGCTTGGTGAGATTGGCGTCGCCGCTCTGTTCCAGAGACGAATGCTCAAACGCCAGGCCGGCTTCGAATGACAGGTTGGGCCCGACCCGGAGAATACCCTTGGCGAAGGCCTGGTAGCGGTCCTCCTGCACCGTGACGTTGTCGTTCGGCAGCTCAAGGAGGGCGTCGGCCACGCTGACCTCGACGAAACTGTCCAGCTCGTTGAAGGCGGCCTCGGCCCCGAATTCCAGGCTCAGGGGATCGGACACGTCCCACCGGTATATTGCGCGCGCCGCGGTCTCGGTCCAGTCGAAATCGTCGTCGGCCAGGGTCTCCCGGGCCCCAAGCAGCAGGTACGAGTCGCTGCCCAGCGACTCCAAACGGTGGAGCAATTTAGCGTTCAGGCGCCGATTGGGGGCCAGATTGATGGAGATGTCCGAACCCACTTCGAATACGTCGTTCCCCCGCTCGATGTCCACTAGCTGATCGTACGGGTCGCCGCCCGCGGTCCGGTAATTGCCCAGCCGGTCGAGAATCAGCGTCGACGTCTTGGCCGTAAGGTTCAGCCCCAGGTCGAAACGGTCCCATGCGTAGTTGCCGCTGGCCGTGGCGTGCACGCTTTTGTCCCAGTCGTCAATATCGAACCGGCCAGTGAGCGAGGACTGGGGGTCCACGGCCGTAAGGGTGTACGGTCCCTCGCCCGTGCCCCATTCGAATTGTTCGTTCTTGTAGACAAGGCTTGCATCCAAATTGAAGCGCCCCGAACTCCTCGAGTACTCGACACGCGCGGAACCGCCAAGCTCACGATCGTTGTCCGTGTACTTCTTGACAGCCGCTTCGGTGATCAGCGTGGATTTGCCGCCCGCCTTGCGAACGACGTTGACGACGACCTGGCGTCCCATCGTGTCGAAGTCCGCGGCGTCCGAGCGTATGACTTCCACCTGCTCGATGACGGCGAAAGGAATGGCGGTGAGCACCTCCTGCAGGGTGTTGGCCTTGATGGTCGGCCAGCGGCCGTCGATCAGCACGTTTCCCGCGGCGCTCTCCAGGCCGCGCATGTCAACGTTTCCGCGCTCGAAAATGAATCCCGGCGTCCGGTTGATGACGTCCATTGCGCTCACCGGTTCGCCGTCCTCGTAGAAAGACGCGGGGAAGACCGTGATGCCGGAATTTTCCGCCGCCGGCTGCTCCTGCGCAAGGCAGGCAAGGGCGAGCGCCGCCTGCGCGAAGAAAATACCGAAAACTCTCGCGATGTGACCAATGTTCGGTTTCACGACCACTACCTTACTCGCTATACAGCCGTGCGGGAAATCATTTCCAGGACACCCGGCTGCCTGATAAGATTCGCCCGGTTGCACCTGGAGGATTCCGGATTACGCGTCAGGGGGAACAGAGTGCGGGAAAACAAAGTAGGGATTCATCGACGGCGGCTGGTCCAGACAATGCTGGCCGCACCGCTTGCATACGCCTGGGCGCGGACAGGCGCGGACCAGGCGCTTGCGGCATCCGAATCGGCGCCGTCAGCGGCCGCGCGGCGGATCCGCCGGCGGTACGTGGACGGGCGCTTCGGCCAGATCCACGTGTACGTCGCGGCGGCGCTTGACGATACGTCCGCGAAGACACCGCTGATGTGCTTCCACCCGACCGCGGTGTCCGGGGATTTTTTCCGCGACTTCATGCTGGAGATGAGTAAAGACCGGCTGGTCATGGCCATGGATACGCCGGGCTACGGCCGTTCGGATCCGCCGCCCGAGCCTCAGCCGATGATCGAACTTGCCGGAACCGCGGCGGACGCGCTCGACGCCCTGGGCTATGGGTCGGGCGGCCAGGGCGCCGTGGACGTGATCGGCTACCACACCGGGTGCTTTATCGCTTCCGAACTGGCGGTCATCCGCCCGGACCTCGTGCGCCGGCTGGTCTTGCCGGGCATTCCGTTCAACGTGGGCGAGCAGCGACAGGAAATGTACGAGCAGTTGGCCAAGCCGAGCGAACTCACGGAAGACGGGGCGAAAGCGATGGAAATCTGGGACTTCTGGGTGACCGGCCGTCACCCGGACGTATCGCTGCAGCGCGGCGCATCGCACTTCGTCGACCACCTGCAATCGGGCCCCTACTCCTGGTGGGCGTATCACAGCGTGTTCAGCTACCGGGCCGAGGAGCGCCTGCCGCTGGTTCGGCAGCCGGTACTCGTGCCCAACACGCACGGAAACCTGCAGGAAAACTCCCGGGCCGCAGCGGCGTTGATTGACGATGTAAAGGTGGTCGAGATGCCCGACCTTACGCACGGAGTGTTCGATGTCGGCGTGGACCAGCTTTCTGCAGTTTCCCGCGAATTTCTGGATCAATGAATCATGAATTTTGAGCGAGTCGCAAAACTGGGCGCCGAGGTTTCCGGGATCGAGCTTTCTCCGGACCTTGCACAGGACGTCATCGAAGAGATCGAACAAGGATTACTGGAACATCGAGTTCTGTTTTTCCGGGATCAGGACCTGAACGGAGAGGAACTCGTCGAATTCTCCCGGCGCTTCGGCGAAAGCTTCATCCAGCCGGCGCTGGCGCACAAGTACCAGGAACTGCTGTTTCTGGAAAACGACAAGAGCAAGCCGCCCACGCTGAACACCTTCCACCAGGACATGACCGGCCTCGCGCAACCCCCGGCGCTGCACATGCTGCACGCGCTGGTGGTGCCCGACGGGGGCGGTGACACGATGTGGGCCTGCAACTACAGCGCCTACGAATCCCTGTCGGACGAAATGAAGCGAATACTCGGCAGCCTGACCTGCACCCACACGATACTCGGGTACTACGAGCCGATCGTGAGGAACTGGGAGAACGCCGAGGAAACGCTGAAGGAATTCAAGGAAATATTCCCGCCGGTCACGCACCCGCTGGTGAGGACCCACCCGCGAACCGGCCGCAAGTCACTGTTCGTCAACCGCTTCTTCACCAATTTCATCAACGGTTTCACTCCCCAGGAAAGCGAAAACCTGCTTCAATTCCTGTACAAGCACATCGAAACGCCCGAATTCTGCGTGCGGCTGCGCTGGCGCCCAGGGACCCTGGCGATCTGGGACAACCGCTGCACCTCCCACTACGCGCTGGCCGACTACTGGCCGCAGCACCGCAAGATGCAGCGCGCTTCGGTCTCCGGCGACACTCCCTTCTAGCAACGGCGCGTCGAGGCGCCGTCTAATTGTCAATCGATGCGGATGCGGATGACCACGCCCCCCATCACGTCGCCCACCCTGAGGTCGGTTTGCGGCGAGTCCCGGTGGTTGTTGTGGCAGTTGACGCAGGCTTCGGCGATGGCGCGGTCCGGGTACACCGCCGCAAAATACCGCTCGCCGCCCAGTTCCTCCTCGCCGTAGAAGTTCTCGTCCGGGTTTTCGGCCACGAATTCCAGGCCTTCCCGCTCCAGTTCCGTTCCGGGGCCGTTGGTCTTGTTGATCGGATTGAGCGAGAGCAGGGCGTAGGAGAAGTCCCCGGTGTTGTCCATTACCGTTTCGGCGCCGAAGCGGAACATTTGCGCCGGCAGCGGCAGCGCCGCCTCGTCCGCGAAGTGCTCCGATGCGGTGAGGATCTTCTCGTCGACCGTGAGCCGTTGCACCACCATGCGGGTATAGACCTCGCGATCCGCCGACATCACCTGATAGAGCATGTCGGCGACTTTCGGGTAGGGAATTCCCTGGGCCGCCGCCCCGAAGGTGGCCGCGAACCCGGCAGCGATCATCAGTGTTCTGTATTTCATTTTTCTGCTCCTCCGCCCGATTCTAAAGCCGGATTTCCGGACGGTTACTCCGCAATCACCCCAAGTCAGCGGACCACGCCGCGCTCGTCAGCGGATGAGCGCCGCACGGCCCATTCCACGCTCTTGAGGTGGATCGAAGGAGCTCCCGTGAAATTGCGCTCAACCAGGCCGGCGTCGGCCAGCGTATCGAGCGAATACTCCAGGCCGTGGCAGTCGAGGCAGACGGGCCGGATCATCTTCTCGTTCGGACGCAGGGTGTCGTTCTGGTTGTGGTTGGTCGCGAGCGTGTCGCGACTCTGGGTTATGGGCATGTGGCATGTCGCGCAACTCACGCCGGCGCCGGGCGGCGCTTCGCCGGCCAACTCTGCCCGCCAAAGCTGGTGGTGGGGGCTGCCGGCGTAGGCCTGCGTGTGGGAATCGTCGTGACAGGATACACAGGCTTCGACGGCCGCCCGCGCCGTGTCCACCTCGTGGGGCCGATGACAGGCGTCGCAATCGAGCGCACGGTGCGCGTCGGCGTCGGCTCGCATCGGCAGGCGCGCTTCGCCCACGGTCATGCGCGCGGGCGGGGCGGGATCGGCGAGCCAGTCGGCCACGAAGGCAGGTACCGCGCGGGACAGGCCGATTCGCTCGAGTCCCGCCGCTGGCTTCCGGGGCGGTGCGATGCCGGGGTGTTCGCGCATGCCGTGCCGCCCCCCGGCAAAGGATCGCGCCTGCGGTTCGTGACAGGACCTGCACGCGCCGGTGGACGGCGCCTCGATCCAGTGGGCCGCAACGGCGGCCTGCGCGGCGTTGGCGGGGAGACCCTCGGCGTGACACGCGGCGCAATTCACGCCGGCCTCCGCGTGACCGGAGCCCGCCCACAGAGTGAGCACGTTCGTGTCGGCGAATGCGGCTGCGGGCGCGATCGCGTCGGCGCGCCGGAGCGCCGGCCCGCCGGGCGATTGAAGTGCGCGGAAACGCGCGGTCATTGCGTGCACCGGCTCGGGCTTCAGCGCCGGTTGGCCGGCGTGCTCGACCAGGAACTCCTCATACAGCGCCCGATTATCGTGGTAGTTGTGGCAACCCGCCGTTGCGCAGGTATCGAAGCCGAGGCCCGCGTGGCTGGGCCGGTCCAGCCGGATGTCCTGGTCGCCTTCCGAGTGGCACGCGACGCAGAAGTCCGTGGCGACCGTGACCGCGCCCGTCCGGGTGATCTCGGGCCGGTGTTCGGCGTGACAGCTCGTGCACAGGCGCGCATCGAGCGACTCCCAGTAGGCCGCCATTCTCGGGTTGCGGAACATCGAGCGGGGATGGCTGTCGCCGACGGCGTTCAATTCAGCCTCGTGGCAGTTGCGGCAAGTCTCGTTCAGCGCCCGTTCTGCCGCCTCCTCCTCCGCAAACGGACCCGCCGCATGGCAGGTTTCGCAGGCCATCTCGATCTGATGGTGGGCATCGGTGGTTCTGCCGATAAGGAGCGGTCGCCGGTCGCCGCCCACGACCATGGCGGCGGCAATATACGCCGCCGCAAGCAGCGTCGCCCCCACCCACAGGAAAACGGCCTTCGACGACATCCGGGACGCTCAGTACAGGTACGCCGCGAGAATGTGCACGGCCAGCAGCGCCGGCAGCGGACAGATGGCCGCGACGTGCAGCCACAGCAGGGTACGGCGCAGATTACCCGTTCGGCCGATCCCTGCCCGATGGAGCCTGTGCACGGCGCCGATTGCGATGCCGGCGAGCGCGCCGGAAAGCAGCGTCGCGAGGTAGAAGCCCATGAGCGCGGCGTTGACGTTGGCGCCGAGACGAAAGCCGGTATGGGCGAACAGTGCGGGCACGCAGGCGAAGCCGATGACAACGTGGGCGAGACGCCACCGGCGCAGGCCCGCGATCCGGGGGACGAGCTTTTTTCTGATGGCCACACCGACAAGTAGCACGGCGACGCTGAGCGCCAGCAGCAGGTAGCCGCTCCACTGCTGCCAGAACCCGTCGAACCAGAGATGCTCAAGAACGCCGGGGCCGAACCGGTCCGGCGCCCGGATACGGGGGGCGAGCAGCACGGCCGAAATGCCCACAGCCGCCGCGATGGACAGCGACAGCAGCCGACTCTGGGTGCGTTGCGCCTGGGCCCGGGCGGCGCGCACGATCGTGCGCTGAATGTCCGCAATGGTGCCGGCGACCTCCCGGCCGATCAGGTCCATCCTGCGCAACTGCGCTATCCGGGAGGGCTCGATCTCCCGGTCCGGGAAGAGCTCGGGGAGGATCTGGCAGGCGTCGGCCAGGGAGATCAGCGCGATGTCGCGGGGGTCGGGGATAACGTCGTCCAGCGCGCGCGCGATGCGCGCCTTGATTCCCCGTTGCGCACCGTCGGCGAGTGTGGGATAGCGAACGGAGCCGAACGCCCACAGGAACCGCTCCTCGCGGCGTTCCAGAATGCCGCGCCCGACGAGGCTTGCGAGCGCCTGCTCGCGAATCGCCGCTGCATCCTCGGTGGACAGTATCCGGATCCACGTCTGCGTGTCCGTCGTATCCGCGCGCGCAGCGATCCTTGCGAGAACCGCGTCAAGCGGCGGATGGCCCGTAGGCTCCGCGTCGATGACAACCAGGGATTCGAGGTCGGTGTCGATGCGGTAGGCAAACGCCAGATCCAACAGTACCGCGCCGGCCAGCACGCACTCGAAGGCGTGTTCCCTGATCGGCAGGAACGCGCCTTCTTCGTCGCCGAGCAGCAGCAGGATCTCTTCGGTGAACGTGAGCATGCTTGTCTGCGGTCGGCTCGGGCCGAGGCCAGTACCGCGCCCGATCTGCGAACCGCTCTCCCGTATCTTTGCCGAACGGTGTGTCCATCGGCTTATCGGCAGGGATGCCGACATTCTACAGCGCCACTCCGGCTAACGTCGCGGGCTCGTTCAGCGTCGGACAGTTAACGATGTCGGCACAACGCACGTGCCCAAGACGTTTGCCTTCACGGCTGTGAAAGGTTGGATCGGTCCGGCCCAACAGATACTCGGACTGGCACTATTGCTGTTGTCGATGGCACGCAGTCTCGTTCGCGCAATCCGCCGTCGAAGAGGCGGCACATGATCGCCGGAGTTCGCAACAGGTGTTAGTTCAAAGCAGTAATGTCCCCTTTCTCCAGAGCAAAGAGGCAACAGACGCGCGCGCTCATTACAGAATGGCCGGCCCGGAACATCAGCCTCCGTTACGGAGCAGATCCCAGAATGCCCGCGGCGTCAGTACCCGGACGCTCCTGCCACGACTTGAATCGA
>JAPOWV010000025.1 GCA_026707445.1 Gammaproteobacteria bacterium
ATGTAAGTGGTTGTAATAACTCACATTATCCAACAAATCGAGGCCCCTATCCACTGCCTGGTGAAATATGCGGGCTAGTCCAATCTCAACCCAATCAGCTGTGCCGCGGGTACGTCCCGGCGTACAGCCCGATCGACCGGACTCGGACGGGGGCGACAACACCAGACAGACCCCATCTCTTGAGAAAAAACACATTGAGGAACTAAAACACGACCACTACGCCAGCCATTGCCAAATGTGCTTGTGCGAACGTTCGCCTCAAGAATTGGCGCCGGCTGGCAGCTACATTGAGTCCGAGGAAGTTCGTCAGAGCGTAGTGCATGCGCACCATACGGATCTGGTGTCGGCCGGTGGCGCACGTCACGCCGGCAACATTATTCTGCTATGCAAGTTGCATCACGATAACTACGGAAGACAATTCACCCGTTCGGGGATTAGCGCTGCTCTTCGGGACAATCCAAAGCGTATGTCTGTCTGCTACGACGATGACTCCCATGTCAATGGCCAGCAGATCCAACTCGCGATCTCGGGAACAGGGGAAGTGGTCAAGCTCTTCTTTACCGACTACCACTTTGAATATTGGCTGTCACAGGAACCAGCGTCAGATTGAAATGAGAACGCGACTGCCGGGCTAACTGGCCCTCATGTTCTTGCAACCGCTCGACCGCATAGCCAGGTAGTACAAACGGTGTACTTACGGGATTCTTTCGGCAGGATTGGGCCGGATCTTTTGCATTGAAGTCTCGCGGCGCCCGTTTGCGGGTTAAGCGAACCCGGAATTACTTGAATGGCTCTACGCCGAGGTCCTTGCAAATCTTTTTTGCCAGGAAATTGTCGATTTCCCTGTGCCGGGGAATCGCGGATCGACGTTCGCCTTTGCTGTCCCGCACCATGAATGACGTCTGCCTTCGCGAATCCTTTCGCAGCCCTGTCGGCGAAGGAGCTGCAACAGCTCAACTCGCTTCATGCGATAGCGACCTTCTCCTCATAATAGTCATCGCCGGCAGCGGCCAGTGCGTCTTGCCGATTGAATCCGAGCGCCTCGGATAGCGTCTCCGCAAGGCTTCGACGTAACTCCTCGCGCGTGGGTTCCTGGCAGTTCACGCCAGGAACCTCCTCAATCCGGCCAATCCACCACTCACCGCTTCTCTTGATGACGGCTGTGTACTCCATCTTAGTTTTCCGTTCCTTATGCAAATCCACGATTCCGAAGTATACCGGCCACAACGCCACCTTACCGCGGCAGCCCCAGTTTTTCAGCTTGACGCGGTTGCGCTTGTGTGGGGCGATCAGAGTCACGCACAGCGCTTCGCATTCGCATCCCAGGAGGTCGCTGACGTAGGCTTTGTCGCCGCCGTGCTCGGCGCACAGTGGATGTAGATGAAGACGATTGGATTCTGTTCAAACACGGATTTGCTCAGTTGCAGAGCGAAATCCCTTTCGATGGGCCGTTGGAAATGGTGAAGGCACTATTCGAAGCGACCGAGAGAGCCACGGCCGGCATCATATTTGCCCTATTGCGACCGACGCATTGAGAACGCAATATGCTCGGGCGGTCGCTGAACCACGAGTAAGCACATTGTTTCGTATGTACAACACGGCGGATCGGACCAGGCTGATTACAATCTGCAACAGTAACTTGCGATGGAGCAAAGAGTGATACGCAAACCGGATCGCCAGTATGACGATTTTGCAGAGATCATTCCGTGGGCCTCAATGGGCCAGTCGAGCGTTGCCTCAGAAGTGGGACGGAGTCTGCTGCCAATCGGTATCTTTGACTCCAATCTCCCCGTCTCGAAATACGAAGGGACATCAAAAGAAGTATCAAACAAGGACGCAGACTTCGAAAAGTACATATTGAATATTGTCGGGACTGCTATACGAACTGGAACCGGCAAGTTGGTGACGTGCCTTCACGTAGTTGAGGCCATCATCAATAAAATGTCAAAGGGATACGCGCTTGTCAGCCGCACACTACCGGGGAACACTATTGCTCATACGGCATGCGCGTTTGGCTCCGCACTTAAGTATGTTCGGCCGCGCCAGAAAAAGGGAGACGCGGGAGTCGATTTGGCCGTGATTCCATTTGTTCCTAGAGACCGCTATGGAAATGTTATTGATACGCCACCCATAGTGTGGGGAGACTCCACTAAACTCGGTGTCGGGGCTCGTGTGCTTGTGGGGGGATTTCCCTATGGCACAGACCTATTCAAGATCACCCAAACAAATCGTGGTGTCGTGCAGCCATCGTTCTTCGATGGCATTGTCAGCGCGATCATACCTGCGCAGAATGAACGGGAAACGAGACTGATTCAAATGAGCACGCAGGCTGCTGGGGGGATGAGCGGAGGAGCGGTTTTCGATCCTGAGACCGGTTCAGCCTACGGGATGATTACCTCAAGCCTTCAAGGTTTAGGTGGTGACTTGCATCCTGTGACTTATGCCATTCCAAGCGAGGTCATACTCCCTTACTCGGGTGCGATAAATTACGATTCCGAACTTGGGCGTATGGGAGACGATGATCCAATGTGGTTTGATGAGATTGAATAAGGCTAAGGAAGTGGTCTCTTATCCGGATGGGCGAGTTGTCCGAAGCCATCAGAATACGTTGATTTATAGGCCTGCCTGCGACCAGCAAATCACCGTAGGAGTGTTGACAGGCGATGCAGTAGCCGCCGAGCATCGGGCCATCCGACCTCCGAAAGGACATTGAGGCATTCGATGAGTCTCTGGCGCCGACCCATGTCATCAAACAACTCGCGATGATCCGCGAGAATAATGCCTACGATCTTGACAAATCGTTCCGCCGCCATCCGATCAAATTCATAACCGTGCTTGCGTCCCCCATTCAGCAAAGCTCGCGCGAGGAGATCAAATACCTCGGCGGGATTGCCAGGAAGCAGGAATTCCAAGAGTTCCGTTAGACGGTAAATTGTGGGCGGCGCTGCAACATCGGCAATCCGCTCCAGTGTTGGTTTCATTTCACTTAGGAAAGCACGAATCAATTCATTCCCACTGCGGTCGGAATCTCGTTCATCATCCGACGCTAATGCCTTAGAGGCCGAATGAATCTGTCCGCAGAGCGTCTCAAGTGACATGGCATAGCGTTCCCCGCGCTTATGGTCAGCTTGCGTAGCTTCCCCGGAGCGAACAACTTCAAAATAGTCCTGAAACCGTTGAGCTGATGCCTCGGCGGCCGCGCAACAATACCGCTGCGCGCGATGCGTGATTTCTTCAACTTCAGGGCGTTCGTCCCTGTATTTCAAGTCAACTGCGCCGGCGGCTACTCGAATGGCTCTTCCCAATTCGGGATGGTGCTCCTCGGGATTCGTGAGCCATGACTCGATTTCGAGCAATGATTCTGGTCGATTCCGATAGATTGCGAGCCCCGCCATGCGGCTGCCGAGGTGTTGCAGGATGGCAATAGCCGCCTGCTGGTCCCGATCCAAGTCGAGCGCAAGGGTTTTGAAAACCAATTGCTCCGCACGCACAGCGTCGATGCTGGATGCGTATCGAAGAAAATCCTGCGCAAAGAACCGCAGTACTCCCAAGTTTTGCTCCTCCGATGCGACGTATTCCGCTAATGCCCACATGCGATTGGGCGTCGACTGAGCAAGAAAAGTGAGGCGCTGAGCCACCTGCATTCTTGCAGCGGGATTGGGCACACGAAGGAATTGCTCAATTGCAGGCAAAACTGCTTGTGCGCACTCCGTGTTGATCCTTCCTATCTCCATTAGAGCTCTAGCTGTCTCGACTGCAGGATCCGGTGAATCCCAACCATGTGGAGGTTCCTCAAACTGAGCCTGAGCTTCGGGGCTCCAGGGTTCAACAGGCAATTCAGCAAGCCTGAGCACAAGTGCGATCAGCGATTCAACGGCCTGCGTTTCGTTGCTGAAATATTTGGCGAGCAGGCCTGATATTTTTACCGCCGCTTCTGCCGCCATCTCAAGCACTTGCTTGACAACCGAGGCTGGTAGTTCATTTTCGGCCCGAACTGCCTTGTCAAGGAGATGCGCTACTCCGTTTATGTTCTTTGTGAGATCTTCAATGCCTGTGGAGCCGTCGACAATTTCTTGAGCAGTAGCCTTTGATTCTCGAGCCGTCTTGAGAACGCTGGCGATTTCCGGGTCACTCGATTCATTTTCACGCTCTCTCGATTCCTGCCAAATTGCCCCTCCTTCGGAATCTGTCTCGAACCGGATTGGCCTCTCGTTGCGCAAGGTCTCGTTCGATTCATCGTCTCTTTCAGCCAGAAAGGCGCGGGCTTCGCTAGTTACCAGATTCGCCTCACCGACACATTGGAAAAGAACCGCGAGGATTCTGCTCCTCGCATCAGTGGCCCGGGAGGTTGCAAATTCAAACTGTAGTGCGGAGCGCTCAAACGCTCTCCGGGAATTCGCGGTTTCGAAGGGATATCTGGCGGCGATGAAATCAATCGCGTCCTTGCGCGTATCCAAACAGGTCAGAAAAGGTTCCTGAGTGGCGATAGGCCACAGTGAGTCCCCAATCTCCTCGGGGCGCCGTGCCGCGACCATGAAAGTGCGGGCCCACAGTATTCCGAGCATGTTGGCCGCCGCGATCTCTCCAATCATTACCTTAGCCAAATCTGCCTCGGCCGATTCAAGAAAGCGCATAAAGTGATAGATCATCACGCGCTCAGGATCACCGCGACTTCTCTCCATGTTGCACGCCCAAGCGCAACTTCGGTCTTCTTGTAGCCTGATCGTGCCTCCCGGTATTGACATCACCCAATTGTTAGCCTGCGAATCGATTCTTCCCTCCCTTTGTGCATATCCCCATAGAGCTCTTACGAGTGCCCTGACTGCTTGCGGGGTGTGGGAATCCAGAAACTGGGGAAAGAACTCGCCGAGACTCCACCATGCCATCTTGTAGTCCTGCTGGCGAGTGCTCGTCAGCACAACGACTTTGCTTTGGCCCAGTTGCGTGGTAGTTCCATCGGTAATATTTCCAATAAAGGTCAATCCGTAAATCTCTACAAGAAGCTCCGGGTCCGTATTGCAGATCGAGCCTGCGTTACGCGCCAACTGGGGTATTTCCTGGTCCCCATGAGATTGAAATCGCTCTGCTTCGAATAGCCGATAAAACAGGTTTCGCGATCCTTCGATATCAATTTCGTAGGTAGCGGCCACAACATCAATTGCGGCCCGACTGAGCATAGGATCAGATTCTGGCGTTTCTAAGCAGAATTCCAGGAGGCCGCGCGCCGCACGGCCAATTCGCGCCCGGTTCTCATCGGAGTCTGCACGCTCGTAGACGGCATTCAACAACGCCCGTAATGGCCACGCCCATTCTTTCAGATTGCCCAACAGTTGATTAGCCATTTCACAAAAGAAATCGAACGCGATCGTTTGCTTGTCCTCTAGGCGCACGAACACAGACGAGATCACATTTCCTAGCGCCTTGAAAGAGTCAGTTCCACTGTCCTGTCCGGCATCCAGTAGCGCCGCTCGCAGCCCCAGTGCATCACCCGAATCGTGAGGCAGTTGGGAAGCCACTCCAGCCGCTACGGCACGAGCTACCGGATCGCAGTCAGTGTTGCCGCAAAGTCGCAAAATTGCTTCCCAAAAGCGCTTGCGGCTTCCCTCGGTGTCGTCCCAAAGGTCCATCAGTGAATAGGAAAGTGCTTGTGCCAACATGAGGCCCAAGCCGTCGTTCTGGCTAAATCGACTTGAGGTAGCGCTCAAATCATCGATGTCCAGGTAAACGCGGCTGGCCGCATAGTCGAAAAGAATGTGATGTCGGAATTGGAGGATTTGTCCCTTGCGAGCTGACCAGAAAACGTTCTCGTGAAGAAGCTCATCAAGCAGTTCCGGATTCCTCGCGCTCATCGCCGCCACTTCCAGTTTGCGCACTTGCAGCGACTCCAAATCAATCATTCGGTCAATTGCATCGTGAAGACAAAGCTCAGCTGGCGTCCCGTAATGCTCAATGCGGTGCTCCCAATAGCGGCTCAAGAGTTGAACCTGACTGTTGACATCGCCCAAGGAATGAGGAGTTACTCCGCTGCTAATCAACTCCGAAAGTAGTTGGGTATTGAAGGGCACGCGCGCAAGGTTCCGGAGCCTTTCTCCGCCCGCATTGACCGCCGCCGCCAAGTCTGGAGCACCTTGCAGTAGATTTGTCAATTCCTCATGCGTCCATGAAGGCACGTGAACGTGCAGAACTTCCGAGAACGCGCTATCCGAAAACTCTTCCGAGGGTGGATTGCCTCGAAAGAGTTGCCTGAACTGCATACCTGTATGCAAATCAAAAGTACGAATTGAAGCTATAACCCGCCATCTCCGCTCATCAAGCGCAAGCACCTCTTCAATGAGCGCCCGAAATACCGCCTCGTTTTTTCCACCACGCGTCGCGTCCAACGCGTCAAGAAACAGAATCGCCGGCTGATTACCGGGCCAGTTCGCCAATACGTCGCACACCGGATGATTGATCCCTAATTCCCCGGCCATTTCTGATCGAGAACTCACCGACAATCCATCAACTGCAAGGACCAAGACATCAAATCCTTCGTCCGCAATTTGTTTTGCGCTCACGCTTACTAGAGCGCTCTTGCCCGCTCCTGGTTCCCCTACCAGTAAGAGCGAATTCGAACGAGCCGCATCAACAACAGCGTTTGAGCATGCCCTTTCAACCCTGATGCTCTGGCCCTGCAATTCGATGGACTCGTGACCGCGCAATCGCTCTTGCACGCCGCTGCTCCATTGCAATAGCTGTTCAACATCGTCCTGAAAGCTGGGAGGCGCCTTGAGTTGAATCCCCCTCGCGGACAGATTTCTTCGCAAGCCGGCCATATCACACCCAAGGCTGCGCTGCATAAGTTCTTGGCAGTGCTGGGAAAGCAAGGTAAGCGCCGGTTCAGGCTCAGTCGCGTCATCAAGGACGTTTGCAAGTAGGCCTTCCGCGAAAGACCCATCGGCGCCGTCGAATCGAAACTCGATGACGGTTGCCAGGCGCGCGATTGATTGGATTTCATCCTCGCTAGGGGCTTGGTCCTTCTCCGCTTCCCAAGCTGCACTCAGATGTTGAATAAAGACCTGAAGAGCACGCGCCGTTTTCGTAGGCAAGGGCGCAGAGCGAGCATGCCGAAGAGTCGCAAGTCCTTCCCTAAGGGCATGGGTAATGGTCGAAGGAGCTTTGGGCCCAACAGCAAGAACCAATCGATTCCGTTCCAGACTTAGCGGACGGTTCCAACCTTGGTCACCTTTGCCTTCCGAGCAGGCGATCCATTGACGGACGAATTGCATCGCAACCTTGGCCATTTCGCTGTCGGGTCTCTTCGACAGAGTCAATGTGGACTTGGCTTGGACGAATAGCCAGCCGAAATCGGATTTAACGAGAATATCGTCGGTGGGCGTTTCAGCCTCGAAGTGCAGTAGAGTGACTTGCCTCCCTCCCAACCGAGCAGGCAAGCACCGTTCCGCAAGCAGATGAGATGCAAACCAAGCGCCAAGTTGAGCTTGGAAGCTGATGCCGGCTGCGGTACCGCTGCCCCCGCCACCAGCACTGAATTTGCCTACTGACGAGTCACTAGGACGCGTATCTGTCATGTCTTGCGCGGGTTGTACAGGAAACTGGCAATCGGCCTCGTCAGCCTTCATTCCCCTTAGTCACTGGTCCCCAGAAGTCGAGACATTAGCGAAGCACTTAGCACCGAGCCAACTGCGACACCGGACTCTGCCAAGGCAACCGTGGAGCGCGCTGTTTCGACAATTTGCGCGTACTGGCGTTGTAGTCCAAGCGGAGGCACCGGAATTCTCAGTGTGGCGTATTCCTGACCGTTGATATTCGGTTGTGCAGCCGTGCGTCGTTTACTCTTGATCCACGCGTTGTAGGCAGGAGTCTGGGTCAACCCAAAAGCGACTTCAGGATGAAGTTTGCTGTCTTCCAACCGGAAGCGAATCAGGTAACCCGCAAAAACACAGAGTCCGTCTTGCGGCCGGTGAATGTATGGCTTGCCTACTGTGGCGCCGCTCCGAGCGAAAAGGAGGTCCCCATCGCGCAGCCGATAGGCCTCCCAGTCAGGAAGCGCGACTCCAACGGATTCGTCTGACAGATTCCCTCCTTCTTGTATGTCAGTGATTCGTATGTAACGCGGTTCGCCGGACACGAGAGGTGCTGAACGAGCATTGGCTCCATACTGAGGACCAAGTATTGAGAGTTCACCTAGCGTGCAAAGAGGCCACTTCATCGGGTTTTCGGCTGGATCGCCGAACATTCGGACGAACAGCGCGGGGATAAATTCCCGCAGCCGTTTCTGGGCTTGCGCCTGTAGCCGCTCGATATTGGTCGCCCGGTTCAGGATGCCGACGATCCGCCGCTGCTCGTCGAGCGACGGGAGGGGAATTTCGATTTCCTCAACCTTGCGCTTGTTCAGAACCTTCCCTAGAACTGCATGATTGCTGTTGTCATCGTGAGTTTTCGCTCTGAGCGCATAGAACAGGAATTCTGGGTCAAGAGCATCGGGATCTCGAATGGGCAAGGCGGCGATGGCTTCATTGTGATGCATCCGTCTGCCTGCAAAAGCCATCTTTCCTATGCTTAGCTTGAAGCTGAACAAGAGTGTGTTCGGCTCAGCGGGTTTAGGCATGACCTCGCTTATCGCAATATCCGTTATGCCTTGTCCCGTCGCCGTCAGAATGCCGCCATCGAGATCACGAATAGTCGCCCAAGGATGTGGACCTCCCCAGTAAAGCGGTTCATTGCGACGCGGAGTTCGTCCGATACTCACATCGCACAAATCGCCCAATGTTGCATAGGTATAGCGATTCATTGAGCCGGCACACCGCGGACCGCATCAGCCAAGTCGTCGATCTCGCCCAATATTTCCGTCTCGATCACACGCAATTCGTCGAGGATTTCGAGCGGATCGCGATGTTCGACCTTGGCCCGGTATTGCGGTCGGTGACGGTTAGCGCTTAGGTTGAAGCCGGCACCTCGGACTGCATCGGCTTCCGCGAACCACCATTTCCGGGTCCAGTCCTTGCCCAAGTCGCGTTCCCGCCATGCCGCCCATCGTGCTTCCCGATCATGGAACGCCTCAATCAGGTGGGGCAGGTCGTCGTCGTCGATGGGCTGGTCGTGGTTGGCGTCGATCTTAAAACCGTCGTTGTCGGCATGGAGGAACATCACGCGCTCGGTCACACCGCCTTTGCGGAAAACCAGTATTGAAGTCTTGACCCCGGAATAGGGATTGAACACGCCACCGGGCAAGGACAGCACCGCCTCGATGGTGTTGTTGTCGATCAGCTTCCGCCTTAGTTCCTTATGTGCGCCAGTAGAACTGAAAAGTACGCCTTCCGGCACGACCACACCGCAGCGGCCGCCCTCCTTCAGGTGGTTGAGCATGTATTGCAGGAAGAGTAATTCAGTTTGTGCCGTGCGTCCGATCTTCACGTCCTCGACAATGCGGTCTTTGTCCAGCCGGCCGGAAAACGGTGGATTGGCAAGGATGACGTCGAAGGCGCGCGCCGGAAAGCCGAGTTCGGCCTTGGTCGCCCGATCGAGAGCGCGCGTTAGTGCGTCGCGTCTCAGAATCCGTACGCGGTCCAGCCCCCGCAGGGTCAGGTTCATGGTGGCGAGGCGGACCATCTGCGGGTCCACATCGGCACCGTAGAACGTTGCTTCGTGCAACTGCTTCACGGCGTCGCGGCTCAGCATATCGCCGAGGCCTCGCTGGACGGTCTTGCCCTCCGCATCAATTTCCTCGATCCCGTCGGGCGAAGAATTGGCAAGTCGGATATGGTCCCACGCGCCCACCAGGAAGCCTGCCGTTCCTGCTGCCGGGTCGTAGATCGTTTCGCCGATCCGAGGATCGACCAGTCTCACGAGGGCGCGAATGACATGGCGTGGCGTGCGAAACTGGCCAAGTTCGCCGGCCTGCCGGATCTGTCGGAGCACGTGCTCGAACAGATCGCCCTTGGTGTCCGCGTCCACCCGGTCGAGATGCAGGTCGTTCAACTGGCTAACCACTTGGGTGAGTACGGTCGGTTCGTCGATGACCAACCGGGCTCCGTCCATGAAATTGGTGACACCGTCTGCCGCGAGTTCGGCGTGGAACGCAAAGACCTCCTCGCGCACCCAGTTCACCAGTCGCTCACCGTTCAGCGCATGTGCCCAAGACGACCAGCGCAAGAACTCGCGCGGGACGGTCGCGGCGCCTGGTTCGCGGGCGTTGCGCGGATCGCGCAGGGTCCATTCGCCTTCGTACGCGCTGGAATATTCGGTCGCTCCTGGTCTTTGCGCCGCACGCACTCGCGCTGCGTCTGCCGCCTCGTACATATAGAAATAGATCAGGAAGCTGAGTTGTTCTGCGTTCTGGGCCGGGTTTGGATAGCCGCCGCCGAAGAGATAGTCGCGGATGCGGTCGATGCCGCGCCGAAGCTTTGGCGTCATGGGCATGCCGTTACTGCTCCGCAGCGGCGCCACTCTTGGGGCCGCTCCCTGCCTGCCCTTGGCCGAACACCGCCGCGTTGAAACCGGCGATCAGTCTATCGAGGGATTGCTCGCCGCCGAACACGCGCCGCGCCTGGTCGTAGCCGCCCAGGGCGGCGAACGGGTGTTCGTCGAAATCCCACGCGCCGAAGGCATCCATCTTCATCGCATCGGCCCCGACGCGGCTTCCGATCAGCCCTGCCCAGCGAGCCTGCTCCGTATTGAATTCGCGATCTCCCCGCCATGCCTCGAAGCGTACGCGGATCTCGGCGGCGCGTGCCTCGTGTTCCGGCGTGCGCACGATACGACCGTTCGCGTCTAGCGTGAGCCACTCGCGGCTCTCCGGGTCGATGTGATCGTCCACATCGAGAGTCAATAGCATCCGAGGTGTGGGAGGGCTTGTTGGCCGGTCAACGTCGCGAATCGGCCCGCCCCCGATATCGCTATCGTCGTCCCCGTGGAAATCAGTCACCCCGACGAAATCGAAGATCGTGAAGCTCTTCTTGCCGATGTGCGGCGCCTTGCGCGTTCCTCGTCCGCGCATCTGCCGGTAGAGGATGGCGCTGCGCGTGAATCGCGCCATGACGAGGCTCACTACTTCCGGGCAGTCGAAACCCGTATCCAGCATGTTAACGCTGACGAGTATTCTCGGAAAATCCTCTTCCTTGAAGCGCTTTATGATGGCGCTTGCGTCGGGCGCCGGTCCGCCGCCGACATCGCTCACTACGAAGTCGGCGTAGCGCACGGTAGGGTGCGGCTTCAAGTCCGCGAAGTGGCTATCGAACATCTCCGCAAGCGTCTCGGCATGCCGCCGGGTCACCGCGAACACGATGGTCTTTCCCAAGGCTGGCCAGCGTCGGACGCCGTCCCTGCCCATGAAGCCCTTCTCGTGTGCGTCGCGGAACTCGCGCACCAAGGCGCGGTTGCGTTCGGGAATGGTGAACTTGCGTTCCAGCGCCCTCGGATCCACCGTGATCGAATCCGAATCCGAGAACAGTTCCTCGAACTCCTCCCGTGTTTGCTTGTCCATCGCGGTCCAGTCGAGTTCGTCGCGGCGAACCGTAAAGCCGTCTTCCGCGGCGGTCTTTACTGTTATCGCCTTGTAGATGCGGTAGGGCACCAAGTGGCCCTCCTTGATGGCCCGGCGCAACAGGTACTGGAAGGTCGGCTTGCTGAGCTCGAAGAAACGCAGCGTATCGCGCACGAAAAGGCCGTCCTCCGGATCGGGGAGCTGGTTTGCGTCCACCGTGCAGGGCGTGGCCGTCAGGCCGAGCTGGATCCCGTCGAAGTGCCTAAGCACGCCGCTCCACTTGCCGTAGATTGAGCGATGGCATTCGTCGGTGATGACGAGGTCGAAATAGCCCGGCGAGAGATCGCGGTATTCCGCAATCATGGTTTGCAACGTTGCTATCGTGATGCGCTTGGCGCGGTCGAAACCGCGTCCGGGCCGCAGAACGTGGCAGGGATAGTCCCGCAAATGGTCCGTGAACGCGTCCTCGGCCTGCCGCGCCAGTGCGATTCGGTCAACAAGGAATAGGACACGGGTGACGATGCCCGCCGCGAACAATCGCTTGATGAAGGCCGCCGCCGTGCGCGTCTTACCGGTTCCGGTGGCCATTTCGACCAGCAGCTTGCGCCGCCCGTTGGAGACTTCGGTGGCCAGCGTCTCGATACACTCGATCTGGTAGTCGCGGTCAACGATGCTCCGATCGATAGCAACCGTCGATAGTTCCCGTCGCACCCGACGCACTGCGATTCGTCTTTCGAGGTCGTCTTGCGCGTAAAAGCCTGCGATCTTGCGCGCGTGGGCGTCAATCTCCCGATCCAGGAAACGCACCTCCTCGCCGTTCGACAGGAACACGAAAGGCACGCCGAGTTGTTCCGCGTAGTGCCGCCCCTGATCTTGTGCTGTTATCGGATCAGTGCTCGCCCGCTTAGCCTCCAACGCTGCCATCGGGCGCCCCTGCCGGTCGCAGAGCACGTAGTCGGACTGCGTGCCGTCCGGTAGCGCGTGCTCGAACAAAACGCTCGAACCATCTAACAGGTGCCATCCTGCATCCTTGAGTAGCGCGTCGATCTTGGCGCGCGCGAAAGCTTCAGTAGTACCGCTCATTCAGCCGTCCAAGGATTGATGAATTCGATGCACATACCTTGGTGTCCAGCAACAGGGGCATCCAGCCAGACTCAGTAGAAGGTCGGCGGTTCGCGCCGGGATTCGCTCGGCGGCAACTCCAGATCCACCCCGCCGAATGGCTTGAAAAGTTCGTGAATAGCCGTTCCCAGGCCTTTCGAAGGTACGGCCTGTCTCTCTAAAGCCTCAGCAAGAATCCACCGTGCCTCCTCTTCCATGGATCGGTGGTTCTCGGCCGCGTTCACACGCAGGCGCGTATTCACATCGTCGTCGAGATTGCGGATTGTGATGCTGACAATGCTCTTGCCCTTAATTGCCCGAAGTGCGAATTCTAACCACGTTTGCAATGCAACTCTTGCGGTGTAATCAACAGGCTACAGGGAGTGATGGGCGGAAGAGGCTAAGGTCTGAATCACGTGCGTACCCGGTGACTGCGTCGCCAAACCCAAGCGCAATAACCATCGACCCACGTCCGCAGCTGCGGCGCACAATGGATTTGGACGAGAATCCTGACTCGCCTGATCGGATTCGAATCAACGGATGGTCGCATGAAGCTCCTGCCCCATCAGTGCATCCATTCGAACAAATTCAATGTGCTTCAATAATGAACGTTAACTATCGTTGACAATAGTTATTAATAGTGAATAAACTATCGCTGGACGACGCCCCTGCGACAATCTGTGATGCAAAATGACCCGGTCCGACAGAAGATCCGCGACCTGCTCTGGGAGCGTGGACTCAACATGCGTGCTGCGTCGCTGGCCATCGGCCGCAACGTAAGTTACATGCACGGGTTCTTGGGAAGGGGTATACCCAAAGTCCTCAGCTACAGAGACGCGGAGAAGCTGGCCGGGGTGCTCGGCTGCAAGGTTGAGGACTTGCGCCACGCCCAACGCCCGCCCACGCGCAAAGGCAGGGGGCGAAAGCCGCGCAGCCACCAGGCGCCGAAAGGCTCACGCGCGCCGCTCGCCGGTATTCCGGAGGTCGAGGTGGAAGCCTCTGCCGGTTCGGGGGCGCTCGCCGACGAGCACGTCGCTGAAAAGGCCCGCTGGTTCCTGCCCGAGGGTATGATCCGCTACGAGGGTGGCGCCAACCCGGGGGCGATCTACGTATTGAGAGTGCGAGGTGAATCCATGGAGCCTGATCTCTCGGAAGGAGATCGGCTGATCATCGACACGTCCAAGCGCACACCCGACACTGGTGAAATGTTCGTGCTGTGGGACGGCAACGGGCTCGTGGTAAAGCGCGTTGAGCGCGCAGGCGCTGAAGATCACGCACTACAGTTAAAGTCTGCGAACCCCGATTATGCCGACTACACCGTACCGGCCATGGACGTGCACATCGTCGGCAAAGTGCTGTGGTCCGTCAGGAAGGTGTGAGAAGAAGTGGCGATTACCATCTTCGCTGTCTGCAACGAGGCATCGCCGGACGTGCTGGCAGATTGGACTCTGATCGTCGACATAGCCCGAAAAGACTGTTTCGTGGTTCCGAAGACCGATCCAATGCCCGGAGACAGCGCAGTAATCGTGTGCCGAACGGAATCGAGAATGCGGATGTTGCGCGATTACCTTGTCCGCTCCTCACCAATCGCTGACGAAAAAGCGCGAGGGTGTAGTGCGGAGGTCTCGGGAGTGGCAGCAGGCGGGGTGCAACACCAGTGAATTCCGCGCTTGCACAGCCTTTGTCTGCCCAGTGGAAAGATCGCCTGGACTTGTCCAACCGCGAAATCCCGGAACTCTATGAGGACCCCGCAGCCGTTGGGCGGAACCCGCATGCGAACGCGATAAGGATGACCCTGGAAGACCTGGGCGCGTCTGCGGTGTTTTGCGTTCAGGGCGTGCCGACGGTGGTGATTGTCGTGCTTGATGACTATCAACGTGAACGAGTGATCAAATTGCATGGCGCACTATGGAATCAAGGCTTGGCTGCACTGTTGCTGGTCATTTCGGGCAATACTTTGCGTGCGTTCTCGCTCGCGCGAATTCCACAAAGCGATGATCCGGAGTTCGAAAGCCGATGCCTGATCCGTCAGCTCGATGCCGTCGCGGACGGGCTTGCCATCAAGGACTTCATCTACGGCGCGGAGTCCGGTCGTCTGTGGCAGCACCATGCTGATCATTTCAAAGCGAGCGAACGGATCGATCAGGTCTTGCTCGACAACCTCTCGGCGTCTCATGCAGCGCTTTGCAGGGATGGTTTACCCGTGGATGCCGCCCAGGCGCTCCTCATCCAGACGATGTTTGTCGCCTACTTGGAAGATCGAAACATTATCGGACCTGAGTACTTCAGTATCGCTACCGGTGGTGCGTCCGTTACGTTTCTCGGACTGCTTGAGTCGACAAACGCAACCGGGCTGAATCGGCTGTTCGATAGCTTGCGTGAAGACTTCAACGGAGACTTGTTCGTAGCTCCGTGCTCGTTCGAGGAAAACGGGCCCCGACCGCGAGTCGTCCAAACGTATTTGCAGACTTTAGCGAGGTTCCGAAGCGGACGCGAAGTCATGGGTGCGACCGGCGGCCAACTGCGATTTTGGGGTTATGACTTCAAGTACATTCCCATTGAACTGATAAGCGCGGTGTACGACCGTTTCCTTGGCGCACAAACGGCGCAGCGTCGAGCGCGTGGCGCGTACTACACGCCAATGTTCCTTGCAGATACGGTTATTTCGGCATTGTGGGAAACCCTGCCTGCCAGCACCAAGTCGAAAGGTAAGTTTCTTGATCCAGCATGCGGCTCGGGAGTATTCCTCGTACGGTCTTTCCAACTCTTGTGCGAACACTGGCGCGAAACCCGCAGATCGCAGACTATACGGTGGGACAGTCTGCTTAGGATCCTTTCCCGACTTCGCGGATGCGATGTGAACGCTGGTGCGGTCCGGGTTGCGGTGTTCTCGCTATATGTCGCACTGTTGCAGGAAGTCGACCCACCGGACATACAGTTGCTTATCAAGCGGGGCAGGCTGCTGCCGGAGTTGTGGGGCCATACTTTGTGCGCGCAGGACTTCTTTCTTGCTTCCGAGGAGGAATTGCAGGCCGAGGTAATTCTCGGCAACCCACCCTGGTCGAGCCGTCGCGGCGCAGACCGCAACTCGGTGGTTTGGTGTGAAGAAAATCACGTTCCGATGCCGGGCAGGGAGGACGCTTGGGCATTCGTATGGAAGTCGCTTCGGCATCTGCGGGAGCATGGCGTGGTGAGCTTTCTACTCCCGGCAATGGGCTTCTTGCACAACCATGCCAAGTATGCGATTGAAGCTCGAAGCCAGCTATTTGCTGACGCACGAATTTTTCGCATCATCAACTTCGCCGATCTGCGGTTCCAGTTGTTCGAGGGCGCGGTGCGCCCCACGGCGTTGATGATATTTGGCCGCCGGGAGAAGGATGCGCCAGGCTACCGCTTCGACTATTGGGCACCGAAAGCGGATCTGAATCTGAAAATGCGTCGTACGATCACGCTGAGCAGCGCGGATCGAGGTGCGATCACAACGATGGACCTCCGCGAGGATCCATTCGTTTTCAAGCGACGTTTATGGATGAGTAACCCCGAAGCCAAGCTATTCAACTATTTGGATACGCTTCCAAAACTCGGTGCCTTGGTCAGCCAGTATCGTAGCGCGTACCGAAGATTGGAGTTATTTGAGAATCGCTGGGTAGTAGGGAACGGCTTTCAGCCCGTCAAGGAAGACCGACTGGACGATGACGATTATCAACGCCACCAGAGCGAGATGATTTCGAACATGTCCTATCTGCCGATCCAGGCTTTCCGATCGTTGGCGCAGGATACCTCGCAGCTTCGCGTGTTCGATGAGAGGCAAGACGGGTTGGTACGCCGAAGGGGGTTTGAGCGCGGTTTCACGGGGCCTCGCGTGCTCGTGCCGCGCGGAATCAGCACCGCGAACCATAGACTTCGCGCCAGCTACCTTGAGGACCCGCTTACATTCGAAGACATCATCCTTGCCGTTTCGGCGCCTGATCGCGACTCGCACCGAGCGAAGCTCCTGACGGCGCTACTAAATAGCAAGCTTCTATATTGGTTCGCGTTTCACGGCACGGCGTCGTTCGGTTCGGATAGGCCCGAAATACAACAAGCGGAGCTGCTACGACTTCCGTTCCCGGCTCCCGAGGATTTTGGGCACGATGTGCGATCTCCAGTTGCGGCTAGTGCGCTCGTGTCACTCATTGACGACGCGATGGCATCGGCAAGAGAGAGTTTCGAATTGGATGCAGACGACGATGGGTTGTTGGCCGAACTCGACTCGCACTGCTACAGATATTTCGGTCTGGACGTAGACGAGATCGCCTTGGTCGAGGACTCGGTCGCCAGCGTGATTCCGAGTGTGCAGCCACACACTGGAAGCTTCGCCGATCTGTGGCGAACGGCGGGACGGGAGGAAAGAGAGAAATATGCGAGCAAACTTTCCGACAGCATGGCGCAGTGGTTCAGCGACGACATGGCTGTTCGCGTAGAACTTGAGGCGCGAAACAACGACCTCGCGCTCATACACCTACGCTTGGTGGAGCACCAGGACTGGGAGGCATACCAAGAACGAAATGACAAAGCCGTAGGAGCAGCACTAGCGCGGCTGGGAGCCCATATGGATGTACCTCTCCCAGGTAATTTTCAGTTGGTTCCGGATTTCCGCCTGTTCACCGGAAAGAGTCTCTATCTCGTGAAACCCTTGCAGCGGCGATTCTGGTTGAGGTCTGCCGCCATCGCCGATGCGGACGCGATGGCCCTGGATTTGCAGGACGCAGTTCAGTTCGGCAACCTCGGCCACACCGCCTGATGCTGGTCGGGGATCCGACACAATGGATCGAGCAGTTCAGGTCTCTGGATGCTCGATTTCTTGATTGTGTTCTCGCAGTCTGGCCTATGTGTCTGGCGGTGCTGCCCAAGAAACCGGATGAGGACACGATCACAATCAACCTCGTCAATATCCTTTCGAGGGACGCAAGAGCCAGGCGGCTGTTTCACCATCTAGCGTATCAACACGAACCCTTCGGCTACACCGCCGATGGCTGGGCCTATAGCAAGGGCAAGATCGACATGGCCTTGCTGTTGGATCAGGAACGTGAGAGATATTTGGCCTACGAATGCAAACGCCTGAACGTCGTTCGAAACGGAACAACGAGATCGTTGGCGACACCCTATGTGCTGGAAGGCATGCTCCGCTTCATCACGCAACAGTACGCGGCCAATCTCCCTGTTGGGTGCATGTTGGGCTACGTACTAGATGGAAACGTCAACACTGCACGGACAAAGGTCCAAGCAGCGATCGACACGTATAAGGCCGAAATTGGGTTGATGGAAGAACCGACGGACGTGCAGCCACTTGGCCCGGTCGAAAGGTTGTCCAGCCTCCATTGCCGCCCATCGAACGGCTCGGAAATTGAAATCCGGCACGCCCTGTTGCCCTTTCCTGCGGCCTAGTGTCATTAACCAGTTGGCGCTCGGGAAGGAAGCCTGGATTTGACGTTTCTCTACTTCGCCTACGGCTCGAACATGTTGACCGCGCGTCTGCAGCTACGCTGTGACGGCGCTGATCCTGTCGGCATTGCTTATGCGAACGACCGCATGATCGAATTCAGCAAGTTGAGCAACGACGAGTCCGGGAAGGCAACGCTCCGCCACGCCCCTGGCCGGCGAACGCCCGGCGTGCTGTTCGAGATTCCGAGGACGCAGCGTCGTGCGCTCGACCGCGTGGAAGGGTATCCGGGCCACTATGATCACTGCAACGCATTTCCGGTCCGCCGACTCGACGGCCAATCGGTTCAGGCCCTAACCTACCTTGCCAGGTCACCCGTGCCGAATCTCAATTCGTACGACTGGTATCTGGCGCTCGTCATCGCCGGAGCGCTTGGTCACGGACTGGACGCCGAACATGTTGCGGACTTGAAGCGCGAAAACTGGATACCCGACCCCATGGTCAATCGTCCGACGCGCTGCGAGGCGATACGCGTTCTCGCCTTGGCCGGACATCGGGATTATCGGAAGCTTCTTGTGTGAACAGACTAGGCGAGGAAATAAGGCGTTTCCGCTTAGCGTGACATGCTGACTTACATGAGTGAGCTTGAGCGGCCATAATGACGCCATGGCTGATCTGGATCGATACACCGCCCTTGCCCTGCAGACCGGCTCGCTGACCGTCAGCGAGTGCGAGACCCGGGAGGAGGCGCGCGAGTTGATGCGCACGAACCTCAAGCGCACGGCGCGCTCCGTTGCCGGAGGCTGCGCCTTCACGCTCCAGTACATCGGAGAGGCTCCGCAGCTCGTCGTGCTGCCCGAGTATTCGCTGACCGGCTTCCCGCTGGGCGCACCGGTCGAACAGTGGCGGCGCAACGCGGCGCTGGACCCGAAGGGCGAGGAATACGAGGAACTGTCGAAGATGGCCGTTCGCCATTCCATCTTCCTGGCGGGCAATTGCTATGAAACCGACCCGGCCTTTCCGGAACTGTTCTTCCAGACCTGCTTTCTCATCGATCCGTCCGGCGAGGTCATATTGCGCTATAGGCGCATGATTTCGCTGAATGCCCCCACGCCCTTCGATGTCTGGGATGCCTACCTGGACCTGTACGGCGAGGACGGCGTATTCCCGGTGGCGGACACGCCGCTGGGTCGTATCGCCGCCATCGCCTCCGAGGAAATTCTCTATCCCGAGATCGCCCGTGCCCACGCCGTGCGCGGCGCGGAAATCTTCGTGCATCCGACCAGCGAGGCGGGCAGCAATCGCAGTACCGGCAAGGAACTGGCAAGGCGCTCGCGGGCGGTGGAGAACATCGCCTATGTCGTGAGCGCCAATTCGGCCTGGCTGGAAAATCTGGCGATCCCGAGCCATTCGACCACGGGCATGTCCAAGGTGGTGGACTTCGAGGGCCATGTGCTGGCGGAGGCGGCGCCCGGCGGCGAAAGCATGGTCGCGCATGCAAGCCTGGATCTTGCGGCCCTGCGCGCCCGCAGACGCCTGGGCGGCATGACCAACACCCTGGTGAGAATGCCGATGCAGGCGTTTGCCTCCACCTACGCGGAGCGGGTCATGCGCACCGGCAGAAGCCTGCTCGATGCGGACGGGAGCGTTCGAACGCCGGAAGTCGGCGAACTGCGCGCCGGCCTGGCCGCGGACATCGAGCGGCTCGCCAAGGAAGGTCTTCTTTGAGCTCCGGTGCCGCGCGGGGGCGCGGCGACACGCTGATTCGGGGCGCGACCCTGATCAACGAAGGAAGGCGGTCCGAGCAGGACGTTCTGATCCGGGGCGAGCGCATCGAGCAGATCGGCGGCTCGCCCCGCGCGCGGGGTTCGGTTACCGAGATCGAGGCGGGAGGAAGATGGCTGCTTCCCGGCCTGATCGACGACCAGGTGCATTTTCGCGAACCGGGACACATGCACAAGGGCGACATCTCCAGCGAATCGGCGGCGGCCGTGGCCGGTGGCGTCACCAGTTTCATGGACATGCCCAATGTCTCGCCCGCCACCGTCACCCGGGAGAGACTCGCCGCCAAGTACGCCGCCGCCAAAGGCCGCGCCCGGGGGAACTACGCCTTCTACCTGGGGGCCACCGAAAGCAACCTTGAGGAAATCCAGGCGCTGAAGGGCAGCGAGGCCTGCGGTGTAAAGGTCTTCATGGGGCCCTCAACGGGAGACCTGCTGGTGGAGAACCCCGAGGCGCTTGAACGCATCTTCGCAAACTGCCGGGTACTCATCGCGACCCATTGCGAGGATCGAACGCGTATCGAGGAAAATATGGTCCGCGCGAAGGGATCCTACGGCGCAAATATTCCGGCGGCCGCGCATGCGGATATCCGCGATGCGGAGTGCTGCTACCGCTCCTCCAGCCTGGCCGTGACGCTGGCCCGGAAGCACGGCGCGAAACTGCACGTGCTGCACCTGACCACGGCGAAGGAACTGGAACTGTTCGACCCTCAGGAAGATCTCGGCGGTCCCGCCACCGTCACGGCGGAAGTCTGCGTGCATCATCTGTGGTTTGACGAGGGCGACTACGAGCGCCTGGGGCACCGCATAAAGTGCAACCCCTCGATCAAGTCAGGCGCCGACCGCGATGCGCTCCGGCAAGCGCTTCGCGACGGTCTCATCAGTGTGATCGCTACCGATCATGCGCCGCACACCGCCGAAGAAAAATCGGGCGACTACCTGAGCGCGCCCGCCGGCCTTCCGCTGGTTCAGCACTCGCTCCTCATGCTGCTGGATCTGGCCGGGGCGGGCCATATCACCCTGGAGCGCGTCGTCGAGGCGGCCTGTCACGCTCCGGCGCGGCTGTACGGCGTCGCCGATCGCGGCTTTCTGCGCGAAGGCTGTTTCGCGGACTGCGTTCTTGTTGATCCGCAGGGCAGGCAGCAAGTGGACAGCGGGAGCCTGCTCTACAAGTGCGGCTGGTCGCCGCTGGAAGGCCATCGCTTCAGCGCCCGCATCGACACGACCTTCGTAAACGGCGAGGTCGCCTGGAAGGACGGCAAACTGTCCGGGGCGCCGGCGGGGCGGGCGTTGGTCTGCAATTCAAGGGGAGATTCATGAGCACGATAGTCAAGCGGACTACATTGGTGGTGCGAAGCGTGGAGCGGTCGATGGCCTTCTACCGCGATGTCCTCGGATTCACGGCCGCGTTTGATCAGGAGATCACGATGGCCGGCGCGGGCTACCCCGCGGCCGGGGCCGGCGACCGGGTTCGGCTGGTAATGATGCAGGGCAAGGATCCCGCCGGAAGCATGATCGGCCTGCTGGAGCATCTCGAACCCAGGCTGCCCGAGCCGGACAAACGGGCGGTGGGCATCGGCGACAGTGTCATCGTAATGCACACCGAGGACCTGAACCGCGTGCATCGCGAATGCGAGGCCTCGGGCGCGAGGATTTTCTCCCAGCCCCACGCCTTCACCATTACCGGAGCTGATGGCAAGCCGGCGCAAATGCAATCGATGACGATCTTCGATCCCGATGGCTTCATCCTCGAAGTCAACCAGCGGCCCGGATAGCCTGGAACGAGAGCATGCCGCAGTGCTGGCCGCGGCAAACAGTTACTCAGCGCGGCTTTTGCAGCAGGCTTTCGGCCAGTTTCTTCGCCTCGTCGAGGCTGTCCACAAAATGACGCGCGGGCACGCCCCGGAAGACCAGAAGTGAATGCAGAACCCGCGCCACATCCCCGGCGAGCCCTGCCACGATGCAGGCCGTGTTTTCGTCAAGGGCGTTCTGGATGAGTTCCTCAATTGCCAGCGCCGCGCTGTCGTCCACATCGGTGGCCCCGGAAAAATCGAGGATGACGATGTCATGATCCTCGATGTCCGCCGAGAACGCACGGGTGAATTCTCTTGCGGAACTAACCGAGAAGCGCCCCCGCAGCTTCAAAAGCCCCACCGGCAGGCGAACAGAATCAAGGTCGTCCAGATTCGGAGCCAGATCCGGGTCCGCAAGCGGCAGGGAAAGCACGCTGTCCAGCTCGCCCCGCGTCTGGTCTCTTGAGCGCACCACGCCAGCAGCGATCAGCCCGAGCGCCACGGCAGTGATGAGGTCAACGAAAATGGTCACGGCGAAGGTCAGCAGCATCACAAGAACGTATTCGCGGCGAATCGCCCTTAGGCGAACCACGAACCGCCAATCGATGATGTCCCAGCCGACTTTCATCAGGATGCCGGCCAGAACGGCGAGCGGAATCGGTTCGGCGATCCATCCGAATCCCAACAGCAAGGCGAGCAGCAGGCCCGCTGCCAGGGCGCCCGCCAGCGGACTGCGGCCGCCGGCCCGGATGCTTGTAACGGTGCCCATGGTGGCCCCCGCACCGGGTAATGCGCCTAACGCGCCAGCTGCGAGGTTTCCGATGCCCTGCCCCACAAGCTCCCGGTCGGGATTGTGGCGGGTGCGGGTCTGGGAGTCCGCCACCAGCGACGTCAGCAGGCTGTCGATCGAACCGAGAAGCGCGATGAGCAGCGCCGGCTCAACGAGGCCTCCGATCGACCCCCACTCCAGCCGCGGCGCCTGGAACGCGGGCAGACCCGAGGGAATCGAGCCAATCGCACGGGCCTCGGTGAATGCGAAAAGCGCAAGACAAGTGCCCACCGCCAGGGCGGCCAGCGGTGCGGGAAGGAACCGTCTTATTCGTTGCGGCCAAAAGATGCAAATCGCCAAGGCAACCACGCCCACGATCAGATCGTGCGAACCAAGTCCGGCCACGGCTTCCGGCCAGGCCGCCATCTGGCTCAGCGGCCCGCCCGAAACCGGATCAGACCCGAGCAAGGGTGCGACCTGCAAGACGATGATGATCATGCCGATTCCCGTCATAAAGCCCGAGATCACCGAATACGGCGTGTAGCCCACAAAGCTGCCGACCCGCAGCAGGCCCAGGGCGATCTGCACCAATCCCGCCAGCATGACGATGGTGAAAGCGGTGGCCAGGCTGTCTGCATAAAGGGCGACGACCGAGGCCATGGCAACCGTCATCGGCCCGGTGGGGCCGGAGATCTGCGAAGGCGTGCCGCCGAACACCGCGGCGAAGAATCCCACCGCAACCGCGCCGTATATTCCGGCAGCGGGGCCGAGCCCCGAGGCAACGCCAAAAGCCAACGCCATCGGGAGCATCACGATCGCGGAGGTAATGCCGCCGAATACGTCGCCGGGGAGATTGGCGCGGAACTTCATGGGCGCAAGCTCTTTTGGAGGGATCAGCAAACCGGGCCGCCCCCGGCGGATGGCCCGGTTTGAGCCGCCCCGGATTTTCGGCTAGAAGTTGTACGTGGCTCGAATACCGTAATTCCGGGGAATGGGAGCGGACACGCGCAGCTCGTTCTTTATCGGACCGGGAATGAAGGTGAACAAGTCAATGCCGACCACACCCGCCAGGAACTCGTCGTGGTCCAGCGCGTTCTGCACGAAGGCCTCGACGGTAATCGCGTCGGTGCGCACGCCGAGGCGCACGTTGACCTGGTCGTAGGGCGCCGTCCTCGTGACGTTGGAGAAGTCCGTGTAACGGCTTCCCTGGTGCGCCCAGTCCATCCGGCCGTACCAGTTCCAGTCACCGGTCAGATTGTCCTCATATTGACCTGAAAAAGTCCAGGTGATTCGCGGCGCCGCGGGCAGGTTGTTGCCCTCCACGCCTTCAAAGCTGCCGTAAACGTTATTGCAGTCCACACAGTTGTAGGAATTGACCTCGGTGTCATTGAGCCCGTACGTGGCGGCAAGCGTCAGCTCCTCCGTTGCCTGCCACTGCGCTTCGAACTCGATTCCCCTGAGTGTCGCCTCGCCGGTGTTGAGGACGATGTTGATCAGGTTGGCCACTCCGTCGACGACGATGGGAACATTTTGCCCGACCTGGCCATTAAGCCACTTGTCGTAGTACACCGCCAGCGTAGTCCGGGCGCGGCCGCCCAGCCACATGGTCTTCCAGCCGAGCTCGTAGTTGTCGAGCTTTTCTTCTTCAATGTTTATGCCCGCATTCGGCGCCACCGCGCGCAGCGCGTCAATCACGGCCTGGCCTTCGGTAGCCAGGTCCGCGTTGAAGCGGCCGGGGCGATAACCGCGCGAGAACAGCGCATAAACCATGGCGTTCTCCGCATAGTTGTAGTCCAGGGAGACACGCGGGGCGAAGCTGGTGAACTTCGCGCTGAAGGTCCCCGGCACGGACGGCGGATTGCCCCTGCGGTCACGGCGCGTGTTCTGCCAGATCTCGTCCCGCTGGTAGCGGGCTTCGACGCTCAGAGTCAGTTCCGGCGTGATGTCATAGTACGCAGCGCCGAACACCGCGGGCGTTTCGGACGCGCGTTCTATGCTGGCCGCAACGAACGTGGGCCCGACGACCAGTTGCCCGTACACCGTACCGCCCGGTGAAAAAGCGTCGGTGTAATTGAAGCCCGCGGTCCAGCGCAGGCGCCTGTCCTGCGGCGAGGTAACCCGCAACTCCTGGCTCCAGTCCCTCTGCTGGCCTTGCAGCAACATCGTTCCGTTCGCATCCGGCCGGACATCGGTCCGGCCTTGAAGCACTATGAACGGGAAGGCAAGCGGATTGGCCCGCGTGCGCCCGTCGCGGTAGTTCAGGTCGATGATGTTCTGGTTCTTGTCCTTGTGGATTGCCGTCAGGGACGTGAAGGAGTAACCGGACGAATGATCGAAATCGACCCGCAGGTTGGCCTGGAACGCTTCCCGTTTCAGTCCCACTTCCGGATGGAAGCCGGGATCGAAGGCCGGCCAGTTCGGGTTCGGATCGAACAGGGTCTTCTGGAGGATCGAGTCGATCACCGTATCGGCGGAGAAGATTGCCGGGTCCAGTTCGCCAATGCTCGGCAGTTCGCCGCAGACAATGCCGCCCGCAGCGCGGGACCTGGGGTTCAGTCCTTCGCGAAGCGGCGCGCTCAACGGATCGCAGGTCCCGTCCGGGTTGGCGCGGCCGTTATAGGAATCCTGCTTGAGGGCGAATTGCGCGCCGTGGAAATCCTCGTCTTCGAAGTAGTTGACGAACAGCTTCGCCTTCAGGTCGGATGTGGGCGTGAACAGCACCGACGTTGAGATGGAGTTGGTGGTGCGGCCGCCGAGGCGTTCCCCCGGCACGCCGAAATTGTCGATGTACCCGCCCTGTTTCCAGTGGCGGCCGCTGACGCGGGCTGACAGCTTGTCCTGGACGATGGGGCCCTCCAGCATGACGTGCTGTTCGTTCGACCCGAACTCTGCATATTCGGCGGAAACCCGGCCGCGGAATTCATCGCCGGGTTCCTTCATGACGAAGTTCACGGCGCCGACGAAAGTGGACCGGCCGAAGTACGCGCTTTGCGGGCCCTTAAGGACCTCGACGCGCTCGGTATCGACAATGCTGGGCAGGAAAGCGCCGACCACCGGGGCGCCGTCGATGAACAGCAGGCCTCCGGCATTGATGCCCCCGTTGAAGTTCAGGTACAGGCCGCGGAACACCAGGGAGTTGGAGGACCGGTCATTGCGGGCGCCGGCCTCCCCCGCCTGGTCGGTAAAACTGAAACTCGGCGTGAACAATTGCAGGTCGGTCAGCTGCACCATGTCGATGGCTTCCAGTTCGTCGGCGGAGAACGCCGTGACCGCCAACGGCACTTCCATGAGGTTTTCCTCAACCTTACGGGCGGTAACTACGATTTCCTCCAGCGCAAGCTCCTGGGCGATCGCCGCCGTGCCCGGCAAGGAAATCAATGAAATAACTGCGGTGATGACCGCAAACGGATTACGCGTCATGGTGTGTCCCCTCCCTTAAGAAAGATACTATCACGCGCCGTTTGCGGGCTTTCCCCTGCAAATGAAACCGGATCAGCTGCCTTCCCGCGAGTGGTCGAATCGGCCGTTGCGGAGGAAATAGGCCGTCTGGCGCTGAACCTCGTCGTTCCAGACGATGGTCGTGTGCGTTGCCGGCGCCAGCAGGAAGTCCTTCATGCCGGACGCCTTGGTCTCCTCCACGGTGACTACGCCGTCACTGGTTTCGGACGGTGCGCCCGGGATGAACTTTCTCAGGTTGCGGGTGCCCGCGATGATCCCAAGTTCGAAATCGGGGGCGTCCAGGCGGCGCGGCACGGACTCTTCGCCGGTTCCCAGTTGCGCCAGTGCATCCGGTTCATACACCTTCCCCAGGGGGCTGTCGCCCACGTAGTCGGCAAACCGGCTGCCCTGGTTGGGAGGAGCCAGCATCACTACCCTCTCAAGTCCCTCAATCGACTCTTGCGAGAGGTATTGCCGGACCAGTATCCCCCCCATCGAATGGGTCACGAAGTGAATCCGCGAGAGGCCCTGCGCCGCGCACCTCTCAAGGCCCTCCTCCACCGCTTCGACCGCCAACGATTCGATCGGGTCCGCAAGCGAGGGATAGGTGACATTGGCCACGAAATAGCCCTGCTCCGCCAGACTCAATTCCATCGACTTGAGGAGCAGCGCGAATCCCCCTATGCCGTGCAGCAGCACGACGCAATGGGTCGGCCCTTCAGGATTGCCTTGACGCCCATCGCCACGGGCAGGCTGCGACGGCAGCGCCAGGAAAGCTGCGAGCCCAAGCAGGATTGCCGGTCGAAGGACCGGGATCATGACCGGCTCGGGCGGAACCCCGCCCCCCGCCGGGCTCGGCCGGGATCAGTCGTGGTCGTCGTGGTGAACGTGTTCGTGGTAGTGCGGGTGCTCGAAGTCGTGCGGGTGGTTGTGGCCGTCCTGGGCGCGGACCCACTCGTACAGGTTCCGCTTCTGCCGGTACAACTGGGCCGCCGCCCGCTCCTGGTTCTCCTCGGGCGTGGTCCACGGATTGAAGTGGAAGTAATTGTGCAGCTGCGAGTCCGTCCGCCCGATCGCGATACAGCCGTACGTGCTCTGAAACGCGCCGTGGTTGATCCACGGCGGGCGCCAGAAATAGCCGCCGGTGGGCAGATAGCCGAACTGCATCATCCAGGAAGTGCCCCAGACGTGATAGCCCTCTTCCATGCAGTCGTGGTACGAGATGTTGTCCTGCCAGAAGTTCGGTGTCATGCAGTACATGAACGTGAACCCGTGGGTAAGCGGATCAAACTTGAGAACCTTCACGAAGCAGCCCGGCGCCACGGACGGCGACACGTTGGCTGGCCCCCAGACGATATCTTCCAGCGCATTTACGCTCACCATCTTGTGGCGCTCGGCGCGCGGATGGTCCTCGTCGGACTCCACGAAACTCGGCTCGCCGTAGTTGTAGAACATCAGGCAGCGCGCTCCGTTCGGAGAGCTGATGGCGGGCAATGAAACGCCGGGGGGCAGCCACACGTAGTGGCCGGTCTCGAAAGTCTTGTCTCCAACCTGGAGACTGCCCTCGGCAACGTACAGCTCCATTTCGGTGTAGCTCATGCCGGGGGGCAGCGAATAACCGGACTCGAATTTCACGACCAGCGAACAGGCGCCCGTGTCGCTGTCGAGGCTGAGCACCTTGTAATGCATGCCCTTGCCGAAACCGGGCAGGGTCATGCGCCGGAAGGGAACGTCGGTTTCTACGTAGGGTTCGATATGTGGACGGCCCATTTTGATTTGCTCCCTTATCTCTAAAATACGACCTTGAACGGCCGGTCGGGACGGGTGGGAAGTTCGTCATCGGGGATCTGGCGGCGATTGTCGTAGTGAACGTTGAAACCGCGCGTCTGGATGCGCTCGAAGAACTTTTCCACCCACACATCGCGCTCGTCGGACAGGTCATCCATATCCTTGACGATTTGCTGGTAGCGCTTCTCCTGTTCCGCGCTCTCGTCGTTGATCCACTTCTTCGCCTCGGCGGATTTCTCGTATTCGATCAGATTCTTCGCCACGTGATGGCCTCCCATGGTTTTCCGGATTGCGGCGAACATACCGCCGCTCGCGCTGCCTGGGCACAAAGATGGGGCAAATCCCCGGAACCCCGCTGTCCGGCAGCAGGCGCAGAATACTGGCACAAAGCCCCCGGCAATGCAAACCGCGCTTGCCGGCCGCCCGTTATGGGGCGCTCCAGGCGCCGGAAAGACAAGAATTCGCCGCTTGTATATAATCCAGCGCTGGCCCGCCAATAGCCTTCGGGGACGGTACGAGCGGGCTTTCGCGCGTTTGGCGCCAATTCCTTCAGAAACGCAGGGGACATCTCCCTATGAAATCGATTCACAAACTCACATTCACCGTTATCGGCTGCGCTCTTTTCGCGCCGGCATTCGCTCAGGACGACCAGATGATCGAAGAGGTCATCGTGACCGCCCAGCGCCGCGCGGAAAGCGTCCAGGAAGTTCCGATCGCGGTAAGCGCGTATTCCGACGAGCAACTGCGCACACTGCAGGTCACGGAAGGACTGGACATGACCCGGCTCGTGCCGAACCTGATGGGCAGCAACAACACCGGGCTGGGATCGGCCAATGTGTATTCGCTGCGGGCCCTCAACAATACGGAGTCCATTCCCACCTTCGATCCCCCTGTCGGCAGCTACATCGACGATGTTTTCATCAGCCGCCAGAACGCCAACAACTACGCGCTGTTCGATATCGACCGGATCGAAGTGCTGCGCGGCCCGCAGGGCACGCTGTTCGGCCGCAACACCACGGGCGGCGCCGTGAACGTGATTTTGAAGAAGCCGGCCGAGGAATTCGGCGGTTACGTGGAGCTGGGCTTCGGCCGGTTCAGCCAGGTGCGCTTCCGCGGCAGCGTCGATCTCCCCGTCCAGGACAACCTGCTGTTCAAGCTGTCGGCCTATGCCATCGACGATGATGGCTTCGTGGAGAACCGCACCACCGACGAAGACGGCATCAACTACGAGAAGAACGTCGGCGTGCGCGCGGCCGTCCGCTGGCTTGGCGAAGTCGTGACCTGGGATGCGGCCGTTTCATACGTAGACCAGGAGCACGCCAACCTGCTGAATTTCAACGATCCCGATACGGACGACCGGTATACGCTCACGGGCTTGCGCTCCGATGCTCCGCCCGCCTGGGCCGTTCCGATTTCGGGCGCCAAGGCCGGCAAACCGTTGGGCAACTGGGTCAACTCCCTTTCGATCTACTCCAATATCGAAGCTGAAACACCCTTCGGTACGCTCAATTTCATTACCGGACAGCGGTTTCTGGACCACGACTTCACTCTAGACTTCCTGAACACTCCCATTCCCACCGGCGGCTTCACCATCGCCAACGAAGGCGAGCATGATCAGTTCACGCAGGAGATCAAGCTGACCGGCTCCACGGACAACGGAATGCTGGACTACGTGGCGGGCCTGTTCTACATCCGCGAGGAGAACGAGACGGATTTCGCCGACATCATTTTCGGATTCATCCTGAGGGACCGCGTCCTTTTCAATGACACGGACGCCCTGGCCGCCTACGTGCAGGTGGACTACAACGCCACCGAAAAGCTCACGCTTACCGGGGGCGTGCGCTGGACCGACGAGACCAAGGACGTCGGCTATTCCGCCAATCCCGGCTGGCCCACCGGATTCAATTCCTCGGACATCGCCGCCCTGGGATATCCGCTGGAGCAGAACTCGAAGATCAGCACGCCAAGGCTGGCGCTCGAATACGACGTCAACGACGACCTGATGCTCTACGCATCAGCGACCCGCGGTTTCAAGTCCGGAGGCTGGAACGCCCGGGGCGCGGCCGCCGCGTTTATCGAAGTGTTCGGACCGGAAAAAGTGTGGTCGTACGAGCTCGGGATGCGCTCGGACTGGATGGATGGACGCGTTCGCTTGAACGTCACCGCATACACCTCTGACGTGACCGACTTTCAACTGCCGTCGGCGGTCTACGACGCTTCCGGCGTCCCCACGTTCAACACGCGCAACTACGCGTCGCTCGAAAACCAGGGCGTAGAGGTGGAACTGACGGCAGCCCTGATCGACGGATTGACCGTCTTCGTGAACCTTGGAACCCAGGACGCGGAGTACGCCGAGCTGAACCCCTCCATCGTGCGGCAGCAGGATCAATGCAACGCGGACCTGGCGGCGGGCATTGCCTACACGGCAACTCCCTTCTGCGGGGCAGGCGTGGTGAACCACCTGGGGCAGATCGCCGACCCTGTCCGGTCGCCGGAATACACGCTCACGGCGGGCGCGATTTACGACATCCCGATTGCCGACGGCTGGGAGCTCACCCCGAGCGCCTACGTCTATCAGCTCGGCAAGCACAGCGTCGGCTCCAGCGGCACGCCGAACGCGCTCAATGACGGCTACTCGGTGATTACCGCGGCCGTTACGCTGCGCAACCTGGATCAGAACTGGTCGATCAGCGCGGAATGTCAGAACTGCTCGGACCGCGAGCAGGGCACGTCGTTCTTCATCGGCCTCTACCTTCAGGACCCGCGCACCTGGACCGTGAACTTCCGCAAGGACTTCTAGCCCGAGCCGGAATCAAACCAAAAAGACCTGCCGCGCGTATCGTGCGGCAGGTCTTTTTTTGAGTTCGTTATTCGGGAGCGAGGGTGACGCCGCTGGCGAGCATCTCCTGAATCTGCTCGTCTGAATAGCCGGCCTCGCTCAGCACCTCTACGCTGTGCTCGCCCAGTTGGGGAGGATGGCGGCGGATATCGGCCGGAGTGGCCGAGAAATTCACCGGGAATCCGGGCATTCTCAGCTTGCCTTCGGTGGGGTGGTCCATTTCGCTCCAGAAACCGACGGCCCGCAGGTGTTCATCGTTCTGCAGGTCGTCGAGTGAATTCACCGCGTTGACCGGCACGCTGCTGCCTTCGAACAGCTCCATCCACTCGGCCGTTGTGCGGGTAGCCAGAATCCGTCCCGTTTCGGCATAGGTATCGTCGATATTGCTCACCCGGTCCGACAGCGTGCGGAAGCGTTCGTCCTCGATCAGTTCGGGCCGTCCGGCCCGTGTGCAGAAGAGCTCCCAGTGGCGGTCCAGGTACGGCAGCACGGCGATGTAACCGTCCAGCGTCTTGTACGGCTTGCGGTGCTTGCTCATCAGCCGCTTGTAGCCGGCCGTTGACAGCGGCGGATCGAACACCTGGCCCCACAGATGTTCGGCCATCACGAAAGACACCATCGTTTCGAACATCGGCACTTCCAGTTCCTGCCCCTCGCCGGTCCGTTCGCGATGAAACAGCGCCGCCAGCACGCCGTAGACCACCGTGATCGCCGTGGTCTTGTCCGCCACCACGCTGGGCGCGTAACGCGGTTCGCCCTGCACCATCGCGTGCAGCATGGCAAAGCCGCTGACCGACTGGATCGAGTCGTCGAGCGCGCCGCGCTGCGCATAGGGCCCTTCCTTGCTGTAGCCGTAGGTTCCACAGTAGATGATCCGCGGATTGACCGCCCGGAGGTCGTCGTATTCGAGCCCCAGGCGCGTCATCACACCGGGACGGTTGTTGTGAACCAGCACGTCCGCATCGCGCGCCAGGCGCAGCACGGCTTCCCTTCCGGCGGGCTTCTTGAGGTCCAGGACCACACCCCGCTTGTTGCGGTTGCAGGTCAGGTAAAGAGCGGCCATGCCGGGGTTGTGGGAAGCGCCCAGGGTGCGGTTGGAGTCTCCGTAGGGCGGTTCCACCTTGATGACGTCAGCGCCCATGTCGGCCAGCAACTGGCAGGCCCAGGGACCCAGCACCACACTGGTCAACTCCAGGACCCGGATTCCGTCCAGGGGTCCGGCCATCAGGGATTGCTTCTCAAAGCTGCGGGAAAGCGGGCGGGCACGGCGCGAGATTGTATTCGTTTTGCATTTTTCTGCCGAATCCGCAACAATCGGAAGCTAGGACTTCAGGGGAAAAGCCATGACACAGCCAATCACCCATGCCCTGGCCCTGGACCGGAATCGCGACACGCGCGCACGGGAACGGTTTGTTTCAGGTCTGCGCGGTTTTGTGCTGAACGATCTCGCCGCGACCATGCGCAAGGATTTCGAATCCAGCGTTTCCGCAAACCTGGAAAAGGAGTCCGGCGGCAAGGAACTGGAAGGCGCAGATGTGCATCGCGCAATACGCGGCCGGGAGATTTTCAAGGCCTACTCCTCGGCCCGATGCACGGCCCAGCAGATGGTCTGGGACGTTGTGATGGACAGCATCGAGCAACAGCGCGGGCAACTCAACAACACGGGCAGGAATCTTGCCGACAAGGCGAAAGCCGGCGGCACGCTGGAACTGGATCCGAACCTTGAGATTCCGCGCTACGTGGCAGCCGTGGACGTTCACCTGATGCCGGGCTGCTATCACACGGAATACGGCGGAGAGGATCTCGCGGCAGGTTCCCTTTACGACCAGGGGCTGAACGTGTTCGCGTTCGGCGCCATGGGCAAGGAGTTGAACGATATCGGCTGGTCGATGGCCAACTTCTACAAGGTTCGGTTCAACAATCCCAGTCCGGCGCGCATACTGGACGCGGGCTGCACCATCGGCCACAACACCCTGCCCTGGAAGCAGGTGTTTCCCGATGCCGAGGTCCACGGGATCGACGTGGCGGCGCCCTGCCTGCGCTATGCCCACGCCCGCGCCGAGGCCATGGGCGTTCAGGCGCATTTCCACCAGCAGAGCGCCGAGAACATTCGCTTTCCCGACAACTCCATGGACGTCGTTTTCAGTTCCATGTTCCTGCACGAACTGCCGAACAAGGCGATCCGGCAGTACCTCGTCGAAGCGTATCGCGTGCTGCGCCCGGGCGGCGTGTTGCTCAACATGGAGCTGCCGCCGAACGACCGCATGGCGGCCTACGATCAGTTCTACCTGGACTGGGACAGCTACTACAACAACGAGCCGTTCTACAAGGACTTCCGGGACCAGAATCCCAGGGAACTGACGATCGCGGCCGGCTTTCCCGCCGACGGGTACTTCGAAGGCGTAATGCCGCGTTACACCTATACCGACGAGGAAGATTTCGTCGCGATGGCCCTGGCCGATCCGGAATTCGGCGAAGACACGGGCCGGTTGTCCGACGTGATCTTCTGGTACGGCTTCGGTTCGGTCAAGCAGGAATAGGCGTGGACGCCGCCGGCGAACGACTGAGCCGCCGAATCAAGGGCGGGCGCAAGTACTTTTTTCAGGACCCCGCTACCGACGCGCTGCTCGCCAGCCTGCTCAAGCTGATGGCCGAGCACTGGGTCGTGCGCGAGCGGCTGATGAGCCTGGAGACGCTGATTCTGGGCAAGGGCCTGCTGACCCGCGAGGAAATCGAGGACTTCGAGCCGGATGCGGAGCAGGCCGGCGCCTGGGCGGCGGCCAACGCCGAGTTGATCCGCAAGGTGCTGGCGCCGTTTGAAGAGATGGGCGAGGAGCGAAAGCAATGATGCTGGAACACAAGATACTGGTTTTCTTTCATATCTCGCTGTGGGTATTCTGGCTGGGCACCGATCTCGGCGTGTTCCTGGCGGCGAAGATGTCGGAGAACTCGTCGTTGAGCATGGAGACGCGGTCCAGCGTCCTCAAGCTGGGCCTGGTGCTCGACCGCTTGCCGCGCACCTGCAACGCGCTGATTTTCCCCAGCGGCCTGCAGTTGATCCACGGAATCGGTTTGCTGGACGTCCCCGCATGGGTGCTGACGATAGTCTGGCTGGTCGGGCTGGCATGGGTACTGATCATGTGGCGCGGCTTTCTCAACCCCGGAACCGCCGCCGAGAAGCTCTTCGAGAAAACCAATATGCCGTTCAGCCTGCTGTTGTGCGTGGGCGCCCTGGTTTTTGCGGTCGCCACAATGACTGTCGAGGCAGTCGCGGCCCCCGCCTGGCTGACCGTCAAACTGGTCGCCGTGGGCCTGATCGGTTTCGCCGTCGTGCCACTGGACCGTGGCTTTGCCCCGGCAACGGTCACTTTCGCGACCATAGCGCAGTCGGGCTCGACGCCGGAGCTGGAACAGCAATACCATACGCAGTTGCAACCCGTTTACGGATGGGTATTGTTTATCTACGCCATGACGATCGTGGCCGCGTTCTCGGGCACGGTGTTCGGCCCGTAGTCAGTGAACTACATACGACTAATACTCCAAGGAGAGATCAGATGATTCGCCTACACGGTCCGCAGCAATCGCGCGCTGCGCGCTGCTTGTGGATGCTTGAGGAACTGGCAATACCGTACGAGCATGTGCCGCTCGACGGCCAGTCGCGCGAGGAACGCAGGAAATCGATCGGCAAGATCACTCTCACGGGCAAGGCGCCCGCACTGGAGGACGGCTCGCTCAAGCTGTTCGAATCCACCGCCATCAACCTGTATCTGGCCGCCAAGTATGACGACCGCGAATTGTGGCCGGCCACGCAGGCGCAAAGGGCCCACGTGCTTCAGTGGGCTTTCTTTGCGATGACCGAACTGGAACCGCTCATCGTAGTAATGTTCATGCAGAAATTCGTGCACACCGGCGACGACCATAACGAGGCGGCCGCGCAGGCGGCGGCACAGGCGCTGGCGGAACCGCTGGACGTGCTCGAGAAGCAATTGGCCAAACGCTCCCATCTCCTGGGCGAGCAGTTCACCGCGGCGGACCTCATCTGCGTTTCGGTGCTGGACATGCTGGTGATGCTGCAATTCAGTCTCGAGGGATGGCCGAAGGTGGACAAGTGGGTATCGGCATGCAGGGACCGGCCGGCCTATCAACGCTCCCGGGGCGCGCCCTAGCGGTCCGTGGCGGAGGCCGCGCTGCATTCGACCGGCGAGGACACGGACAAGCCGGACTCCGTTGTCCTGACGCGCCGCGAAGGCGCCGTGTCCACGGTGCTGATGCACCAGCCGGACAACCTCAACAGCTTTACGCCCGAATTGCGGGCCGGGTTGGCCGCGGCGCTGGAGGAAGCGGCGCTGGACCGCTCCGTGCGGGCAATCGTCCTGGGCGGAAGCGGCAGGTTCTTCAGCGCCGGCGCGAACCTGAAGCGGGGCACGGTCGGTACCGAGTCGATTCGCGACATCCTCATTCGCGAGTACAAGCCCCTGTTCGACGCGATCACGCAGGCGCCGCAGCCGGTAATCGCCGCCGTTCAGGGAGGCGCCGCGGGCATCGGGATGTCGCTGGTAGTGGCCTGCGACCTGGTGGTGATGGAGGAGAACGCATTCCTGCTTTCCCCTTTCACCAATATCGGCCTGGTCCCCGACGGCGGCTCCACCTGGACGCTTACCCAGGCAATCGGGCACCGGGCGGCCTTCGAGTTCGCCGTCGGCGGCGATCGCATGCCGGCGGCGCGCGCCAGGGAACTGAACCTGGCAAACCGTCTGGCGCCGCCCGGCGAAGCCCTTGCGACAGCCGAGAGCTGGGCCGCGGAACTGGCGCAGAAGGCGCCGCTGGCGCTGACTGCAACGAAGCGCCTGATGCGCACGGCGGGCGCACAGTCCTTCGACGACCTGTTCCTGGCGGAGGCCGAAGCGCAGGAGACATGCGGCAACACGGCCGACGCCGCCGAAGGCATAGCCGCATTCCTGGAAAAACGACCGCCCCGCTTCACCGGCGAGTAACGTGCCGCGCAGGCTCCTCACCGACGACGAGTGGGAGCAGTTCTGGCGCCACGGCAGCGTAACCACTTTCGAACGCAGCGGCAATCCGAACTACGACGGCGAGATTCGAGAGTTCTGGGAACGCCAGTTCGCCACGTTGCGCGAAGGCGCCCGGATTGTCGATCTCGCCACCGGAAACGGCGCCGTGGCCCTCCTGGCGGCGGAATATTCCGCCGCGCACGACAGGCAGTTCCGTGTCGATGCGCTGGACAGGGCCGGGATACGGCCCGAGAAAGACCTGCAGGAGGCCGAGGCGGCGCGGGAGTGGCTCAATAGCGTCCGGTTTCGTGGCGGAGCGCCCAATGAGAACACGGGACTGAAGAGCGAGTGCGCCGACCTCGTGACTTCGCAGTACGGCTTCGAGTACGGAGACCCCTCCGCCAGTGCGCGGGAAGCCATGCGCATTCTGAAACCGGGCGGGCGGATCGCGCTCATCACCCATCACGCCAATTCGGTGGTGGTCAGGGAGGCCCGCGAGGGACTGGAACAGCATCGCCTGTGCCTCAGGCGGGAACAGTTGCTGACCCGGGCGCGCCGGGTCGTCGACGCAATGGCATCGGCGGAGTCGGACTTCGAGAAGCGAATGCTCAAACACGACGCCAGAACGGAAAACCTGCGCCGCAAGCTCAACGCGGCAGTCGAACGCGTCCAGCAGCAGGCGCGGCAATTCAGCGATCCGGGCAACGGAATCGGATTTGTCCTGAACGGGCTGCAGGCGGTTTTTGCTCCCGGGCTTGAGCCGGCCGGAAGACGGGCAACGATCCGGCGGCTGCGGGAGGCGAGCGACGCCTATTGCCGGCGCATGGAGGACCTCCTGGCGGCGACGCCCGACGGCGGCGAGTTCGACCGGCTGCTTGAGTACCTGCGTTCGGCGGGGCTGACAGTGGACGGCTGGTTCCCGCTGGTTTACCGGGGCGAGGCGCTGATGGGCTGGGCGGTAGCCGGCCACAAGCCGCGCGCGGAAGCAGCGGCCGCGATGGAGTAGGATTGCGCGGCTTTCCTCAAGGAGTTATTCACGTGGAAATAAAGGGTAAAACGATAGTCATTACCGGCGCCGCGCGCGGTCTGGGCGCGGCCATGGCGCGCCGGCTGGCGGCGCAGGGCGCGAACCTGGCGCTGTGCGATCTGAAGCGGGACAGCCTGGACGACACGGCTGCCGATTGCCGCGCGGCCGGCGCCCAAGTGCGCCGTTATGCCGCCAACGTGTCCGTCGAAAGCGACGTGGAGGCATTCATGGACGCCGTGGCCTCGGACTGCGGCGCCCTTGACGTGCTGATCAATAACGCCGGAATTACCCGCGACGGATTGCTGATGAAGTACAAGGACGGCGAGCTGCTGGGCAAGATGTCGCTTGAGAACTGGCAGGCGGTATTAGACGTGAACCTGACCGGCACCTTCCTGTGCGCCCGCGAAGCCGCCGTGCACATGGCGCGCTTCGGCGTCGGCGGGGTGATCATCAACATTTCCAGTCTTTCGCGGGTCGGCAATTTCGGCCAGTCGAACTACTCCGCCACCAAGGCCGGCGTCGCAGCGCTGACCGTCCTCTGGGCGCGCGAACTGGCGCGCCACGGCATCCGCACCGCGGCCATCGCCCCGGGCCTGATCAACACCGAGATGGTGGCGGCGATGAAGCCCGAGGCCCGCGACCGCCTCGCGGCGATGGTGCCGGCGAAGCGCCTCGGCGAACCGGACGAAGTCGCCCAGACGGCGCAGTTCATCCTGGAGAACGACTACATTTCGGGACGCGTGATCGATCTGGACGGGGGGCTGCGCTGGTAAGGCCCCATCGCGATGCGCGTAATCACCCTTAACGCCAACGGCATCCGCGCGGCGGCGCGCAAGGGCTTCTATCACTGGCTGCGGCGGCAGAAGGCGGACATTGTTTGCCTTCAGGAACTCAAGGCGCAGGAGGACCAGCTTCAGGTCCGCGACTTCTGGCCGCGCAACTGGCATTGCTTCTACGAGTGTGCCGAGAAAAAAGGATATTCAGGCGTAGGTCTTTACTCGCGGCGGGAGCCGGACGAGGTGCTGCGGGGCTACGGTTCGGAAGAGTTTGACGCCGAGGGCCGCTACCTCGAGGCCCGCTTCGGACGCTTGAGCGTAGTGTCGCTGTACCTGCCGTCAGGATCTTCATCGGAAGCACGCCAGGAAGCCAAGTGGCGGTTTCTCGACGAGTTCACGCCGCTGCTCGCGGCGGCGCGCGACAGCGGCCGGCAATACCTGCTTTGCGGCGATTTCAACATCGCGCACCGCGAAATCGACCTCAAGAACTGGCGCGGCAACCGCAAGAACTCGGGTTTCCTGCCCGAGGAGCGCGCATGGATGGACCTGCTGTTCGGCGAACTCGGATTCGTGGACTGCTTCAGGCGGATCAATCCCGAGCCGGACCAGTACACCTGGTGGTCCAACCGGGGGCAGGCCTGGGCGAAGAACGTGGGCTGGCGCATCGACTACCACGTGGCCACTCCGGAGCTGGCCGGACGGGCCACCTCCGCCTCGATCTACAAGCGCAAGCGTTTCTCCGATCACGCGCCGCTGATACTCGACTATGCCGACTGAATTGCAGATTCGCTTTGATCCCGCGCTTCTTCGCCCCCCGTCTTCCGGGAGACGCATAAATCCATCCATGGAGCTCGTTTCCGCCATCCCTGGCTCACACGCTCCCGGAAGACGGGGGGCGAAGGAGCGCTATGGTAGTGCGGTCGAATGAACGTGCGCGTTGACAGCTACGGCGGGTTGGGGGCGTTCCTGCACGCCCGGGTCCTGGCCATGCTGTTTCTGGGCTTCGCCGCCGGCCTGCCGCTGCTGCTGGTGTTCAGCACCCTGACGGCATGGCTGGCCGACGTCGGCGTGTACCGCGGGACCGTGGGCATGCTGGCCTGGGTCAGCCTTACCTATTCGCTCAAGTTCCTCTGGGCCCCGGCGGTGGACGGCATCCGGCTTCCGCTGCTTCACCGAATGCTCGGGCGGCGGCGCTCCTGGATGCTGCTGGCGCAAATGGGAATCATTGCGGGGCTGCTGCTGCTCGCCACGACCGACCCGCTGGAGAACGTGCTTCTCGTGGCGATGTTCGCCCTGCTGGCCTCGTTTTCCTCGGCCACCCAGGACATCGCCATCGACGCGTGGCGGATCGAGGCGGTGGAAGTGGACCGCCAGGCGGCGATGGCCGCCAGCTACCAGTACGGCTACCGCATAGGGATGCTGGTTTCCGGCGCCGGGGCGCTGTTCCTGGCCGACGCCTACGACTGGTCGCTGACCTACCGGGCGATGGCCGCGTGCATGGGCGTCGGCGTCGTGGCCGTGCTGCTGATCGCGGAGCCGGAGCACGAAAACTCGGCGCGGCGAAGGCAAAGCGCCGCGGAATGGATCCGTTCCCACATCGTCGAACCGTTCCGGGACATCTTCCAGCGCTACAAGCTGTTTGCGCTGTCGATACTCGCTTTCGTGGCTCTGTTCCGGGTCAGCGACTACCTGATGGGCAGCATGGCGATGCCGTTCTACCTGGACATGGGCTACACGAAGAGCGAAATCGCCGCCGTGGCCAAGCTCTACGGAACCGTGGCGACGCTGGCCGGAATCCTGGTCGGCGGCCTGGTCGTGGGAAGGTTCGGACTGAAGGGGCCGTTGATCGGCTCGGCGATCCTGCTGGCGATAACCAACCTGGCGTTCGCGGCGCTCGCCACCGCGGGCGAGACCAACCTCTGGCTGCTGGCCGGCGTCATCACCGGGGACAACTTCAGCGTGGGCCTGTCCGGTACGGCGTTCATCGCCTTCCTGTCCGCCCTGACCTCGCGCAAGTACACGGCGACCCAATACGCGCTGCTCAGCTCCCTCATGGCGCTGCCGGGCAAGTTCATGGCCGGCTGGTCCGGCTTCCTGTCGCTGGAGGTCGGCTGGGTGAACTTCTACGTGCTGGTGTGTCTGGCCGGCGTACCCGCCATCCTGCTGGCGATTTACGTGACCCGACTCAAGTTTTTCCAGTCCTCCGAGGCGATCGGACCGAACTAGCGCTCGTGCCGCACTTGGTAGGCGGCTTCCCAGATTTCATGGCCCAGGGCGCTGCCGCGCGTCTCGAACCGCGTGGTGTAGCGCGACGGCGGGCGGCCCAAACGCTTGAAGGCGGCGTTGCCGCTCATGACGCTCTCGATATGCTCCGCGTACGGCGCCCAGTCGGTGGCTACGTGAAAAACGCCCCGCGGCTCAAGGACGCGCTCGATCAGCCGGACGAACCCGGGCTGCACCAGCCGGCGCTTGTGGTGCCTCTTACGCGGCCAGGGGTCCGGAAAGTACAGGCACACCATAGCGAGGGAGGCGGGCGGCATCCGCTGCCCGAGCACTTCCACGGCGTCGCCCTGGATCAGGCGCAGGTTCCGTATCCCGGCTTTCTCCGCCAGCAGCATGCAGCGGCCCAGGCCAGGGCGATGGACCTCGATGCCGAGGAAATTGACGTCCGGCGATTCCTGCGCCGAACGAACCAGCGTCTCGCCGTTGCCGAAACCGATCTCAAGGACCGTGGGCGCCCGGCGGCCGAACACCTGCTTGAACGAGATCGGGTGCGTCGATTCCTCAAGGCCGTAGACCGGCCAGAGTTCTTCAAGCGCCCGCTTCTGCGCCCGGGTGATGCGCCCCGATCGGCGCACGAAACTGCGCGGCGGCGCCCGTTGCCCGGTCTGCGAATTCAAGCGATCCATACCCTCGCGATGGCTGCGCGCCCGCCACTTGGCGGCCGTTGGAATCTAGCATAGACTTTGCCGCGGCGCGGGCGTAGTTCAAAGGCAGAACCTCAGCTTCCCAAGCTGATGATGTGGGTTCGATTCCCATCGTCCGCTCCAGTTCCCCAGGCGCATTCAACAGGCACGCCGACGGTTCTCGTTTTGGCCGCGTTCGGTCATGCGTCCCGAAGAAAAGAAATATTCGCGATACGCGGCCGATTTGACGCTTTCCTTTCCTTCATGGGAAATCCATTCTGCTGATCGCAGCGGCGCAAGGGTTGCGCCGCATATTTCAGTCCATACAAGGAGGTAATTCATGAGAGTACTATTCGACCAGGAATGCGCCGCCGTCGCCGGCGGAAACTCATTAGCCGGCGCGGAAGCACCCGACCCCAGCTCAGACTTGGCTGCATGTGAGGAGGCCGTAACATCGACGGCCATAGCCGCGGGAGCCTACGTTGGCGGGACTCTCGGCTCGGCGGCAGGCGGCATGGGCGCCGTTCCGGGTGCGGTTCTGGGCGGCGGGGCGGGCCAGCTCGTCGCTCAGGTTGCGGCGCCGCCCTATTGCCGCTATGCGTACCGTAATAGATTCAATGACGGCCGCGGCGAAGGAGGCGGGAGCCCCGCTGCTGCAACGGGACGAATTGTCCACCAATTCGGCGAGGTCACTCCTTACGGGAAGCATCAACTCCTCGTGCCTCCCATGGAAGAGGTATAAAGATAACGCCTGACCGCGCTGCTTTCGCAGACGCGACATGGAAGTCACGACTCACACACAGCACACGGAGGTTGATATGAGAGAGTTGACGCCAAGGGAGGTTCGCCTGCCGGCGGGCGGGCGCCCAGAGGAATTTCGCACCCTTGTAAGGCACGAGATTCCGCGCTGGAACGAATTCCCCGCTCACCGGGCGCTGTCGCTCGTGAGTCCGGCGGAAACAGAGTCGGAGACTCCGCGGGACACCCGGCCTCGGCAATGGCCCGTACCGGTTCCGCTGCGCTGGCTGCCGTGCAGCGACGACTGGCCGGAAATGTTCTGACTCCGATCAGGCAGCAACCGTAGAGGCCGGTCCGGTGGGCAATCTTCCTTCCGGGCGCTCGCGGGAAGACCCCGGTCTGTTCCGCGAGAACGCCCTGTCCAATCGGCGGCATCGCTTCCTCGGGAAGGTGCTGCTGGCCGGGCCGGCCTCCACACCCCTTGCGGTTCTGATCGCCTGCGCTTGCCTTGCGGCGCTGATTGGGCTGGCCTTCGTGATACAGGTGCCGAGCCGGCTGCATGCGCCCGGCGTAATCCTGCCCGTGGGCGGTCTCACCACAATATCCGCCCAGCAAAGCGGCGTGATCGAGGATGTGCTGGTTGAGTCGGGTGACATGGTGGCGTCCGGCAGCACGCTGATGACGCTGGTCGTGGACCGCACGCTTGCCGACGGAATCGGCAGCTATCGAACCCGGTCGTTATCGGCGGCGCATCAAAGACAATTGCTGCTGCGGCGCAGGGACAGGGAACGAAACGCCTTCGACGCAAGAATGCGTTCAATGCGTATTGAGCAGGCAGCGCTTGAATCCACGCTGGAACTGCTCGAGGCACGGGTGCAAAACGCGGCCCGTCAGGTTGAGCTGGCGGACGCCGACTACCGGAGGCTCAAAACGCTGGCGTCTCAGGGACACGCCGCAAGGCGCGACGTGGAACCCGCGGAACTGCGGTGGCTGCAGGCGGCGGCGCTGCTGGACCAACTCCGTTCCCGGCAGATTGAGACCCAGGCCTCCGCAGGCCACATCTCCCAGGAAATGGTTGCTGAACGCCAGTCCTTCCAGGCGCTGGACTTGAACCTGGAGATCGAATCGGAACGTTTGGCTGAACGCGCCGTGGAACTGGACGGGATGTCTCGTCGGGCGGTCACCGCGCCCATGCGGGGGAAACTGGCCGACGTGCTGGGCAGCGCCGGCAAGCTGGTCAGCGTGGGCGAGGCGCTGGTCACGATGCATCCGCCGGACGCAGAGATGGAAGCCCGGATTTACCTCTCTTCAGCGGCGGGTGGGCGGGCCGAGACCGGACAGGAGGCCGTGCTGAAACTCCCGGCCTTTCCGTCGCGGCAGTTCGGCGTATTGCGGGGCACCGTGACGGAAATGACGTCCAGCCCGCTCGAGGCGCACGCCATTCGCCTGGTTCCGAATCTGCTCGCTCCCGCCTATGAGGCACGCGTAGTGCTTGAGCAACAGCACATGCAGACCAGGGACCGCCGCTGGCCGCTACGCCCCGGGCTCAGCGTGGACGCCACCATCATTGAAACCCGTCGCACACTCATGCGCTGGCTGTTGGATCCGCTTGTTCGCGGCGCCGGCGACACCTCGATGAATGTCGAGGAGCCCGCGCTTGCGGACCTTCAAACAGGCATTTGATGTCGCCATCGGCCGCCCCAGGCGGCTGCGGCACATTCCCCAACACCAGCAGTCCGAGTGCGGGCTGGCCTGTCTGGCGATGATCGCCGATTTTCATGGACTGCGTCTGGACCTGGCCGCGGCTCGTGCCCGAACCGGAAGCGCGGGACGCGGGCACACGCTGCAGACGCTGATGGATGCGGCCGAGAAGCTCGGCTTGAACGGACGCCCTCTCAGATTGGAAATGGATGAGCTTCCGCAGCTCAAGGTTCCCTGCGTCCTGCACTGGGACCTGGATCACTACGTTGTGCTGGAGAAAATTCGCAAGCAACGGGCGCTGATCCTGGATCCGGCGGGTGAACGCCGCTGGTGGCGCCTTGCGCAACTCGACGCGCACTTCACGGGCGTAGCGCTGGAATTGACCCCGCACGCAGATTTCAAGTCCGCGGACCTGCGGGGCGTGCTCCCGCTCAGGTCCATTGCCCGGTCGTTCGACCGTCTCGCGCGCACGTTGGCGGGCCTGACGATGATCGCGCTGGCAATGCAGATACTCAGTCTGGCGCCTCCCATACTTTCGCAGATCCTGATCGACGAGGTAACCACGTCCCAGGATTCCGAGTTGCTGCGCTCCATGCTGATTGCCATGGCCCTGCTGGCGGCAATCGGAATTCCGCTGCAGCTGCTTCAGGGCTGGATCGGAATATGGCTGTCCACGTCGATCTCCCTGCAGACCTCGCGCAATCTCACGCGCCGTCTGTTCAGCCTGCCGGTGCGCTTCTTCCGGGAACGGCATGTCGGCGACGTGGTTTCACGCATGCAATCGCTGTCGCCGATTATTCAGTTCGCGACGGGCTCCGTAGTCACGGGCACTATCAATCTAATCAAGGTCAGTCTTACCGGCGTGGTGATGCTGATCTACAGCCCCGTCCTGATGATGATCAGTCTGATCGGGCTGGCGCTTCGCACCGGTCTGGTGTGGAGCGTGCTTCCCACGCAGAGGCGTCTGGCACGGGACGGGCTGGTGGCGGGGGCCAAACAGAGCTCGGCGATGCTGGAATCGCTTCGCGGAAGCGAAACGGTAAAGGCGCTGGCCGGCGAGAGCGCACGCCTCACCGTCTGGCAAACGCACCTGGTGGACAAGCTGAACCTGGATGTGCGCAGCGCACGCATAGGCATGTACTCCGGAGCCGGGCTGAGCGCGCTCAGCGAAGCCGAACAGATCGCGTTTCTGGGCATAGGCGTGCTGGCGCTGTTCAACGGTCAGATCACGCTTGGCGCGCTGTTTGCCTTCATGACCTTGCGGGGCCGGTTCAGCGGAGCGCTCGGCTCGCTCATCTCACTGTTCCAGCAGGCTTACATGCTTCGACTGCACGCCGAGCGGCTGGGAGACATCGTGGAGCACGAGGCCGAATCGGAGGATGGGCTGCCGGTTCGCCGGCTTGGCGGCGCGTTCGAAGCGCGGGGCCTGGGATTCGCGTACAGCAGCACCGAGCAATTCGTCCTGCGGGGATTTTCCTGCCGTATTGAGCCGGGGCAATTGGTGGTGCTGACGGGACCATCCGGCAGCGGCAAGAGTACGTTTCTCAAGCTTCTGGCGGGGCTCGAAACACCGACGGAAGGAAGGCTTCTGGCGGACGGAACGAAGGTGGAAAGACTGCAACGACGCGACTATCGCCGGCAACTGGGCCTGGTTCTGCAGGGCGACGTTCTGTTTCGCGGCAGCATCGCCGAGAACATCAGTTTCTTCGATCCGACGCCGAACACGGAACTGATCGACGAAGTGGCCCGTCTGGCGGCCGTGGACGCGGAAATTCGACAGTTCCCGATGGGCATGGCAAGCCAGATCGGCGACATGGGCTCTAACCTGTCCGGGGGTCAGGTACAGAGGATCCTGCTGGCCCGGGCCCTTTACCGGCGTCCGCGCGCGATGATCCTGGATGAAGCGACCAGCCATCTCGATCCTGCAACCGAGGAGCGGGTCGTACGTACGCTTCGGGATCTCGGAATCACGGTGGTATGCGCCGCGCACCGCCCGGCCATACTGCGATACGCCGACCAGGTTATAAACCTGTCCGCAACCTCCCCCGGGGACCGGCCCTACAATGCCGCGGATGATCGCGCCGCAACTGCTCGCATGGTGGGATAAGCACGGGAGAAAGCACCTTCCCTGGCAGAAGGACCGCACCCCGTACCGCATCTGGGTGTCGGAAATCATGCTTCAGCAGACCCGCGTGGAAACGGTGATGCCGTACTTCGAGCGCTTCATGGAGTCCTTCCCGGACGTGCAAGCACTGGCCGCGGCGCACGATGACGATGTACTGGCGATCTGGGCGGGACTGGGCTACTACACGCGCGCGCACAACATGCTGAAGGCAGCCAGGATCGTGGTTGCTCAACACGGGGGCGAACTGCCCCGCGATTTCGACTCGCTGGTGGCGCTGCCCGGCATAGGCCGCTCCACGGCCGGCGCCATACTTGCGCTGGCTCACGGACAGCGCAGGGCCATCCTGGACGGCAACGCGCGGCGCGTTCTGGCGCGTGTGCACGCCGTCGAGGGCTGGCCCGGCAAGATCGCCGTCAGCAGGACGTTATGGAGCCTGGCCGAGTCCAATACCCCATCGGAAAGGGTGCGCGACTACACGCAGGCGATCATGGACCTGGGCGCCACCGTATGCCTCAGGCGCAGCCCCCGCTGCGACGCGTGTCCGCTTGCCGACCGCTGTCGCGCAAAGAAGTACGACCTGACTGCCGGAATCCCCGCCTCGAAACCCAAGGCGAACCGTCCGCTCAAACGCAGGTCCATGCTCGTGGTGCAGCGACCTGACGGAGCCATACTGCTATACCGGCGTCCCCCGACCGGCATCTGGGCGGGGTTGTGGAGCCTGCCCACTCTTGACGACACCGAAAGCGCCGGGGACTGGTGCGGCAGAGTTCTCGGCTGTTCCCCGCAAAGCCATGCCGAACTTGAGCCGGTCCGGCACGGCTTCAGCCACTTCGAACTGGAGATTCGGCCGATACATCTTCCGGTAAGCACCCCGTCCGGCGAAATTCAGGAAGGCGATCAATGGCGCTGGCATGACGGCGCGCAGGACCTCGGCATGCCGGCGCCCATTCGCCGCCTGGTGGAGTCGCTGGAAGTCGTCGCGGCCGGTTCGCGTTGACGCGCCACCGCGCGTTTTGCACAATCCCGGGTGATGACCCGAACCGTACAGTGCGTGCTCCTGGGCACGGAAGCCGAAGGATTGCCGCGCCCCCCCTACCCGGGAGAGCTGGGCCAGCGCATCTTCGAGAACGTCTCGCAACAGGCCTGGCGGCAGTGGTTGTCTCACCAGACCATGCTCATCAACGAGTACCGCCTCACGCCGATCGAGCCCGCCGCACGCAAGTTCCTGGAGGAGCAAATGGAAGCCTTCTTCTTCGGCGGAGGATCCAGCAAACCGGAAGGGTACCGGCCGCCCTCGGACTAACGCCGCAGCGCCCCGCGCGGGACATTCGCAAACGCCGGCGCGACGCTATAATCCGCGCACTTTCCCCAAGGCCAGGTAGCTCAGTTGGTAGAGCAGCGGACTGAAAATCCGCGTGTCGGCAGTTCGATTCTGCCCCTGGCCACCAGAGGTCTGCTTCCCTAGCGGAACCAGCGGCTGCCGGGAAACCCTTTCGCAAGCGATCGGTCGATACCAAGCCACAAACCAGACGGCCACCAGAGGAAGGTGGCGACCAGAATGAAGAACGGAATCAGCGACGCGTCATAATATCCGCCCACCGCAAAGCCGCAAAGGATGAAGAGGCTTACGCCCGCGGAGATGCGCGTAGTCACTCCCAGCAGCAGCCCGACGGCCGAATAGAGCTCGCCGAGCGTGATCACCCACGCCACCAGCACATACATCGGGATGGCGAAATTCTGCAGGAAAAGGGACGCGAAGGCATCGGGCGGCATCTCCGTCAGACGCTCCAGAAAGACCTCCCTCAGGTAATCGCTGGTCATCCAGTCGTTCTCGACCTTGTTGATGCCCGCAAACAGCCAGAAGAGGGCAAACAGGGTTCGAAACAGCAGATGGACCAGGATGCCGCCGAACCGCACCGGGTGGGTCTTTATCCACGTCCACTTCCAGACCCGCCGGAATTCGCGGACGGCCAGTTTCACCGCTCGGCCTCCGGTGCGTTGGCCTCGATGCTCTCCAGCGCATCCCACAGGGGTAGGCGCGAACAAAAGCCGACTCCGGCATCCGTATCCGCGCCGATCCAGGCGCGGGTAACGCGGTCGATGTTGCGATCGCCGAACTCAAGCACGCCGGGATCGAGTACCAGCCGGGCCTCGACAATCTCCCGCGGGGACCACGATCCTCCCGTGACGCGATACACATGCACCGGCCGGGCATGCCCGCGGGCCGCGAGCGCATCCTGCGAGACATTGGAAACAAACCACTCCCAGATGGTTGACATCTGCGACCAGAAAGTGCGCTTCTGCAGGTGATACAGCGTGAAGTCTCCCTCGGGCGGCACGAGGTCTTCCGGCGGCGGACTCTCGCCCGCCTGACACAGTACGACGACTTCGCACATCGTGCAGACTTCGCCGAACCGGCCGTAGAGGAAATAGTCGCGGTATGCGTCCACCGTGACCTGGGCCCGCGCGGGAACGACCAGGATCAGGCTTGCGAGCAGCGCCGGCGCGGCGCAGGCTCGCCATGTGTGTCCAGCGCTATTTCCAATCACCAGGCTGCCGACCTCCCGCGCGCCGTGAATTTATCACAGGCGCGCGCAGTCAGTCGACGCGTGCAGTCAATGCATGTCATTGACAGGCGCGGGTGGGCGGCAAGACAATAAATGTCTTGGCGCATTGGGGCGTAGCCAAGTGGTAAGGCAACGGGTTTTGATCCCGTGATTCGCAGGTTCGAATCCTGCCGCCCCAGCCAACCCGGGTACAGTCACCGCGAGCTTCTTCATGGCGGAACAACGTAGCGTCGAACTTCCGAAGATCGAGATTCTGGCGGGCAACGCCACCCCCGCGCTTGCCGAAGCGATAGCGAAGGCGCTGGGCGTGCGCATGGGCAGGGCGCAGGTGCAGCGCTTCAGCGACGGCGAGATCAGCGTCGAGGTGCTGGACAACATACGCGGACGGGACGTGTTCATCGTCCAGTCCACCTGCCCCCCGGTCAACGACAACCTGATGGAACTGATCCTGCTCGCGGACGCCTGCAAGCGCGCGTCCGCGCAGCGCATCACGGCGGTAATCCCGTATTTCGGCTACTCCAGGCAGGACCGCCGCTCCAGGGCCACGCGGGCGCCGATCTCGGCGAAGGCGGTTGCCGAAATGGTCTGCGCATCCGGCATCGACCACGTGGTGACGGTGGACCTGCACGCGGACCAGATCCAGGGCTTCTTTTCCATCGCGGTGGACAACGTCTATGCCTCCCCGGTATTGCTGGCCGATGCCTGGAAGCGGCTGGAGGAGGACGTGGTCGTGGTGTCCCCGGACGTGGGAGGCGTCGTGCGTGCGCGGGCACTGGCGCGCCGGCTGGACAACACCGACCTGGCCATCATCGACAAGCGCAGGCCCAAGCCCAACGTGGCCGAAGCCATGAACATCATCGGCGAGGTGCGGGGCAAGGTGTGCGTGCTGATCGACGACATGATCGATACGGCCGGCACCCTCTGTCAGGCGGCCGGCAGCCTGCTGGATGAAGGGGCGAAGGAAGTGGTCGCCTACATCACCCACCCGGTCCTCAGCGGAAAGGCGCTGGAGCGGATCACCGGGTCGGACCTGACCGAACTGGTGGTCACCGACACCATCCCGCTTTCCGAAGAAGCCGCCACCTGCGGCAAGATACGCCAGCTCAGCGTCGCGGAACTACTGGCCGAAACCATGCGCAGAATCAGCCTGGATGAATCGGTCAGTTCCCTGTACCTGGACTAG
>JAPOWV010000022.1 GCA_026707445.1 Gammaproteobacteria bacterium
CGCAAAAACCCCGAAAAATCCCCGCCAGAAAAAGCTGGTGAGATATGCGGGCTAGGCTTGGGCTTGTTGCGCGTAGGATCCGGCTCAAAAGGAGAGTGCCCGTGCCCCGCTTCTCCGAGCCCGCCATTCTCCTCGCCGTCGTGTTCCTGCGTGGCGCTGTCCTCTGTAGGAACATCGTCGCCGCCAACGTCCTGCTGCGACCCTGCCGACGGTCCGAAGCTTGGATCGTCAAACTCCATTTCTACAGCACGTTCAAGCGCAAGGAGATCGACCGGCCGCGCTGTCGGCTTGAAGATCAATTGTTTGGCAACAGATTCGTACAGTCTGCGGGCACCAAGGCCCTGCTTCATCCAGAAAATTCCCGTGTGGGGATCGAATCCGGCATCAGCTTTCTGCGGGTACAGTCTGCGACGGAAGCGTAAGCGCACCGTCACGTCTTCGCCGAAACGAATGTCTTGGACGCGATTCAGCCGATCTTGCCAGTCATTGCGCAGCAATCCGAGATCAACGCCCAACTCATTGAGTCGCTTTCGGAAGGTGCGCCGGAACCCGAACGACCTGAGTGCTCGGAAGCGCGCAAGAACATCACCGCTGACTGGGACGCACTCTCCCGAGGCGATGACGCTTTCCGGTTCCTTGAGGGCCTCTCGGAGCGACCTGACGCCTAACTCGCGTAGCCTTTCCGAGATCGGAGCTGTTACCTGCTTCGCGTGATCGATGACCAACAGAACGCGACTGTCATTTTTAATGACAGCATCTTCGATGTCTCCGGCATCCGAGAGATAGACCGGTTTACGCCGCGCGAATTTGACCGATACGAGTCGCAAACCGTCCCGGTGTCTAGCTGGAATACATGGCGTGTCCGTGAAGCTTCGAGCCCAATGAACTGGTCCATTCTTATGGAGGAAATGACGCAGTACGCAGGGAATGTGCCGCCCAAGTATGTCTCGATCCTGTGTCGCAAGCCACCCGAAGAAGGCGCGGCTCGTCTCCGGTTTCGGCAAAGCGGAAGTTACCCCCGCCGCTCGGTAACGATTCTGGTCGTTCTGCGACAGCCCCTCAGTCAATGTGCGGGTCTTCCAATCGCCCCAGTAGTCGCCTCTATTACTGGCAAAGACCAGATCACGCGGCGCGCGCGACTGGCCGTCCACGGGAATGATGTGCTTCCCCGCGAGTTCACGCCGCTCGTCCTCATCAGGTTCGGTGATTCGCAAGAATTCCCTCAGTCGCGGTTGGAGGGCGGAGAAGTTGTCGGAATCTTCATCGAATGCTTCCAGAAGCATTTCCGCAGTGGGTCCATTCAACGCTGGCGAGAACTTGGCCAGCCTGCCGGCGCGCTTTCGATCCATGAGCAGGAAGCGTTTGGGTAAGGCCAGTTGAACATTGGCGCGGCTTGCGAAGACCAGCTCCCCACGCAGTTGAATCGCTCCGTTCCGAGCAAGAGCTGGTAACTTCGACGCAGCCGCCTTGAGCAGAGGAGCAATGTATCTATCCCCAAGCAGAATAGATACATCGTTCTCGAAACGGCGCAATTCGTCGCTTCCGGCAGTGTCCGGTTGGCTCCCGATCTCAAAGCTCGCCAACTGTGTGTCAATCCAGGCCGCGATCTCCTCCTCGGTTGGCGTGCGGCGGATCGACGTTCGTGCCCTGCCTCCGACGGAAACCAGCTTGGAGCGTCGAACCTCCTTGTGCGGCCGCCGAATGAATCCGGCAAGAACGGTTCCAACGCGCCCCGAGCGAGGCTCGCAGAGATCGGATATCCTGCAGAGGCTGCTGTTCTCGTCTGGCCAGACAACGAGTTCGGCGAGCTTCGGTCGGTCACGCCGCGAAATATACCGACCGTTCAGCAACAGCCATTTCCAGAACATGCGCCGAGTTTGCTCGTCAGCCTGTGCAACGGTAGCGCTCTCCAGAAACTCTGCCATCGTGAACTTCCGAATCCTCCACTTCCTGCGCTTGAAGAGAGCATGCGCGACCAGGCCAGCATCGAGGATCGGAGGCAATTGCAATCCCGGTATATTGGATGGAAGCGACGCATTGGAATAGAGGTCATGCAAGGCTGTTGGTTGGCCATTAGTGTCGGGAAGAAGCAATGTTGAAAGAAGGGCGTCTTCATCCTCAGTTTTAAGCTCACCGTCCTTGAGCACCAACTCAATCAGATCGAGATATGCGCGTACGAAGAAAGATTGCGCAAATTCCCATTTGCGCTCCGCGATCGCGCCGAAGTACTGGTTCCCTTGCGAAGTGATGCGATGTATCACGTCATTTTCGTCGAAGGTAACGAACTCTTCGGCAAAACCTGATGTATCCCCGTCTACTAATAAGCTGACGATATCCGGGTGCGTGCGCGGGTCGAGTTGCGCCTCCGAGGGCGGACTAAGCAAAGAAAGTAAAGGCTCAACCTTGCCCACAGCCCAAGTCAACGCCGGCACCACAAACCGGTACCGTCTCTTCTCTTTTGGGGATCCTCGAGCAGCCCGTTTGCGCACAGCCGCCTTGGCCGTTCCCCTTTTTCCCCTTGTCGCGATTTCGACCGATTGGCGCCAATTCTGGACAGGCAATGCCCCCTTGGTGACAAGTGCTTCCAGCAGCAAGCGGGAGACCTTGCTTCCGTGGTCGGTGTTGGCACTCGGAATGATGGGGTTCAACCCGGCCGCCTTCCAACGTGGTATTGCGTACTGCGCGACCGCATCGATCAGCAGTGATTCACATGCCTCGCGCAATTCGGTGTTCGTGGCCTCGTTCCACGCGGGAGCTTGGCGTTCGTTATCCGAAGCAAATGGCGCGTTGAAATGAGTGCTATGTCCGGTTAGCGCCTCGCGCGAATTCGCAGGGTAGCCGATTGGATAGCGATACCTCCCGGTTCGTGTTCTTGGTTTTCCCCTTGTGTTAATCGCCCAGGATGCCTCGATGAAGACGCGCCTCCGGCGACGAAAGAATTCGGCAGCCCGATCCTTTAGAACACCCTTCAAAGGAACAAGGCGGCGAACTGCCCGTTCCCGCAGAGGATTCGGCAGGGGGGAGTACGTCCCGCTAACGGCACAATGCCGCTGGAAGACTTCCATCCGCTTGGGGGCCTTTCGCGGGCGAGTGCATGAGAATAGAAATCGCGCCTCACCAAGCTTCCAGTGTTGCAAGACAATTTCGTACCGGGGGATGACCTCCGGCGAGACGATGCCCGCGAACTGTTCGGGCAGTCTTGCGCAAGCGGACTCGAATAGCGATTCGATTTCATCCGCACCGACTGCACGTAACTTTATGGCCTCCCCTTGAGTAGGCTCAAGGTCGGCGTTGCGATACGGGACGACCACCCGGCATCCTTCAGTAGGCGCTTGGGGATCTTCCATCGGATGCTCTGACGCACCGGGGTGAGGTGACCTATTCCGTCCCTTGGCGTATAGCGTTTGAACAATAGTCTGACCAGCCGACATCAGACGGATTTCGTCACCAATCGTGAATGCGGTCTTGAGGCCGTGGTTCTTGACGCCGAATCTGCTGCGCTTCGCGGGAACCTCATCGCCGGCGCCCAATATCGTCTGGAGGCGTTGCCAGCCCTCCGAATCCACCGGCTCACCGTTCCCTTCACAGATCAGACTCGTCCTATCGAATGAAATGATGGTCCGGGTCGCTCCCTGGTCCAGATCGTTCTGGATCAACTCAGCTATGAGGTCGTTGCAATCAAGACCAACAAGATAGTTCCAAAATCCTGGTATCGCGTCGAACCTAGTAATGAATTGATTGCCTGCCCTTCGATCTGGATGGTTGACAACTTGCGCATCCATAGCATCAGGACCGAAGATGCGAATCGCGGGTGCCGCACGCCTTAGCTGCTGCCTGTGAATATGGTCCGAGCATCATTCTTGGTCGTTAACCTGCGGCTGCCATCTGCTCGAGCCCAGCGCCGAGTGTTCCGGGCAACCGAGCGATTAGATTCGTGCTGTCGCCGAAAATCAACCCCACTGCGTGGACCTACCCGCCACGACTCGCGCGATTGTCGAAACGCGCGTAGCCGTGCAAAGGCGCCCATTATTGTCGTTTCTCTCCGGCCCACCGATCAGGTAGTCGCGATGGCAAATCGCACTCGCGGCCGCCTCGCGCGTGGCCAAGGGCAGATAAAGAGGCTCATCTATGCGCTGCATGCGGCCCAACGCGAAACGGCTCGGTTAGGCAGCATGTTGCGGAGAAGGCCTTGTCGGCGGCATGCTCAAGCAAACGACCAGTAGAAGCAATGGGTTGCGTTGAAGGCTATGCGCCGGCCCTGGCGATTTCTTCGCCACCTGCGCAGTCGCCTGCCCGTAACCCCAGAATCCAGAGGCGGATCGCCTAGTCGTAGGCATCGGTTTCCAGTCGAAATCGGCGCTTTACCGAACGCAGGTTTGCGGAATGTTACCCGTAAAATCCATAGAGCTTGCGGCGGGAAATCGCCAGGCACCGGACATTCAGATGGAGATTTCAGCGTGACTACCGCGATACCGCTCACGGACGAGGCCGAGCAGCGGATCGACTTTCTTGTGTCGCAAACCGGGCGTAGCAAGGCCTACTATCTCCGTGAAATCGTTGAACGCGGTTTGGAGGACTTGGAAGACTACTATCTTGCTGCGGAAGCGCTCCAACGCGCCCGAAGCGGCAAGGAGCGCGTTTATTCGATGAATGAAGCCAGACGGAATCTTTGTTTAGATCGGTCAGTGTGAGGATCCGGGCCCTTGGGTTTAAGTTACGGGCAACTTGTATAATTCCTGATTCAAGCATCCGGCCGTTGCTCCCGCGGGGCGTGCATGCAGCCCACCGATATACGTAACCCAGACTATTTCCATCGCGTTGTCGATTGCCAGTGGGGCTGCCCGGCGCACACCGACATCCCCGAGTACATCCGGCTGATCGCGCAGGGACGCTACGCCGATGCCTACATGCTCAACCGCAAGTCCAACGTGTTCCCCGCGATCCTGGGCCGGGTTTGCGACCGCCCCTGCGAGCCGGTCTGCCGGCGCGGCCGGGTCGAGGAAAAGCCCGTGGCAATCTGCAGGCTGAAGCGCGTGGCAGCGGACTTGAGGGGCGACATCGACCATCGGCTGCCCACAGCGCCAAGCGAAAAGAACGGCAAGCGCGTTGCCCTGATCGGCGCCGGCTGCGCCTCGCTCACTGTGGCCAACGACCTGGCGCCGCTCGGATACGAACTGGTCATCTACGAGTCGCTCGACAAGCCGGGCGGCCTGATGCGCACCAATATTCCGGCCTTCCGCCTGCCGGTCGAAGTCCTGGACGAGGAGATGGATCAGATCCTGCGCATGGATATCGACCTTCGGCTGGGTCACGAGATCAAGAGCATGCGCGATCTGCTGGAAAACGGCGGCTATGACGCGGTGTTCGTGGGCACCGGGGCGCCCAAGGGCAAGGAGCTGAACCTGCCCGGGCGGCACGATACGAAGTCCATACATATCGGCATCGAGTGGCTGGAAAGCGTGGCGTTCGGCCATCTGGACTCCATCGGGGAGCGGGTGCTCATCATCGGCGTCGGCAACACGGCCATGGACTGCTGCCGCACCTCCCTGCGCCTGGGCGCGAACGACGTAAAGGTCATGGCGCGCAAGCCGCGGGGCTTTTTCAAGGCTTCCGACTGGGAGCTGGAAGATGCCGAGGAAGAAAAGGTGGAAATCGTCGTAAACCACTCGCCCAAGGAATTCGTCGTCGAGGACGGGAAGCTGAAGGGCATGGTCTTCGACCTGATGGAATACGACATCGTCGACGGAAGGATCGCCGACAGCCGTATCACCGGCCAGGAGTTCTTCCCCTGCGACGACGTGATCCTGGCGATAGGCCAGGAAACCGCCTTCCCCTGGGTTGAGCGCGACATCGGCATCGATTTCGACCGCTGGGACGTTCCGGTTGTCGATCGCGTCACCTATGAGTCCACGCGCGAGGGTGTCTTCTTCGGCGGCGATGCCGCCTTTGGTCCCGAGAACATCATCTGGGCGGTGGAGCATGGCCACCAGGCGGCCATTTCGATCCACAAGTACTGTCACGGCGAGCCGATTACCGAGCGCATGCCTCCCGGCATGAACCTGCTGGCCGCCAAGATGGGCATCCACGAATGGAGTTATTCGAACGATTACGAGACCGCGCCCAGGCGGGCCATGCAGCATATGAGCCTGGAGAAAAGGTTCCGCAAACTGGACATCGAGGTGGAACTGGGCTTTACCCCGGAACAGGCCGCACGCGAAGCGCAACGCTGCCTGAACTGCGATATACAGACGGTATTCGAAGCCCCTCTCTGCATCGAATGCGATGCCTGCGTGGACATCTGCCCCGTGCATTGTCTGACGATCGCGCCGAACGGGGAAGAGGAGGACCTGCGGGAACGCCTTACCGTCCCGGCGCGCAACCTCGACCAGCCGCTTTACGTTTCGGCTGAACTGCCCCAGACCGCCAGGGTGATGGTCAAGGACGAGGACCTGTGCGTGCATTGCGGGCTCTGCGCGGAACGCTGCCCGACAGCGGCCTGGGACATGCAGAAATCGGAATTGCTGACTCCGTACGTGCACCATGAAGCCGCCGATCAGCCGCCCCAGGGGTCGCTCGGCAAGCGCAAGGCCGGGGCCGAGACGAAGGAAGCGCCGGTTCGCACGGCGGCCTAGTGCACTAGGTGGGCTCATGCCGGCAGACAACGATTTCACGATTCGCATCGCCAACGTAAACGGCACCGGCTCGGCCAGCGCCAATTCGTTGCTGATGAAGACCCTGTTCAGGATGGGCATCCCGGTCGCGGGCAAGAACTACTTTCCGTCCAACATCCAGGGCCTGCCCACCTGGTACGAGGTGCGCGCCAGTCACCGCGGATACCTGGCGCGCTCCGGCAGCGTGGACATAGCGGTGGCGATGAACGCCGAGACGTATCAGCGCGACCTTCGCGAGCTGACCTCCGGCGGTTACCTGCTCTACGACTCCACCTGGCCGCGCCGCGAGGTGCTGCGGCGCGAGGACGTGCACATCCTGGGCGTTCCCCTGGCGCGCATGTGCAACGAGAATTTCGACAACGCCCGGGCGCGCATCCTGATGAAGAACATCGCCTACGTGGGCGTGCTGGCGGCGTTGCTGGAGCTCGATCTCGACATCATCCGGGAGTTGCTGCGGCAGACATTCGCCCGCAAGAAGCCGCTGCTGGAGGCCAATCAGATCGCCATCGGCCTCGGTTACGACTACGCCCGCGAGCACCTGCACTGCCCATTGCCTTTCACGGCCCGCTCAATGGATGGGCCGGGTTCGCAAATCATCATCGACGGCAACACGGCGGCGGCCCTGGGCTGCGTTTACGCCGGCGCCACGTTCGGCGCCTGGTACCCGATTACGCCGTCCACTTCGCTGATGGATGCGTTTCGCAGTTTTTGCTCCCGCTTTCGCACCGCCGAGGACGAGACGCGTAATTACTGCGTGATCCAGGCCGAAGACGAACTGGCCGCGATCGGCATGGTGCTGGGCGCCGGATGGAACGGCGCGCGCGCGTTTACGCCCACCTCCGGCCCAGGTATTTCGCTGATGTCCGAGTTCCTCGGCTACGGCTACTACGCGGAGATTCCGGCGGTCCTGTTCGACGTGCAGCGGGTGGGTCCGTCCACCGGCATGCCGACCCGCACGCAGCAGGGCGACATCCTGTCCTGCGCCTACGCCTCGCACGGCGATACGCGCCACGTCCTGCTCTTCCCCTCCACCCCGAGAGAGTGCTTTGAAATGGCGGCAACGGCCTTCGACCTGGCCGAAAGACTGCAGACGCCGGTGATCGTGCTTTCGGACCTGGACCTGGGCATGAACGACTGGATGAGCGAGGAGCTGACCTGGGACGACGAGTACCGGCCCGATCGCGGCAAGGTGTTGCGCGCGGAACAGCTTGAGGACATGGAGGCCTTCTATCGCTACTTGGACGTGGACGGCGATGGCGTGCCGTACCGCACGCTGCCGGGCGAGCATCCAACGGGGGCGTTCTTCACCCGCGGGTCGGGACACAACATGCACGGCGGCTACACCGAGAACGCCGGCGAGTACCAGGAGGTCCTGGATCGCCTGCGCAGGAAATGGGATCATGCGGCCACCATCGTGCCGCGGCCCGAAATTCGCACGGCCCCCGGCGCGCAGGCCGGGATGATCACGCTGGGCACCGGCCATTCCGCCTGCCGCGAAGCGCTGGACACTCTGGCCGGACGAGGCGTGGCGCTGGATTACATGAAGATCAATGCATTCCCCTTCGGCGCGGAAGTCGAGACTTTCCTGAAGGACCACAAGCGCATCTACGTCGTGGAGCAGAACCGCGACGCGCAGTTGCGCACGCTGCTGATCAACGAGGCCGGCGGCCGCGCCGAGCAGCTCGTGGAAGTATTGCACTACAACGGCATGCCGATCCCCGCGACCTCGATCGTAAGCGCGGTCGAGGCCGACATGCTCCGGGACCGGGCGGCTTAGGCGCCGCCGGATGAAGAACACGGCATGAGCTACATCGCCCGCCCCAAGGTCAGCCACCCGGCCCTGGCCCGCAACGAACTTGGGCTGACCATGCGCGACTACGAGGGCGGCATGTCCACGCTCTGCGCAGGCTGCGGACACGACTCGATCACCGGCGCGCTGATCCAGGCCGTCTTCGAGCTGTCCATACCGCCGCATCGCATGGGAAAGCTCAGCGGGATCGGATGTTCGTCCAAGACGCCGGCATACTTTGCAGCCTCCTCCCACGGCTTCAACTCGGTCCACGGGCGCATGCCTTCGGTATCCACCGGCGCCGCCGCGGTCAATGGCCGGCTCCAGTACATCGGGATTTCCGGCGACGGCGATTCGCTGTCCATCGGGGTCGGTCAGTTCGTTCACGCCATGCGCCGCAACCTCAACATGCTGTACCTGATCGAGGACAATGGCGTCTACGGGCTCACCAAGGGACAGTTTTCGGCCTCCGCCGACACCGGCAGCACCGCCAAGCGCGGCGAGGTGAACGAACAGCAGGCCATCGATCCCTGCCTGCTCGCGATTGCCTCGGGTTGCGGCTTCGTGGCCCGCGGGTTTTCCGGAGACCGCACACAACTGGTGCCGCTGCTCAAGGCCGGACTGTCGCACCGCGGATTCGCGATGATCGACGTGATTTCACCCTGCGTCACGTTCAACGACCACGAGGGCTCGACCAAGAGCTACCGCTTTACCCGCGAGAATGCGTATCCGATCGGCCACACGGACTTCATTCCGCCGGAAGTCGAAATCAAGGCCGAGCTCGGCGTGGGCGAAGCGCAGCAGGTCCAGCTGCACGGCGGAGGCAGCATCCTGCTGCGCAAACTGGACCACGAGTACGACGCAAGCGACCGGAGTGCGGCCCTGGCTTATCTCAGCCGCCGCCAGGGCAATGGAGAGGTGGCCACCGGACTGCTGTTCGTGGAGGAAGGCGGCGCGGACATGCATGAACTCGCGCGATTGGGCGAAACGCCGCTGGCGGACTTGCCGTACGAAAGGCTTTGCCCGGGGTCAGGCGCGCTGGCGGACTTGCAGGACCGGCTGCGTTAGTCGATTTCTAAGGGCGGGACGCCCTCGTTCCCGTGCGCGGGCGGGATGGCGTCTGTTGCAGGCGGTTTTTCGGGCAGGGGCGGGCAGCGCACCCAGGCGTCCAGTGCAACGGACGTTTGCGCGCTTGTTTGCTTCCCCGTCGCTGTCCGGCATACCAGGGTCCCCTGGGCGGTGAATTTCGACTTCAGCCGCAGCACCGGTCCGGTAGTGGCGCCGGGCTCGGGACAGTAGAGTTCCGGCCTCAGGCCGCGCAACTGCCGGGCGGGAACGCGAAGGGAAAGCACCCGGCGCCAGATATTTTCCTCCGCCGAGAAAGCGGCGCGCACCGTCGTATCGGAGATGGAAACCTGCAGATGCCCTCCCGTGGTGTCGGGAGGGCAATCGAAGTCGGCAGTCACCGAAAACGAGTGCTCTTCGGCCGTTTCTCCCGACACCCACAGAGGCGCGTTTGCGGGCGGTTCGCTGTCGGGGGCGGGGAGGTAGGGACCTTGCAGGAGTGAGAGCAGTGCGGTGGCCAGTACGGGTGTCATCGCACCACAGGGGAAGTAGGGCCGACTGGCCCTACGCGGAAAAGCTGGAACCGCATCCGCATGTGCTCTGGGCGTTCGGATTGCGGATAACGAAGCGTGCGCCGCTCAAGTCGTCCTTGAAGTCGATCTCGGCGCCTTCCAGGTACTGCAGGCTTGTGGGGTCCACCAGGAGGGTTACGCCCAACTGCTCCACCGAAGCGTCGCCTTCCTCGCGCTGGTCGTCGAAGGTGAACCCGTACTGAAAGCCGGAACAGCCCCCACCGGAGATATAGACCCGAAGCATCAGGGCGGAATTGTCTTCTTCCTGCAGAAGCTGCCCCACCTTGCGGGCCGCGGCCTCGGTGAAGACCAGCGGAGCGCCGTCCTGTTTATCGCCGTAAATCTGCGGTTCCATGCCGGTTTCTCAACTCAGGTTTGGTTGCATGTGCCGGGCCGGCGTCGACTCCGAACCGGTACCGACTGCAGTCGCTTCACTGGTCGGGCCCGCGGAGCCTATCAGCAACTGGCCCTTTACGACGGCGCCTTTTTCTATTTCGATCTGCCCGTACGCTATCGAACCCTCGATGCGCGCGGTCGATTTAAGGGTTACCGTTCCGCTGCAACGCAGGTCGCCCACGATCGTGCCCTGGATGAGCATGCGCGCGGCCCTGGCGTTGCCCTCTATGCGCCCGGTTTGCGCCACGGCGAGTTCGCTCTTCTTGTTGCCCGGGGCCGACACGTCGCCCTTGACGGTCCCGGCCACGTGACAGCCCCGGTCGAATATCAGGTTGCCGGTAACGGTGGCGTCAGTTCCGACCAGAGTCGTAACCGCGTTGTTCAATCGATTCTTCATGTCCTTGGTGCCAGCGGCGCCCACGGAAACTCGCGTTCAAAGCTGTGCTGTTCTTCCGGACTGGGCGTTACGCGTACCCGGATCTTGCTGGGTTCGAATCTCGCGGGCAAGGTCACGTTGGCGCGCAGTTCGGTGCTGCTTTCAAAATTGAATTCTATCCGACTCGCATTCAGCTGACTGATTTCATCGAGACCCAGTTCGTGTCCCGCGCCGTCCAGGGTGCCGGCGAAAGCCAGTTCCAGATGTCCGCGGCAGCGCTCGTTGTCCGACAACAGAGCCTGCGTCAGACCCACGCTGAGCCTGTAATCCCGGGCGTCCCCGCCCGGCTCCACGTTGACGGAATGAATCCTCAGCCCTGCTCGGGCTTCCTGGGGCGTAATGATTTCCTGCAGGCCATAGATGGTCATGCGCTGATTCATCACCTGGCCCTGCAGGTCGCTGACCTGGGAACGAAGGGCAGCCACCGCCTCCTCGTCGATCATCTGGTTGAGTTCGTGGTTGCGCAGTTCCAGGTTTTCTATACGGGCCTGCATGCCGGCGATCAGGTCGCTGCTGAGGCTGCGCTGCAGCGACCAGCCGGCGAACCCCCCGCCGGTGAATACAAGGGCGACGATGAGAGTCAGCGCGACGGAATAGCGCCCGCGCCATACCAGGACTTTGTTGCGGCCCAGCAAAACCGTTTCCGGAAATCCAACCTGCCGTTTACTTTACCGCATGTTCACCGTGGCCCGCAGGCCGACGCGCTCTCCGAATTCCTCCAGAACCTGCCGGTAAACGGAACGTTTGAAGAACACGACTTCCTCGGCAGGCAGCCAGTAATCCACCCAGCTCCAATCGTCGAATTCGGGTTCTTCGGCAAGGTCGGGACGAACCTGCTCCTCCGCGCAGTTGAGCCTCAGCAGCCACCAGAGCTGCTTCTGTCCGATGCAGCGCGGCGCACGCGAACGCCGGTACCTCGTTGGCAGCTTGTAACTCACCCACCGGCCCATGCGCGCCACTTCCCGTACATGCGACGGGTCCAGCCCCAGTTCTTCCTTCAGTTCGCGGTACATGGCGTCCCGGGGCCGTTCCCCCTGCCGAACGCCGCCCTGGGGGAATTGCCGGCCGCGATGATCGCTGCGGCGCGCCAGCAAAACCCTGTCGCGGCCGTCCCATATGACGATGCCTACGCCCCGCCGATAGCCATTGTGGTCGATGATGTCCTGCTCAGGCGCCACGCTTTCCTCCCGATCCCGCGAAAGGATACCCTGCTTGCATTACGATGCGTAACTCCCGGACAGCACCCCAGCATGAGCCATTCCGTAAAGCAGCATCTCCGCCTGGAAATCGAGGTCTATGACCGGACCATCCGCACCTGGATTCCCGGTTACGAACAGGCGCTGAAACGGGCCGCCGAGGAAGTCGCCCGCATGAATCCGCGTCGGGTGCTGGACCTGGGCGCCGGGACGGGCGCCCTTTCCGAAGCCATACTTCAGAGGAGCGCAGGCGCCACGGTCGAATTGCTCGACGTGGACCCCGAGATGCTTGCCCAGGCCCGGATGCGGCTGAAGCGCTTCGGCAAAAGGGCGCGCTATCGCGAGCAGTCGTTTCTTGATCCCCTGCCCGAATGCGATGCGGTCGCGGCGTCGCTGGCGCTGCACCATGTGCCCGCCATGACGGAAAAGAAGCAACTCTACAAGCGGATCCTCGAAGCGCTGGTCCCCGGCGGCTTGCTGGTCAATGCCGACGTCACGATGCCGACCGGCGAGCCCGGGCGCAGCGAAGACTACGCGAAGTGGGCGGCGCATCTTGTCTCCTGCGGCATCCGGAGGGACCGCGCCTACGAGCACTTCCGGGAGTGGGCGGGCGAGGACACGTATTTCCCGCTTGAAATGGAACTTGAAGCCATGACCGAGGCCGGCTTTGACGCCAGCTGCGCCTGGCGGGACATTCCCAACACGCTGATGATCGGACGCAGGCCCTGACCCGCGTCAGCCGTGTATCGTCAATCCTGCTTGTCGCTCTTGATGTTGTGCATGATGTCGCGGTCGGCCAGGTTTCCTGACGGCGGCCTCCTGAAGCTCTCGATCCGCGACGGAATGATGCGCCTGGGATAATAGTTGTTCTCGATGTCCGTGTCGGCCGTCTCCCACTTCGGGTCCACTACGATGCTGCTGATCTTCTCCGGCGATACCAGGAGTTTCCTCAGGCCGTGCGGAGCGCGCCGCCAGGTCTCGGCCGGCAGGGTGACTTGCTCCTGGTCGCCGTTCGCGTAAGTGAGCTCGAGAAGGATGGGCATGACCAGCCCGCCGAGATTGGAAAACTCGAGGATGTAGTAGTTGAGATCCTCGTCCACCGCTCTTTCCAGGGTGGAGCGTTCCCAGTCCTCCAGTCCCGCCAGGAATTCCTCGTAGCGCTTGCGCTCCACGCCGGTGACCGTGAACTCGTCGTTCTCATCGTAGAAGTCGCGCACGTCCGGGTTCTTCTCGACCCAGGTGCGCCTCCCCTCCGCCTCGTTGCTCTCGACGAATACGGACGGCGGCTCGGCCTCCTTGATCTCGCGAAGCCGAGCGTAGTCCACGTCCGGGTCTTCGGTGTCCAGGCGCATTTCATAGACGCGGTCGAGCGAGATGTCGACGTGGTCGGTAGTGTAGAACCAGCCCCGCCAGAACCAGTCCAGGTCCACTCCCGAGGCCTCTTCCATCGTGCGGAAGAAATCGGCGGGCGTCGGCCGCTTGAACTTCCAGCGGCGGGCGTATTCCTTCAGCGCGAAGTCGAACAATTCCCGGCCGAGAATCGTTTCCCGCAGGATATTCAGCGCGGCCGTCGGTTTGCCGTAGGCATTGGGCCCCACCTGCAGCAAGCTGTCGGCCTGGGTCATGATCGGCACCTGGTCGGTCGAGCGCATGTAGTCGGTCATGTCGCGCGGCTCTACCGCCCAGCTGATCTCCGGGTCCCACTCGCGCCCGGCCACGGCGTCGAGGTAGCTGTTCAGGCCTTCGTCCATCCAGGTCCACTGACGCTCGTCGGAGTTCACGATCATCGGGAAGAAGAAATGGCCGATTTCGTGAATGATTACGCCGATAAGGAAGCTCTTGTCGCCGAGGGTGTAGGTGCGCGAACCGTCGTCCCGCAAGGTGGTCCGCGGGCCGTTGAAGGTGATCATCGGGTATTCCATGCCGCCGAGGAATCCCACGCTCACGGACTGGGCGGTCGGATACGGGTAGTCGAACGTGAACCGGCTGTACACCTCCAGCGCGTGGATCACGACCTCGGTGGAATAGTCCGACCACAGCGTTCCGCCCTCCTTGGGGTAGAAGGACATGGCCATGACCTGTTCCTGCTCCGCGCCGGGCTGCTGCATTCCCTTCGCGTCCCAGATGAACTTGCGCGACGAGGCCCACGCGAAGTCGCGCACGTTCGTTGCGCTGAAACGCCAGGTGGCGGTGTCGGAGGCGCCGTCGCGTTCGTTCTCTCGCGCCTCGTCGGGTGTGACGATGAAGACCGGCCGTTCGGCGGTCTCGGCCTGCCTGAGCCGCGCCTGCTGTTCGGCCGTCAGCACCTCCCCGCCGTTGGTCAGTTCTCCGGTCGCCGCAACGATGTGGTCTGCGGGAACCGTGATGGCTACGTCATAGTCGCCGAATTCCAGCGTAAATTCGCCCGAACCCAGGAATTCCTTGTTGGTCCAACCCTCGTAGTCGGTGTAGGCGGCCAGGCGCGGAAACCACTGCGCGATAGCGAAGATGTGGTTTCCGCCGGTGCGGGCATCGTCGGGGAAGTGCTCGTAGCCGCCCCGCGCCCGGAATGCGGAACCCTGCACGATGTTGTAGGCGAAATCGACCGTGAATTCGGTCTGTTGGCCGGTCGCGAGCGGCGCTGCGAGATCCACCCGCATCAGGGTGCCCACGATCACGTGCGGCATCGGCCGGCCGTTACCGTCGGTTACCGCGCGGATTTCGAACCCCAGGTCCTCGTCGTCCATGTACTGCAGCCGGCGCAGGTTGCCGAGGCTGATCTGCGCCGTATCGTCCTCCCCTGCACCTGCCGCGGGAGGATCCTCGAAGGTGCGGCTCATCTCCGCGATCGAGTCGTCGCGGAACCGGTTCTGGTCCAGGTGCAGCCAAAGGTAGCCAAGCGTGTCGGGCGAGTTGTTGTGATACGTAACGGCCTGGGTGGCGGAGATGCGCTGCTCCTCCTCGTCCAGCGTTACCGCAATGGAGTAGTCCACCTGCTGCTGCCAGTACGCGTGGCCGGGCTGTCCGGCGGCGTTGCGGTAGGCATTGGGGGTCGGGAGTATCTCCTCCAGTTGCCGGAACTTGTCCTCGAACGGCGGTTCGTTCGTATCCTCCATGCCCCAGCCTGCCGCGCAGGCCAGCAGGGCGGCGACGCCGGCCGGCAGGCGCCGGCATGTCCATGGTTTCGAAAGCACCGAAGTTTCTCCCGTTCTCCTGTTGCGATTCGTCGGTGCCGATTCCGTCATTTCGGTTCTCCCGGCCGGGCCGTTACCTCGGCCAGCGGCTTTTCCCAGTCTTCTATTGGCGGCAGGCGCAGCGCCCGGGCCAGCGTCGGGGCGATGTGGCGCGGCGTGACCGGCCGGTCAACGATCGCCGGCGTCAGGTTCGCTCCGTAGAACAGGACAGGCACGCGCAGGTCGGACAGATACGGCGAACCGTGGCTGGCCGCGTAAACGGGCGGGTCCGCACTGACGAAACTGCTCTCCGATTCCACCACGTACATCTCCCCGCTGCGCCCGTCGAACCAGACGTTGCGGATCAGTTCACAAGTCCGGTCGCCGCCGCAATCGTCCAGCCCCGAAACCGGCACGGTCCGGGCAATCTCGGGGCGGGCCTCAAGCCATTCGCCGGCCATGCGGCGGATCGAATCGAGGTCGAGTTCCAGGCGCTCTATGACCGAAAGGTTGAAGTACGCCCACGGCATCACGATGCCCGTCACCAGGTCTTCGTCCACGTCGAGGTCGGAACTCAATTGGCGGTTCAGGGCCCCGACCACCCTGAAGTCCTGCGCGCCGGTCGCGTTGAGGCCGGAGCTCAACCGGCGGTTGAGGGCCTCGGTCAGGCGCCTTGAGAAAACCCGCGTCGCCCCGGGATCGGCGCCGGGCACGTACTCCGGAATCGGCCTCATACCGTGGTCGGAACTCAGCGCCAGCAGGAAGCGCCCCGAACCGACGTGGCTGTCGAGGTAGTCCAGGAACTCCGACAGCAGCCGATCCAGCCGGTGGAGATTGTCTTCGGACTCGCGGCTGCCGGGCCCGAAAGCGTGGCCGATGCGATCGGTGGCGGACAGACTGATGGAGAGCAGGTCCGGAACCTCGTCCTGGCCCAGCGACTCGTTCTCGATGATGACCCGCGCCAGACCCATCGTGATCCGGTCGCCGTCCGGCGCGTAGCGCAGCTGGTCGTAGTACTGCCGCGTTCCCGCCGGCGCGTATTCGTGGGGGAAGACCCGGGTCCAGCCTTGCGGCGGCCTCTCGTGGCGCCGGTCGTCCTCGCGCGCGTAGGCTTCGCCGGGCATCAGCAATTCCCACGCCGCCGGAACCTGCTGGTAGGCGGTCTCGTTGTATGCGGATAGCCAGTCCGGCTCAGCCCCTTCCGGGTAGTAGAAGCTGCCGGTTACGAAGCCGCCGCTGCGAGTGGAGTACCAGAACGCCTTGCCCTGCTGTCCGGCGGTGAATACCGCTCCCCGGTCCTTTATGGACACCGAGAAGATCTTTGCGCGCCCCTGGTAGCCGGAGTAGAGAATGTCGGCCAGGGTGGGCGCGGTCAGGCGCGCCGGGGAAACTCCGTGGTCCTGGTCCCAGACGCTGGGGAAGGGCCGCCCGACCTCGCGTTCGTACCAGAAATTGGAAATCACGCCGTGCTTCGAGGGGGGGACGCCTGTAGCAATCGTCGCGTGGCCGGGCGCTGTGGCGCTGGTGGCATGGTCGTATGCCGCGTTCTCGTAGACCACGCCCCCTTGCCAAAGGCGCCGGAATCCCGACGAAGAGTCCTTCTGCGCCCATTCGCGGGTCCGATCCGCGGTCAACTGGTCCACCACCAGGATAACGGTCAGCGCCGGCGGTTCCGCGTCCACGGCGGCGTCCTGCGCCCAGACCGGGTTGAGCGCGAGCATGGCGACCAATGGTGCGAGCCGGGATAAAGAGTTCATGGAAAGCCTCCGCAGGCGGGCCAATGTACCGCAAAGTGAACTTGCCCACTAGTGCTGTTTCGGCCCTGGACCGTCCCGGCCCCTGTAACCGTAACGTCACAAATCTGTCACGTTGCTGACTTCGATGAACTCCAGACTGCCCGGTGTCCAAGTTCCATTCCCTTAGCGCCAATCGGGGAGATTGCGCCATGTCTCGATACTCAACCTTTTTCCGCCCTGTAATTTTTGCAGGGTTGTTCTTCCTCATGCCCGTTTCAGGCCTGCTGGCCGACGGTGCGGTCGAAGGTCGCGTAAGCGATCAGTCCGGCGAGGTGTACTTCGAGGGCGCGATCGTTTCGCTGCCGGAACTGAACGTCGAGCGCGTTACCGACTCCGCTGGCCGCTACCGTTTTCAAAGCTTGCCGGCCGGCAACTACCAGCTCGAAGTCAGCTACGTGGGAGCGGAACCGGTTTCGGTCGGGGTAACCGTGCGGGATGACGCCACCGAGCAGGCCAACGTCAGGATCGGCTCGCAGGTCGGCCTGATGGAAAACATCATCGTCGTCGGGCAGGCGGCCGGCGCCTATGGGGCGATCAACCGCATGCGCTCCGCCGACAACCTCATTTCCGTCGTAACCAGCGATTCGATCGGCCAGTTTCCGGACGAAAACGTGAGCGAGGCCCTGCAAAGGATCAACGGCGTGTTCGTCGAACGCGACCAGGGCGAAGGCCGCTTCGTGGGCGTGCGCGGCATCGACCCGCAGCTCAACGTGGCCAGCATCAATGGCCTGAACGTCCCGGCTCCGGAGAGCGATCGCCGCAACGTGGCGCTGGACGTGATTCCCTCCGACCTGGTGGAGAGCCTTGAAGTCACCAAGACTCTTACGCCGGATCAGGACGGCGACGCGATCGGCGGCACGATCAACATCAAGAGCCTGAGCGCCTTCGACCGCGAGGGCATGAGCTACAAACTGAAGGGCCAGTCGTTCTACAACGACCTGCAGGGCAGCCGCGGCCACAAGTTCTCCGGCACCTTCACCAACGCTTTCGATCTGGCCGGCGGCGAACTGGGGCTGGCGATGAGCATTTCCACCAACGAGCGGGAATTCGGCACCGACAACCTCGAAGCCGACGGGGGCTGGGCGGAAGACGGCGGGGTGCGCTATCACGAAGAAATGGAGATGCGCAACTACGAGATCACCCGCGAGCGCAACGGCCTGGCGCTGAATCTGGATTTTCGCGCCAGCGACACGTCGAGCTATTACCTGCGCACGCTGTACAGCGATTTTTCCGACCTTGAGTTGCGCAACCGGATCGAGTTCAAACTCGACAAGGGCGACCTGGCGTACGACAACGACAGCCTGACCTCCACCGACACGCGGTTGCAGCGCGAGTTGAAGGACCGCTACGAGGAGCAGGAAATCCTCTCGGTGCTTGTCGGCGGCGAGAACCTGATCGGCGACTGGACCGTGGAGTACAGCGCGGGGTACTCGGAGGCCAGCGAGGAGGAGCCGGGCCGCATCGATTCCCAGTTCGAACTCCGCGGGGTGGAGTATGCGCGCTACGAGAACCTCGGCCGGGTTCCGTCGCTTTCCTATAGCGCGGACGGTGCGGTGGCGTCCAACTTCGAGCTGGACGAAATCACCATCGAGGACAACTTCACCAACGACGAGGAGACCGCCTTCAGGTTCGATATCACCCGCGACATGACTTTCGGCAGGCATCCCGGCTACATCCGCTTCGGCGGCAAGTATCGCGCGCGTGACAAGAACCGGGACGCGGGTTTGCGGATCTTCGAGAAATTCGACGATGCGTTCGATAACGTGCCCACGCTCGACCAGTTCGTTTCCGGTTCGGCCGATTACATGCTGGGGGCTTACGGGCCGTACGTGGCTCCCGGGCTGCAGCGCAGTTTCGTCTGGGGCAACATCGGTGGATCCGCAGCCTGCCTGCTGGAGAGTTACGACGAAAATGCCTGTCCGTTCATCATGGATGAGGACGGGTCGCGGGTCGGTTCGGCGGCCGACTACGATATCGAGGAAAACGTAACCGCGCTCTACCTGATGCAGAGAATCGACCTGAATGATCTGCGCCTCGTGTACGGAGTTCGCTACGAGGGCACCGACTTCACCGCCAGGGGCGCATACGTTCGCGAAGTGGACGTGGACGGCCAGGACGACGTGCAGATTTCCGAGTCCCGCTACGAGAGCGATTACAGCAGCATCCTGCCCAGCATCAATCTGCGCTACAAACTATCGAAGAACCTGGTCCTGCGCGGCGCCTATACCCATTCGATCGCGCGGCCGTCGTTCGGCGACCTCAACCCCACCCCCGACGCCATCGAAATCGAGCAGGATGAAGACGAGATCGAGATGGCCGTGGAAGCCGGTAATCCGGAACTCAAGCCCTACAAGTCGCGCAATATGGATCTTGCCCTGGAGTACTACCCCGGCAACATGGGCGTATTCAGCGCCGGCGCGTTCTACAAGCGCATCGACGACTTCGTGTTCAGTGCCGACGTGAGTTCCGTCGCGAACCCGTCGGAATACGCGGGGAACATCGCCGTGACCGACCTTGAGGTATTCAAGCCGCTCAACGGCCAGTCAGCCAGCCTGTACGGGCTGGAGCTGGGATGGACCCGCCAGTTCACCGAATTGCCCGGCGCGCTGAGCGGCCTGATCCTGATGGCCAACGCGACGTTTACCGACAGCGATGCCGACCTTGGCCTGGGCCCGGACGCCGACCGCGGCAACGAGTCGAAATTGCCGTTGCAGGCCGACCTGGTCGCCAATTTCGTAGTCGGTTACGAGAACTACGGCTGGAGCGTCAGGCTGTCCTCGGCATTCATCGGCAATCGCATTGCCGAGATCAACCTGGCGGACCAGAGCAACGACCTGTACGAGGACGGCCATCACCAGATCGACCTGACCGTCAAGTACGACGTGAACGAGCAGCTCCAGCTTTACTTCAACGCCATGAACCTGGGCGAGGAGCCCAACTATCGCTACTACGGCCGTTCGCGCTACAACGGCCAGTACGACGAAATCGGACGCTCGTACGTGTTCGGGATCTCCTACCGCAGCTTCTGATGCGGCCGGCAGCGAGCAAGCGCCGCGTCCTGATGGCGGTGGGATTCGCCGCGTTTTTGACCGGCGGCGTTACGGGCGGGTGCTCGGAGGATCCGGCGGTGGCAACGCGCACCGATCTTCCCGCCGTTTATGCCATTGTGGAGACGGAACCGGTGCGGGGCGAGGGCGACGCCGCCGACGATCCGGCAATCTGGATACATCCGGCCGACGCTTCGTTGAGCCTGGTTCTGGGGACCGACAAGCGTCGCGGCCTGTCGGTCTACGACCTGTCCGGGCGGGAAGTGCAGTTCCTGCCGCGCGGGCGCATCAACAACGTGGACTTGCGCCAGGGCGTGGCGATGGCCGGCGGTCCGGCGACTCTGGCGGTCGGCACCAACCGTACCGAACGCGCGATGGACATATTCACCGTTTCCGCGGAAGGGCAGCTGGAATTGGCGTTGGCACAGGCGCTCGAAATCGATGATCCGTACGGCATCTGCATGCACCTGGATGCCTCCGGCATCGCCTACGCCTACGTGAACGGCAGCGACGGAGAATACGAGATCTGGCGTCTGAACGAAGGGGGCGGGCTGAGGCCGGAGCGCATTGACCGGTTCTCGCTTCCCACCAAGCCGGAGGGCTGCGTCGTTGACGACCACACGGGCATCGCCTACATCGGCGAGGAAGAGCACGGCATCTGGAGGATGGCGGCCGGCGCCGGGGGATTCGAGGCCAAGACCCTGCTTGACTCAGTGGAGTCCGACCGCCTGACCGCGGACGTGGAGGGCCTGGATATCTATCGCACCGCCGATGGCGCGGCAATCCTGGTCGCGTCCAGCCAGGGGGACTACACGTTTGCTTTCTACGACCTGAATGACGGCGACCGCTACCTGGGTTCGGTACGCATCGGCGACAATCCCGTCCTGGAAATCGATGGCGCCGAGGAGACCGACGGCCTGGCGGTCAGCGCCGTCAACCTGGGGCCGGGATTCGAGCAGGGCGTGCTGGTCGTCCAGGACGGGTTCAACCGGCGACCGGAAGAGAACCAGAACTTCAAGCTCGTGCCGTTCGGTTCGGTCGCCGCGGCGCTGAACCTGAACGCAACGCCGGCAAGCGAATAAACCGGCACGGGTACGGCGAAGGCCGGGGAATCCGTACGCCCGTACAATTCCCCGTTCGCCGGGAACCGCTTGCCCCATGCCGAACCTCGAAGACTTAAGAAAGCAGCTAGGCGCCATCGACCGCGAAATCATCGCGTTGCTCGCCGAGCGTCAGGAAATTTCGGCGCAAGTCGGCAAGGTCAAGCACGACGCGGGCGTGCCTTCACGCGATTTCGCCCAGGAGGTGCGCGTGGTTGGCCGGGCCCGCGCCCAGGCGGAAAAGGCGGGTCTGCCGGGCGACCTGGCCGAAGACATCGTGCGCCTGCTGATCAATGCGTCGTTGTCGCGCCAGGAAAGGGTCCGGCTGCAGGCGCGCGGTCAGGGCGAGGGCCATCGGGCGCTGGTCGTGGGCGGCGGCGGCCAGATGGGCCGCTGGTTCTGCGAGTTCCTGGGATCGCAGGGCTACGCCGTCACCGTTGCCGATCCGCACACCCCGCCAAGGAAACTACCCCACGTGGAGAATTGGCGCGATGCTTCGGGCGAATTCGAACTTACCGTAGTGGCCGCGCCGGTAGCGATAAGCGCCGGCATCCTCAGGGACATGCACCGGGCGCGGCATGCCGGACTCATCTTCGACATTGCTTCGATCAAGGCCCCGGTAAAGGACGAATTGACCCGCATGGCCGCCGACGGAATGCAGGTCGCGTCGATCCATCCGATGTTCGGCCCCGATACCGACCTGCTGTCCGGCTGCCACATATTGCTGATGGACGTAGGTGCGCCGGAGGCGGCGCGGTCCGTTGCGGAGGTGTTCGGCGGCACGATGGCCGAAATCCTGCCGGTGCCGCTGGAACAGCACGACCGGCTGATCGCCTGGGTGCTGGGGGTCTCCCATGCGATCAACCTTGCGTTCATCCACGCCCTGGAAGAAAGCGGCGAGCAGGCGCCGGTGCTGGCCCGCATGTCGAGCACCACCTTTGACGCGCAGCTCGACGTTGCCCGCGCGGTGGCCGCTGACAACCCGCATCTGTACTTCGAGATTCAGCGGCTGAATCCGCACGGCGCGGAAGTCCTCGGCGAGTTGATGTCCACGGTCGGGAAACTCTCCCGTATCGTCGGTGACGGCGACGAGTCGGAGTTTGTGCGGCTGATGGAAAGCGGCCGCCGCTACCTGGCCGCGCGCGAGTAACGCCCAAAACGCTGGTCCCGAGTTAAGGTTTGGGCAAGAAAAGAGGGGTGCAATTTGGGATGGCTTGGAGTCGCAATAAGTGGGGTCGCCGCGTGGCTGCTTTGGGACAACAGCATCATTTGGATCGTGAGCGCGACCGGAGTTGGCGCAGTCCAGCTCTTGTCATGGGGCGTCATGCACAACCATGCAGTAATGGCCGCCAGAAATCGAAGTTCTTGCTCAGGCAAGTTCTATGACTTTACGCCTGCCGAGGTGGATGCTGCACCCAATTGGGTCACAGCAGTTAATTGAGTATCCTCCTTTTACGGATCACTCGATATCGGAGGGCGATATGAAAGCAATGCGAAGGCGAGAGCCTGCGCGGGTAGGCGATCATCAAGAGCCGCGCTCCGCCCGGTTGCTGTTGAAGTTGGGGCCGAGTTCGCGCGATGCGTTGAAGGCTGAGGCCGAGCGCCGGGGCGGTGTGCCGGTTTCCAGGCTAATTCGCCATGCAATCGAGAACGATTTGGAGCGGTCGTTGGAATCCCGTTCGGAGGCGGCGGCATGAACAGCTTGAGGATCACGGGTGCCGGCGCCCTGGTGGCGCTACTAGCGACCGGCGCGTGCGGCAGCAACGACGGCGGCGAAACGGCGCTGATGCGTGCGGCGGAGGAAGGCTACACGGAAACTGTGGTAGCGCTGGTGGAATCGGGCGCGGACGTGAATACCTGGGACGACAACGGCGAAACGGCGCTGATGCGTGCGGCGGAGGAAGGTCATACGGAGACGGCGGTTGCGCTGCTGAACTTGGGCGCGGACGTGAACGCCAGTGACCACTATCGCGAAACGGCGCTGACGCGGGCCGCTGTGGAAGGCCGCATGGAAACGGCGCTAGTGCTGTTGGAATCGGGTGCGGAGGTGCAAGCCGGCCGAGAAACGGCGCTGATGCGTGCGGCTGCAGAAGGCCACACTGAGACTGCGCTGGCGCTGTTGGAAGCAGGTGCAGAAGTGAACGCCAGATCCAGCTACGGTATGACGGCGCTGATGTTCGCGGAAAGACATGAACACGCGGAAACAATGCTGGCACTAGTGGAAGCGGGCGCAAAATAAGGCATGATGTATTCGTTCGACACACGCACACCGAAGAACAAAATACGGGCGCACTGGCGGTGCCACTAACGACACTGATGCGAGCATTGAAAAGACTCAGACGAATAGCACACACGCTGATGACAACAGCAGGCATCGGCAAAGAGGAAATCGCGCGACAGCTGTTTGAATCAGACGCGGACGCTGGGGCTAACCAGGGCAAAACTGCGCTGATGCGGGCGGCGCGATGGGGCCACGCGGAGACGGCACGTGCGCTGATTGAATCGGGCACGGACCTGAATGCTAGGGACGAAAAAGGCTATACCGCGCTGATGTGGGCGGCCGAGAAGGGCCACGCGGAGACCGCACGGGTACTGATTGAAGCGGGCGCGGACTTGAATGCCAGGAACAAATTCGGCGCTACGGCGCTGAGGCGAGCGGCTCTAATGGGCAAAGCGGAAACGGCACGGGTGCTGATTGAAGAGGGCGCGGACGTGAATTCCGGGCCTAACCTCGGCGACACGACGGCAACGCTGGCAGCCTGGAACGAGCATGCGGAGACCGGGTGGCCGCTTATTGAATGCGGCTATACAGCGCTAATGCGGGCGGCGCTAGAAGGGCGCACGGAGACGGCGCATGCGCTGATAGCGGCGGCCGCGCGCGTGAACGCTAGGAACGAGAACGGCGCTACGGCGCTGAAGCTGGCGGCCCGCAAGGGTCAAACGGAAATGACACTGACGCTAATCAGAGCGGGGGCGGACGTGAATGCTAGGGATAACGACGGCGCCACCGCGCTGATGTGGGCGGCCTGCGGGGGGCACGTGGAGACGGCGCATGCGCTGATTGAAGCGGGCGCAGACTTGAATGCTGGGAATAACATCGGCGCTACGGCGCTGATGTGGGTGGCCTGCGAGGGCCAAGCGGAGACGGCGCGTACTCTGATTGAAGCGGGCGCGGACGTGAACGCCGCGAATAACATCGGCACTACGGCGCTGACGCTGGCCGACCGAAATAGCCACTTGGAAATAGCACGTGCGCTGGTGGAAGCGGGCGCAAAATAAGGCATGATGTATTCGTTCAATGCATGCACACCGCACGGCAAACTTGGGCGACTTGAGTGAATCGCGGGTAGCTGGAGAATATGGGACTATTCCGACGCAAAGGTGGTGACCGGCTGCTGGCCGAGGCGAGCAAGGGCAATCCAGCCGCAATGCGGGTCGTGACCAAAGCGCAATCCGAGGGCGCGACAGACGCCGACATTCGGGAATGGTGGAATTTAAGCCAAAAGCAACGCCAAGCTGTGCTAGATTCGGAGGATGTCTTCCGCCTCGCTACCTTTATGGCCGCGACGAAAGACGGAAAAGACGACGACGCTGCCGCTGCCGAGATGAGGCGCATTTTCCCAATGTATGGCGATCCTGCCGATGAAACTCACACTACTGGCGATGATCGGCCGTTACCGCACGAACTGCGCGGGCGTGTAGATCGTTTTCGAAAGAAGCACGGTGGTGCTGAGATTCGCACTTGGATGGAACGCGACGGCTTCACGAATTACAATGCGTTTCTGCGGCAGCGCATATTGCGACGGGAGGTGTGATCCTTGCCGACTTCCGCACCTAGTATCCAGACCGCGCGACAACTGCACAGGAATTGCAGCCGCGATTCAGCTTGAATCCAGCAAGGGGCCCTCGGCTGCATTGAGCGTTGCAATGTCATGCTTCCCGGAAGGCGCTGCTTCGCGATCCTAATCGACGAAGCGAGGAGTTGCTGAACGGCGAAGTTAAGCAAGAGGGCTTCTTGCACAACTAATCTCACTTTCCGTTTGGCGCAACGTTCGGCTGGTCACAAGACCGTAAAATAGCCCGGAAGATGGATGAACCAAACCAAGCAACGCTCGGCCAGTTGCAGTTGGATGCGGCTGTAAGAAAGGGCATTCGGGCATTCCTGAACCGGCTGGAGGACGAAGCCCTGCCGCCGGTTTCACGTTGCATCCTGTATGGTAGTTATGCCCGCGGTCAATTTGATAAAAACAGCGATGTGGATCTTGCCGTTGTGTTTCCCGGCGAAACTCCTGATTCCAGGACACAGGTTCGTCTCGGATGGGCGCTTTGCGACATTCAAAGCCAGGTCTTGCTCGATACTCAGGTACTCGTTTCGCAATACCCGGTATGGGAAGATCAACTAAGGAACACAGACGGTCAGCGCAATCCACAATTTTTTCGCAATGTGCTAGCTGATGGCATTGAGGTAAGCGAGGGGCTTTGACTCCGGAACAACATCTCGAAGCTGCAAAGAAACGTCTGCGAGCGGCCGCAGTTCTGCTTGAGAATGGGTTGTCGGGGGAAGCGGGCGGACGTGCCTACTATGCGATCTACAGTGCAATTCGTGCGGCCTTGGTAGCAAGAAGCGTGCCAGAAGGCCGGCGGCACCAGGGGAATCATCGCCTTTTCTACGAACATATCGTTCATAAGGGTCTGGTTGGCGAGAATATTGCAAGAGTGGTTGGCAGAGCGCACTTTATTCGGCTCCGCTCAGACTACAGCGACGAAGAAACCAACGACGGAGATGCGCGGGCTTTACTTGTCCAGGCACAAGAGTTCGTCGAAACGATAGAAAAAGTGATTCTCCGCCGAACGTAGAAAAGCGCTTGGCCGCCGGCAACAGGTGTTGATTCGACGGAACCGCCCGAACCGCTTGCCTAGTTCAGTTGGGCTGAGCCTGCGCGGAGTCCTCGTTGAGCCTCACGGTTGATCAGGTCAGACAAATCTTCAATTCTGGATTCCTTTGCGAACCTGCTGAATGACTTATTCACTCTTACTTGGCGATTTGCGTTTCTGTATCGACGGATGCGAGTTTCGAACCCGTCTACCGCAAGGCTTGCACGAATCAATGCGCGGTTTTTACGGCAGGTTTCTGGCTGCCATCGGCACAAACGCTTGGCATAGTCCGCGGCCTCGGTCAATCGTTCAAAGTCGTTTACGAATCGAGAATAGAATACTGGCCCCTGTCTCACGAAAGCTCGACGGCCCGTTGCACGGTACAGGAATTGAGGATTGGGCATACTTCCCTTACTTCGTCGATCCCAAAAGAGCTCTTCCGTTCCATACAGGAAAAGGCGGGCCATATGTCCCAGATGGCCCTCAAATAGCACCTTGAGCTGGAGAGGAGATAGCACGGGTATGGCTTGCGAAAAATAACGAAGCACAAGCGGTGTTGTTGAGAAGTATCGATTGGCCTTAGGTCGTGACTGCATGTAGAAGGGTTCAATATCTCTCCCGAAATAATCCCGATTTCTTAGAATCCGGAAGGAAGGCTGAATGATCGCTGGCGTAAACGATAGTAGAAATGTGGAATCCACCAGCGATCGAACAGTTGGTGGAACGGCAACTTCCGTCCAGGACAACTTCAGCCCCGCCGTATCCACCGTATCAAGCCCCAAGAGGCGATCAGCCAGCATTTCCGGAACCTTCATGAACACCGCTCCCAGTTCGAAGGGCACGGGAATACGGTAGTCCGTGCCATTCACATCGTACAGATACACATAGTTGGCTTTGTCGTAGGCAGATTGAGCCTCGTATCGTGACTCCCTTTCGTAGCTGGAGAGGTTCCATGCGAGTGCCGATAGGGAGATTGCCGAAAGCATGCAGGCCCGCAGTGCGGAACTAACGGCATGAGGACTGCGCCGCCAAGTCTGCCGTGGGCCTCTGGGGCTTCCACCGATACCTTGCACAGAGAAGAACACTTTACGCAATTGGTTCATGCCTTGAAGAGCGGCGTTCAAGAATGGAACAGTACGGCAGTAATTCCACCAAAGTGGGCCAGCGCCGCGGTCGGCGAAATCGGTCGAGATTTGGCGTGACTGCATCATCGCCTGGCGCTTTGTGGCTCCTGATTCCAACATCTTCCGGTATTGGGTAATGCGGGAACCTGATTCCAGCGCTCGGAATGGAAGCGTGTAGAGATTCCAGCACCACTTTAGCCAGCTCACCGCACGTGAACCGGTATCAAGGCGCGGTACGGTCAGGCGTGGGCTTCTCGCAGGTTCCAACTCGATAACGTGGTCATAGAAGGAACCGAATCCTCCGCCCTGCAATAGCCAGTCCTTGCCGATTTCGCTTCTGACGATCTCCTCCTTCACGCCGGTCAGCGTTCCCCAGGGAGACTGGGGCCGCCTGCCTAGCGCCATGGCCGAAAGCGTGTCACGAATTGCATTCTTGATTCCGAATTCGGGCGTCGCAGTAATGCCAACTGTCAAAAGGTTTTTTACCGCGATTGCAATTCTCAGTGCATACCTGAGAACGGGCGACTGTAAAGGAAGCGGAAACAAGGACTGGATCATGTCGATGAAGTTGCGATCAATGAAGCGCATGCGCACGGACCGACCCCCGACTATTGCCTTAAAGACACGTCCTTCTTGATGAGTTGAATTCAGGTTGCCAGTTACGCCCGATGCGGCTCGTGGGTGCTGAGTCAGGGTGTCCATGAGACGGCTCATGAAGTCAGATCGAGTTGCATTCATGATGTTGTGCACTACCGATGCCAATAGGTCCGATGGACACCAGCCCGCTGGTGCCCTCCGCAAGTCGGGACTCATATTCAGAAGCGCATAGCAGGCGTTCATTTTCCTGAGGAACTCCTGCCAACTTGCAGCCATTGCACCCACGTTTGGGTTTCTTGCGAGAAACCGTTGTAATTCGTCGTCTAGCGCTTCCTCGGAGCAGACCTTGTGAATGCAGTACACGGCAGCACGTTGAAACTGAGGTGGCTTGCGTAGTAGTGGACGAAGTATTGTCAGCGGTGCCAAATCCGGTCGGTTGAGACAGCGAAATTCTCGTGCCGCCCTGTCAAATGTCACAGGACCGTAGCGCAATACGTATTCAGCCGTCGATGAGGCTCCATTGATCGCAATTGCTGCTTCCAATAGATCGCTCCTACCGGTTACTTCGGCAAGTTTGGCTGCCGGGTGCCAACGGTCGACCGTGAGCACAAAGAGCCGCTCAAAGGCCTTGCGGTACTCTTGGTTCAAACGATTCAGAATGTGGACCATTCTTGAGTTAGACGGCGGATTACGTGATAAACGTATTGTAGAGAGTGCATCCCATAAGGCGACTAGAGAACAGAGTTATACAAGCCCGCGAGGTCTAAGTGCGCTTTTGTATCGGTTCTTGCGTCGATTCATCAGTGAATCGCTCGGGTGCCAGCTGCGCCGCCGAAACAAATGCTGATGAGAATAGAATCGTTATCCGTCTGTTGGAGGTCCCGATTGTGAGCTTCTGGAAGAAAAAGAAGAGTAGGCAAACAGAGATTGACGCCATTTTTGGCAAGATGGCGGCGGCCGTTTTTCCCGACGGCGAAGCCCAGATTGCACTGGAGGCCCAAACCGTTGTTTCTCTGCTCGACGGAAGTGTATCTCAAGAGGAAGCGAGGGACATTTGGGTTCACGCTAAAGGTAGAGCATTGCTTGCTGTCCAATCCGCTTCTGACGGTGAAGAGGCTCTCAAGAAATGTAGCGAGAGCGTCTTGATCCGATCAAGTGGAAAACTCAACCGGGACATGGCCGAAAAGGTGGCCCTATACGCTTTCCAGCGATTAGTTGCTCAGCAGGACGAGTCCCCCGCGCAAAGACGGATGGCCACATGGGAAGAAATGACCCAGGAAGAGGCCTTGGTGATTGCAAGGATCGCCGCCTATAGGATTGCCAGACACAGAGGCCGTGTAGATGCCGAGGTCCATGAACTCTATAACCTGGATCCTCAGGTCTTTATCCTGACGTATGTGAAACAATTGCTGATTGGTGACGAGAATCATCCGCAGAAGAAAGTAGAGACAAGAAGCGAAGCGCTTGAGCTTACGTTGGAAATGGCGAGCAAGCTCGTGCTGTCTCACTATGCTCAGACCGGCGATATCGGTTCATTGCCGAGCGCCCAAGAAATCGATCGCCTCGCGAAGCGAGAATTGGAGTTGACGCTCCAACTTGTCAGGAACAAGGAGGGCGTGGAGCGGTATTCGGACTACGACGTTTCAGAAGCGAGAGCCGCACATGAACTGCACATTCCATTTGAGGTCGCACTACGGCTTGGCGAAACTGGAATCCTGAGGGATCCACCAGAACCAACAGCGGCGCGTCGCAAGGTGTTCGAAGACGTGTTGGGACAGCTAGAGGGAGACTAGCAGCGGATGAAGTCCAGGGCCAGGATCGTTCTCAGCCGGCGCTGGCCAAAGCGCCTCGAGGCGCTACTCAAGGAGGACTACGAGGTCTGGCCCAATGCCCAGGACCACCCGATGAGCGCGGCGGCCATGCGTCAGACCCTGCGGCGCGCCGACGGCTTCTGTCCCACGGTTACGGACCGGCTGGATTCGAATGTGTTGCGAGTGCCGTCGCCGCGCACCCGGATTCTGGCCAACTTCGGCGTTGGGTTCGAGCACATCGACCTGGATGCCGCGCGCCGTTCGGACATTGTGGTCACCAACACGCCGGATGTGCTCACCGATTGCACCGCGGACCTGGCCATGGCGCTGATACTGGCCACGGCGCGGGGCGTGGTCGGTGGCGACCGCATGCTGCGGGCGGGTGACTGGTCCGGTTGGCGGCCGACGCATATTCCGGGTGTGCGGGTCAGCGGCAAGTCCCTCGGGCTGGTGGGCTTCGGCCGGATCGGAAGAGCCCTGGCGAAGCGGGCGGGGGCAGGTTTCGGGATGCGCGTTCGCGTCTTCGATCCACAGCCTCCCGCGGACGAAGTAGCGCGCGAACTGGGCGTCGAGGTCTGCGCCGGTCTGGACGACCTGCTTGAGACCAGCGACTTTGTGTCGCTGCACTGTCCCGTGACGCCGAAAACCGAAGGGATGATCGGCGAACCGCAATTCAGGCGAATGCGCCCGGGCGCGATACTCATCAACACCGCCCGGGGCGCATTGGTGGACGAGCATGCGCTCGCCGGGGCGCTCCGCTCGGGACGGTTGGCCGCGGCGGGGCTGGACGTCTATGCCCGCGAACCGGAGGTACCGTCGGAGCTGACGGAGATCGGCCGGGTCGTGCTGCTTCCGCACTTGGGCAGCGCGACGCGGGAGACCCGCGAGGCCATGGGAATGCGGGTAAAGGAAAACCTGGACCGCTTCTTCGCCGGCGAGGAGCCGCCTGACCGCGTCGCCTGACCTCTTCGCTCCGGTTGCACCTTACAATTCCGTGCAATCGAGAACTTCAGGGGGACAGTGCAATGAAAGCACGCGCAGCCGTAGCCTGGGCCGCGGGAGAGCCGCTGCAAATCGAGACCGTGGACGTTGAAGGTCCGCGCGAGGGGGAGGCGCTGGTGCGCATCGTTGCGACCGGCGTCTGTCATACCGACGCCTACACCTTGTCCGGCGACGATCCGGAAGGCGCTTTTCCCGCCATACTCGGCCACGAGGGCGGCGGGGTAGTGGAGGAAGTCGGCGCGGGCGTGACCAGCGTCAAGCCCGGCGACCACGTCATTCCGCTGTACACGCCGGAATGCGGGGAATGCAATTTCTGCGAGTCCGGACTGACCAATCTCTGCCAGGCCATTCGCGTTACCCAGGGCCAGGGGCTGATGCCGGACGGCAGCAGCCGTTTCTCTTCGGGCGGCAAGACCGTGTTGCACTACATGGGCACCTCCACGTTTTCGGAGTACACGGTCCTGCCGGAGATCGCCCTTGCAAAGGTCAATCCGGCCGCGCCGCTGGACAAGATCTGCCTGCTGGGCTGCGGCATCACGACCGGCATCGGCGCCGTGCTCAACACGGCCAAGGTGCGCGCCGGATCGACGGTTGCGGTTTTCGGCCTGGGAGGGATCGGCCTGAGCGTCATCCAGGGAGCGGTCATGGCCGGCGCCGAACGCATCATCGGCATCGACATCAATCCGTCAAAGTTCGAGATGGCCGGCCAGTTGGGCGCCACCGACTTCGTGAACCCGAAGGACCACGACGCCCCGATACAGGATGTGATCGTGGACCTGACCGACGGCGGCGTCGATTACTCGTTCGAGTGCGTGGGCAACGTGGAACTGATGCGGGCCGCGCTCGAGTGCTGCCACAAGGGCTGGGGCGAGAGCACCATTATCGGCGTCGCCGGCGCGGGGCAGGAGATCGCCACGCGTCCGTTCCAGCTCGTGACCGGACGCGTGTGGCGGGGCACGGCATTCGGCGGAGTGCGTGGCCGCAGCGATCTCCCGGGCATGGTGGACCAGTACATGGACGGGCAAATCGAGGTGGACCGGATGATCACGCACACGATGCAACTGGACGAGATCAACGACGCCTTCCACCTCATGCACGAGGGCGAAAGCATCCGTTCGGTGGTCTATTTCTGAACGCCCTCCCGTGAGAATCGTGGCGGAAAGCCGGTGCCACGAAGGCCGGCAGCTTACGGTCGAACATCCGTCGGACGCCTGCCGCTGCCCGATGCGATTCGCATTGTTCCTGCCGCCGGGTCTGGCGGACGGCGGCAAGGCGCCGGCGCTTTATTTTCTCTCCGGCCTGACCTGCACCGAGGAGAACTTCACCGTCAAGGCCGGCGCCCAGCGGTTCGCCGCCCAGGCCGGCCTGGCGCTGGTCGTGCCCGACACCAGCCCCAGAAACACGGGTATTCCCGGCGAGGACGACGAGGACTTCCTGGGTTCCGGCGCCGGTTTTTACGTAAATGCGACCCAGGCGCCCTGGTCGGCGCACTATCGCATGTACGACTACGTGAGCCGGGAGCTTCCGCAGTTCGTCGAATCCTCTTTCCCGATCGACCCCGCGCGGCGTGGAATCTGCGGACATTCCATGGGCGGGCACGGGGCGCTGGTGATCGCCCTGCGCAACCCGGGCCGCTACCGGTCGGTCTCCGCCCTGGCGCCGATTTCCAATCCCTCGTCTTCACCCTGGGGACGGGCGGCGTTTTCCGCCTACCTGGGGGACGAGAGTCCCGCCTGGCGGGAATACGACGCCAGCGCGTTGGTGCAAAAGGCGACGCTGGACCTGGAGATCCGTATCGATCTCGGCAGCGCCGACCCGTTTCGCGAAGAGGAACTGATGGTCGAGCAGTTCCTCGCGGCCTGCCGCGAGTCCGGCCAGCGCGTCAGTTTTCACCTGCGCGGCGGCTACGATCACGGTTATTTCTTCGTCGGCAGCTTCATCGAGGACCACATCCGCCATCATGCCGCCGCGCTGCGGAACGGTGACGCCAGTGCCGGTGGCTGACCTCGGCGGGGCGCCGCCGGCCGATCCCCTGCCCGTCCTCCGGGAGTGGCTTGACGCTGCCGCCGGGCTGACCGACCGTCCCAATCCGCATTCGCTCGTGCTCTCGACTACCGATTCGCGCGGGCGCGCCGATTCGCGCGTCGTGCTGCTCAAGCACTACGATCACGGGAAGGGATACCTCGTGTTCTACACCAACTACCTGTCCGCCAAGGGCGGCCAGCTTGCGGCCTGTCCCGAGGCGTCGGCACTTTTTCACTGGGACCGGCTCGGCCTGCAGGCCCGTGTTCGCGGTCCGGTGGTCATGTCGCCGGCTTCCGAAAGCGACGCCTATTTCGCCACCCGCGGCTGGAAAAGCCAGCTCGCCGCCTGGGCCAGCGATCAGAGCAAGCCGGTCTCCTCGCGCCACGACCTTGAAACTCGGATGAACGAGGCGGCGTCCCGGTTCGGCGGCGACGGCCGCGACTGGAGCAACAGCGCCCCGACAGGCGCCGTGGGCCGTCCGCCGCACTGGGGCGGCTACCGCCTGTGGGCGCGCAAGGTGGAACTGTGGATGCAAGGCAGTGCGCGCCTGCACGATCGGATCTCCTGGTCGCGCGATCTTGATCCGGCCGGCGACGGCGAGTTTCAGGCCGGCAAATGGCGCGCCCGGCGCCTTCAGCCCTGATCAATCGCTAGTAAACGACGCCCAGGATTACGGCTACGGCCACGATCGGGCCCCACACCCAGTGGAGGCTGCGCTCGACCAGCACGACGGCGCCGCGCACCCGGTCCGGGCGATCGCCCAGCGCCTGCGCGCCGACCACGCTCAGCACGGCGCCGGAACCCTCGAACAGGTTGGGCTGCCGGTTCGCGGGAATTCCTCGCCAGGCGTTGACGGCGTCGTCGAAATTGCCGGCCAGGGCGAAGCTGGCGGAAGTAATGCGGGCCGGAATCCATGCGACCACGCCGTGCAGCTTGACCGCGGCCCGGTGCAGTTCCTCACCGCCGGGCAGGGTGGCCGTGAAACGGCGCAGGCTGTTCAGCGCGCGAAAGCCGAAAGCGAACGCCGGCCCCAGCGGCCCCGCCACCAGGAACCAGAAAATCACGCCGAAAATGCGGTTGTTGGCTTCCCGGTAGGTTGCTTCTTCCACCGCCGCGGCCTGGTCCTTCGGCTTTTCCGGTGCGCTGCCACCGAGGATGACTTCCGCCTGCGCCCTGGCGCCGTCTTCATCGCCGGCGTCGGCCTTTTCGTGAAAGGCCAGGGCCTCGGCCTTCAGATCGCGCGGCCCGAAGGAGAATAACAGGACGATCACCGCGAACACGAACCAGGCGATCATCCAGTCGTCGCGCAGCAGCCAGGCGATGATCCCGACCGGCACGGCGCACGCGAGCGTCAGGCCCGCGACGATATACGGTGCGGCGCGCTTGTCCAGGCGCAACAGTTGCTGGGCCAATCGGTTCGCCTGCTCCTCCAGCCCCCGGAACTCGCGCAGATGCGACCATCGCGCCAGGTAGCGTTCAGCGTATATGCCAATAAGCAGGGCCAATAGTTTCATTTGTCGCGCTCTCCAGCCCGGGCCAGTCCCGCCGCCAGCCTTGCCCAGTCGAAAGTCTGTCCCGGGTCCCATTTGCGCCCGGGGGCAATATCGCTGTGTCCCACGACCGGGGCGCTCCGCAGGGACGGCAAGCCGTCCCGCAGGGCCGTAATGGCGGCACAGGTCTGATTGTATTGCCTATCGGTGTAGGGTGTGGCCGCATCGCCCTCCAATTCCAGTCCCACGGAATAGTCGTTGCAGGCAGGCCGGCCCTGGAACTCGGACTCGCCGGCGTGCCAGGCGCGCTCCAGCACGCTCACGAACTGCACCAGTTCGCCGTCGCGGCGCACCAGGAAATGCGCCGACACGCGCAGGTCCTCCAGCCTGCGGAAGTAGGGGTGGGTCGAGGGATCAAGCCTCCCGAAGAACAGGTCCTCGATCTCCGTACCGCCGAACTCTCCGGGCGGCAGCGAAATGGCATGCAGCACGAGCAGGCTGACATCGGAACCCGGCGGCCGGGCGTCGCGGTGCGGGCAAAGCGAGTGCCGCGCGCCTTCCATCAGGCCGGTATTCGGATTCAGACGGAGCACTTCGCTTGATTGCAGAAAATCAGGCCTTTCGCTGGTCTTTCGGCCCCGTCCTTCCGGGAGTGTTGGAGGCAGGGATGCCGGAACCAAGCTCCATGGATGGATTTATGCGTCTCCCGGAAGGACGGGGCCGAAAGACCAGCGCACCGACTTAAAATGTGTCCCGCTAGCGTCAATTCATGATTCCTGACGATGAAACCCCGAACCCTCGGCGTGGTGATGGACCCGATCGGCACCATCGCGCCGCAAAAGGATAGCACCCTGGCGCTGCTCCGCGAGGCGCAGCGGCGTGGAATTGCGCTCCATCACTTCACTCTCGGCGATATCGATATCCGCGACGGCCGCGCCTTCGGGCAGGGAGCGCCCCTTCAGGTCACCAATGACGACGCCGACTGGTTCCGGCTGGACGCCGCGCAGGACATGCCGCTCGGAGAACTCGACTTGCTGTTCATGCGCAAGGACCCGCCGTTCAACGCCGAGTACATCTTCGCCACCTACGTACTGCAGCGGGCCCAGGACGAAGGCGCGCTGGTAGTGAATGACCCCCAGGCCCTGCGCGACGTCAACGAGAAGGTGTTCATCGCCTGGTTCCCGGAATTCACGCCGCCCACGATCGTCACCCGGTCGATGGACCGTATCCGCGCCTTCCTTTCCGAGCACGGACGCATCGTGGTCAAGCCGCTGGACATGATGGGAGGCCATTCCATCTTTGCGCTCGACGAAGCGGACAAGAACCTGGCTGTCATCCTCGAGACCATCACCGCCGGCGAGACCCGCTACGCGACGGCGCAGCGGCACCTGCCCGAAATCGTTGACGGCGACCGGCGGGTGCTGCTGATCGACGGGCGTCCGATGAGCCCGGCGCTGAACCGGGTGCCCCGGACCGATGACAATCGCGGCAACCTGATGGCCGGCGCGCGGGCGGAAGTCTGCGATCTGACGCCCCGGGACCGGCAGATCTGCGAGCGAGTCGGCGCGGAGCTGGCGGTTCGCGGAGTGGCGTTTGCCGGTCTGGACATCATCGGCGACTACCTGACCGAAGTGAACATCACCAGTCCCACGGGGATCCGGGAAATCCAGAAACTGGCGGGAGTGGACGCCGCCGCCCGGTTGTTCGACAGCCTGCTCGAACGCGTGGGCAAGACCGGCCCCTAGTGTTGTGTCCCGGAAATAACTGAGCAAAGTCGATTGATTTTATCGAGGATGGAGTCGGCGGTAGCGACCCAGGCGAAGGGGCTGGCATGGGCATTGTATTGATCCACGAAGGCGTTGATTTTACGCGTCAGTTCCTTGACGGAGGAGAACGAGCCGCGGCGGATGGCCTGCTGGGTGATGAGGCCGAACCAGCGCTCGACCTGGTTGATCCAGGACGCGTAGGTCGGGGTGTAGTGCATGTGGTATCGCGGTCGTCGCGCCAGCCACGCCTTGACCTTGGCATGCTTGTGGGTGGCGTAGTTGTCGACGATGAGATGGACATCGAGGTTCTCGGGGACGTTTTGATCGATATGGCGCAGGAAGGCGAGGAACTCCTGGTGCCGGTGGCGTTTTTTGCATTGCGTGAGCACCTCGCCGGTGGCCACGTCCAGGGCGGCGAACAGGGTGGTGGTGCCATGGCGGATGTAGTCGTGGGTGACGCCTTCGACATAGCCCAGTCCCATGGGCAGCATGGGTTGGGTGCGCTGAAGGGCCTGGATCTGGCTTTTCTCGTCCACGCACAGCACCACGGCATGGTCGGGCGGGTTCAGATACAGGCCCACGATGTCACGGACTTTCTCGATGAAGAAGGGGTCGTTGGAGAGTTTGAAGTGCCGTTGGCGGTGCGGTTGCACGCCGAACAGGTCGAACCAGCGCTGCACGGTCGATTTGGAGATGCCGGTGTGTTCGGCCATGCTGCGCACGCTCCAGTGCGTGGCGTTGGGGGGCGTGCTCTGAAGGGCGGTGTTGATGACCTCGGCGACCTGCTCGTCTTCGTGGGTGCGCGGCCGTCCGGGGCGCAGTTCATCGTGCAGGCCTTGAAGGCCTTGCTCGATGTAGCGCCGGCGCCATTTACCGACGGTCATGGGGTTCAGCTTCATGCGCTTGGCGATGGAGGCGTTGGGCTCCCCCTCGGCGCAGGCCAGGACGATCTGGGCGCGCCGCACGATGCCGTGAGGCAGTGCGCGGGAGCGGGTGATGCTCAGCAGTTGGTTCTTCTCGTCATCGCTCAACGCGACAACAGCAGCAGGGCGGCCACGGGGCATAAGGAGACTCCGAAAATGGACACGCCCACTATTGTATTACTTATTTGCGGGACAGGACACTAGTTCCGGTAGATATAATCCCGAAAGGTAGGCAGAAACCAGCCGTCATGGAAGAACTTGACTCACTTTCCGGCAAGCTCCTCATCGCCATGCCGGGAATGCCCGATTCCCGCTTTCGCCAGACCGTGACCTACCTGTGCGGGCACAACAGCGACGGCGCGCTGGGGATCGTCATCAATCGCCCGTCCGACATGAAGCTCGGAGAAGTGTTCGAGCAGCTGTCACTCGACAGCCGTGACCGCGACCTCGCCAACCAGAGCATCCTCAAGGGCGGACCGGTAAACCGCGAGCGGGGATTTGTGCTGCACGAGGCCGGCGGCAGCTGGGATTCCACAATCTCGATTTGCGGCAACATCGAGGTGACCACCTCGCGGGACGTGCTGTCGGCGATCGCCGGCGGCAAGGGCCCCCGCCGGGCGCTCCTCGCGCTGGGCTGCGCCGGCTGGGGAGAGGGCCAGCTGGAAAGCGAACTGCGCTCGAATTCCTGGCTGGTGGTCGATGCTACCGAGGAAATCCTCTTCGAAACGCCGTACGAGCAGCGTTGGGCCGCTTCCGCCGCGCTGCTGGGGGTGGACGTCTCCCGGCTGGGACTGCAAGCCGGAAACGCCTGAATCACGATCGTTCCGATCGCATTGCGCCGACAGGTCCCGATGCGCACCGAGCCTGCGATCGCCCTCGACTTCGGATTGAAGCGCGTCGGTGTCGCGACCGCCACCGGCGGCGTGATCACGGCCCGCAAACATCTGCCCGCGCGTGCCGGACTGCCGGAATGGGGTGAGCTGGACAGACTCGTTCGCGACTATGGTCCGCAGGTCCTGGTACTGGGCCGTCCACCCGATCCCGATCCTGAGTTCGAGCTAGCACTCGAACGCTTTCGCAAGCACCTGAAAAGCCGCTACGGGCTGTCGGTGGAAACGATTCCGGAACACCTCACGACCCGCGAGGCCAACGCCTGGCTGCGGGAACAGCGTTCAAACGGCGAACTTGGCCGGCGAGCCCGCAAGGGAGAGCTTGACAGCCTTGCCGCCTGCCTGATCGCCCGGGACTGGCAGGAGAAACAAGCATGAACATTCGGATATATGTCTGTGCGCTGGCCGCGGCGTTCGTACTGAACAGCGTGGCGCCCGCGGCGGAACTGGTCCTGGTTGCCGGCGCGTCCGGGCGCACCGGCAACGCGGCGATGCGGTTGCTGGACGAACACGGCTACGCGGTGCGCGCGACGACCACCAACCGTGACCGGGCCGCGCGGCGCCACGGCGATCAGTGGGACTGGGTAGAAGTGGACGTGCGCGACCGCGACGCGGTGTTTGCGGCCATGCAGGATGTCGACCACGTGATCTGCGCTATCGGCTCGCGATCCCTGATCGGCGGGAACGGCCCGGAATTCGTCGATTACGGCGGTGTGGTCAACCTCGTGGATGCGGCGGTGGAGGCCGGGGTCCGGCACTTCGTCGTCGTGACGTCCGCGGCGGCGGGACCCTACCGCGAGCGCAGCCGGATGATCATTTTCGCGCGCGCCAGGCACTGGAAGACGATGGGAGAAAACCATCTGAAACGCAGCGGCCTCAACTACACGATTATCGGGCCCAGCGGCCTTCGCGAAGAACCCGAGGCCGGCGGCGAACCGCTGCGGGTGATGGCCCGCGCCGATTACGAGACGGGCTCGGTCGCTATCGCCGATGTGGGGATGCTGACGGTGGATGCGCTTACCAATCCGGATGCGCGCAACAAGAGCTACGGGGTCGTTCGCGACGAATCCGTTGCACCCGGCGCCTGGCGGGAGATGCTGAAGACAATTCGGCTGGACAGCGAAACGGAAGAGGCGCCGGACCATCCGCTCATGCCCGACCCCGAGTAAATCGACACCGGGGACGGGATACGCCACTAGTCGTAGCCGGCCTCCCAGTCAGGCGTCCTTTCAAGCGCGCCCGGACTGCGTTCCTCCAGCGCGGCGCGGAATTTCGTCGGCAGTTCTTCCGCCCGGTGGAATTTCCTGCCGACCACGGACCAGTACATGTGCCCGGGCAGGTCCCCCATATCCAGAAATCCCGACCAATCCCTGACCGCGTCCCAACTGTATGCCGGTGAGAGAGAGGTGATGCCGGGGTCCGCGAGAGAAGCCGCAGGCAGCGCGAACGTGTCGACAGCCAATTCCCGCCGGACCTTTCCGCCGGCCGGGGTGAACGCGCTGAAGGCCCTGCGCCGAATGATGACCTGGTCGCCGGCGCGCAGCAATTCAAGCGTGACCGGCCGATCCAGAATGGAACTCTCCCACGGCACGTCCACCAGCAGCGCCACGCGCTCTGGCGTATAGCGAACCGGCTGGCCGGGTCCGCACGGAAGCCTGAGCTCAGTCCGTTTGCCGGTCAGGGGATTGACGAACTCGTCGATAAACGCGCGGGAATCGACGTCCCTGTACAGTCGGCAGGCGATCGTGCGCTCTTCGTACAGATCTTCGGCCAGGTGTCGAAATTGCCTGATCGTCACGCTCTCGATCGAGAACAGGGCGACGCCGTCCGCGTCCTGCGGCACGCCATACGCGGTACCGGCGGCCCATTCGTAGGTCACGCTGCCCGCGATATCGCCCTTGAGCCGCAACCAGGTCTCCATCGCGGTCCCGGGATCGGACAGGTCGGGAAACTCCGCTGCCGCCGTCGGGGCCGCAAGGCCCAGGGCGATCGCAACGCAGGCGACGTGGAGTAACGGTCGCGCGCGACAAATCGGTCCCGGCAATGCACAATTCATATTTCTGATGACCCTATTGCCCAAGTGGACAAATTATGCGCGCTGGGCGTGAAACGAAACCTGTCTTCGTCGAGGAAGGCGAGGTGCTGTCGCACCGGGAGTTTCCGGGAGGCCAGTACCGGCTCCGACTTCGCACGCCGCGCTGCGCCGAGGCGGCGCGGCCGGGCAGCTTCGTGCATTTGCGCTGCGGTCCGGAATTGCTTCAGCGGCGACCGCTGTCGATCATGCTTGCCGATGCCGACGACGGCTGGATCGAACTGCTGTACAAGACGGGCGGGCAGGGATTGACTCTGCTCTCCGGCGCCGAGCCCGGGTCCGTCCTGCATTCCATGGGGCCGATCGGACACGGGTTTTCGCTGTCGGAAGCGCACCCGATCGTGCTCCTGCTGGGGGGTGGAGTGGGCATTCCGCCGGTCCTTTTCCAGGCCCGGCGCCTGGCGGGAAACGGGAAATGGAGCCCGCGGCTGTTCCTGGGTTCGGAGCTGCCTTTTCCCTTTGCCCTGGAAAAGCACGGCAAGGAGAACCGCTTGCGCTGCGCCGAACAATGGGGCGTGCCTTCTCATCTGGCAAGCAACGCCGGCCTTGAAGGCTGCTATCGCGGCAACCTCACGGAACCGGTGCGCCAATGGCTGGACGCTCTTCCCGGCGAGCGGCTGTCCGAAGTGGCGGTGTACGCCTGCGGACCCACGCCCATGCTGAAGGCCGCGGCAGCACTGGCCGCGGATTTCGGCGTCTACGCCGAGTTGTGCCTGGAGGAATACATGGCCTGTGCGGTGGGCGGCTGTGCCGGCTGCACCGTCGAAGCCCATACGCCCGATGGCCTGGCCATGAAACGGGTGTGCGTGGACGGCCCGGTGTTTCCCGCGTCCTGGATCTATCCGTCGTAGGCAACGGTAAATGCGACCGCTTTTTATCGGCCTGATTTCCGGCACCAGCATGGATGGCGTGGACGCGGCGCTGGTGGACTGCTCGGGCCCGGAACCGCGCCTGGCCGCGACGCACAAGGGCGAATATTCCGAGGACCTTGCCGCCCGCGTGCGGGCGGCCGCGCAAAGCAAGGGGGAATGTGAGCTTGCGGAAGCGGCGGCGCTGGACGCCGAAGTCGCTGCCGCATTCGCCGCGACCGCACTTGCGCTCCAGGGTGGCGCGGGTTGCGACGCCGATCAGATCGAGGCGATCGGCAGCCACGGCCAGACGCTCTGGCACGCGCCCGACGCGCATCCGCCGCACACCGTGCAGATCGGATCGCCGGCGCGCATCGCGGCCCTTTCCGGCATGGTTACCGTGGGCGACTTCCGCGGCGCCGACATGGCGCTGGGCGGCCAGGGGGCTCCCCTGGCGCCCGTGTTTCATCAATGGCTGTTCGGCCGTTCCGGCGAGACCCGGGCGGTCGTCAATATCGGGGGCATCGCCAATCTCAGCGTCCTGGCCGGCGATGGTGGCGTTACGGGCTACGACACGGGACCCGGAAACACGCTGCTCGATTCCTGGGCGCGCACCTGCCGCGGCGAAGCGTTTGACGAGGACGGGCACTGGGCGAAATCGGGCCAGGTCAACGAGGGACTGCTCGAGCGCCTGCTTTCGGACGATTACTTTTCCGCGTCAGCGCCGAAAAGCACGGGCCCCGAGCGTTTCAATCTGCATTGGCTGGAGCGGGCCGGCATTTCGGACAAGGCGCCCGAAGACGTTCAGGCAACGCTGCTGGAACTGACCGCGGCCAGCATCGCCGGCGCAGTCCGCGTCTCCTGCGCCGGCGCAGCGTTGGCGGTATGCGGCGGCGGGGCGTCGAATTCCTTTCTGATGGAGCGGCTGACGGCGAACTGTCCGGAATCGAGCCCGGTTACGACCGAGGCATGGGGCGTTCATCCGGATTGGGTGGAAGCCGCCGGATTCGCTCTTCTGGCCCGGGCCCGGCTGCGGCGTGAGCCGGGCAATGAACCGGCCGTCACCGGAGCAAGCCGGGCCTTGCCGCTGGGCGGTGTTTTCCTTCCTTCCCGAAATACCCCGGCGCCCCGGATGCAAGAATAGGAAGATCATGAACGGCAGCTTGAGGACGGTCGACCATGCGGATGCGGATTCGCAGGGTCTGACGGAGCGCTGGCGGCGCGACTCGGCGCTGGCGCGGCGAATACTCGGCATGCTGTGGTTTTATTTCACGGCGGGCCGGCGCGTGCGCAAGGCCTACGGCGATTGCGAGCGCGAGGGCAGGGTGTACTGGGTGGACGGCGTCGGCGGCGAGGACCGATGAGCCTCGTGAACGGCCGGATCCGCCCCAAGGACCCCCCGCCGCCGGAATACGCATTCGGCTACCTCAAGCCGCCGCGCTCCGGCAACGAGATCAACGGCCTGGGCGAGCGGGAATTCCGCCGGGCAACGGCCGTTTTCCACAATGCCGGCAACGCGCAGCTGGAATGGCAGGCGCTGGATGATTTCTTCGGGCTGATCAACCCCTGGGGCGTGGTCCGGCACGTCGTCGCCAACGCCTGGCAATTGCGCAGGCGCAATGGTCCGGTGGCTGCACGCCGGGTCGAAGCGGACCCCGGTGAGATGAGCGAGCGCGTGAAGGCCGCCGCCCGGGCGTTCGGTGCGGACCTGGTCGGCATTGCGCCGGTCACCGACGAGGCCGTGTTTGCGGGAAGGGCCGCGCCTCACGGCACGGCGATCTGCATCGGCCTGTCGATGAACCAGGACAAGATGGCGCATGCGCCGCAGGATACGGCGGCCGTGGAGGTCATGCGCGCCTACCGCGAGATCGCCCGCATCGCGCTCAGGCTGGGCCGTTACGTCCGCCGCCTGGGCTGGCCCGCCAAGGCCTACGGCAACCCCAACAGCACCGACATCCTGCACATCCCGCTGGCGGTTGCGGCCGGGCTGGGCCAACTGGGCAAGCACGGATCGATGATCAGCAAGGAACATGGTTCGAACTTCCGCCTGGCCGCGGTCCTCACCGACCTGCCCCTGGCTCTCGATGAACCGGTCGATATCGCCGTCGACGACCTGTGCCTGGGCTGCAAGCGCTGCGTGGTAGATTGCCCGCCGGATGCCATATTCAACGAGAAGCAGTGGATACGCGGCGGGAAGCGCTGGTACGTCGATTTCGACAAGTGCATCCCGTACTTCGTCAAGACCCACGGCTGCGCCATCTGCATCGAAGTCTGCCCCTGGAGCCGCCCCGGCCAGGGCCCGAAACTGGTCGAAAAGCTGATGGCCAAACGCCGCCGCGCCTCTGCCACAGCCAGTACGCCGCGAGCATTGTGAACGCGCCATATTTCCTGGGGCTCGCGCTGTTGTTGATTCTGGCGGCGGCGAACGCCGGCGCGCAGGAGGCGCAAGGCGAGGGCGCCGAAGCCCGGGTGATCGAGGAGATCGTGACGATCGGCACACGGCGGCGCGAGCGTGCCGCGGTCGATACGGCGGTGCCGGTGGACGTGTTCAGCGCGGAGGAAGTATCCAGTGTCAACTCTTCCGACCTTATCGAGGTGATCAACGCCATCGTGCCGTCGTTTGCGGCGCGGCGGCACCCGATTTCCGACGGCGCGAGTTTCATTCGGCCCACGCACATGCGCGGCCTGGATACCCACCACACGTTGGTGCTGATGAACGGCAGGCGCCGCCATCGCTCGGCATTGATGCAGGTGGGCGGTTTCGGAGCCCACGGCACGGACATAGGCGTAATTCCGTCTATCGCCATAGAGTCCATGGAGGTGCTCCGCGACGGCGCAGCCGCCCAATATGGTTCCGACGCCATCGCGGGCGTGATCAATTTCAACCTCAAGCAGGACGATTCGGGCGCCGAACTGCGGGCCCGCTCGGGGCGCTACGGCGCGGGGGATGGCGACGAGTTCACCCTGGAAGGCAACATCGGCTTTACTCTGCCGAACGGCGGCTTCCTGAACTTCAGCGGCCAGTATTCCGACTCGGCGCCCACCAGCCGTTCGCAGCCCTACGACCTGACGATCGCCGGTTCCGGCCAGACGCCGGCTGAAGTCACCGGCAACCGGCTGACGCTTGACGGCGTGACGTATTACGGCCCCGATGCCCTGACCTACCGCTATTCACCCACCGGCGAAATCCTGCAGGCGGCGCTCGGCAGCGACGGCGTGCCGGACGATCTCGACAGCCGCTACGCCGATAATTTCGCCGGCGTGGGCGGCAATCGCGACTTTCGCAGCCCGGCGCAGATCTGGGGCCAGCCCGACCGCCGGCAGCTGCTTGCCTCGGCCAATGCCTCCCTTCCGCTGTCGGACAGCCTCGAATTGCATGGTTTTGCCACATGGGCCGCCAAGGATCAGTCCGGGGGATTTTTCTACCGCCGCGCGGGCGTGAGCCAACTCCTGCCGGTTCGGCTGGCCGACGGCGCCATCTACGATCCTCGGGCCCGCCTGTATCCGGCCGGATTCACGCCGCAGTTTTCCGGCGACGTCACGGACTACGCGATCACCATCGGCCTGTCCGGCAGCGTCTGGCGGGATCTAGATTTCGACCTCTCAGCCGGGTATGGATACGACCGCATTGCCTACTCCATCGAAAATACCCTCAATCCGTCGCTCGGTCCCGACACGCCCACCCGTTTCCGACCAGGCGCGCTGGCCAACGACGAACTGGCGGTCAATGCCGATTTCGTATGGCCGTGGGACATCGGCAATCTGGCCAGCCCGGTGAACGTCGCCTTCGGATTCGAATACCGGACCGAGGGGTATCGCATCGAAGCGGGCGAGCCCAGGTCCTACGAGGTAGGGCCGTTCGGCGTGCCCGATCCGTTCAACCTGGAAATAACCCAGGCGGAAGTGGACGCCGACCCGGACGATGATCTGATCGAGGTGGAATGCCGCATCCCGGGATTTGAAGCGATCGGCAGTCTGTGTCCCGCCGGCGATCCCGTCAACAATGCGGTGCCTATCGGCTCTAACGGCTTCCCCGGCTACCCTCCGGGCTTCGCTTCCCACCGCAACCGCGGCAGCTATGCCGCCTACGTGGATTTGGAGGCGGACCTGACGGACCGGTGGCTGGTCGAGGTGGCCGGACGTTACGAGGATTTCCAGGACTTCGGCGATGTCGCGACCTGGAAAGTGGCTGCGCGCTTCCGGCTGAGCGACAGTATCAACCTGCGCGGCTCGGCCGGTTCCGGTTTCCGGGCGCCCACACCCGGCCAGATTTCCACCACGGTGGTCTCCACCCGCATCGACGCTAACGGCATTCCCAGGTCCGAGGGAGTCTTCCCGCCGGACCATCCCGCCGCCGGACTGTTCGGCGGCGCGCCACTCGGCCCCGAACACTCTCACTCCTTCACGCTTGGCCTCGCCGCCCGCTCGACCGCCGGGTTCGGGCTTACGCTCGACTACTATCGCGTCCGGCTGGACGACCGCACCGTAATGTCATCCCAGTTCACCGTGAATCAGGCCCAGGCCGACCGGCTGATCGCACTCGGAGTTCCGGGCGCCAACGACATCTCCCGGGTGCGGTTCTTCGTCAACGATGTGGCCACGGAAACCAGCGGATTCGATCTGGTCGCCACCGGCGGTTTCGACTCGCGGCTGGGGGCCACTTCCGTGCAGGCGGCCTTCAACTTCAACCGGACGGAGTTTTCCGATACCGGGAAGTTCGTGAACGCGGAAACGCGTCACGACATTGAAGAAGGCAGTCCGGCGGTCCGCGGCTCACTTACGCTGAAGCACGGCTGGCGGCTGGCCGATGTGCTGCTGCGGGCCCGCTACTTCGGGGAATACAGCAACGCGAACACCGCCGCCCTGGAGCAGGTGCAGAAATTCGGCTCGGAGGTACTGCTCGACCTTGAGGCGGCCTTGACCCTGGGTGAGCGCTACACGCTCAGGATCGGGGCCGAGAACGTACTGGACAACTATCCGGACCCGGGCCAGTTCGAGGTCTGCTGCGGGCGAATTTACCGCAGCGACTCCATCATGCCCTGGCAGGGCCGGCTGTTTTACGCGCAGCTGGGCATCTCGTTCTTCTGACCTGGCCCCGGCAGAGCGCTGCATGAGCAAGGATGAAATCGCCGCTCGCCTCAACGCCGTCAGGGCGCGGATCGCAAGCGCCGCGAACCGCGCCGGCCGGGACCCTGGAGAGATCCGGATCCTCGCCGTTACCAAGGCGCATGGCAAGGACGCCGTGCTTGCCGGCCTCGGGGCGGGCCTGACCCAATTCGGCGAAAACTTCGCCCAGGAAGCGCTTGCCAAGATCGGCGCAGTCGGCTCCGGCGCGACCTGGCATTTCATCGGACGGTTGCAGTCGAACAAGACGCGCCTGGTAGCGGAACATTTCGACTGGGTGCACACCGCGATTCGCGAACGCATCGTCCTGCGCCTCGCCACGCAGCGGCCGGAAGACGCACCGCCGTTGAATGCCTGCATCCAGGTCCGCATGCAACCGGATGACGCCCGTCCCGCGTTGCCCCCGGAAGGGGTAGCCGAACTGGCGGAATTGATACGTGCACAGCCACGACTCAAGTTGCGCGGCCTGATGGGGATGCCGATGCCCGGTGCGCCCCGCGAAGCCTATTCAGGCCTTCGCTCTCTGTTCGATCGGCTCAATCAGGCGGGCATGGACCTGGATACGCTTTCCATGGGCATGACCGCCGACCTCGAAACCGCCGTGGAATGCGGCGCCACCCTGGTGCGCGTCGGCACCGCCCTGTTCGGCCCCCGTCCGCAACGGTGACGCTGATTTCGTATATTCTCGCGCCATGAGCTCGCCGAAACAGCAATTGCGGGAACTGCGCCGCGGCGTGGTGGACCTGGTTCGCGAGGAAGAATTGCTTGAACGCCTGGGTACCGGGCGGCCGCTACGGGTGAAGTGCGGTTTCGATCCTACGGCGCCGGACCTGCACCTGGGGCATGTGGTGATCCTCACCAAGATGCGCCAGTTCCAGGACTTCGGGCACGAGGTGATCTTCCTGATCGGCGATTTCACCGGCATGATCGGGGACCCCTCTGGGCGCAGCAAGGCACGTCCCACGCTGACCGAGGAAAAGCTGAAGGAGAATGCCGCCACCTACGCCGAACAGGTGCATCGGGTACTGGATCCCAAACTCACGCGCGTCGAGTTCAACTCGACCTGGATGAACAGTCTCAGTGCGGCCGACCTGGTTCGTCTGGCGGGCAAGCGCACGCTGGCGCGCATGCTGGAGCGCGACGATTTCAAGAAGCGTTTCGGCGAGGGCAATCCGATCGGCCTGCACGAGTTCATGTATCCGATCGCCCAGGGTTACGACTCCGTGGCGCTTGAGGCCGACGTCGAACTCGGCGGCACGGATCAGACCTTCAACCTGCTTCTCGGTCGCCAGATCCAGGCGGAACATGGCCAGCCTTCACAGATCGTCCTGACTCTGCCGCTCTTGGAAGGAACCGATGGCGTTCAGAAGATGTCCAAATCGCTTGGCAATCACATCGCGATCATGGATCCGCCGGCGGAGATGTACGGAAAGCTTATGTCGGTTTCCGACGAACTGATGTGGCGCTATCTGGACCTGTTGAGCCTTCGCACGCAAGCCGAACTGGACGAATTGCGCGCCGGGGTGGAGGCCGGCGGCAATCCGCGTGACGCCAAGATGGCGCTGGCCCACGAGCTGACCCGGCGTTTTCACGGGGAGCAGGCCGCGCGGAATGCGGCGAATGACTTCGCCCTCCGGCATCGGCGCGGCGAAACGCCAGAGGAGATGCGGGAGGTCAGCCTTGCCGGCCCCGATGGCGGAATCCGGGTGGCGGACCTGGTTCGCCGCGCAGGCCTCGCAAAGACCAACGGCGAGGCCATGCGGCTTATTGCGCAGGGCGCCGTGCGACTGGACGGCGAGCGCGTCAGCGACCGCGCCATGGTCGTGCCGGCCGGCAGCTCCAGCGTTCTTCAGGTGGGCAAGCGGCGCTTCGCCCGCGTGAGCATAGAAAGCGCCCCTTCGGCTTGACGGCGAAATTGCGCGGACTATAATTGCCGATCCGCCGGACGAACCCGGCACGCCAACGGAACATGGCCTCAAGCGGGCCACCCTTGGCGGTTCTTTTTCAACAGGCGACAAGTTTGTGTGTGGGAACTCGCGTTCCGGGTCCCTGACGGGACCGCGCGAGAGACCTGTGTACTTGTACACATACAAAAGCGCAGGACTCAAGCTCAAAAGATACTTAATTGAAGAGTTTGATCCTGGCTCAGATTGAACGCTGGCGGCATGCTTAACACATGCAAGTCGAACGCGAACGTCCTCTTCGGAGGGCTAGTAGAGTGGCGGACGGGTGAGTAACACTTGGGAATCTGCCCGACAGTGGGGAATAACCCGGGGAAACTCGGGCTAATACCGCATACGTTCCATGGAAGAAAGGGGGCCTCTTCTTGAAAGCTCCCGCTGACGGATGAGCCCAAGTCGGATTAGCTAGTTCGTGAGGTAACGGCTCACGAAGGCAACGATCCGTAGCTGGTCTGAGAGGATGATCAGCCACACTGGGACTGAGACACGGCCCAGACTCCTACGGGAGGCAGCAGTGGGGAATATTGGACAATGGGCGAAAGCCTGATCCAGCAATGCCGCGTGTGTGAAGAAGGCCTGCGGGTTGTAAAGCACTTTCAG
>JAPOWV010000078.1 GCA_026707445.1 Gammaproteobacteria bacterium
CGGGAATGGTGTATTCCATTGCCCAGGGGCGCAACGCGGCCACGGGCCAGGGGAGACGCGCCCTACGGGAGCGTGCGTAGCGCGCCCCTGCGGCGTTGCAGCCCTTGGAAATACAGGCAGTATTCCCTGCGGACTGCGCCTTGCAGGGACACGCTACGCACGCTCTGATGCGACGATACAGGCGTTACACGACACTAGCCGTCCGGGTGCTGCTCCTCGCGGGCTGCATGACTCTTGCAGCGGGCTGTTCGGCAATCGTGGGCATGGTCGGCGGACCCTGGGGCGGTTCGTCCGGCGGCCGTCCCGGACAGGACTGCTACAACCAGTTCGGCAAGACCTATTGCCCGTTGATATCGGCCGAAGGATTCGTGGAAACCGGGATTGCGTCCTGGTATGGCGAGGACTTTCACGGCAAGCCCACCGCGCTTGGCGAGCCCTACAACATGTACGCGATGACCGCCGCGCACAAGACGCTGCCCCTTCCGACACGCGTTCGGGTGACCAATCTCGAGAACGGCCGCAGCGCCGAGTTGCGGGTCAACGACCGCGGGCCCTTTGTTCAGGGCCGCGTAATCGATCTCTCCTACCGCGCCGCAAGGGACCTGGGTGTGTACGGGCGCGGGACCGCCAGGGTCCGCGTCGAGGCGTTGGAGGCTGGCGGTTCGCCGGAGCCGTCGACCGTGGCGGGCGGCTACGCCTACCTGCAGACCGGAGCTTTTGCCTATCGCGAGAATGCCGCCAAGCTCTATGGCCGGATTCGGCAGGCAGGGATATCCGGGGTGTATCTGCGCCGCAAGGGAAATGGCGTCTATGCCGTCTGGGTGGGTCCGCTCCATAATGAAAGGCACACGGCCATGCTCAGGCGCCAATTGGCGACCATCGGCATTTCGAGGACCGTCAGGGTGCAAGGCGTCGCTCCGCCCGACTGAAAGTTGCGGTAACGGCCCCATACGTGGAATAGAGATCGAGAAGAAGCATGACCAGAAATTCAATCAGAACGAACAGCGCAATCGCCATTCTGCTCGCGGCTGCCCTGGCGGCGGGTTCGGCCGCCGCCCAGTCGCCGCGGCTGGCCGCCGGACTGCCGAGCCCGCCGGCCTTGAGCGTTTCTTCGTTCGTGCTGATGGAGCAGGAAACCGCAACGATTCTGGCCTCGCTGGAACCGGAGCTCAGGGTCGAGCCCGCCAGCATCACCAAGATCATGAGCGCCTACGCCGTGTTCGAGGCGCTGGCCGCGGGCGAAACCTCGCTGGACGAAGAGTCGGTCATCAGCGAGAAGGCCTGGCGCATGCAGGGGTCGAGGACCTTCCTGGATCTGAATAGCCGGGTCAGCGTGGAGAACCTGCTGCTCGGAATGGTCGTCCAGTCGGGCAACGACGCCAGCGTTGCCCTGGCCGAGCACCTTTCCGGCGCCGAGGAGGACTTCGCGACCCTGATGAACTCGATCGCCCAGCGCCTGGGGATGACCGGCACGAACTTCGAGAACTCCACTGGCTGGCCCGGCGAAAATCACTATACGACCGCACTCGATACCGCGATTCTCACCCGCGCCATGGTCCGGGACTATCCGACGCTGTACGGTATGCATGCCCTGCGCGAGTTCACCTGGAACGGCATCCGGCAACCGAACCGCAATACGCTGCTTGCCCGTGACGCGACGGTGGACGGCGTAAAGACCGGGCATACCGAGTCGGCCGGCTACTGCCTGGTGGCCTCGGCGGTGCGCGACGGCATGCGCCTGATCGCGGTCGTCATGGGTGCGGCCAGCGAGTCGCAACGCGCCCGGGACGCGCTGCGACTGCTGAGCTACGGATTCCGCTACTTCGAGACCCGCAAGCTGCTCGAAGCCGGCGCGAATTTCGGCTCGGCGCGCGTATGGAAGGGGGAAGATACCGTCGTCGGCCTGACGGTGGAGGATGACGTGATCATGACCCTGCCCAAGCGCGCAAGTGAAGGGATCAAGACCAGGGTAGTGGTGAACGAGCCCCTGATTGCGCCGCTGGAGCCCGGTCAGCCGGTCGGGCGGGTCGCCCTGATCCGCGACGGTGAGACGCTCGCGGAACTGCCGCTGGTGCCGGAACGCGCCGTAGCCTCCGGAGGCTTGTGGCAGCGCACCCGGGACTCCGTCCTGCTGTGGTTCGAGTAAGCGCCGCCGATTCCGCTCGCATCAAGTGGCTGGGGCGCCTGCCCTGGCGGGAAGCCGTCGAACGCATGCAGCGGTTTACCGCCGAACGCGGCGACCGCACGCACGACGAGATCTGGTTCTGCGAACATCCGCCGGTCTTCACCCTGGGCGTCAAGACCGAACCGTCCCATGTCCTTGATCCCGGCGATATTCCCGTGGAACAGTCCGATCGCGGCGGTCAGGTAACCTACCACGGCCCCGGGCAATTGATGGTCTACCCGCTGGTGTCCCTGCGCCGCGCCGGGCTGGGCCCCCGGACCCTGGTCTGCGCCCTGGAAGACTCGGTGATCGATTGCGCCGCGGCTTACGGGATCGAGGCATCGCGCCGCCCCCGGGCGCCCGGCGTATACGTGGCGGGCGCCAAGCTGGCCGCCATCGGCCTGCGCATACGGCGCGGGTGTTCGTATCACGGCATGGCGCTGAATGTCCGCGCGGATCTGGATCCGTTCTCCCGGATCAATCCCTGCGGCTTCGAGGGTCTCGGCGCGGTCAATTTCGCGAGCCTTGGCGGCCCGGACAACCTCGCCGACGCGGCCGCCGAACTGCAGCCTTGCCTGCTGTCCCGCCTCTACGCTTCAGGCGGTCGGCGCCGGATTGCTTCCAGTCGCTCGACCGTGCCGGCGTCCGCCCAGTAGCCTTCGTACAGCGCGCCCGAAACACGTCCTTCATCGGCGGCTGCGCGCAGCAGGGGAGCGAGACCGAATCTTTCCCCCGTAGCGGCCCGGAACAGTTCCGGAGACAGGATACTTACGCCGCCGAAGGTGTAGCGGGGGCCTTTACGGCCGACCCTTCCGGTCCGAAAGCGGAAATCGCCTGCCGGGTTATGCGCCGGATTCGGCACCAGCATGAGCCAGGCCAGGTCCCGGGGCCGGCGATTGCGCACCGCAAAAGGGAAACCGGTGCGCACATCGGCGTTGACCACCCAGAAGGGCTCCTCGCCGAGCAAAGGCAACGCTCTCCGTATGCCGCCGCCCGTGTCAAGGGCCGAATCGCCCTCGTCGCTGTAGCGAATTCTGAGGCCATGGTCCGAACCGTCGCCGAGCCTGGCGCGGATCATCCCGCCGAGCCAGGAAAGATTGACCACCGCCTCCCGTACGCCTGCTGCGGCCAGGGCCGCCAGCAGATGTTCGATCAGCGGCCTCCCTTCGACCTCCATCAGCGCCTTGGGCAGGCGGTCGCTCAACGGCCGCAGTCGTGCGCCGCGCCCGGCCGCCAATATCATCGCCCTCGCGGGCCGAAACTCGTTTTGCGCGCTCGTCATGGTTTCCCGGGTGGCGATTTTCGCACGCTGAAAAGCCGGTGCGGCGTCGGACGGCTGCCGTCGCATCAGCGCGGACGGACCGCACACGAAGCGGGCTTTTGGGTAAAGTGAGGATCAGCCCATGAAAGCAAATCCGCTAATCTGCGCCGCCGGGGCGCTACCCGCGTAGCGTCCCCGGACCACGCACATGCCCATTTCATTGCTCGCCCCACTGGCCGCGGCATGCATTGCGCCCGCGCAGTCCGGCATCTGGGAGGAGAGCCCCGGCGCCGACCTGGCCTGCGAGATTGCTGCACAGCGATCGGACACCACGATCGGCCTTACCGCGCAGAACGGCATACGCTGGAACGTCGGCGATCGTGTGGATTTCCTGGGTAATGTGTCCTTTTGCCTGGGCGACCACAGGCTGGACGTGCAGAACGCCAGCCTGGTGCAGGACAGCAACCGGGTGGAGTTTGGCGGCGACGTCGTCTATTCGGGGGATTCGGTCCGGGTGCGGGCCACCGACGCGACGCTCGACCTGAATCAGGACCGGCTCCGGTTCAGCTCCGCGGAGTACGCTCTGCGGGACAGCCTGGGGCGGGGCAGCGCCGAAGAAATTGTTCTTGACGCGCAGCAGGACCGGGTGCGCATGGAGGAAGTCAGCTACACGAGTTGCCTGCCCGGCCGCAACCATTGGGAACTGCGCGCCGGTTCGATAGAGGTGGAACAGGAGAGTGGCTTCGGCCGGGCTCGAAGAATTCGCCTGGAACTGCTGGACGTGCCGATCCTGTACCTGCCTTCGCTGTCCTTTTCGGCCCGGGGCGCCCGCAAGTCGGGGTTCCTGGTGCCGGAGATCGGCAGCTCCAGCCGCCGGGGGCTGGAACTGGACGCGCCCTGGTACTGGAACATCGCGCCTAACATGGACGCCACGTTCACGCCGCGCTACCTGTCGCGCCTGGGCTTCTTTGCAGGCGCCGAATACCGCTACATCACGCGCAATTCGTCAGGCCGGATCGAACTCGCCTACCTGCCCCAGGACAAGCTGCGCAACCGCTCGCGCTACGACGTCAACCTGGAGATGCAGACAACGCTTTCGGAGAAGTGGAGCCTGCTCGCCGATGGCCGCTGGGTGTCCGACGATCTCTATATCGAGGACATCGGGCGGGGTTTCTGGGAACAGGCCCAGACCCACCTCCGCCGGGAACTGGCGGCCGCCTACAGCGGCGACCGCATGGATGTCCTGTTTCGGGTGACTGGACACCAGGTCGTGCATCCCGACGTCGATCGCCTGTTTCGCCCGCACGTGCGGCTGCCCGAGATTCGATTGCATGGCTGGTGGCCGGAACTGCTGCCCCGGATGGACGGGCGCCTGTGGATGGAAACGGCCTGGTTCGAACATGCGCAAAGGACCTCGGGCGCCCGGGTCCATTTCGAACCGGAGTTGGCCGCCCGCTACCGCGCGGGTCCGGTCGAGGTGAATCCGTCCCTGTCCCTGATGGTGACCGGCTACCACGTAACCGAGCCCTTTCGCAATGATTCCGACACCTACTACCGGGTGCTGCCGATCGCGACCGTGGACGCCCGCACCGGCCTATGGCGGCGTTTCCAGGCGCAGGCGCTGGACGTGACGCTACGCCCGCGAGCCATGCTGAGCATCATTCCCACGGTGAACCAGGACTATCTCCCGGTCTTCGACACCATCATTCCGGACTTCAACTACGTGCAGCTTTTCCGTCCCAACCGCTACCTGGGGTTCGACCGGGTCGGCGATTCGGTGCACCTGAGCGCGGGGGTCCAGGGCGTGCTTCACCGCAGCACGGACGGCAGGGAGTTGTTGCGCTTTACCTTGGGGCAACGCTACAACTTCCGCGGACGCAAGGTCAGTCTCGAGGGGCTGAGTTCCCACGAGGACGCGGCCTCCGATTACATCGCCGAGTTCGCCTACGGCCTGGGCAAGGACTGGCAGGTGGACATGCGCTACCTGTGGGACGCCGAAATCGACCACGCCAGCCGTTCCGAAATCGCCGTGCTCTACAGAAAGGACCCGCGCCGGACCGTCCGCCTGGCCTATCGCAGCCGCTGGGCCCGGACCGAAAACATGGACCTGGCGTTCCGGTGGGCCGTCAATGACCGGTGGACCGCCGTGGGCCGCTACAACTATTCCTTTGCCGAAGGCGTGGAGCTGGAGCGCTACCTCGGATTCGAATACGAATCCTGCTGCATCAGCGTCGCGCTGCTGTGGCGCAGGCATGTCGAGCGCGACGCCACGCTGGGCGGCGCGTCGGTCTATCTGCAGGTCACGCTGAAGGGCCTGACGAGCCTCGGCGGCGACGCCAGGGCGATGATCGAGCGTGGTATGCTCGGCTACCCCAGCCGCTAGTAGCAGCCCCCAAAACCGCCGTGATTCACGCATCTGCCGGCAACGCCTTTTCTTTCCCCCGGCCCTTCCGGGAGACGCATGAATCCATCCATGGAGCTTGGTTCCGGCATCCCTGCCTCCAACACTCCCGGAAGGACCGGGGGAAAGAAAAGGCTCACCCGCGCGTGTGGCGCGGAGCGCTGGTGCTGGTGTGTCTGGTGGTGGTTGCGGGGCCGGTGGGGGCGCAACTCAGCGATGATGGCGAGTTTCTGGACGGCATCGTCGCCGTCGTCAATGACGGCGTTGTCCTGACCAGCGAACTGGACCAGGAACTGGCCGGCGTACGCGCCAACATTCGCGCCCAGGGCCTCAGGTCTCCGCCTTCGGCAGTGCTCGAATCGCAAGTGCTGGAGCGGCTGGTCCTGCGGGAAATACAACTGCAGCGCGCCACGCGTCTCGGCATCGAGATTTCCGACGAGCAGGTCAACCGGGCGCTCGGCTTCGTGGCCCAGCAGAACGGGGTCGAGCTGAGCGATCTTCCGGACGCGCTGGCCGAGCAGGGCGTCGAATACGCCCGCTACCGCGAGGAGCTCAGGGCGCAGATCGAACTGGACACGCTCCGGCAGCGCGACGTTGTTGCGCGGGTATACCTGAACCCCAGGGAAGTGGACGACTTCCTGCGCGGCGCCGAAGCCGGGGAGGAGGCGAACCGGGAGTACCAAGTGTCGCACATTCTCATCGGCACGCCACTCAACGCCACCGCGGGTCAGCGTGACGCGGCCCGCGAGCGCGCCGAGAGGTTGCGTCAACGCGTGCTTGAAGGGGAAAACTTCGCGGAACTGGCGATCGCCTATTCCGAGGCGCAGAACGCCCTTCAGGGCGGCAGCCTGGGCTGGCGCAAGCGCAACGCGCTGCCCACCGCATTCGTCGCCCATGTTCTTCAGCTCGAACCCGGCGACGTGGCCGAGCTGATCACCACGGGAAGCGGGGTGCACGTGGTGCGCCTGGATGAGACGCGCGGCGGCGACCCCATCATTCAGGAGCAATGGGAACTCAGGCACATACTGCTTCAGCCGAACGAGATTCGCGACGACGGCGCGACCCGCGACGAGATTGCAGAAATTCGAGAGCAAATCCTGGCCGGTGAGAGCTTCGGCGCCCTGGCCCGCGCTTACTCGGCCGACCCCGGTTCCGCCGCCGAGGGCGGCATGCTCGGCTGGGTGTCTCCCGAGGACCTCGATCCCGCATTCGCAGCCGGCGTGGCGGAGCTTGAGGGCGACGAGATCAGCGAACCCATACGCAGCTCCTTCGGATGGCATATTGCGCAACGTTCCGCAACCCGCATGCAGGACGTGAGCGAGGACGTGCGCCGGCAGCGCGCCGCGCTGGCCTTGCGGGAGCGCAAGGTGCAGGAGGAAACCCAGCTTTGGCTGCAACGGCTGCGGGCCGAAGCGTTCGTGGAATACAAGAAGTAGCGAGGGCCTGCACACACAATGCGCGGCCCTAGACTGGCGGTCAGCGTGGGCGAACCGGCCGGAATCGGGCCGGACATCGTAATCAAGGCGGCCCGTGAACTGAGCCGCTTCGATATCGTATTGCTCGCCGACCCGCGCGTGCTGCGCGAACGCGCGGAATTGCTGGAACGCGACTTTCCGGCCGGTTCGTACGAGCCCGGCGACCGCGCACCCGGCTTGAGCATTGCATCCCTGCCACTCGCTCATCCGTGCCGGGCGGGCCGGGCGGACGCCCGCAACGCACCCGCCGTGCTGGCGGCGATAGAGCGGGGCGTGAAGGGGTGCCTGAGCGGGGAGTTCGATGCGCTCGTGACCGGACCGGTCAACAAGGCGGTCATGCGCAAGGCCGGCCTGGATTTCATGGGACATACGGAATACCTGGCGTGGCTCAGCGGCGCGCCCATGCCGGTCATGCTGCTGGCCAGCGAGACGGGGCCCGGGCGCACGCCGCTGAGGGTGGCTCTGGCCACGACGCATATTCCGTTGAGCGCAGTGCCCGGGACCGTTACCCGCGAGCGCCTGGGCGCCGTTCTCGACGTGCTGGTGCGGGGACTGAAGCGCGATTTTGGAATAGGCAGACCGCGGGTGGCGGTTCTCGGACTCAATCCGCATGCCGGCGAGGATGGCGAACTGGGCGCCGAGGATCGCGATGTCGTGGCGAGAGCGATTGCCGAATTCGGCGATCCGGGCGTGACCGGACCCTGGCCGGCCGACACGGCCTTTACGCGGGGCAATCTCGCCGGGCAGGACGCAGTGCTGGCGATGTATCACGATCAGGGCCTGCCGGTCATCAAGCACGCGGGCTTCGGCCAGGCGGTGAACGTAACGCTGGGCCTGCCGTTCGTCCGCACCTCCGTGGACCACGGCACCGCTTTCGATCTCGCCGGCACCGGGAAGGCCGACGAAGGCAGCCTGGTCCAGGCCGTGGCGGCGGCCGCGCGCATGGTGCGGCGCAGGTCGGGTCATCCGGAACAATGAAGCGGCGTCCCCGGCTGGGGCAGCACTTTCTCACCGACGCCTCGGTAATTCAGCAAATCGTCACGACGACGGCGCCCGGCGCCGGCGAACATTTCGTTGAGATCGGTCCGGGCCGCGGCGCGCTGACCGGTCCTTTGCTGTCAAGGGGGGCGATCGTTCACGCGGTGGAGATCGATCCGGCGCTGGCGCAGGGACTGCGCGAGAGTTTTCCCCACGAGCGTCTGAGCGTGCACCTGGCGGACGCACTTGAGTTCGATTACTCGGCGCTCGAGGACATCGGGGTTCCCGATGCGCGCCTGCGCCTGATCGGCAATCTGCCCTATTACCTGAGCACGGCCCTGCTGTTCCGCTTGCTTGAGAGCGCGGCCGGGTTCCGCGACATGACCGTCATGCTGCAGCGCGAAGTGGCCGAGCGGCTGTGCGCGCCTCCGGGCAGCCGCCGTTACGGTCGCCTGTCCGTCACGGCGGCGGCCCGCTGCCGAGCCGAGCCGTGCTTTTCGGTTGCACCGGGCGCGTTCGAGCCTCCCCCGAAGGTGCATTCGATGGTGGTAAGGCTGACACCTGATTCGCGCTACCGCATCCGCCGCGCGGATGCTTTTGAGCGCGTCGTGCGCCAGGCCTTCTCCCAGCGCCGCAAGACCATCGCCAACGCCCTCAGGGGCCTGGCCGACCGGGACCAGATCACCGCCGCCGGCATCGACCCCGCCATTCGCGCCGAACAGATCGACGTCCAGGCCTACCTCCGCCTCTCCGAACACCTGGACCAGCCAGCGTAAGCCCTTTTTGTGCCCCCTTCCTCCGGGGGCGTCGGCGGCAGGAGCCGCCGCCGAGCCCCATGGATGGGTTCATGCGTCCCCCGGAGGAAGGGGGCACAAAAAGGGCGAGATCGAAGCGTCAGAGACCGGGAACGCTGACCAATTCGGGTGGGCCGTCCAACCGGACCGCGGCCAGCGATCCGCCCCAGACGCAACCCGAATCCAGCGCAATGTGTCGATCGGTAACGAAGCACCCCAGCGCCGACCAGTGCCCGAACACGACCCTGCAGCTGGCCGGCAGTCTTCCGGGGCGCGCGAACCAGGGAGCGAGATAGGGCGGCTGTTTGCCGGGCGGCCCCTTGTACGAAAAATCCAGCCGGCCCTGCGCATCCACCATCCGCATCCGGGTGAAGGCGTTGACGATCATCCGCAGGCGCCGGGTTCCCGAAAGCTCGTCCTGCCAGCAATTGGGCACGTTGCCGTACATGTCGGCCAGGAAGTCCCGGTAACGCGCGTCCCTGAGCACGTTCTCCACCTCCGCGGCCCGCGCCAGCGCCTGCTCCAGGTCCCAGCCGGGCAACACCCCGGCATGAACCAGCAGGCAATTCAGGTCCCCGTCGAAATGCGCCAGCGCCTGCTTGCGCAGCCATTCCGCATGCGCGCGCACTTCGGCGTCCTGTTCGTGAACCTTTTGCGCCAGCCAGTGCAGGTCGTGGTTGCCGAGCACGACGACGGCCGCGTCCTCCAGTTCGCGAACCCGCGTCAGCACGCCCGCCGAATCCGGCCCGCGATTGACCAGGTCGCCGCAGAACCACAGCCGGTCGCGCCCCGGCTCGAACCCGATCCGGTCCAGCAACTCGTCCAGGGGCCCGAGACACCCCTGCACGTCCCCCACCGCCCAAACCGCCATCGGTGGGGCTACCGGATCAGTGCAGGACGCCGGGGGTCTGAAGGCGGAAGACCGGGATCGGCGCCTTGAAGTCCTGGCCGCCGTCCGTGACCAACCCGTAGCTCCCCTGCATCGTCCCGAACGGCGTATCGATGATTGCGCCGCTGGTGTAGCGGTGGCTTTCGCCCGGGAGCAGCCGGGGCTGCTCGCCCACTACGCCGTCCCCGAACACCTCCTCGACGTGCCCGTTGCCGTCGGTGATGATCCAGTGCCGCGTCAGCAGCCGGGCGGGCTCTCCGCCTCGATTGGAAATCGTGATCGTGTAGCTGAATACATAGCGGTCGCCCTGCGAATCCTGCCCCAGGTAGGCCGGCTCCACCTCGACGAGAATGTCGTCGCCCGAGATCATTCTTCCGGCTCGACCGTGGCCGGCGTCCGGTTCTTGATGAATTCCTTCATGTCGTCCCTCACCTCGGTCCAGTTCTCGAGATCGAACATCTCCGGCGCGTGTTCCTCCAGTACGGCGCGCAGGTTGGCGGGCATCTCCTCAAGACTGTCCAGCTTGCAGCCGTAGCCGCGGGAGAGCTGGCGCCCGGGCCGCTGGCCCATGAGCATCCAGTGGTTCCAGTTCAGCGTTTCCTGGTAATGGCTGATCGCCGGCGCCCTGGCCAGCTCCGGATTCTCGACGTCGGCGAGTTCCGCCATCAGGAACATGAACGAGTCCCAGTGAAAGATGGGCCCCACGGAGGCCTTGGGCCAGACCTCCGGACGCAGCGGGTTGGGAAACCTGAATTGCGAGCGAATCGGAATGAAGAGCCTGCCGCCCACCGTCCACCATTCCATGTTTTTCGGCTTCATCGTTGCGGTCTCGTCCGTGATCGTTCCTTCCAGCGTGTTCTCGACGGTGATCGGCCCGGTGAAGTAATGCTGGACTTCCACCGTTTCCCCGGTGTAGATATTGTCCCAGTGGTTGATTACCTCGTCCGTGTCGAAGCGCGTAAAGAGCGCCGTTTCGTTCATCGTGGCCACGAACTTGTGCTCTTCCGCCTGCCGCCAGCGGGTCACGTTGTAATTGATCATGCTGAACAGCGGCTCGAGGTTGCCCTCGTGGACATAGCCCCAGACGTGCCCGCGCGAGACGCGGTGCACCGTTTCCTCGGCCAGTGAACCGAAAACCTTGACCCGCGCGCGAAAGCGCGAAACGGGATCGTTGAGGTCCAGCGGTTCGCGCGGAGCGCCTTGCTCGGCCGCGCATCCGGACAGCGCCGACGCCCCGAGCGCGCCCGCGCCCAGGCCCTTCAGGACCGTGCGCCTGTCAAGGCCGGAATGGTTCGAGGGGTCTGGCTTGTTGCTCATGTCGTTCTCCTTTCTGATGCGCTTCACACTGAAATCGGCGCTGGAATATGGGGGTGAGGATCGTAGCCGATCAGATCGAAGTCGGTTTCCACGTAGTCGTCGATCGATTTCCGTCCCGCCCTGATCTCCAGTTGGGGAAGGGGGCGCGGCTCGCGGGAAAGCTGCTCGCGGGCCTGTTCGTAGTGGTTGCTGTAGAGGTGGCAGTCGCCGCCGGTCCAGACGAAATCGCCGGGCTCAAGCGCCGTCTGCTCCGCCATCATCGATAGCAGCAGGGCATACGACGCGATGTTGAAGGGGACGCCCAGGAACAGGTCGGCGCTGCGCTGGTAGAGCTGGGCCGACAGCCTGCCGCCGCTCACGTGCAGCTGCAGCATCATGTGGCAGGGCGGGAGTTTCATTCGCGGAATCTCGGCTACGTTCCAGGCGTTGATGATTATTCTTCGCGAGTGCGGGTCGTTTCGGATCATTTCCAGCGCCTGGTCCACCTGGTCGATCGCGCCGCCGTTGCCGTCCGGCCAGCGCCGCCATTGCGCGCCGTAGACCGGTCCCAGGTTGCCGTCCTCGTCGGCCCACTCGTTCCAGATCTTTACCCCTCGGTCCTGCAGCCAGCGCACGTTGGTGCCGCCGCGCAGGAACCACAGAAGCTCCACCGCGATCACCCGCAGCGGAAGCTTCTTCGTGGTGAGCATGGGAAAGCCTTCGGCCAGGTCGAAGCGAAGCTGCCGCCCGAACAGCGCCCGGGTTCCCGTGCCGGTGCGGTCGCGGCGCTCGGTTCCGGTTTCCAGCACCTCCTCGAGAAGGCTGAGGTATTGCCGCATGCGCCTGGTGCCGGCAGGTCCTAACCCGGCTGCGGCGCGCGCCGGGCGAGCAGCCACAGGCCGAAGCCGATCATCGGCAGGCTCAAGAGCTGCCCCATGGTCAGCCAGTCGAAGGCGAGGTAACCGAGGTGCGCGTCCGGCACGCGCAGGAATTCCACCAGGAGCCGGAAAATCCCGTAGCCGGCCAGGAACAGTCCGGTGGCGCGTCCCAGGGCGCGTTGCGTGGCCGAGGGCGCGGGCCGTGCCGTGTACCACCAAAGCACGACAAACAGCACCAGTCCCTCGAGAAAAGCCTCGTACAACTGCGTCGGGTGCCGGCCCACGCCGTCCACGATGAACGCCCACGGCGCGTCGCTGGGCTTGCCCCAGAGTTCGCCGTTGATGAAATTCCCGATGCGCCCCGCGCCCAGGCCGATCGGCACCAGCGGAACGACGAAATCCGCGGTTTCGACGAACGTCCTCGAATGCTTGCGGGCGAACAGGAGAACGGCGGCGCACACGCCCAGCAGCCCGCCGTGAAACGACATGCCGCCCTCCCAGATCCGCACGATATAGAGCGGGTCGACGAGAATCTGCTGCCAGCCGTAGAACAGGAGGTAGCCCAGGCGCCCGCCCAGGATCACGCCCAGGCAGGAATAGAAGATCAGGTCCTGGACCATGACCGGCGTGAACGTGCTGCCAGGCCGGCGGGCCCGCCGGTGCGCGAGCCACCACGCAGCGACGAAACCGAACAGGTACATCAGCCCGTACCACCGTATCGCCAGCGAACCGATGCGCAACGCAACAGGATCGAACTGCGGATATTCGATCATCTCGCCCGAAGTCTAGCAGCCCGACCCCGAGGAACAGGGAACCGCGCTACTCGGGATCGTCGATACGCAGCACCTGGTTGCACTCGTAAAAATAGCCGTCCGGATCGAAGATCGCGCACCCCAGCAGATGCCGCGTCTCGCCCTTGGACCCCGTGACCTTGAACGTCCTCTCCGGCGTATGCACCCGCGTGCCCAACTCCGCGGCCCGGCGCGCAACCTCCGCCGCGTCTTCCGTATCGACCACGAAAACCGGCGTCCCGTACCCAACCGAGGTCGGAATCTCCGGCGCCGGAAGCGGCGGGTCCACCCATTGCAGCAGGCCGATCATTCCGATCCTGGGGTCTTCGCACTGCATGATCACCAGGTGCGTGACATCGCCCTTCTTGCCGGCGGCTATGCCCTTGCCCGAAAGCGTGTAGGGCATGTCGATCCAGGTTTTCATCCCCAGCACGTGCTCGTACCAGCGGCGGCTCTTCTCCATGTCCCGGACGATCAGCGTGGTGCGTTTGACAATGTTCCGGATTCGGGGTGCTGAATTCATGAGTTCGACTCCTTTGGTTGAAGTGCGCGTTTATACCACGCCGGGAGTCAGCAGGTGCCGTCCAGGCGGCAGGCGTTGGGGCGAAGCCACTCGTCCAGCGCCAGGCACAGCGCCGTATGCGACAGTGGATGCTGGCCCATGTGCTCCCATGCTGTCCTCAGCGTGCGCTCGGCGGCGGCCGCATGGCGCATGGCGGGCGTGATCTGCGAGAGCCGCAGCAGCGCCCGCGCCGCGACCGCCGCGCCGGAGGGAAGGGCGTCGTCGGAAAGCGAACGCGGCCGGTGGATCAGTCGCTCGTGCCTGGCGGAGGTGAAATAGAACCCGCCGTTGTCCGGGTCCTCGAAGCTGTCCAGCATGGTCTGCGCCAGCGCCTCGGCCGTGGCCTGCCGGTCCCCGCCCAGCTCCAGCAAGGCGTCGATGAAGAACGCGTAGTCATCCAGAAAACCCTCTCCGCCGGCCCGCCCGTCGGTCCAGCAGGAGAGCAGCCGGCCGTCGCGCATCATTTCGGCGATGATGAAGTCGGCCGCTTCTTCCGCCGCGGCGGTCAGGTCCGGGCGTTCGAGGCAACGCCCCGCGATCGCCAGCCCGCGCACCGCCATCGCGTTCCAGGCGGTCAGCAGCTTCTCGTCTCGCATCGGGCGCTCGCGCCGGGTGCGCTCCTCGAGCAGGCGTTGCCGCGCCGCGGAAAAGTCCGCTTCGGCGGCGTCCGGCGCGGGCCGCTCCACCAGGTGCCAGGCACTTTCCTCGAAGTTCGGCCGGCGGTTCAGTCCGTAGCGTGCCGCGAAACCGTCGTATTCGTTTTCCGGCAGCAGTTCCCTGACCTGCTCGGGCGTCCACAGGTAGTAGAGGCCTTCCTCGCCTTCGGAATCTGCGTCCAGGGCGGCGAAGAACGCCCCGCCTTCGTGACGCATGTCGCGCAGCAGCCATCCGGCCGTGGCGTCGGCCACCTCGGCATAGCGTTGCTTGCCGGTTAACTGCCAGCCCAGGGCATAGGCCGACAACAGCGCCGCGTTGTCGTAGAGCATCTTCTCGAAATGCGGGATCTCCCAGCGCGCGTCCACCGAGTAGCGGAAGAAACCGCCTCCCAGGTGATCGTTGAGTCCGCCGGCGGCCATCGCGTCGAGCGTGGTCTCGAGCATTTCGCGGGCCGGTTCGCCGCCCGGCTGCGCAGCGCGCCGGATCAGCAGTTCCATGTCGGCCGGCCGCGGGAACTTCGGCGCGCCCTGGGTGCCCCCGTGCACGGGATCGAAAGCCGAGCGCATCTGCTCGACCGCGTTGGTCAGCGGCTGCTCGTCGAGCTCGCCGGCGAATGACGCCCCGGGCGCCGCGATGCGGGCCAGCATTTCCTGGACCGCCTGGCCGTTGCCGCGCGCCTCCTCCCGCCGGCCCGCGTAGTAGGCGGCGACGTTCCTCAGCAGGTCCGTGAAGGCCGGCATGCCGAATCGCGGCGCCTTGGGGAAATACGTTCCGGCGAAGAACGGAAGCAGTTCGTCGTGGGTCAGGAACACCGTCAGCGGCCAGCCCCCGGCCCGGCGCGTCAGCAACTGGTGGCTGGTCTGATAGACCTTGTCCAGGTCCGGCCGCTCCTCGCGGTCCACCTTGACGTTCACGAACAGTTCGTTCATCACTTCGGCGGTGGCGTCGTCCTCAAAGGACTCATGGGCCATGACGTGGCACCAGTGGCAGGCCGAATAGCCCACCGACAGCAGGATGGGACGCCCGGATTCCCGCGCCGCGCGCAGGGCTTCTTCGTCCCAGGGGTGCCAGTGCACCGGGTTGTCCGCGTGCTGCAGCAGGTACGGACTGGATTCGTTACCGAGCCGATTCACGAAAAGCGTCTCAATATTTCCAGTCCGCATGCGCCAGCGGCGCGCGATTGAGTTCGTCTCTGTGCAACTGCCATTGAGGCATGAACTGGCTCATCAATTCGTAAAAACGATCATTATGGCGGCGTTCAATCAGGTGAACCATTTCGTGGACGAGGATGTACGCCAAACAGGACAAGGGCTTCTTTGCCAGTTCCAGATTCAGCCAGATGCGTCTGGCTTCAACATTGCAGGATCCCCAAAGCGTTTTCATCTTCTTGATTCGAACCTCATTGACCCGCACTCCCACCTTTGGCTCCCAGGTTGCCACCAAGCCCGGCAACTGTTCTCGCAACTGGCGCCGATACCATCGATTCAATACCGCTTGCCGCACATGCCAGTCCGCGTCCGGAGGAATACTTAAAGCCATCGTTGTGTTGTTGAGCAGTCGAACCGCGGGCCGCCCGGATTTTTCCGTTACGCTCAATCGATAGCGGCGTCCCGCAAAGTAGTGGCTTTCGCCGCTCACGAACTCGCGCCGGGAATGACGTTCCTGCCGTCGGAATTCAGCCTGTTTGCGGCGTATCCATCCCAGGCGCGAAACGATGGCCAACCGCACAGCCTCATCATCAAGGTGCAGAGGGGAGGCCACGCGGACGCGGCCATGAGGAGGATAGACTCCCAGGTGCAGATTCTTAATGGCCTTGCGAATCACTTCCACGGAGATTCCCCGCACACTCAGACGACTGCGTTCGGAATCAATAGTCATCTTGCGCCTTTACGATCTCGAAAATCGTATCCACGAGTTCTTCTTCGCCCCCAAACACCGACCTGATGGCGTTGCGAACCTCGCGTTCCTTGAATTTGTTTCCGCGCCAGTCGGCTTTCTTGACTTGCCGAATCGAATCGTCCAGCGCTGAGGTCGCTCTTTCGGCTGAACTGGCGGGTGTTTCCGCCACCTCGCCACGTACCTGAACCCAGTCTTCAGGCAATTGGACGTGCTTGAGGTTGTCATACAAAGCACGGCGGGCTGGAGAATTGATAGAGAGCGGATATTCGTCGGTAGAAGGTTGATCCACCTGCTTGGCCAGCGCCGCAATTCCGGCGAGATATCTCCTGTAGTCGATTGCCTCCTGCTTGCGTTGCCGTATCAGTTCATCCAGAAGCGTCGACATCTTTTCGTAGTACCTCGGATTGACCGCACTCTGGTCGATGATGAGACGCCGGATGTTGTTTTCAATCGTTTCGGCCATGGCCCCGCGGTTTTCGCGAAGCCTCCGGGGCAGCTTATCGAGAGCGGATACGCCTTGCTGCGAAACCAGTTCCACGAGCGTCAGGTCGTCGAATTCCGAAATCCGCTCGCTTTCGTCCGCACGGATATACGTGTCGAGCAGATGCCGCATGGCGGGTTCAAACATCTTCATGTCGATGTAATCGCCGCTCGCCAGCCGGATTTCCTGGCGCACTTTCTCGAAGTGATCCACTTCTTCCCTGATCTCTCGCGCCTCGCTGTCGGAATAACCGGCCTCAAGCATCTCGTTGGCCAGGTTGGCGTAGGCGCGCAGGAATGAAGCGGCCTGCTTGTAGACCTGAACGCGCTTCGGCTCGTTGTTCTTTAGTTCCTCGGCATTGCCGCTATCGGCGGCGCAGAAGAAGCGCTGATAGGCCGCGGAATCAAGCGGCGGTTCGACGGGCTCACACAGCGCCTTGACGCCCTCGCGTGTTTCTTCCAGCCGTTCCCGTCCGCGTTTCAGACGGTCCTTCAGCAGTCCCTGTACGTCCTCTCGGTCGTACCCGTCAAACGCTTCGCCGGTGTAATCCTTGACGGATTGCTCCAGTGACCGGAAAAGGTCCTTGTAGTCGATGATGTAGCCGTATTCCTTGTCCTCTCCGTCCAGGCGGTTGATGCGACAGATCGCCTGGAACAGCCCGTGGTCCCGCATCGGCTTGTCGATATACAGGTAGGTCGCGGGCGGAGCGTCGAATCCGGTAAGCAGCTTGTCAACGACAATGAGCAGCTTCATGAGCCCTGGTTCTTTTACGAAGCGGTCCTTGACCTCCTCTTCAAACTTGCCCACCTTGTTCTTTGCGGTTTCCTCAGGTTCGTCGAAGTAGGCGGCAAGCATTTTTCTGTAGATGCCGTATTTGAGTAGATTCTCGGTAGTTCCCTCACCGGTTTCTTCGCCCTTGATGTTTTTTGCCGCCGGCCTGTAAGACGTGACGATGGCGCATTTGCCCCTCAAGTTGGTCTGCTCAAACATTTCGAACAGGCGGCACGCCGAGTAGATACCGTCCGAGACCAGGAGGGCGTTGCCTCGATTGTTGCTCAGCCGATCCCGGGTTTCCATGTCGAGCAGGATGTCGGCGACGATCTTGCTTAGCCGGTCCTCCGAACTCAGAACCCTTCTCATCGTGCCCCAACGCTGCCTGACCCTGGCCTTGGCCACGTCGGTCAATCCGCGGGTTTTGGCGTCAAACCATTGATCGATCTTTTCCTGAGACGTGATGTTCTGATCAATGTCGCGGGCTTCATAGCGCAGGTCCAGCACTACGCCGTCATTCACGGCCTCGTCGTACTTGTAAGTGTGGATGTACGGTCCGAATATCTCGATGCTGCGCCGTTTATCGCTCTTCAGCAACGGCGTTCCCGTAAAGCCGATCAGCATGGCGCCGGGGAGCAGCGCATTCATCGCCTCGTGCAGCTTGCCGGACTGGGTGCGGTGGCATTCATCCACGAACACAAAGATTTCACCCTTGGCATGGAAATCACGCGGCAGGCTGTTTCTGATCTCCTCGACATAGGCTTTGATATCCCGCTCGCTGATATCTTCCGAGGAACCGAATTTCTGGATCAGCGAGCAGATCAGCAATTTTTCTCCGGCGTCAAGTGCGCTCACGAGGTCCGCGCCGCTACTTGTTCGGTGGATGTCCTCGCTGACGCCCTTGAAGACCTTCTCGATTTGATCGTCCAACTCGGTGCGGTCGGTAATGATGAGCACGCGCCCGTGCTGAATGTGCTCGCGAATCCACTTCGCAAGCCAAACCATGGTCAGGCTCTTCCCGCTACCCTGCGTGTGCCAGATGATCCCGCCCTCGCGCCTCCTTATGCGCTCCTGGGCTGCGCGCACGCCGAAATACTGGTTGTGCCGGCAAACCTTCTTCACGCCCGAGTCGAAGACGATGAAGTCGTGGGTGATTTCCAGCAGCCGCTCCCTGCTGCACAGTTGACTCAGTTCGCGGAGCAGCGGGTTTTCGCCCGCTTCCGTATGAGCTTCGGATTCTTTCCACCGCAGCCAGTATTTCTCTGGCGTCTCGATCATAGCGTAGCGCAGCCCTTCCGTTTCGTTTCCCGCCATGACGAACTGCACGGTGGAGAAAAATGGCCTTATGAATTCCGGCGACTGGCTGTCGAGATTCTGGCGGATGCCCTCGGCTACCGACACCGTGGAGCGCTTGAGTTCCAGTACCCCCAAAGCAATGCCGTTGACATAGAGCACAACATCGGGCCGCTTGTCGTTCTTGCCCTCAATCGTTACTTCTTCGGCGACGGCAAATCGATTGCTGGCCGGGTTCTCCCAGTCAATCAGCCACACAGTAACGGTCTGTTCCCCCACGCCGGGACGGACCCTGACGCCGTAGCGAAGCAGGCCGTAAACCTCCCTGTTCGCGTCGTAGAGCGTCTTGCTGCCACCGGACGCCGCCGCCCTCCGCAACTGTTCGAGCGCCTTTCGGACAATGCCGTTGCTGTGGCCCTGTTCGCTCAGCCAATTGCTGAGCAACCGCTCCTCAATGTTGCTGTTGCTGGCGCGCTCCTGCCAATGCCCGAGGTAGTCGTAGCCCAGCGCATCCGTCAGGAACGCGTTTACCCGTTGCTGTGTGCGTATTTCCCGCTCACCGACTGTGCTCATGGACACGCTTCTCCGGCGCGCTACTTCAACACTTCCCAGCTCCCTGCCTTGGTAGCCCCCACGTGCCGTATGGTTCCCGATGAGCGCAGCTTCCTTAGGTGGTACTTCACGCCTGCCAGCGTAATGCCGATGCGCTCGGCTATGAGGCGCTGCGTGATTTCCGGTTCTGCGCGAAGTAAAGCCAGAATTTTCTCTTGGGTAGTTGGATCGCTTTCTTGGGTAGTTTCTTGGGTAGTTTCTTGGGTAGTTTCTTGGGTAGTCTTCCCCATTTCTCGGGTAGTTCGATCAGCTTTTTGGGCAACGGCGTTCCGTGTTACACATGCCTCAAGCCGTGAACTACCATTTTCTGGCGTCCGGCTATGCATCAAGTTCTTGTAGTGGATCTTCCTGATTCACATTGCTGCGCTTGGGATTCGGCTGCACCTGAGGCGCGTCGGGGCCTTCGAGAACTACGCGGCCGTCTCTCCAGAATACGGCGTATTGTCCCAACAGGCGCTTGCGTTCCAATGCCTGATCCACTGCGCGCCGCAGGGCTTTCAGCCCTTCCATAGTGAATTTATCCGGGGGAACCATATCGCCTCATTTTTTCCAGCCTCCGCAGCAGCCTGGGTTCCGCTACTTCGCGCCGCTTGCCGCGTTGCGTGAATACTACTACCGGGTCTCCATCCGCGTTGCAGTAGCACACGGCGCGATCGGCCAGAAAAACGTATTCGCTGAGAAAATTATCCAGGCTGCGAAAGAAACGTCTTTCAATGTCCGCAAGGGGGATGTCGTGGCCGCCATGAAGCACACGCTCAGCCACGCGGTGCTTCGCCATATCCACGCTCGGCAGCGCCAAGTAAATCAATTCCACCCGCCAACCTGCCAATTTCAAACGCCCAATTAGTTGCCGGTAAGCGAGGCCCGATAGCGTGGTCTCGAAGCCGAAGTCACGCTTGGCCTCGATATTTCGTGAAATCTCACGCAGGAAAACGCGGCTCGCCGCTACTGTCCTGCCTTCCGGTGCCAGAGGCGCAAGCCCCGCGGCGATGAGATCGGCATTCACGAAGACCCGGCAGCCTGCGGTTCGTGGCAGGTACTCCAAAGCAAAGGTGGTTTTTCCCGCTCCGTTGGGACCGGCAATGATCCAGCAAGTTGGCTGCCGCTTCTGATTCATGCTAGAAGCACTTGCCCAGTAAGAAGCTGCTGCATCATGCCCCTCTTGATGGCCCGAGTCTTTTCGCAGCGCTGCTCTAGCGCGGTGATCTCGGAGTCTACATCCAGCAACGCTTGAGCGATGGCACGTTGTTGAGAAAATGGAGGGAGGGGAATCAGAACCTGTGCGAAAGACCCCTTCGATATACCGAATACTTTAAGGCCTGTCGCCAAACGCCTGATCTGCTGCTTTACGGCTTCATTTTCTAGGAGATAACCACCATAGCCATGACAAATGCGTCTGTCTTTTGGCCGTAAGAGGAAAGTATGCAGACCGGAAATCGCCTTCTTCGAGCCGACATTGCGAATCTCCGCGCTTTTTCCTACACCAATCTCATCTTCTGATGCATCCGCAACCACCAAGTCACCGTTACGAAGAAGAGTTGCAGTTACGTTTTCGGATTCTGATAAGTGTGGGAGTTGGGCGTGCGAGACATCGATGAAATGATTGAAGCGAGTGTGCAAGTCGCCGTAATGTACGTAGGCGACCGAACCTGAGTCGTCCAATTCTGAGCGGGAATTGGAGGCAGTTCGCTCGAAAGTGAACAGTTCTTCAACGGATGCAATTTCCCAGTCCTCCGGCATCACTCCGACTTTGGTGTGCTTATACCCGTCTGGCAAGTCTTCTACTTCGGCTAGATCTGCTGCGATAGAGTTATCGATTTTCGCCGAGTCAGTGTCGATCCGGCTAGGCGCGGAAGATTCAACAGACACTGGCTGTGGAACGCGCCTAATGTTCATCGCGTGACCCCCATCCGGGTGAGATGTTGCTCCACTCTACTGCTGAGCGCCTCCACATCCTGTTCCAGTTTGTGCAAGGGTTGGGCATAGCGCTCCTCGATCTCCTGTATGCGAGTCGCGAGACTTTGGGTGAGACGCTGCACTTCGGCCTCAATGGCGGACCGGATCTTGGCGAGCCACTTGTTGTGGACGACAAGCGTCTTGATTTCGTCTTCGCTGAGCGTCGCGTAGCGGTTTAGAACCTGGGCATCCAGTGCGGCTTGCGCCGTCTTGACCGCCTTGGATGCCTCGGACTCGGCCTTGATAAGAGTCAGGCATCGGTCAAGCGTTTGGCGCTCTTCGCGGCTGACGTGCTGATCGCGGATGACCCGTCGACGCGCGGTAGCGCTTGCTTTGGTGATCTTGTTCCTGTCGTTGGCCGCGTCTTCCAGCAGGCCGTCCTCGCCGGTGTGCTCCTCGATGAAATCCGCAAGCTTCCGGGCGGCGGAATCCCGCGTACGCTCCAGGGTCTCGATGGCGCGCTGCTCGCGCTCAAAGTAGCGGGCGACGGCGAGGGCAGGGGGAATCAGGTCGAGCTTGTACTTCCGGCGCTTCACGACAAGGTCGGGCGCTTCCTTGACGTTGCGCTTGCGGTCCTGAACGATTCCGCGTGGCTGGGCGGCCCGGGACCATCCTTCGCCCACGATCAGGTAGGTGTCGTCCTGCATCGCCTCTTCCCAATAGTCCCTGAGGCGCTGATAGACATCATAGGCGTCGAGCAGCGGAAGATCGGAGAAGCGGCCCAGGAGATCTTCGGACAAATCGGCGATCAGCGACTTCGGCGCGGTCGCGGCATCGATACTCAGCAGGCGATTTTCGTGGGCCTCGCACCATTCGGTCAGCGCGTTCCGGACCCTGTCGGCGTACGACTGGAACTCCTCGTGTTCGAGAATGGCGGCCTTCACTTTACTCGGTTCGATGCGCGGAACACTGTAGCCCGCTCGCCCGCTGTCGGCGAACAGCGCGTTCCGCAGCGATGGAAAAACGGCCCAGTACGCCTGCAGGTCGTCGATGTCGCGGTTCGGGATGCCGCCGCGCAGGTGCGCTACGAGGTCATGCAGGTCTTCCGGTTCGCCGGGATCGATGTAACGTGGGATATTGAGGTTGTAGTTGTTGGCGGGGCCGGCGATTTCGGCCACTGGAACCATTCGGGCATAGCGGGCGACCTCGGTCTGCCGCGTGAACACGTCCACGATGCGGTGGATGTCCTGCTCGCGGAGCCGGTTCTTGGCCCCGTCCTTCATGAAACCCTTGCTCGCGTCGATCATGAAGATGCCGGTGCGGGCATGGGCGTGTTCCTTATCCAGGACCACGACGCAGGCGGGGATGCCTGTGCCGAAAAAGAGGTTGGTGGGGAGGCTGATGATGCCTTTGATGAAGCCCCTGCGGATGAGGTTGCGGCGAATATCGGCCTCCTTGTTGCCTCGAAACAAAACGCCGTGCGGGAGGATGATTGCACCTTTGCCCCTGCTTTTCAGCGATGCGATCAGGTGCAGAAGAAAGGCGTAGTCGCCGTTCCTGGCCGGTGGGATGCCGTACTCGAAGCGTCCGAACTCGTCTTTGGCGGGGTTTAGGCCGGTGGACCAGGCCTTTGAGGAAAAGGGTGGATTGGCGACGGCGAAGTCAAAAGTCTTGAGCCCGCCATTCGCGTTCTTGAAATTCGGCGCTGCCAGCGTGTTGCCTCGCCGCAGATCGGCGGTGGGGTGGCCGTGCAGGATGAGGTTCATGCGCGCCAGCGCCCACGTGGCGTTGTCCATTTCCTGGCCGTAGATGGTGATGCCGCGCGGCGCCTGATCCGCAGCTCTCAGCAACAGGGAGCCGGATCCACACGTGGGGTCGTAAATCGTCTGGTCCTGCCGGGTGTCCGCGCCGATGCCGATCACTTGCGCCATCACGCGCGAGACTTCGGCCGGCGTGTAGAACTGCCCCTTGCTCTTGCCGGATTCGGTGGCGAAGTGCCGCATCAGGTATTCGTAAGCGTCGCCCAGCAGGTCGTCTCCTTCAGCCCGGTTGGCGCGGAAGTCGAGACCGTTGAAGACGGCGACCAGCCTGGACAACCGGTCCTGCATTTCCTTGCCTCTTCCCAGCTTGCTGTCGTCGTTGAAGTCGGCCTGGTCGATTACGCCCTGCAGTTCGTTGGCCTCGGCGAGTCTGCTGATAATCTTGTTGATCCTGTCGCCGATCTCCTTGTCGCCGATCAGTTTCACCATATCGGCGAAACCGCCGCCTTCGGGAACTTCTATCAGCGCGTCGGGCTTCCCGGCATACTTGTCCGAAACGTACTTCATGAAAAGCAACGTCAGGACGTAGTCCTTGTATTGCGAGGCGTCCATTCCGCCACGCAATTCGTCGCAGCTCTGCCAGAGCGACGAGTAGAGTTGCGATTTTTTCAGCGCCATTGCGTAGTAGTTTTCTTGCCGTCTTGAATGTCAGCAGCGAGTTAGTCTAGCAATTGCGGCATCTTGCCTTTTGTCGGCTGTCCTTCCCCTGCGTTGGGGGGAAAGACACCGAGTTGTAGTCGCTGCGAATACAATCCGGTCTTTCTCGGGTCCGAACGACTGCTTGGATGATCGCGTGAACAGGGGCAAGGCGGCAACGGCCGGCGCTACGCCTGCGCCCGGGCGCGCGATCCTCGAGCGGATCGCGGACGGCGACCCGGGCGCCATGACCGAACTCGTGGACCAGTACGGCGACCTGGTCTGGTCGCTGGCGCGGCGCTACTTCGGCGCCTCCCCGATCGCGCAGGAATCGGTGCAGGAAGCCTTCCTGTCGCTTTGGTCCAGCGCCGGGCGGTTCCGCCCCGATCGTGGCAGCGAACTGACCTTCGTGCTCACGGTCGCGCGCCGGCGGATCGTGGACCAGGTCCGGCACGAGGCCCGTTTTTCCGGCGGCGTGCCGCTGGTGGGCGACGAGGTGGACCAGAACAGCAGTGACCAGGCCCGGCTCGACGCGCAGCTCGAAATGCTGCGGGTCCAACCGCTGCTGGGCGAACTTTCCGGGAACGAAAGGGAAATCCTTTCGCTGTCTCTTTACGAAGGCTATTCACATAGCGAGATCGCGAAACGCCTGAATATGCCCTTGGGAACCGTCAAGACGCGTATCCGCCGCAGCCTTATCCGGCTGCGGGCGGCGCTCAAGGTGGAGCGCGGGGAGGCCGAAAATGACGCCGATTAACCGAGTTCGCGAATTGCTCGCCGGCGAGGCTGCCGGCGAACGTCTGGACGAAACCGAATGTAACGAACTCAGGGAATTGCTCGCGGCCCTTCCGGCGGCCGACCGCATCCGCGAACGCGACGCCATGCACGAAGCCGCAGCCCTGGGGCAGGCCGCGTTCCTGGCGGAGGACCGCGAGGCCCGGCGGCCCATGCCCGGGGATTTGCGCGAACGCCTGCTGGGCATGGCCCGCGCCCGCGCCGTGGACAGCGCCCCGCGCGCAACCCGGGCCAACTGGCCGGCCCGCTGGGGATGGGCCGCGGCAACCGCCATGGTTCTCGTCTGGATCGTCAGCACCGTGCCGCTGCCGCGCCAGCCGGCCGTCCCGGACAGCGTGTCGGTGCAGTCGGCGCCGGACGTCGTCAGGCTGCCCTGGCGCTCGGACATCAGCGGTTACGAAGAGGTGCGCGGTGAAATTGTCTGGAGCGACACGCTGCAGGCCGGCGAGATGCGATTCGCCGGACTGCCGCCGAACGATCCCGAATCGCAGCAATACCAGTTGTGGATCGTGGTCCCGGACCGCTACGAACATCCGGTGGACGGCGGCGTATTTGACGCCTTGGCCGATGGCGATATCGTTGTCCCCGTGGACGCAAAGCTGAACGTGGTTGAGCCGGTGGCCTTCGCCGTGACGCTGGAGCAGCGCGGCGGCGTGGTGGTCTCCCAAGGGCCGCTGCTGCTGGTGGCCGCCGAAGGCCCGCGCCCGGGACAATCCCTTTGAGGATTCTGCGCGGTATTTTTCTGGCGCTCGCCTGGACCGCCGGCGGGCTGATCGCCCTTGCGCTGATCGGGTTTGGCGTTGCCGCCTGGACCTGGCGGGACATTCCGGCCGAGACGCTCGAAGCCCGCTACGGTACGCCCGCGTCGCAATTTGCCGAGATCGAAGGGGCCCGCATCCACTACCGCGACGAGGGCCAGGGCCCGGCGGTGGTGCTGATCCACGCCAACTTCGCCAGCCTGGTCGGCTGGGACCCCTGGGTGGACGCGCTGCAGGACGGCTATCGCGTCGTTCGCTTCGACATGACCAGTCACGGCCTGTCCGGCGCCGACGCGACGGGCGACTACAGCCTGCCCCGCACGGTGGACCTGATGGAGCGGCTGCTCGAACGCCTGGGCGTGGAGCGCTGCGCGATCGTCGGGACTTCGCTGGGCGGCACCGTCGCCATTCACTACACGGTCCGCAACCCGCACAAGGTGGCCGGCCTGGGCCTGATTTCGCCCGGCTCGCTGGAGCCCGGCGTTCGCGGCCGGCAGGCGCCCCCGCGCATGTCGCCGGTGACGGCCCTGGTCCGCTGGATCACTCCCCGCGCACTTCCGGAATTCATGCTGAAGGGCGGCTTCAGCGATCCGGAACGCGTATCGCCCGAACTCGTTGACCGCTGGCACGACCTCTGGCGGCTGGAAGGACAGCGTCCGGCGCAACTGGCACGCCTGCGTCAGTACATTTCCGGCAACATCGAGGAACTGATCGGGCAGGTGTCGGCGCCCGTCCTGATCCAGTGGGGCGAGGACAATCCGCAGGTGCACGTGGAACTGGCCGGCGAACTGGCCCGGCTGCTGACGAGCGCGCCTTCGGTTGAGACTATCATTTATCCCGGCGTGGGGCACATGGCGATACAGGAAGCGCCGCGCGAAACCGCCGTTGACGCGCGCGCCTGGCTGGACCGCGTGCCGTTCGCCCCGACCGCCGGTTAATTTCGCGCACAGCGGGAGTTGCAACGATGACAAAATTGCTGAAGGTGCTGGTCGTGGCCGTGATCGCGGTCTTCACGCTCGCGGTGGCCGGCTTCGGCGTGTTTCAGTACATGAACCGCACGCCGCCGCAACTGGCGGAACCCAATTACTTCGCTTACTACAAGGCTCAGGACACCGTGCCCGAGGGTCGCGTGGGGATCTTCATCTCGCACCTGATCCAGCCGGAGGAGCTGCGTTTCGAGGATTACTACGTGCTGTCGCAAAAGAGCCTGCAGTACATCCCCTGGCCGATCCGCAATTTCGCCGGCGGCGATCGCGGCGTGGTGCTGATGGATGCCGAGCGCTATTACGAGTTCGAGGAATTCACTCCCACGCGGCTTATCGATCACATGGGGCGCGATACCGATTACGACGGCGTACCGTACGCCGATAAATACCTCACCGGCGAGGTTGTGTGGTCGCCGCCCTCGACCGCCACCTACATGTCCCAGGGGTTCTTCCTGCTCCCCGGCCGCAAGGCCGGCATGCCCACCTCGGCGGCGAGGCTGATCACCAAGTGCCGGGTGTTCTACTACGCGGCCGGCAAGGGTTTCATGGACGGCCGGATACCTCACGAGGAAGGCAGCCGCCTCCTCGCCGAGGATGCGATGCAGCGGGTGCACGAAAAGTACGGCGACATCCCCTGGGCCTGGGTGACCGCCGAACACTTCGGCATGGCGCGCAAGGCCATGTACGAGCTGCTGGACACCGGGGTGGACACGGTATTGCTGGCTATCCCGCGGCCGGTCTATTCGCACCACGAGGAATTCAACAGCAGCGTCAAGCACGCGATGCACTACATCCACGAGTGGGAGGAGCGCAACGGCAAGCACATCAAGGTGATCATCACTCCGCAACTCGGCGACATCCCGGTCATCCGCACCGCCTACATCCGTATGCTGAGGGACCGGCTGGACACGTTTTCGCCCGAGAGTTCCGTAAATGTGGTGATATCGAGCCATGGCATGCCGTGGGACAACGTTCCACACGAGGCCTGGCTGGAATTGGGGCCGCCCTATCTCGAAGCGATTGAGAACGATGTCCGCGAAGTCCTGGAGAGTTACGGCTTTTCCCGCAGCGAGGTGGTGGTGAGCCAGGAGAATTTCGCCGATCCGCTCAACGATCCCGAAGACCGGTACCTGTCCACCAACGAGGCGTACTGGAACGGCATCAACGCCGGCTACGACTACGTCGTGAACCTGCCCGTTTCGTTCTTCGCCGAGAACACCGACACCGCCTTCGGGCACGCCATGGTCAATTACGAGGGTTTCGACGAATACAGCCGCTACGATCCCATCGACTATCCCGACTGGAACGAGCCCCTGGTGCGGGAGTTCCAGCAGGGCGGCACGCGGGTCATCTACAACGGCACGCCGGTGGGCCGCTACGGCGAACCGATCGTCGAGGCGTTTTTCCAGGCCATGGATTCGGTCCTGTCGCAGCATGAGGCCGATCCGGCCGGCGACCGGCCGGCTCAGGCCGCTAGCGCCCAGCCCGGCGCTCAATGAGCGAGCCTGGCGACCGCCCAAGCCTCGAGGGGCTGCGCATTCCGCGGGATGAGCAGCCCCCGGAAAGCCGCCTGAAGCGATTCCTGTGGCCGTCCATCGGCACGGTCTTCGTGGCCGGCGCGCTTGCATTGCTGGCCGCCTGGTTCTGGCCCGACTCCGCAACGGCCGTGCGGGTCGAAACGGTGCGTTCGTCGTCGGCTGGCGCCGCCGCCAGCGTGCTGGACGCCAGCGGCTACGTGACCGCGCGGCGCGCCGCCACCGTTTCGTCCCAGCGCACCGGCAGAATCCGCCGGGTACTCGTGGAGGAGGGCATGACCGTCGAAGAGGGCCAGGTAGTGGCCGAGCTGGACGACGCGGCGGAACTCGCGCAGCTGCGACTGGCGGAAGCGCAACTGACATCGGCGCGCAGCGCGCTGGGCGAGACCCGCGCCGAGCTTCACGAAGCCGAGCTGTCCTTCACGCGGCTGTCGGAGTTGCACGACCGGGGACTGGCCAGTGAAGCCGAGCGGGACGCCGCGACGGCCGCCCGCGACCGGCTGAGCGCCCGCCTTGAATCCAACGACGCGGCAGTGACGGTCGCGGAGCGCGCGGTGGCCGTTCAGCGGCAGGCGCACAGCGAAACGGTCATTCGCGCTCCCTTTGCCGGCGTGGTCATCGACAAGAACGCACAGCCGGGCGAAATGGTTTCGCCCGTCTCCGCGGGCGGCGGATTCACCCGCACCGGCATCTGCACCCTTGTGGACATGGAATCGCTGGAAATCGAGGTGGACGTCAACGAGGCCTACCTGCAGCGGGTTCAGCCCGGAGGTGCGGTGACGGCGCGGCTGGACGCCTATCCCTCCTGGCGCATTCCGGCGGAGGTGATCGCGATCGTGCCGGCGGCCAACCGCGAGAAGGCCACGGTCCGGGTTCGGGTGGGCATTCTCCAGCGGGACCCGCGCATTCTTCCGGACATGGGCGCAAAGGTATCGTTCATCGAGCCGGGACAACCGGCGCCGGCAGCCGTGGCCGGCCCGGCCCGTCTGAGCGTCGCCTCGTCGGCGCTGCAGGGGGAGGCCGACAATCACTGGGTTTACGTGGCGGAAGACGGACGGGCATTACGCCGCGGCGTCGCGGCGGGCGAGCGGGACGGCCTGAGAGTGGTGATTCTTTCCGGGCTGTCGCCGGGCGACAGGGTCATCCTCGATCCGCCCGCGGGGCTATCCGACGGAGCGGAAATTCAATATCCTTGACCCGGCACGGAATACAAGAGCGCGATTCATGGCCCGAGAATTGATCCGTCTGGCGGACGTCAGCAAGAACTACCGCAAGGGGCGCGAGCTGGTGCGCGTGCTGGACGGTATCTCGCTGGCCATCGAAGAAGGCGATTTCGTGGGCCTGATGGGCCCGTCGGGGTCCGGCAAGACCACGCTTTTGAACCTGCTGGGCGGTCTCGACAAGCCGACGAAAGGCGACGTCGAGGTGGACGGTAAAAACATCAGCAGGCTGTCGACGGGCGCGCTGGCGAAGTGGCGGGCGAGCAACATCGGGTTTATTTTTCAGTTCTACAACCTGCTGCCGGTGTTGACCGCCGCCCGCAATGTCGGACTCCCCCTGCTGCTGACCGGGCTTTCAGCCTCACGACGCAAGAAGCACGTCAACACCGCGCTTCAACTGGTGGGCCTGGCGGACCGGGCCAAACACTATCCGCGGGAGTTGTCGGGCGGCCAGGAACAGCGGGTGGCGATCGCGCGCGCGATCGTGTCCGATCCGCCCATACTGCTGTGCGACGAGCCCACCGGCGACCTGGACCGCGCGACCGCCGACGAAATCATGAGTTTGCTGCAACGGCTGAACCGCGACTACGGCAAGACCATCGTCATGGTCACCCACGATCCGCGCGCCGCTTCCTTTGCCCACCGCGTGCTGCACCTGGACAAGGGCGAACTGGGCGCGGCGCCGGAGGAGATCCACTAATGAACCGCTTCACGCTGATCTGGCGCAACCTCTGGCGCAAGCCGATCCGCACCGTCTTCACGATGCTGGCCGTGCTGGTGGTGTTCTTTCTCTTTACCCTGCTCGAGGGCCTGCGGATCGCGTTCTCCCTGTCCGATGTCGGCGCGGCGGCCCAGGAACGGCTGCTGACGTCGCACAAGGTTTCGCTGATCATGATGCTGCCCATCGCCTACGAGTCCCGGATCGCGCGTCTTTCCGGAATCGAGGCCGTCTCCCACGGTACCTGGTTCGGGGCCCGCTATCAGGACAATCCCGAATTTGCCCAGTACCCCGTCGAGGCCGAGCAATACCTGGCGCTCAATCCCGAAATCAAGCTGGACGAGGGACAGAAGCAGGCCTGGCTGGGCAACCGGATGGGAGCCATAGTCGGACGTCCGGTGGCGAACCAGTACGGCTGGCAGTTGGGCGACCGGGTGCCGCTCAGGTCCAGCATCTGGACGCGCAACAACGGCAGCAACGTCTGGGAATTCGATATCGAGGGCATTTTCGACGACACCGACGCCGGCATGAATGCGGGCGTGGTGCTGTTTCACTACGACTATTTCGACGAGGCCCGGGCCTTCGGCAAGGGCACCATCGGCTGGTACGTGACCAAGGGCGACGGCTCGATGCCGATAGAGGATGTGATGGCCTCGATCGACGCGGAGTTCGAAAATTCGCCGGCCGAAACCAAGACCAAAACCGAGGCGGCCTTCGCGCAGGAATACGCGAAGCAGTTCGGCAATATCGGGCTGATCGTGACCCTGATCCTGAGCGCGGTCGTGTTCATGATCCTGCTGGTGACCGGCCATACCATGGCACAATCGGTGCGCGAGCGGATTCATGAAATGGGCGTGCTCAAGACGCTGGGTTTTACGTCCGGGAGCATCTTCCGGCTGACCGTCCTGGAGGGCCTGCTGCTGGTCCTGCCCGTGGGAATCCTGGCGATGCTGCTGGGATGGGGCGCCCTGACGGTCGTGGCCGGGACCATGGGGGCCATGTTCCCGGCCGGCCTGCAAATCGGCGCCTTTTCCATAACGCTGGGCCTGGCGTTGATGCTGGCGATCAGCCTGGGGGCCGTGCTCCCGCCGGTCATTCGGGCGCTCAGGCTGGACATCGTGGCGCTGTTGCGCACCACCTGATGCCGTGTTCGGCTGGCTGACGCAGACGGCGGCCCTCGCGGCCCTGAACCTGCGCAGCCTGCCGCGCAGACCCGGCACGGCCGCGGTCGCCATGTCCGGTATCGCCGCGCTGACCGGCGTGTTCGCCGGCGTGCTGTCCATGGCGTCGGGATTCGAGAAGACCATGGAGGGAACCGGGCGGGAAGACGTAGCGATGGTCTTGCGCAGCGGTTCCACCGCGGAACTCAACAGCAGCTTCAATGGAGAGCAGGCGGACGTGATTCGTTACGCCCCGGGCATCGCCCGGGGCGCGGACGGAGAGCCGGAGGTTTCCGCGGAACTGTTCTGGATCGTCAACGCCGTGGGCAAGTCATCCGGGACCGAGGCCAACGTGGCCTTGCGCGGCATCCAGCCCACCGGCTACTCGCTGCGCAGGGACTACCGGCTGGCGGAGGGCCGGGAATTCACTCCGGGACGGTTTGAGCTGATCGCCGGTCGCGGCGCGCGCAACCAGTTTGTGGGCCTGGAACCCGGGCAGACCATCCGCTTCGGCAAGACCGAATGGCTTGTGACCGGGACGTTCGAGACCGGCGGCTCCGTGTTCGAATCGGAGCTGTGGTGCGACGTCAACGTGCTCCAGTCGGCTTATCAGCTCGGCAACGGGTTTCAGGTAGTCCGCGCCCGCGTGGAGGACGCGGACGGCCGTTTGCAACTGGAAGAGGCGCTGGGCGATGACCAGCGTTTGAGCGTGGATGTCTGGAGCGAGAAGCAGTTCTACTCCGACCAGGCCGAGGACACGGCCGCGCTGATTACCAACATCGGCCTGCCCGTATCCGTGCTCATGGGCATCGGCGCCGTTTTCGCCGCGCTGAACGCGATGTACGCGTCGATTGCGGCCAGGGCGCGCGAGCTTGCCACGCTGCGGGCGGTCGGCTTCGGTTCCTTTCCCACCGCCCTGGCGACCCTGCTGGAGTCGGTGGTGCTGGCGTTCCTCGGGGGCGTGCTCGGCTGCGCCATCGCCTGGTTCGCCCTGAACGGTTTTCAGGCCTCCACGCTGGCCGCCAGTTTCAGCCAGGTCGTGTTCAATTTTGCGGTGACGCCGGACCTCCTCGGACGGGGAATCGTCGCGGCGTTGATCGTGGGCCTGGTGGGTGGGATCTTCCCCGCGGTGCGGGCGGCGACCGCCCAGGTCACCTCGGCCCTGCGCGAGCTCTAGCGTCATGCCCCGAGGGTTTGCGGCAGCCATCGGGGCCGCAGTTCTGCTGGCCGTCGCCTCGGCGGACGAACAGGGCATGATCGACTACCGCAAGGACGTCATGCTGAGCATGGCGGCGCACCTCTCGGCTCTGACGGAACTGCTGGCCGGGGGCCTGGAGCTGGATGAACGCCACATGGAAGCGCAGGCCACGTCCCTGGGCCTGAACGCGCAACTGGTCAGTTCGCTGTTTCCTCCGGGATCTTACGAAGGCGACACTTCGGCCCTGCCGGGCATATGGCAAAGGCCCGAGCAGTTTCTGAACAGGGCCGAGGCGGCCGAACGCGAGGGCCGCAACCTGGTGGCCGCGGCCGGATCGGGAGACCGGGAGTTCATGGTGCAGTCGCTGAGACGGCTGGCCGATGCCTGCCGCAACTGCCATCGGGAATTCCGGTTCGAGGAAGAGGACTAGCTGCTCGACACGGCTCTGGCCCGCGGGCCAGATACAATTTGCAGGCTTCATCCGATGAACCTGCGCGAAACTTCCGTTGGCCTGATTGCCGCCCTGGCGGCGGCGGCCGGCGCGATGTCGGGATGCGGCGGAGAAGCGCCGGAGGAGGAGCAGGTGGCCATTGCCGAATCCGGGTGGCAACGATTCACCGGGGAGTTCATCGAGGACCTGTTCGCCGCCGAGCCTACGCGCGCCGTGTGGGCCGGCCGGCACGAATTCGACGGGCAGCTTCAGGACGTCAGCGCGCGGGCTATCCGGGAGCGCGGCGACATGCTGCGGCGGTACGCCCGAAGGGCGCAGGAGGAGTTTTCCGCCGATACCTTGAGCCCGGAACAGGACCTGGAGCGCCGGCATCTCGTTTCCTCCATCGAGGGCATGCTGTTCAGCGTGGAGGTGGCGGAGTATCACCTGCGCAACCCGGCCTGGTACGCGGGCCCCTTGAGCCCCAGCGTCTATGTGTCGCGGGAATACGCGCCAAAGGACGAGCGGCTGGCGGCACTGACCGCCCATTTGCAGAAGGTCCCGGCTTATCTGGAGCAGATGCGCGGCACGCTTGAGCCGCCTTTTCCACGACCGTTCGTTCGCACCGCGCTGGTCAACTTCGGCGGACTCGCGTCGCATCTCGAGGACGACACCCCCGGCCTGTTCGCCGATGTTGCCGGCGAGGACCTGCAGGCGGCGTTTGCCCAAGCGCTTGCTCCAGCCGTTCAGGCCCTGCGCGAAGTCGAGACCTGGCTGGAGTTGCGCCTTGAGGACGCGACCGGCGATTTCGCCCTCGGGGAGGAACGCTACCGGGAACTGCTCTGGCGCCGTTACCGGATCGACCTGGACTGGAAGACGCTGAAGGGCGTGGCGCAGGCCGACCTGGCGCGCAACCTCGAACTGCTGCGAACCACCTGCAAGCTGATCGATCCGGAAATCACGATCACCGACTGCGCCGCGATGGTGCGCGACGACAAGCCCGGGCAGGGCGCCGTGGCCCGCGCCAACGAACAGTTACCGGAACTGAAGGAGTTCCTGGTCCAGGCGGACATCATCGGGATCCCCGGCGACGAAACCGCTTTCGTGGCGGAGGCGCCCGCCTACCGGCGCACCAATTCCGCCTACATCGAGATTCCCGGCGCCTACGAGGAAGGGCTGCCGGCCATCTACTACATCGCCGGCCCGGACCCGGAATGGCCGCCGGAAGTGCAGCGGCAGTACGTGCCCGGCGAAGCCGACCTGCTCAATACCTCGGTGCATGAGGTCTGGCCCGGGCATTTCCTGCATTCGCTGTACGTCAAGCGGTCCGGCAACCGGATGGGCAAGATTTTCTGGAACGCCATGCTCAGCGAAGGCTGGGCCCACTACACCGAGGAGCTGATGCAGGAGGCGGGGCTGGGCGAAGGAAAGCCGCTGCTCAGGGTCGGTCAGATCCTCGACGCGTTGATGCGCGACGTGCGGTTTTTGTCATCGATCGGACTGCACGTGGAGGGCATGAGCGTCGAGACCTCGCAGCGGATGTTCGCGGAACTGGCCTACCTCGATCCCGGCAACGCGCAGCAGCAGGCGCTCAGGGGCACGTATGACCCCGACTACTTTGTCTACACGCTGGGCAAGCTCATCATCGTGAAGATGCGCCAGGACTGGACCGCGGAACGCGGCGGGCGCGCGGCCTGGAAGGAGTTTCACGAGCAACTGCTGTCGCTCGGCAGCGCGCCGCTGCCGGCGCTGCGCGAAGCGATGATGGGCCCCGACGACCCCGGCCCCCTCCTCTAATCAACCAATAACGAAGTCGCGGATGGCGCCGACCTTGCGGGTCAGGAAGTCCGGATCCTCGTAGCCCGGCGTCTCCAGGAAGCGCGCGCGGGGAGCGAGCGCCGCGGCTTCGCGGGTGTGTTCGAGCAGCGGGTCCTGCGCGTCGCAGATCGCCAGCGCCTCGGATGTCAGCAGCGGCATACGCTCGCGGACCCGGTGCGAAAAGGCCGCCCGGTAGGCCTTGTGGTAGGTGGTGAGCGCCTTGAGCACCTCCACCGTCGCCGCGTGCAGCTGTTCCGGCGCCACGATGCCCGTGCCGCGCAGATGCTCCTTGTCGCGCTTGAACCAGGGAAAGAAGATGTTCTGGTCGCGCATGAACAGGAAGGCCCAGAGGTAGTGCCGGCCTTCCAGGTCCGGGTGCACCTCCGGCGCGTAGTTGCTCAGCATGTCCTGGCGCTCCTCGCCCTCAAACAGCGCAATCCCGTCCAGGATGACCTTGCCGATCCGCTCCGGCGCGGCGATCCCCAGTTCGATGGCCGTGTGAGCGCCGGTGTGGCTGCCGTAGGCCGAGGCGCTCTCGATTCCCAGCGTGTCGAGCAGCGCCAGCATGGAAGTGGCGAAGTCCTCGATGCGGGGCTGCTCCATCGGCAGCGCGTCCGAGTCGCCGTTGCCCGGCGTGTCCGGGCACACGACGTTCAGGGTCTCGGCCAGCGCCCCGCCCAGCGTGCGCATGCTCCACGATGACGTTGGCGAGGCGTGCAGCATCAGCAGCGTGCCCTGCGCCGAACCCGGAAAGTGATAGCGGTAGTGAATGCGGCCCTTGGCCGTGTCGGCAAATGCGCGGCTCAAGCGCAGCGGTGGAGCGTTTGACATGGACTTCCCCTTTTTCGTTGCGGGAGGCGAACCGGTGTCGCGGCACGACGCCGGAGAGCGCATATTGCCTCAAACCGGCGGGGCTGTGGTAAATTCGCGCACCCTGTCCGACGCGCGGACGGGGGTTCCGGCAAGAGAGGTTCGGCATGGTCATCATCAAGAGAATACTGCTCAGCATCGTGGCGCTGCTGGTGTTGTTTTTCGTCGTCGGCTTTTTGCTTCCGCGCGACGTGCGGGTCGAGCGCTCGGTGGAAATCGACGCATCGCCGCAAGCGGTGTTCACGATGGTCAACGACTTCCAGCAGTTCAACCGCTGGCAGCCCTGGGCGCAGATCGATCCCTCGACCCGCTACGTTTACGAAGGACCCGCCACCGGCGCCGGATCGCGCATGACCTGGTACAGCGATCATCCCCAGGTGGGCGACGGCATGCAGGAGATCACCCTGAGCGAGCCGTACTCCCGGGTGCGCATGGCGCTTGACTTCGGCACCGGCGGCCTCGCCAACGCCGACTATCTCATCGATGCCGTAGGCGCCGGCGAGTCGATCCTCACCTGGACGCTGGAGACGGACATGGGCGGCAACCCGGTGGCGCGCTATGTCGGGCTGATGATGGACGGCATGGTGGGTCCCGCATACGAGCAGGGCCTGGCCAATCTCAAGGAGATCCTGGAAAACCAGCCCAAACTCGAACCCGGACCGGCGATCATGGAAACCCCCGGCGGCTCCGACGCTTCGGGGGAAGCGCAAACGGAAACCCGGGCCACCTAGATCCCCTGTCGCCCTGAGAGTAACGCCGAGGACTGCCGAGCATGACCCATCCATCCACCGCCTCCATCCGCAACATCGTTTTCCTCGGCCATTCCGGCGCCGGCAAGACCGTGCTGGCCGAGAAGCTGCTGGAGGCTTCCGGTGCGATCAAGACGGCGGGCAGCATCGAACGCGGCACCACGGTGTGTGACTACCGCCCCGAAGAAAAACGCCTGCAGTATTCGGCCGATGTCGCGCTCTGCCACTTTGAACATGACGGCGCCCGCGTCAATCTGATCGACACGCCGGGCTCGGCGGACTTCGCGGGGCGCGCGCTGGGCGTGCTGCCCGCCGCAGAGACTGCCATGGTGGTCATCAACGCCGCCGCCGGCATCGAACTGATGACCCGCAGGGCGATGGACGCGGCCGGAGAGATGAAGCTGGCCCGGTTCATCGTGGTCAGCCATATCGACAGCGAGACTGCCGACCTGCCTGGATTGATGGAGCAGATCCGCGAGAGCTTCGGGCGCGAGTGCATCCCGCTGAACCTGCCCGCCGACAACGCCGCGCGTGTCGCCGACTGCTATTTCAATCCGGAAGACGCGGACACCGACTTCGATTCGGTCGCCGGGGCGCACACCGCCATCGTCGACCAGGTCGTGGAACTGGACGACGACCTGATGGAGCTGTACCTGGAAGAGGGCGAGGACATGAACCCGGAGCAGCTGCACGGCGCGTTCGAACGCGCGCTGCGCCGCGGCCACCTGGTGCCCGTGTGTTTCGTCTCCGCCGCCACCGGGTCCGGCATCAACCAGCTGCTCAACGCGATGAACCTGCTTGCGCCGTCGCCGCGCGAGGGCAATCCGCCAGCCTGCTCGCTGAACGGCGAGGCGGTCACGCTGAAGGCGGACAAGGACGCGGACGCGGTGGCGCTGCTGTTCAAGATCAACGTCGATCCGTACGTCGGCAAGATGGGCGTATTCCGCGTCTTTCAGGGCCAGGTGAACGTTGGCGATTCGCTTTACCTCGACGACCAGCGCAAGGCGATCAAGGCGGCGCACCTCTACGCGCTTCAGGGCGCCGAGTCGCATGAAGTGCCGTCGGTCGGCCCCGGCGGCATTGCCGCGCTGTCGAAGATCAACGAACTCTCGTACGGGGGCGTCCTGCACGCGGAACATGCGCATGACCGGCTCGAATTCGCGGACGCGCCGCTGCCGGCGCCGATGCACGGCGTCGTGCTGGAACTGACCCGGCGCGGCGACGAGAAGAAACTGTCCGACGCGCTGGCCAAGCTGACGGCCGAGGACCCCAGCCTGCTGCTGGAGTTCGATTCGCAGGCCAACGAGACCGTGCTGCGCGGCATGGGTGAACTGCACCTGCGCGTCATCCTCGACCGCATGGCCGAGGAGTTCAACCTCGAGGTGGAGACCCGCCAGCCGCGCATCGCCTACCGGGAGACCGTGACGCGAAAGGCCGAGGGGCATCACCGCCACAAGAAGCAGACCGGCGGCGCGGGCCAGTTCGGAGAAGTGTTCCTGAACATCGAGCCGTTGCCGCGCGGGGGCGGCTTCGAGTTCGTCGACAAGGTGGTGGGCGGCGTGATCCCGTCGCAGTTCATGCCGGCGGTCGAGAAGGGCGTGCGCCAGGTGCTGCTGGAAGGGGCGGTGGCCGGCTACCCGCTGCAGGACATTCGCGTGACCGTGTACGACGGCAAGCACCATCCGGTCGATTCCAAGGAAGTCGCCTTCGTAGCCGCCGGCAAGAAGGCCTTCCTGAACGCGATCGGCAAGGCCCGGCCCATCGTGCTGGAGCCGATCGCGAAGATCGAGGTCACCACGCCCGGCCAGCACATGGGCGACATCGCCGGCCACCTGTCCGGCTCGCGCGGCCGCATCAGCGGCAACAACTCCGTCCCGGGCAACCAGGTGGTCATCTCCGCCGAGGCGCCGATCGGCGAGCTCGGCGACTTCCAGACCCGGCTCAAGTCAATGACCGGAGGCGAGGGCGCCTACACGATGGAATTCGACCACTACGCCACCGCCCCTCCCCCGATCCAGAAGGCCCTCGAACAAGCCTTCAAACCCAGCGACGACTAACCCCGTGAGAGAGCAGTTCCCACCCTCTGCACACAAGGGGAATGAGCCCCCTGGGAGTATTCACCGCGGGCATTGCCCTCACAGCGGTCCCGCCCTCCAACCCGGAAGAAAGCACGCCTAATCCAGCTACGCGGAAAGCGATGGAAGAGTTGGAACAGGGCAAGGGCAAACGTTTCGACAGCGCCGAGGAGTTGTTCGAGGACCTCGGCATATGAAATGCTGAAAGCAGCCGCTTAAGCGGCTGCCGACAAACAATCTAGGCGAAGGGAACGACGCGGGAACCGAGGATGGCAGTGTCGCGTGTAAGCAGCGGCACTTGATGCACGACGCTGGTCGCGGCAATTAACTCGTCTGCCGGGTCGCCGGTGAAATCGAGCCGGGTCGAGGTTCGCGCGATATCCAGACTGATCGGCCACTGGTGAATTCCGCTAAGCACTCGAATGACTTCCCGGTCATCGAGTTCGAGCCTGATGCGGCCCAGCTGCGTCAGCTTGGCCAGTTCCCAGAGCACAATCGCGGAAATACTCCATTCGTTTCGCTCCAGCAACTCCCTTTCGCGGGGGCGCAGTCCACCGCCGAGCGCGTGGATCAGGATGTGGGTGTCAAGATTCAGCATTGGCCTGCCAAACGGATCCGGTACTCAGCAGGTCACCATTAACGACGATTTTTTCCTTGAGGCTTCCGATCAGCGGAGCGAACCCGCGTTCGTAGGGCACAACCCGCGCCACCGGCTTGCCGTGCTTGGTAACCACGAGGCCCTCGGGATCGAGGTGATCGAGCAGGGACAGACATTGTTGCTTGAACTTCGCCGCGCCCACGGTCTTCATGACATAACCCCTAAATTGAATAAGTGGACACATTATATGTCCACTTTTAGACCGGGCTGGAGGAGGGAGTCGCCGGGCGTTTTGGCCGCGTTCGGCGTCAGGCTTTCCAGACGAGTGGGTACTGGTCGCTGTCGAGGCGGTCGCCGTCCTTGAGCAGGCTGTTGCGCAGGGCCCGGTTGGTGCCGGGGTGGCTGGAATAGATGACGTCGTCACCCGTGTACCGGACCGTGTAGCCGCGCCGCCGGACTCGTTCGCTGGTATTGCCGCCGGCGCCGTGAAGCGTAAGCGCATGGAAGGCGTAGATGTCGCCGGGTTCGAGATCGAAGCTGACGATGTCGTAGTCGTCCCTGGCCGATTCGATATCGGGCACCGTCTCGTAGTCCGGGTTCCTCTCGTAGTCGTCGACGTCGGCGCGCCCGAAAACCTCCGGCTGATAGAACCGCCCCCAGCGATGGGAGCCGCGCACGAACTCGAGCGCGCCCGTCTCGGCGGTGGTGGGATCGAGCGCCACCCAGAACGACAGGATCTGGTAGCCCTTGACGGACCAGTAGGGCTGGTCGTTGTGCCAGCGGGTGCGGTTGGCCGTGCCGGGTTCCTTCACGAAGAGCTGGTCGTAGAGCAGGTTGACCCTTCGGCAGTCGAGTATCTGTGCGGCGATGCGCGGAAGGGGCGATTCGAAGCAGAAGCGCCGGAAACCGTCGTGGAATTCCCAGGTGCGCAGGTTGCCGTGAAAGCGTCCCTTCCCGTCCTCCGGCTCATAGCCGTGAAAGTAGGGCGCCGGGTTCGCGATGTCGGCCTCGATGGCGTCGGCAATGACTCGCCGCCACTCCGCGTCAACTACGCGGCGCAGGGGGATGACTCCATCCGCGTGAAAGGCTTCGATTTCCTTGGGGCTCAGTTTCATTCTCATTACCCGCGATTCAGTCGTATCTCCGAAAGGGGCTCAAGCGTGTCGATGGCTTCAATTCCCAGAGCACGGTCCCATGCGAACTGCCTGACCGTCAATCCCTCGGGATCGATATCCAGGATCGTGAAACCGTTTCTTTCCACGGGCTCCAGGTTTTCGTCGATCGTCATATCAATTGGCGGCGACGCGCCGACTCCGCGGGCGGAGCTGGGCCAGCCGTTCCCCGTGCCGATCGAACCGGAGAGAAAGACGTTGACGGGCGAGTCAAGGCCCATCTCGCCGCTCTCGAGTATTCGGCCGGCCGCGACCGCATGCAAATCGCCCGACACGACCGCCGGAACCCTGGATTTCTGTCCACCGATTGCCGACAGCAGTCGCTGATGCTGACGGAACCATCCCGACTGCCAGTAGGGTTTCGGTTGTTCCACGCCCAGGCTGCCGTCGTCCTGAAGGACATCCGGATACCACTCGCCCCACTTGCCCGCCGTCCAGCCGAAAGGAGTGGATGGAACGTGCACGAGGTGGCGAACGGCCGTCTCGTCCCGGGTGCGGGCCGTGATCCAGCGTTCGGCGTCCTCTTCGACGAATCTTGCCGACGGTCCCGCAAGGGAAATGAACCGACGGCAGTCGTACAGGAGGAACTCCGCCAACCGTCCCCAGCGACAGGATCCGTACGATTCGCTGATGCCGTCGGCATGCGAACCGGCGAGATGGACCGGGCGCTCGGGATCGGGCAGGAATTCCGGGAAATACAGGCTCTGCTGCGCCCGTCCCAGACGGGCGCTGAAGTTGCCGGGCGGAAAGGTCACGTATTCGTCCGTTCCCTCGTCGTTCTCGAAGTAATCGTGGTCATCCTGGGTCAGGATGAGCGGAATCGAGCGAAAGTCCGTTCCGTAAAGGCTCGCGATCTGTTCGTCCAGGCACCGCGTCAGCACACTCTCGTTGTTCGATCCGAACAGCGGCCTGTCGCGGTCGAACTTGCCGTACCGGCCGTAGATCCGCTCGCGGTTCGCCGCGTGCTGCCCGCCGCGCTTGCGGGGCGAAATCCACTGGTCGAAGTAGGTTTGATCGCCGACGCCGATCGCGATATCGGGCCTGAAGTCCAGCGCCCGGCGCAGCAGTCTCCGGCGGGTGGAGACCGGCAGGAACCGCCATTCGCCGTTCAGCCATTGCGCGTTGTCCGGACCGCCCGCGCAGGTGTACATCAGCACACGCAAGTGCTCCTTCGACGCATTCAGGGCAGGCGCCGTTCGCAGCGGCCAGCTTTCCGCTAACGGCTCTCCCCCGGCGGATTGCAGCAGCAACTCGTACTCCGTGTCGCTCTCGAGCCCCGAGGCATGGAACGACCAGAAGCGACCCTGGGTGTCGCGCCGCCGGCCCGGAAATGCCGAAGCGCCGATCTTCAATTGCGGCCCGGCCTGCGGTTCGGCAAACGACGCCTTGATCCGAATGCTGTCGTGGTTCGACAGCGGAATCAGGTGCCTGATCCGGCCTTCTGACCATTGCGAATTCGCACCCGCCGGCATCCCGACCAATGCGGACGCGGAGAACAGGCCCGCCTGGTAAAGAAATTCCCTGCGGTCCACGCTACTTCCCCGACTTCAGCAGAGTCTGCCGATAGTCCTCGGGAATGAACTCGACGTCTTCGTTGCGCAGGAGAAAAGCCAGCTTCGCGCTCTCTTCCACCTCCTCGATGCCGAACACGGCGGCCCGCAGCGACCGGGCGGCGACGACCGGGCCGTGATTGGCGATGATGATCCCGGAATGGGTCCGGGCCTTGTCTTCGATGACCGGGCCCAGCGCTTCATCCCCGGGCGGGAAGAAGGGTACTTTGGCCACCCGGCCGACCTTCATCAGCACGTAGGGAGTGATCGGCGGAAGCATGTCTTCGGTATCCAGACCGCGAAGACAGGACAGGCACACGGAGTAGGTTGAATGCAGGTGCGCGACGGCCCGCCTGTCCGCGTTCGCGCGGTACATGGCAATGTGCAGGAATCCCTCCTTGGTCGGCTTGTCGCCGTCGATCCAGTTGCCTTCGGAATCGAGCCGCGACAGCCTGGCCGGGTCGAGAAAGCCCAGGCTGGTGTCGGTGGGCGTCACCAGGTACCCGCCGTCGTCGAGGCGCGCGGACAGGTTTCCCGTGCTGCCGGACGTCAGCCCGCGCTCGAAAAGCGAACGGCCGAGCCGGGCGATTTCGTCCCGCAGCCTGTTTTCAGCATTCATGACTCTATTGTCCGGCCATTACGGTCAGGGCCTTCTCGAAAAAGTCCGGCGCCCCGAAATTGCCCGACTTCAGCGCAATCGCATAGGCATCGCTTGCATCCGGCGAGTAAAGGGCCGGCACGCCGGGGTCGATTTCCAGACCTACCGCGAGCCGCGCCGGGGCCAGTGCGTCGATCACCGCTCCCGATGTCTCGCCCCCGGCCACCACGATGCGTTCGAAGCCTGCCTGCCTCAGCATAACCGCCGTGCTTCCGAACAATTCGTCCAGCCGCGCGGCGATTCTTTCGACGCCGTACCGTTTCTGGAGCCGGGAGACGCCCTCCGGCGCGTCGCTCGAGTAGGCCAGCGGCGACTTGCCGCGATATTGCTCGAGCGATGCAAAAAGCTCGGCAGCCGTATACCGGCCCTCCATCACGGCCGCAACGTCAATGGCGATGGATGGGTGTTTCCCGGCATGGATTTCAACCTGCGTCCGCGTGGCGTTCGAGCAGCTTCCGGCCAGCACGACGCCCGGTCCATCGACCGCCCCCGCGGCGTCCATGGCCCCCGGGCTGCGGGCGCTTGCCGGAAAGTTGCGGGGCAGGGCGGCCGCCAAGGCGGAGCCTCCCGTGACCAGGGGCGAGTGCTTGACGGCATCGCCAAGTATCGCGAGATCACCGTCTTCGACTGCGTCGGCGATGACCAGCACACTGCCGGATTCGGCGCATTCGTCCAGGGCCCGCGACACCTCCGCCGGTCCCTTGCGAATGCTGTCCAGAGGCACATGGCCCACCGGCGCCTGCGTCTGGTTGCGAAGCCAGCGTCGAATGTCCGGGTCCGTCATCGGGTTGAGCGGGTGGTTTTCCATTCCGGACTCATTGAGAAGCCGGTCATGGACGAACAGGTGGCCCTGATAGACCGTGCGGCCGTTCTCGGGAAAAGCGGGGCAGGCCACGACGCCCCTGACGCCCAGGGCATCGGCGAGCGCTTCGGCGACCGGGCCGATATTGCCCTGGGGCGTGGAATCGAAGGTGGAGCAGTATTTGAAGAAAATCTGGCTCGCGCCCTGTGACAGAAGCCATTCGAGGGCCCGCAACGATTCGCTGACCGCATGGCCCGCCGGTATCGATCGGCTCTTCAATGCAACGACGCCGGCGTCGACTGCCCGGGTATCGGCGCCTTCCGGCACACCCAGATAAATCGTCGCCGCCAGTCCGTCGTCGCCGGCCATGCCGCGCGAGATGGCGTTGGCGATATCGCTGGCGCCGGTGAAATCGTCGGCGATGACTCCGAGCAACATACCGCGGCGCCTCAGTCCCCGTGAAAGAGACCGCGAAGCTGCCCGACGGCCGCGTCCGGGCTGGTGAACACCGGGACGCTGGTGGCGCGCCCGCAATCCGCGTTCGCACAGGCCATCGAGAATTGCCCCAGCATGACGGCGTCGGCGCCCGATACCTGTCCGGCCGCGTCCGCAATCAATGAGTTGTGCGTCGTCTCGTCGCCGCGCCGCAAGGCGTCGAGCGCACCGGGAACGTACACGGTCGTCAGGCGCGCCGAGGGCTGCGCGCGGTCCGCCATTTTCCCGAACTCGGCGGCCATGGCGGGACCCGCCGGCTCGAACGTGACGAGAAGCACCAGTTCGTCACCGCAGTCCAGCGCGGTGCGAAACATCGCTTCGTTCGGCTTGAGGACCGGAATGGGAATTTGCCGCGCCGCAGCGTCGATCGCTTCACCAAACGCCGAACACGCGAAGAGTACCGCCTCGGCGCCGCAATCGGCGGCATAAGCCGCGAGCTTGTGAATTCTCCGGCGAAGATCGTCCGTCAGCCGCGGCTGGCGCTGCCGGTCCCGCGACAGGCCGTCGTCGAGGATCTGGGTGAGCTCGGCGCCGCTCCAGTTCCGGTCAAACGCATCGGCAACGGGCGCCATCGACGCTTCGGTCGCGTGAATGACGGTGATTCGCCGAGGGTCCATGGTGCGGCACGCTGCCTCAGATGACGTCCGTGACTGCCTCCGAGAACGCAGCGGTCGATGCACTGCCGCCGAGATCCCCAGTCCTGGTATTCGGGTCTTCCAGGGCCTTGTCTACGGCGGCGGTCATGACCGCTCCCGCTTCAAGATACTTCGGCCGGTCGCGATGCTCGCCGATCCAGGACAGCAGCATCGCAATCGAGAGCATCATCGACGCCGGGTTGGCGATGTTCCTGCCCGCGATATCCGGTGCGGACCCGTGCTGCGCCTGGGCGCAGCACAGCGTGTCGCTGGCCATGACCGACCCGGCGAGTCCGAGGCTGCCCGAAAGTTCGCTGGTAAGGTCACTCAGGATGTCGCCGTAGAAATTGGTGGTTACCAGCACATCGAACGCCTCCGGAGTACGCACCAGATGAGCCGCCGCCGCATCGACCAGAAGCTCCCCGAGTTCCACTTCCGGGAAATCACGGCCGACGTCGCGGACAGCCTCGAGAAACAGGCCGTCGGTCATGTGAAAACTGTTGGCCTTGTGGATTGCCGTGACCTTCTTCCTGCGCTTCATCGCCCATGCAAACGCCTGGCGGGCAATGCGCTCACTGCAGTGGCGCGTGATCTTTCGTGTCGACAACGCCATGTCCGGACTCGGCATGACTTCACCCCAGCCCCGCGTCATGTTCCGATCGGGGTAGAAGCCCTCGGTTGCCTCGCGCATGATCACGAGGTCCATGGTCTTGCCCCCGGCGAGATTGGACGGGAGAAACGGCCGTGTGCGCGCAGGCCGGATATTGGCGTAGAGGTCCAGCCCGACCCTGAATCCGGCGGACACGTTTCGCCCGCCTTCTTCCGGCGGCGGATAGTCGGCATGCGACTGGGTCCCCAGAATGACACCGTCGCAATCGGCCGCTTTTTCCAGCACCTCGTCCCGCAGCGTCGTCCCGTGTTTTTCGAGACTCGCAAAGCCAATGTCGTCATACTCGTATTGCAGGTCCAGCCCGAGTTTGCCGTCCAGTGCGCGGAGCACCGTCATCGAAGCTTCTATGATTTCCGGTCCGATGCCGTCGCAAGGTAATACCAGGAAATTCGTCATGATTCCTGCCGTTGGCCGTAATGCGGCGTTACATATTGGCTAAATATGCGAAGAAATGCAATATTAGTCTCAATATAAGGAATTCTGGGGAGAGTTTTGTATTTCTTTGTGCAAAAACCCATAATTGCCTGCAGATGTCCCGTATCGCATTGATACTTGTCCTGGCGTTCGCGTGGATCGATGCCGACGCGGACTCCGCGTACCCGGTCCGGCCATTGACCTATACGGTTGCGTTCGGTCCCGGCGGCGGCAACGACCTGATGTCGCGCACTGTCGTTGACATCATCAGGCAGTACGAATTGTACGGCGACCAGCACGTTCGGGTGGAGAATCGCCCCGGCGGCAGCGGCGCGATCGGATACGGACGCATAGCGCGACAGGCCGGGAACGCCTACGTCATTACATCGACCAGCGGCAGCTTCCTGACCACGCCCATCGTGTCGGAAACCAGCTGGGTCTATCGCGATTTCACGCCGATCGCATTGCTTGCTCTCGACGCGATGTTCCTGGTCGTGCGCACCGACTCACCGTTCGTCTCGATCGACGAGTTCGTCGCTCGCGCCAGACAATCCGATATGAAGATCGGCGGTACCGGGGCGACCGGACCGGACCGGGTCGTTGCGGGCCTGTTCGCCGAATCGGCCGGAATCGAATTCACCTACGTTCCATTTCAGAACGGATCGGGTCTGCTGACCGGCCTCACGTCCAGCAGTCTCCACGCGCTCGTCTCGAATCCGTCGGAGGTCATGGGCCAGGTCGCCGCCGGCAACTTCAGGGTGCTTGCGTACTCGGCGGATTCCAGGAGCACGGTGTATCCGGAGGTTCCGACCTTCGTCGAGCAGGGTTACGAGGTCGAATTCGCGGTGCCGCGCGGTATCGTCATGCCCGCCGGCATTCCGGCCGACGTCCGGGACTGGTGGATTGCCGGGCTCAAGAAGGTCGTCGCCACCCCGGAATGGAAGAACTACCTGGAAACCAGGGGGCTGTCGGGCGCCGTGCTCTGGGGGGATGACTTCGGGGACTATCTTGGCCGGACGGACTCGGAATATCGCCGCATCCTGAATTCGTTCGGCTCGATCCACTGACCAGGCGCCCGGGTCCGCGATGCGTTTTCTCTTTTCGATGGCCCTGCTTGCGTTTTCCCTGGCGTATACGGGATTCGCACTTTATTCCCTCGACCTTTTTGACAGGGCGGATCGCCTTGGCCCGGGTTTTTTCCCCGCGATCGTCGGCGTCCTGCTGATCGCCACGACCGCCGCCAACGGCATTCGCGAGTATCGCCGGCAACGGGAGGCGGGGACGGCGCTTCGGGCACTCTGGCGCGACGTCGCCGAAGTGACGGGACTGATCGCCGTTTTCCTTGTATTGCTGCCGTATGCCGGCAGCCTGTTGACGATATTCGCGTTTACCGGCCTGTATCTCTATCGGTTCAATCGCGGCCGGGGCTGGTTCAATGCCGTGTACGCCGTGGCCTTCTCGACCGCGGTCTACCTGTTGTTCGAAGTCGTCCTGCAGGCGGGACTTCCGCAGGGCGTGCTGGCGCCGTTGTACTGAGACACGACACTAATGGAAGACCTCTTCGCCAACCTCGCGTCGGGCCTCGCTCTGGCCTTGTCGCTCGAGAACCTGGTCTTCCTCGTTGTGGGCGTGTGCGTGGGAATGCTGGTCGGCCTGTTTCCCGGATTCGGGCCTGCCGCGGGAATCGCGATCCTGATTCCGATGACCCTGGGGCTGGAACCCACGACGGGGATCATCCTGCTGGCCGGCATCTACTACGGGGCCATGTACGGCGGGACCATCACTTCGATTCTCATCAACACCCCGGGCGAGTCCGCCACCGTGGCTTCGACGCTCGACGGTTATCCCATGACGCAGGCAGGGCGGGCCGGGCCGGCGCTCGTGATGCAGGCCGTAGCCTCTTTTGTCGGGGGCGCGGTCGGCGTCGTCCTGATTTGCGCATTCGCGCCCGCGCTCTCGAGTTTCGCCGCTTCATTCGGCCCTTCGGAGTACTTCCTCATTGTTTTCCTGGGCCTGCTGCTGCTGGCTACGCTGATGGGCCACAGCCTGCTCAAGGGCATCATCTCCGCGCTTTTGGGGTTCGCCATATCAACCGTCGGCGTGGACGTCATCAGCGGCGCGCAGCGGTTCACGTTCGGATCGCCGGAACTGATAGACGGCATCTACTTCGTTCCGGTGGCGATCGGGCTGTTCGGAATAGGAGAGCTCCTGAACTGCATCTACACCGGCGAGCACAAAAAGCCCGCGAAACGCATCAGCGTGACGATTTTTTCCAGGGCGTTCTGGCCGCGGGCCGGGGACTTCCGGATTTCGCGCTTCACGTTCGCGCGCGGATCGCTGATCGGCTTCATCGCCGGCGTGCTGCCGGGCTCCGGTGCCACGATAGGTTCGATTCTTGCCTATTCGGTCGAGAAGAGAGTGGCCAGGGACCCCGGGGAATTCGGCAAGGGCGACATCCGTGGACTGGTGGCTCCCGAGGCGGCCAACAATGCGGCCTCCGCCGGGGCAATGGTGCCGCTGATTTCTCTCGGAATCCCGGGCTCGGGGGCGACGGCGGTCCTGCTCGGCGCGCTGCTGATGTGGGGCCTGCAGCCGGGACCGATGCTCATCGTCGACAACCCGGACTTCGTCTGGGGTCTGATCGGCAGCATGTACCTGGGCAACCTGATGCTGGTAGTGATGAGCGTGGTGGCCATTCCGCTGTTCATCAAGTTTCTCGACGTGCCCTATCGCCTGGTCGTGCCGGTGATCGTGACGCTGTGCATTGTCGGGACGTTCGCGCTTCATTCCAGCATGATCGAAACGTGGATCCTGCTCGCGACGGGCCTGCTGGGTTTCGGCATGAAGCGGTTCGGTTATTCTCCGGCGGCCACGGTTCTTGCCGTCGTGCTGGGAGGCATGGCGGAGAACGCTTTCCTGCAGTCTCTACTGATCGGCGACGGGAGCCTGGGGATCTTCATTACCCGGCCGATCTCGCTGGCGTTGACCGCCGTAACGGTAGCGATCTTCGCGGCGGCCGCCGTGGTCCGGCTGCGCGCCCTCCGTCGCTAGCCCGCATATCTCACCAGGGAGTGGATAGGGGCCTCGATTTGTTGGATAATGTGAGTTATTACAACCACTTACAT
>JAPOWV010000053.1 GCA_026707445.1 Gammaproteobacteria bacterium
GCGATCGCCCGGCTCGACCAGCGCGATGGGGCCCCCGGCGGCCGCCTCGGGCGAGACATGGCCCACCGAAAGGCCGCGGGTCGCGCCCGAGAAACGCCCGTCGGTCAGCAGCGCGGCGGCGGTATCCAGACCCATGCCCGCGATCGCGGAGGTCGGCTGCAGCATTTCGGGCATGCCGGGACCGCCGCGCGGACCCTCGTAGCGAATGATGACCACGTCGCCTTCGCGCACCTCGCCGGCCATGATTCCCTCCACGGCTTCGTCCTGCGACTCGTAGATCCGGGCGCTGCCTTCGAACCGCTGCAGGTGCTCCGGCACCGCGCCTACCTTGATGATCGCACCCTCAGGCGCCAGTGAGCCGAACAGCACGCTCAGGCCCCCGGTGGCGCGAAACGCGGTTGCTCGATCGCGAATCACGGCGCGGTTCTGCACCTCGGCGTTCCTGAGGTGCTCGCCGAAGTTTCCGGCCACGGTGGGCCGGTCCGAATTCAGAACGCCGATGGCGTCCAGTTCCTTGAGGATGGCCTGCACGCCACCGGCCTGCTCGACGTCTTCCATGTGCACATCCGGCGTGGCCGGAGAAACCTTGCAGATGTAGGGCACGCGGTCAGCCATGCGGTTGATCCGGTCCAGGTCGTAGGGCACTTCCGCTTCGTGCGTGGCCGCGAGCAGGTGGAGCACCGTGTTGGTGGAACCGCCCATCGCCATGTCGAGCGCGAAGCCGTCGTCGAAGGCTTCGGCGGTCACGATGTCGCGGGGCTTGAGATCCTGTTCGACAAGTTCCACTACGCGGGCGCCGGCCTTTCGCACCAGTTTCTCGCGGCGCGGATCCACGGCGAGGATGGAGCCGTTGCCGGGCAGCGCCAGGCCCAGCGCCTCGACCAGGCAGTTCATGGAGTTGGCGGTGAACATGCCCGAGCACGAGCCGCAGGTAGGGCAGCTCAGTTCCTCGAGCTGGGCGAGCTCTTCATCGCTCATGTCGCCCTTCTGGTGGCGTCCCACCGCCTCGAACACGCTGGCCAGGTCCACCTTGCCGCCGCCGGGCAGCTTGCCGGCCTTCATCGGACCGCCGGACACGAACACGGTCGGAATGTTGATCCTGAGCGCCCCCATCAGCATGCCGGGCACGATCTTGTCGCAGTTCGATATGCACACCAGGCCGTCCAGCCAGTGGGCCTGGGCCATGGTCTCGACCGAGTCGGCGATCAGTTCGCGCGACGGCAGCGAGTAACGCATGCCGATGTGACCCATGGCGATGCCGTCGTCCACGCCGATCGTGTTGAACTCGAACGGCACGCCGCCCGCCTCGCGCACCGCATCGCGGGCGATCGCGCCGAGCCCCTGCAGGTGTACATGGCCGGGGATCAGCTCCACAAACGAGTTGCAGATGCCGATGAACGGGCGCTCGAAGTCCTCGTCCGAGCGCACGATGCCGGTGGCGCGCAGCAAGGAGCGGTGTGGCGCCCTTTCGATGCCACGCTTTACGGTGTCGCTTCTCATTTCCCCAGGCCTGGTTTACCCGCGCCGGCGACTCGCGCCAGCGAAGCAAAACATCTTACATCAGCGAGGGGTAGATTGAATATCCGCTAAATTGCGCAAGATATTGTGAATGGCTGTAAATTTACGGCTTCTGACCGGGAGGACGATATGAAGAAAACGCTGATGCTCGCACTGATCGCATCGCTGCCGCTCGCGTGGAACGCGGACGTCATGGCGCAGGACTGGAGCAAGGAGTACGAGACCACGAAGATTTCCGATCGCCTCTATACCTTCTGGCGCAGGGGAATCCGCAATATCTTCGTGGTCACGGACGAAGGGGTCATCGCTACCGATCCGATCAGTCCGGAGGCCGCTGCGGTCTATCGCGCGGAGATCGCGAAAGTGACGGACCTGCCGGTGCGCTACGTGATCTACAGCCATGAGCACTGGGACCACGTGCTGGGCGGGCAGATCTTCAAGGACGAGGGCGCCGAGTTCATCAGCCATGAGAATTGCCTGAAGTTCTTCTTCCGCAATCCGAACCCGGACCTCGTGATCCCGGACCGGACCATTTCCGGAAACACGCTTTTCGACCTGGGCGGCGAGAGTTTCCATCTGCGCTATCTGGGCGAGAACCACGGCGATTGCCTGCTGGTTTTCGACTTTCCCGAGGAGCGAGCGATCTACCTCGCGGACCTGGCGACCGACGGATTCATAGGCCTGGGCACGATGCCGGATTACGACCTCATCGAATACCTGCGTTCGCTGCGCGAGATCGAAGCCATGGACTTTGACCTGATGATCGGCGCGCACGGACCGGCCCGTGCGGGCAAGGACGCGGTCGTGATCCGGCGGCGATGGATGGAAACGATCATTGACGCGGTGGGCCGGGAACTAAAAGCCGGCACGCCGGTTGCCGCGATCGCCGGCAAGCTGCATTTCCCGGAATTCGAGCACCTGCGCGGCTACGAATCGCAATTGCCGGCCTTCGTGCTGCGAATGGCCCAGTTCCACGAGATGGGCTGGTAGCGCCCAGGTTCGGCGGGGAGAGGCCGGCGTGCCCGAGTTGCCGGAGGTCGAGACGACCCGCCGCGGCATCGAGCCGCTGGTGGCAGGCGCGCGGGTTGAACGTATCACCGTTCGCGAGCGGCGGCTCAGATGGCCGATACCCAGGGAGGTGGAGCGCAAGCTCACCGGCACCGCGATGCTCGGCGTTGGACGCCGCGCCAAGTACCTCCTCCTGGAAAGCGAGCGCGGAACGGCTATCGCCCACCTCGGAATGTCGGGCAGCTTCTCCGTCGTAGCGGCCGGGACCGAGCCGGACGTCCACGATCACTATGACTTGGTTTTTGACGGCGGCACGGCCCTGAGGTTTACCGATCCTCGAAAGTTCGGCAGCCTGCTGTGGGGCGGACGCGAACCCTTGCGACACAAACTTCTGGCGGATCTCGGTCCCGAACCCTTCAGCGCCGAATTCGACGGCGCGTGGTTGAAGGAGCGCTCGCTCGGCCGCCGGGTCGCCGTCAAGTCGTTTCTGATGATGCCGGCGGTGGTCGCGGGCATGGGCAACATCTACGCCAGCGAGTCGCTCTACCGGGCGAGGATTCACCCCCTCCGCGCGGCCGGACGGATCGCTTTACGCCGCTACGAGGTGCTGGCTCGAACCATTCGCGAAGTCCTGGGCGAAGCGATCGAGGCCGGCGGAACCACACTGCGCGACTTCGCCGACGCACGCGGCCGCCCGGGTTACTTCGCTCAGCGGCTGGACGTTTATGACCGGGCGGGGCGCGATTGCCGGCGCTGCGGTTCCAAGGTCAGGCGCAGCGTTATCGGGCAGCGCGCCAGCTATTACTGTGTGAACTGCCAGACATGACGGGCGCTTGAGGGCGGGACGCCCTCGCTGCCGGGTTAGCGGACGTCGGAGCCGCCGTTGCGGCGTGGGTCGCTGGCGGCGGTCAATGTGTCGTCGGCGTAGTCGAGGGTGATTGCCTGCATATTGCCCCAGGGGCGGGACGACTCCCGCAGTTTGTGACCCAGCTCGGCGAGCGCGGCCTGCAGATCGTTGTCCATCGCACCGGCTTCGAACGACACCGAGTCCGGAATGTACTGGTGGTGTACACGGGGCAGGCCGACGATGCCTTCCGCGTCCGCGCCGTCCATCCAGGCCAGCGCGCCCAGCAGCACCATCGTGACGATGCGGCTGCCCCCCGGGGTGCCGAGTATCGCCAGGCCGCGTTCGGACTCCAGGAAGGTGGGCGTCATGCTCGACAGCATGCGTTTGCCCGGTTCGATCCCGTTGGCATGCGAATGCACCAGCCCGAATGCGTTGGGCGCTCCCCGCTTCACCGAGAAGTCGTCCATCTCGTTGTTCAGGATCACTCCCGTGCCGGGCGGGACGAAGCCGGAACCGAACAGCGTGTTGATCGTCTGCGTTACCGCGGCGCGGTTGCCGTCCTTGTCAAGCACAGAGAAGTGGCTGGTGTCGGTTCCGAGGGGCCGCTGACTGACCGGACCGGGCAGGGTGTCGCTGGGCGTAGCCCGGTCCATCCGCACGCTGGCCAGCAAACCGTCCGCGTACCAGGGATGGATCAGCCGCTCGACCGGAACCGGAACGAAGTCCGGGTCGCCGAGAAACTCGGCCCGGTCCCGGTATGCGCGACGAATCGCCTCGACCAGCAGGTGCGTCCGTGCCGGCTCCTCAAGTTGCGCATAACCCCGGTGCCCGAGCATGTTGAACACCTGCGCCAGCGCCACGCCGCCGGCCGACGGCGGCGGCGCTGTAGTGACCTCGACTTCCCCGTAGCGGAAGCGGATCGGTTGCCGCTCGACAGTCCGGTATGCCGCCAGGTCCTCCGTGGTCCAGATGCCGCCCGCGTCCCGAACGCCCTTGACCAGGAGTTCGGCCCTGGGCCCGGTGTAGAAGCCTGCCGCGCCTTGTGCACTCAAGGTTTCAAGAGTATCGGCAAGGTCCGCCCGGCGAATCAGGGCGCCGACGGGCGGCGCTTCTCCGTCCGGCAGGAATATTTCGACAAACGCCGGCGAGGGCGAGCCCATGCGGGGAAAAGCCCGTAGCAGCCTCTGGGTCCCCTCGGTCACCGGCAGGCCCTCGCGCGCCAGCCGGATTGCCGGCGCCAGGCTCTGCGCGAGTGGAAGGCGGCCGTATTTGTTCGCGATGTGCTCAAGCGCGGCCGGCAGCCCCGGGATGCCCGCGGCGAGCGGACCGGAGAGGGAGGCGCGCCGGACCGGCTCGCCGTTCTCGTCGAGGTACATGTCGCGGGTCGCCGCGGCCGGCGCGGTTTCCCTCGCGTCGACGAACACGCTGGATTGGTCGGCCGCCTCGTGGAGAAGGAAAAAACCGCCCCCGCCGATGCCCGAACTATGCGGCTCGGCGACCGAAAGCGCGGCGCTGACCGCAACGGCCGCGTCGAAGGCGTTGCCGCCCTGGGAAAGGATCTCGAAGCCCGCCGCGGTGGCGGCGGGGTGGGCGCTGGCTATGGCCGCGTGTCCGGGCCCGTTTGCCCTGGCAAGGTTACCGATCCCGTCTTCCGCGTGAGCAACGCCAGCCACGGCAATCCATAACAGAAGGGCCGGCACAAGGACTTGGCCGGCCCGGGTCAAAACCGAATTCATTACAGGTGCTCCTTAAGCGCGGTCACTACTACGGGATGTACGAAATTGGATACGTCGCCGCCCATGCCGGCGATCTCCCGGACCAGCGATGACGAGACATGGGCGTAACTTTCGGAGGGTGTCAGGTAAACCGTTTCGATCGACGAGTCCAAGCGCCTGTTCATGCTGGCGAGCTGGAATTCGTGCTCGAAGTCGCTGACCGCGCGCAGTCCGCGAAGGATCGCGCGCAGCCCGTTGGCGCGCGCATATTCCACCGTCAGACCGTCGTACCCTTCAACGCGAGCCCCGGGCACGTCGGCCAGCACCTCGGCGGCCAGGCGGATTCGGGTCTCCAGGTCGAACATCGGCGACTTCGATGGACTCGCGGCCACGGCCACGACAACTTCGTCGAACAGCGTCGCGGCCCGGCTGACCAGGTCGCGGTGGCCGTTGGTCATGGGGTCGAAGGTGCCGGGATACATGATTCCCCGCCGGGAGCCCGCGCTGCGCCGCTTCGCGTTCATTGGTCTAACGCCGTTTCCGGCCGGCCAGAGTCATGCGCACGTCCCCGACAACTTTTTCACGCAGCATTTCCAGTTCCAACGGTAGTTCAATCAACGGGTCGCGCTTGCCGGCTTCGAAGTACAGGCGGCAATTGTCCGCGAGCCATCCGTTTCGGGCAAGCAGTTTACAGCAGCGTGCCGCAAGGCCGCTTCCGAAGGGCGGATCCATGAACACGATGTCCATGCGCGTGCGCGCGCCGGATTTCTCAAGCCAACTTCCGGCATCGGCCAGTTCGACGCGGCCGGCCACCTGCCATTCGTCGACGACCCGGCGCAGCATCCCGGCTGCCGAACGCCCCGACTCCACGAATATGCAATGAGCGGCGCCGCGCGACAGCGCTTCCAGGCCCAGCGCGCCGGCGCCGGCGAACAGGTCCAGGCAGTGCGCCCCGCGTACCACGGGCGCCAGCCAGTCGAACAGGGTTTCACGCGCGCGCACGGGCGTGGGCCGCGCGGTCGGCGGCACTTCAATCAGGCGGCCGCGAAGACTGCCGCCCGCGATCCGAACCTGGCCCCGGTGCTTACTAGCCGGCATGGCGCGAGAGTATCATTTCGCGCACGCCCGCTGTTGAAGCAAAGGCACCGGCAGGACAGACAGCAGGTCCATGATTCGCCTTCAGGAAGTAACCATGCGCTACCGCGGCGGCGCGGAAGCGTTGTCGGAGGTCAGCCTTTCCGTCGAGCCGGGCGAATTCACTTATCTGACAGGACCTTCGGGCGCGGGCAAGACCACGCTGATCAAGCTGCTGGCGGCCATCGAGCGTCCCACCAGGGGCCAGGTGTTCGCGCTGGGCCGCAACGTCGGGCGGCTCAAGCGCAGGGCCGTCTGCAGTCATCGGCGCAGGATCGGCATCGTGTATCAGAACAACCTCCTGCTGGAGGATCGAAGCGCGTACGACAATGTCGCCTTGCCGCTGCATATTTCCGGCCTGGGTCCCCGCGAGGTGCGGCGCCGGACCGAAGCGGCGCTCGATTCGGTGGGGCTGCTCAAAAGCGCCCGCAGGTTCCCCAGGCTGCTGTCGCAGGGAGAACAGCAACGCCTGGGCATCGCCCGGGCCGTCGTGAACCGGCCGGAGCTCCTGGTGGCCGACGAGCCGACCGGCAACCTGGACCCTGAACTTTCGCGCGAGGTGATGAAGCTGTTTCGGCGCCTGGTGGGTTACGGGGTTACCGCACTGGTCGCCACTCACGATCTCGGGCTGATCGAATCGTTGCCCGCACGCCGAATCAGCCTGCTGAAGGGCCGGGTGGACTCCGACACTTCACCGTCATGAATCCCCTGCGCTATCTCGGCCGGCATCTGGACTGCTGCTACTCGGAAGCCGTTCGGCTGGTCCGGCAGCCATTGGGCAGCCTGCTGACGGTGGCCGCGATCGGTCTGGCGCTGGCTTTGCCGGCGGGCCTGAGCGCGGTTTTGCAGAACATGGAGGGTCTGGCCGCAGCCTGGGGCGAGGCGCGCTCGTTTTCGATTTACCTCAAGCCGAACGCAAGCGTTGCGGTGGCCGAGCAACTGGCCGGTGACCTTGAGCGCAATCCCGCCGTCGGGGAGGTGAGGCGGATCAGCCCCGGTGAAGCCCTTGCAATCATGGAGGGCCGCGGCGAGTTTGCTCCGGCGATCGAGACCCTCGAGGAAAATCCCCTGCCCTGGACGCTCATCGTCGCGCCGGCGCCGGGCGCCTCGGAGAGTGAATTCCTGGCGCTGCAGGACACTGCGGCGACGCTGGAGGAAGTGGACCAGGTACGGGCCGACACGCAATGGCTGCAGAGAATGAGCGCCATACTCGCGTTGGCCGGACAGGCCATGCTGTTGATCCTGGTCATGGTCCTGGTGGCGCTTGTCGTCATCATCGGCAACACGGTCAGGCTTGAAATACAGAGGCAGCGGGACGCCGTCGAGGTAATGTCGCTGCTGGGCGCCAGCCGCGGCTACCTGCGCCGGCCGTTCCTCTACCAGGGGTTCTGGTACGGCCTGGGGGGAGGGCTGCTGGCGGTCCTGCTGGTGCGGCTGGGCCTTTGGACCCTGGGCGGTCCCTTCGCCGACCTGATGGCGCTCTACGAGAGCGACCGCGTGCTGAGCGGCGCCTCGTGGCGACAGGATCTGGTGATCCTGGGAATAGGTGCGCTTACCGGCTGGCTCGGCGCATGGCGCGCGGTGGCCGGACAGCTCCGCACTATCGAGTAGGCGGGTTCGCCTGCCTAGGCCTTCGCCACGTCAGGCTGTTCGAGGGTGGGCCCGGGTTCGCGGTCCGGCAGCTTGGGAAGATCGGGCATCGTCAGTCGGACGAACAGTTCTTCCAGCCGGTTGGTCTTGTGGCGGATGCTGAGCACCTGGATGCCGGCCGCATTCAGCAACTCGAAGAACTCGTTGAGACTGCGCGTTGCCGGAACCTCCACTTCCATTTCATAGCGGCTGCGCCAATGAACCTGGAAGCCGGCGAATTTCTGACCGGGGCTGGCCGGCTGCTGCAATGAAATGACGAAATGCTGTTCCGGCAACTGCCGCAGCACGCGCTCCATGCGGTCCTCGACCACGATTTCGCCGCGATCGAGGATGGCGATGCGGCGGCACAGATGTTCGGCCTCCTCGAGGTAGTGGGTGGTCAGGATGATGGTTACGCCCCGCTCGTTGATTTCCCGCAGCAGGTCCCACATGGAACGGCGGATCTCGATATCCACTCCTGCCGTGGGCTCGTCCAGGATCAGCAGTTTCGGCTCATGCACCATCGCACGGGCGATCATGAGGCGCCGCTTCATACCGCCGGAAAGCGTCCGCGCCAGCATGTTGCGCTCATCCCAGAGGCGCACCGCCTTGAGGCACTTCTCGGCGTTGCGCCGCGCCTGCCGCGGGGTCAGGCCGAAGTACCCGGCCTGGTGCATCATCGTGGGCAACAGCTTCTCGAACATGTTCAGGTTCACTTCCTGCGGAGTAACGCCAATGCACTTCTTTACCGCGGCCGGGTCCGAATCGAGATCATGGCCATAAACGTGGACCTTTCCGGCAGTCTTGTTGACCAGCGTGGTGATGATGCCGATGGCGGTGGTCTTGCCCGCGCCGTTGGGTCCCAGCAGCGCATAGAATTCGCCCTCGCGCACGGTGAGATCGATGCCCTTGAGCGCCTCCACGCCGTTGGGATAGACCTTGGCGAGTCCTTTCAGGGAGAGTGCGTCCACGGCGGTCCATTGTGCAGCGCGCGCACGGCAAAGGAAAGTGGGGACGCCCTGCCTCCCGGGTTGCGCGCGCGGGGATTGTGTGCATAATATGCGCCTTCTTTTCTCTTTATGAGCATCTTATGCCAACGGGGACGGACAGCATGGCCCGCCGCCACGAGATCATCGCGGACATCATTGCAGGTCAGACCGTGGCCAGCCAGGCGCAGCTCGGCCGGCTGCTGGCGGAGCGCGGCATACGCGTTACGCAGTCGTGCATAAGCCGTGACCTGTCGGTCATAGGCGCGGTCAAGCGGGGACGCGCGTACTCTGTTGCATCGTCGGACATTTCCGAGGGGGACCGGCAAATGCTCGCCACTTACGCGCGCGGCCTGGCCAATGCCGGGCCCAACCTCGCGATCGTGCGGACCGCGACCGGAGCGGCCCAGCGGATTGCGCTGTTCCTCGATCGCTGCGGCTGGCCCGAGATCGTGGCGACCGTGGCCGGCGACGACACGATCTTCGTCGCCACCCGCAACCGGGACGAACAGCGGGTGTTGCTGGCGCGCCTGCGTCGCGAAACGGCACTGGTTTCTTCCTGAACTCAAGGCGACCCGGCAACCACCCATGAGCACCTCTCCCATAGTGCTGGCTTATTCCGGCGGACTGGACACTTCGTTCTGCGTGCCCTGGCTGCGCGAGAAGTATCGGCGCCCTGTGGTCACGCTGACGGTCAATACCGGCGGCATCGATTCCGGCCAGGCCGAATCGCTGGAGCGCCGGGCTCTGGAGCTGGGCGCCCGGCGGCACATGCTGGTGGAAGCGCGCCCGCAGTTCTTCGATGAAGTGATCCGCCATCTCATCGCCGGCAACGTGCGGCGCGGGCACACCTATCCGCTGTGCGTGGGCGCCGAACGGGGCGTGCAGGCGAAGATCCTGGCCCGCACCGCGCAGGAGCTGGGCAGCGACACCGTGGCGCACGGCTGCACCGCCGCCGGCAACGATCAGTTCCGTTTCGAAATGGCCATGCGCGCGCTGGCGCCCGAAATCAACGTGCTGGCGCCGGTGCGCGACGAGTCCTTTCAGCGCCGCGAGCAGGTCGCGTACCTGGCCGAGCGCGGCGCACCGCAACTTCCGCAGGGCGGCGATTACTCGATCAACCGGGGGCTGTGGGGCGTGACCATCGGCGGCCGCGAGACCCTGACTTCCGCCGGTTCCATCCCGGAAACGGCCTGGGTCCTGTCCGCGGGTGCGCTGGAAGATCCGCTTCCCGAAGAGTCGCATGAGCTGGAATTCGAGGCGGGGCTGCCGGTTTCCTGGGACGGCGAAGCCATGCGGCCCGTGGAGCTGATCGAGAAGCTTGAAGCCGCCGGGGGGCGTTTCGGGATCGGCCGGGGCATTCACCTGGGCGACACCATTCTCGGCTCCAAGGGCCGGGTGGCCTACGAAGCGCCGGCCGCGGAGATACTCCTTTGCGCGCATCGCGAACTGGAAAAACTCACGCTGGGCGCGGGACAGATGCGGGTCAAGGACACGCTGGCGGCCATTTACGGCGACATGGTTCACGAGGGCAAGCAGCTCGACCCGGTCTGCCGGGACATCGAGGCCTTTTTCGACAGTTCGCAGGCGCGGGTATCGGGCCGCGTGCACCTGGTGCTGCGGCCGGGAGCCGTCTGGGTCCGCGGCGTCGAATCGCCCCATTCGCTGCTGGCCGCAAGCCGGGGCGTGTACGGGGAGAAGGCCGGGGAATGGTCTCCACGCGATGCGCTGGGCGCGGCCCGGGTAATGGCGTTGCCCGGCATGCTGCACGGCCGCGTGGGCGAATCGCTCCAAGGGGATGGCGGCGATGCGTAGCGTAGTGATCGACAAGATGGCCTCGGTCGCCTCGGGCCTGGATCTGGGGCGCGAGTTGCGCGTGGGCGAGAGCATTCCCGGCGAGGAAGGCGTGATCGTGGCCGTGGAAGTCCTGAACGACAAGTCTTCGTATAACCGGCTGGAACTGGCCAGCGGCCGCATGGCCCGCGTGCGCAGCGGCGATATCGTCGTGGGCGCACTGGGTCATCGCAAGGCCCTGTTCGGGTATTCCGGCCACCTGCCGGAGACCGTAAAGCGCGGCGACGTCCTGCAGTTGCTCAACATAGGCGGCGTGATAGGCGTGTGCGACTCCGTCAACGCCACGATGGGTGCGCCTTTCGATGTGCGCGTTCTGGGTGTGGTGCTTGAATTCCCGTACCTGGGTCAGCGGGTCGGCGTGCCCGCCCGGGTCGGGGGGCAGGCGCTGGATGGAGAAGGGCCGGGCGAACTCAACCTGGGGGGCGTTCCGGTCGTGGCCCTGGCTGGTACCTGCATGAACTCGGGCAAGACCGCGGCGGCCTGCGCGATTATCGGCCGGCTGCGGCACGAGGGCTACGTGGTGGACGCTTTCAAGGCCACCGGCGTATCGCTGCGTCGCGACATCCTGGCGATGGAGGACGCCGGCGCGCGCAATACTGCGATCTTCACGGACTTCGGGATCGTGAGCACCGCTCCCGAGAACGCGCCGCCGCTGGTGCGTTCGATGCTCCGGCAGATGGCGGCCGCCGCGCCCGACGTGATCCTGTTCGAGTTGGGCGACGGCATCCTGGGCGCCTATGGCGTGGAGGCCATCCTGGCCGACGAGGGGATACGCTCATCCATTTCCTGCCTGCTTCTTTGCGCCAGCGATCCCGTCGCCGCCTGGGGCGGGGCGCGACTCCTGAAGGAGCTTTACGGGATCGAAGTGGCCGCCGTTACCGGTCCGGCCACCGACAACCAGGTGGGACTGGACATCCTGGGTCAGCGGGTCGGCGTGCCGGGCTACAACGCGCTTACGCAAAGCGCGGAGCTTGGCGAGTTCGTGGCCCGCAACGTCTCGCTGGGGCGGCTATGAGCGTTCCGGCCGTAATCCTGGGCGCTTCCGGGTACGTGGCGGGCGAACTGCTGCGCATCCTCGCCGGTCATCCGGATTTCCGCATCGCCGGGGCGATTTCGGAAAGCAACGCGGGCAAGCCGGTGGAATCCGTGTTTTCCAACCTCACGGGCATCTGGCCCGAGTTCCGCTTCCGTCCCTTCTCCGAGTTGGCCGAGGTGCTCGAGGAGCGTTGCGCCGTCTTTTCCTGTGCTCCGCATGGCGCAAGCGCGGGTCTGATCGCGGCAGCGCTGAAGGTGGCCGACGAACAGGACGTCCGGGTCCGTATCGTGGACGCTTCGGCGGACTTTCGCTTCGCCGACGCGGACGCGTACGAGCAGGTTTACGGCGCAGTACACGGTGCACCGGAACTGCTGCCCTCATTCTCCTGCGCCTTGCCGGAACATCGTCCGGCGGCCGCCACTCGGCATATCGGCCATCCCGGCTGTTTCGCCAGCGCGTTGCTGCTGGCGTCGGTGCCCCTGATGCGCCACGGGCTCACCGCCACGCCCCTGTTCGCCAGCGGCGTTACCGGCAGCACGGGCGCCGGCAAACAACCCCTTCCGACCACTCATCACCCGGTCCGGCATTCCAACATGTTCGCCTACCGCCCGCTGAAGCACCGGCACGCGCCGGAGGTTGAAGCCGTGTGCGAGGCGGTGAGCGGCGTTCGGCCCGACCTGCGTTTCGTGCCGCACTCGGGTCCTTTCGCGCGCGGGATTTACATAACGATGCAGGCCGGGCTGGAGGGATCCGTCGGCGCGGAACGGATCAGGGAGGCTTTTGCGGATACCTATGCCGAGGCGCCCTTCGTGCACGTGATCGACCGTCCGCCGAAGCTCAAGGACGTGGTTGGAGGCAACCATGCCCATATCGGGGTCACGGCGGACCGTGGTTCGGTGGCCGTTTTCGTGGTGCTGGACAACCTCGTCAAGGGTGCGGCCGGCGGCGCCGTGCAATGGATGAATCGCCTGTACGGTCTTGAGGAAACCGCGGGCCTTGCGGCCGCGGGCCCGGCATGGACGTGAGCGTCGCGTCACGGACGCCGGCCGCCGGCGATGTGCGCAGCGCCGAGGCCGCGCACCTAGTGCCGTGTCACGCGTGTAGAGTCGCATCAGAGCGGGCGGGGCGGGCCAATGCAAGGCGCCGTCCGCAGGGAATACGTCCGTATTGTCCAGGGCGGCAACGCCGCAGTGGCGCGCCCCGCCCGCTCCCGAAGGGCGCGTCCCCCATGGTCTGTGGCGGCGTTGCGCCCCTTGGCAATGGGAGGCGCCATTCCCGGCGGGACGCGTCTTGCCACAAACCATGGGGGACGCGCTGATGCGACTCTACACGCGTGACACGGCACTAGCCCAGGTGTACGCGCAGTTTCCGTTCGAGGTCGTGTCGGGCGACGGCGCTTACCTCAACTGCGCCGACGGCCGCCGGTTGCTGGACCTGTACGGGGGGCACGCGGTATGCGCTCTCGGCCATGGGCATCCGCGGCTGATGCAGGCTATCCGGCGGCAGACGGGCGAACTGCTGTTCGCCAGCAACGCGGTGGCGTTGCGCGTTCGGGCGCGCGCGGCCGACAAGCTGGCGGAATTCGCGCCGCCGGGGCTGGATCGGGTCTTCTTCGTCAATTCGGGGGCGGAAGCCAACGAGAATGCTCTGCGCCTGGCCTGCAAGCTCACGGGGCGGTCGCGCGTGGTCGCTCTGGAGCATGGTTTTCACGGCCGCACGGCGGCTGCCGGCGCGGTCACCTGGGGGGCGCGGGAGCGCTGGTACGGGTTTCCGAATACGCCTTTCGACGTGGCCTTCGCGCCCCGCGACAACGCCGCTGCCGTGGTCTCGCACATCGACGGCGAAACCGCCGCGGTCATTCTCGAGCCCATACAGGGCCTCGCGGGCGCGTTCGCCCTGAGCGACGACTTTCTGCGCGACGTGCGCGCCGCCTGCGACAGGCACGGTGCGTTTCTGATCGCCGATGAAGTGCAGTGCGGTATGGGCCGAAGCGGCCTGCCGTTCGCCGTAATGCATTCGGGCGTGGCGCCGGACATGATCACTGCCGCCAAGTCCCTGGGCGCGGGCTTTCCCTGCGCGGCGCTGCTGATGCGCGAGGAAGTCGCGACCCAGCTCGTCGTCGGCGACCTGGGCACTACCTTCGGCGGCGGTCCGCTGGCCTGCGCGGCCATCGAGGCAGTGCTGGACGTCATGGAAGAGGAACAGCTTCCGTCGCGAGCCGCGGAGCGCGAGCGGCAGATCCGCTCCACCTGCATCGCGGGCCCGGTCGAGGCGATTGAGGGGCGCGGGCTGCTGCTGGGGCTGAAATGCGCGGGTGGCGCGCGGCCGGTTCGCGACGACCTGCTTGCGGCCGACATTCTTACCGGGACCAGCGCGCTGCCCGAATGGTTGCGCCTGATGCCCCCGCTTAACCTGCGCGAAAAAGAGGCGGCGCTACTGGCCGCCGCCGTGCATCAACTCGGCTCTTGTCAGGAGCAGGCAAATGAGTGACATCCAACGATTCGACGACCTCGCGGACTTTTCGCCCGAGCGGATAGCGGCGCTTCTGGCCCTGGCCGGCCGGCTGGAGAAGCATCCGGAACCGGAGGCCCTGAAAGGCAAGGTGCTGTCGCTGCTGTTTCTGAATCCATCGCTTCGAACGCTGGCTTCGTTTCAGGCTTCCATGACCCGCCTCGGCGGTGGCGCGTTCGTGATCTCGCCGGAAATGTCCATCCACGGGCTGGAGACGCGGCCCGGAATCGTGATGGACGGCGCCGCGGCGGAGCACGTCAAGGAAGCCGTGCCGGTAATCGCCTCGTACGGCGACGCGCTGGGCTTGCGGGCGTTCGCCGAGCGCCGCGACCTGGTGGAGGACCTGGAAGACCGCGAGTATCGGAGCATGGCGGAGCTGGTTTCAACGCCCCTGATCAACATGGAGTCGGCCATCAACCATCCATGTCAGAGCCTGGCCGACTGGAAGACCATGGACGACCTGGGCGCCCCGGTTTCGGGAGGCAAGTTCGTCTTGAGCTGGGCCTACCATCCGCTCGCGCTTCCGCTTGCCGTGCCGGCCGCCACGATCCAGATGGCGGCCATGCGCGGAATGGACGTGACCGTGCTACGCCCGGAGGGGTTCGAGCTGCCGCCCCAGGTCATGGACAAGGCCCGCTCGCTGGCCGGGCGTTCCGGGGGGTCGATCAGTGAAACGGACGACCGTGCGGAGGCGCTTGACGGCGCTCACGTCCTGTACGCCAAGTCCTGGAGTTCGACGGTCCATTACGGTGACAAGCACGAGGACTACCAGTTGCGCAACCGGCACGAGGACTGGTGCGTCGACGAAGAGTGGTTCGCACCGGCCGAAGAGGACTGCCGGTTCATGCACTGCCTTCCGGTGCGCCGCAACGTGGTGGTGAGCGAGGCGGTGCTGGACGGGCCGCGCAGCGTAGTGGTGCCGGAAGCGCGCAACCGGATGTGGGTGCAGATGGCCGTGCTCTACGCGATGCTGGGGCCGGGACTGTGAACCGCTCGCGTCCGAGCGGCACCGGCTTCGGGGCGCTGCGGGCCGCGGCGCCGTATCTGCGCTTGTACCGTGGCCGCGTTTTCGTCGTGAAGCTGGGTGGCGAGGTCTTGAGCCGCAGTAGCCGCATAGAGGCTTTGGTCGAGCAGGCCGGGGTCCTGCAGGCGCTGGGCGTGCGGGTGGTGATCGTGCACGGCGGAGGACCGCAGTCGACCGAACTGACCGGGCGCCTGAAACACAAGGCGCGCATGGTGGCCGGCCGCCGCGTAACCGGGCCGGAAGACCTGAAGGTGGCCTCGTACGTGCTGAACGGCGAGGTCAACACGCAACTGCTCGCCGCCTGCCGGGCCTGCGGTATCCCCGCGGTCGGCCTGTCCGGGGTCGACGCCGGCCTGGTGACGGCCCATCGCCGCCCTCCGGTGAAGATGGAAGGCGCCGGCGACGAGCCGGTTGATTTCGGCTTTGTGGGGGACATCGACGAAGTCGAACCGGCGGTTCTCGATCTTGCCCTCAGGGAAGGCCTGATCCCGGTCGTAAGCCCGCTTTCGGCCGACGGCGAGGGCAACCTGCTGAATATCAACGCGGACACCGTGGCCGCCGCGCTGGCGGTTGCCATCAAGGCCGAGAAACTGGTTCTTACGATGGCCGCGCCGGGCATACTCGAGGACCGTTCCGATCCGTCCACGCTGCTGTCGTATCTCGATCTCGCCGCATTGCGCAAGCTGCGCAAGCAGGGATCGCTGGGCGACGGCATGCTGCCCAAGGCCACGGCCATCGAATCCGCCATCACGGGCGGCGTTCCGCGGGTTCACCTGGTGTCCGGGAGCACGCAGGACGGGCTGCTGCGCGAAGTATTCACCAACGAAGGCTGCGGAACGCTGGTTGTGCGCAGCATCGATGCGCTGTCCGCCGAAGAGCAGAAGGCGGCGAAGTAATGACGCGCCTGTGGGACAAGGGCGGCAAGCTGGACGAAACGGTCCTGCGCTACACGGCCGGCGAGGACCACCTGCTGGATGCGCGCCTGGTCGAGTACGACGTGAAGGCCTCGATCGCGCACGCCGGCATGTTGCAGGCGGCCGGCTACCTTACGGACGACGACCACGCCGCGATCGTTGACGGTCTGGGCGAACTTGCCGCCGGTCACGCGGCTGGAGCCTGGTCCATTTCGCTCGAAGAAGAGGACGTGCATACGGCCCTTGAGCGGCGCCTTGTCGCGCGGGTCGGCGACGCCGGCGCGCGCGTGCATCTTGGACGTTCGCGCAACGACCAGGTGCTGGCGGCGCTGCGCCTGTATCTCAAGGACGCCGCTTCATCCGTACGGGAGGCTGCCGAAGCGGTGGCCGAAGCCCTGGAAGATCTCGTCGAGAGTCAGGGCGGGTTGCCGCTGCCCGGTTACACGCACATGCAGCAGGCCATGCCGAGCAGTGTGGCTCTGTGGGCGGGCGCCTTTGCTGCGGAGTTGCGCGACGACGCAGCCGGCCTTCAGGCCGCCGTGCGCCGACTGGACCGCAACCCGCTGGGCAGCGCCGCGGGCTTCGGCGCACCCGGGCTGAAGCTGGACCGTGAACGCACCCGCAAGGCCCTTGGTTTTGCCGAGGTGCATGAGCCGGTCACGGCCGTGCAACTGTCCCGCGGCAAGGCCGAAGCCGGGCTGGCGTTCGAATGCGCGCTGCTGGTCCAGGACCTGGGCCGGCTGGCCGGCGACCTCCTGTTGTTCTACACGCAGGAGTTTGCGCTCGTTGACCTGGCGTCCGAAGTGACCACCGGTTCGTCCATCATGCCCCAGAAGCGCAATGCCGACGCACTGGAACTGGTGCGCGCGGCCGGCGCGACCGCGCGGGCTTCGCTGCTGGAAATCCTTGGCATCCCTGCCTCGCTTCCCTCCGGTTATCAGCGCGACCTGCAGCGGATCAAGGCGCCGCTTTTCCGCACGGTCGATCTTGCCGCCGAGAGTTGCCAGGTCGTTTGCCGTATAGTGCGCGCTTTGCGCTTCGACCCGGAACGCTGCGGGCAGCTGACGTCGGCGCGGGGACTGCGCGCCGCCGAGCGCGCCAATCGACTGGTGGTGAAGCAGGGGTTGAGTTTTCGCGAAGCGTACCGGCAGGTGGCTGAGCAGGAGAAAGAGTGAGCGGCAGAATATGGCACCCCAGGGCGTTCGATAGTCCCGAGCAGCTCAACGCCATGGAGGAGGACCGGATGCTGGGACATCTGGGCGTGCAGATCGTCGAGATCGGCGACGATTACCTGCGTGCCCGCATGCCCGTGGATTTCCGCACCCAGCAGCCGTTCGGGTTGCTGCATGGCGGCGCATCGGCGGTCCTGGCGGAATCGGTCGGAAGCTGGTCGTCCTACCTCACCACGCCTCCCGGCGAGTACCAGGTCCTTGGCCTGGAGATCAACGTCAGCCACCTGCGCCCGGCGAGATCGGGTTACGTGTACGGCACCGCCCGCCCGGTTCGGCTCGGCAGCGTGGTCCATGTATGGGACATACGAATCACCGACGAAGCGGAAGTGCTGCTGAGCGTTGCCAGACTGGCGACTTCCGTTCGCCGGCTGAAGCAGAAGAACGCGTGATAATCTTGCCCGCGCCGAAGAGGGAGAAATCCGTGAAGAAATTACTAGTTGTTGCTTGCGCGCTGGCGCTTGGCGCCTGCGCGGCCCAACAGTCCGCGTTGCAATCCGCGGAGGCCGCGCCGGAAGCGCAGCAGGCGCAGGCATCGGAGGATTCGGCCGCCGCGCGCCGGGATAAGCGGCGCAAGAGTGATGAGCCTTACCTCACCTCGCTGGAGCGCAGGGATACGACGGGCTCCCGCATCAATCGCGTCCGCCGCAGGGGCGAGCCGGAAGAGGACAACACCGCCGGCAAGCGCGTGGAAACCATTAGCAAGGAACAGCTTGACGACATGGAGGAAAGGGGCCGTACACCGGTGCTCGGCGGCGAGGGGTAGCCGGCAATCGGACATCAATCCGCCGCCGGAACGGCGCGCAATCAATCGGCCTCGGCCTCGGGTTCGGGTTTCTTGAGCATCAGGCGCGCCATCAGTATGCCGATCTCGTAGAGCAGGTACATCGGTATGGCCAGCAGGGTCTGGGAGATCATGTCGGGCGGAGTCACCAGCATGCCCAGCGTGAACGCCCCCAGGAGAATGTAGGGTCGTTTGCTGCCGAGTGATTGCGGGCTGACGATGCCCGCGCCCACCAGCATGAGGATAGCGATAGGCACCTCGAAGGCTAGCCCGAAAACAAAGAACAGCACGACCACGAAGTCCAGGTATTCGCCGATATCGGTCATCATGGCCACGCCTTCGGGCGTTGCGGCGGCAAAGAAACTGAACATGAGCGGGAAAACGACGAAGTAGGCGAAAGCCGCTCCGGCGTAGAACAGGAATATGCTGGAGAGCACCAGCGGCAGCGCCACCTTCTTTTCGCGCTTGTACAGACCCGGCGCCACGAAGGCCCAGGCCTGGTATATGACCACCGGCATGGCGGTGAACAGCGCCACGAAAAAGGCCGTCTTGAAGGGAGTCAGGAACGGCGAGGCCGGCCGGATGGCGACCATCGTGAATCCTTCGGGAAGCTGGCTCATCAGCGGCGACGCCACCAGCGTGAAAACTTCCTGGGCAAAGGGCACCAGGCCAACGAAAACCACCAGTATGGCGCCGGCCGCCTTCATCAGGCGGGAGCGCAGTTCGATCAGGTGCGAAAGAAGGCTGGACTCCTCCAGTTCCTCCTTTTCTTCCTTGTCTTTCCGCTCGGACTCGCTATTCACCGGACTGACTTTGTTCGGTGTCTTCCTTGCCGGACTCTTGCGCGGTTTCGGCTTCCTTTTCCTTGTCCTTGCCGGATTCCTGCGCGGTTTCGGCTTCCTTTTCCTTCTGCTCGCCGCCCTTTTCCTTTTGCGCTGTTTTCGGCTTCGCGCCGGCCGACGCCCCGGCGGTCCCACGAGCCGAGAACGGCCTCGGATCGTCCAGATCCACTTCCTGGCGCAACTGGTACATCAGCGTCCGCGACATGCGCCTCGCCTGCCCGACCCAGCGCCCGAGCTGTGCGGCGACTTTCGGCAGGCGCTGCGGCCCCAGGACGATCAGGCCCAGGCCCGCCAGCAGCACGAGTTCCGTAAAGCCGATATCAAACATGGTTCACGTCGTTCGACCGGCGCGGCCGGTCGAGGCGGAGCAACGGGTGCGATAACCGGGCTGAATCAGGCCTTGGGCGCGTCCTTCTCCTTGCTCTTCGCGCCGGTGTCGGTCTCGCTGAACTCCGCGTCGGTGCGGGCCAGCTTGTCCGGATCGGCCTTGTCCGGATCGGCAACGGCCTTGCGGAATCCCTTGATGGCCGAGCCCAGGTCACTGCCGAGGTTCCGGATCCGCGAGGTGCCGAATATCACCAAGGCGAGCAGCAGCACTACCAGTAGCTGCCAGCCGCTGATTCCGCCAAATCCCATTATTTCGTCCTCTTAGCGCTCCTGGAGTCTCCGCCGGGTCCATTTATCCATGCACCACTGGCCTGAGATGCCCTGCGGTAGCCCCTAATCATACCCTCTACGGCCCCGGATGGGCTTGCAGAAGAATGGTGACCGGCCCCTGGTTGACCAGTTCCACGTCCATGTCGGCGCCATAGACGCCCGTTGCCACGCGCACGCCCAGCGCTTTCGATTCGGCCACCAGCCGGTCGAACAGCCGCCGTCCCACGTCGGGCGGCGCCGCCTTCGAAAACCCCGGCCGGGTGCCCTTGCGCGTGTCGGCCGCGAGCGTGAACTGCGATACCAGCAACAGTTCGCCGCCCACGTCCTTCAGGCTCAGGTTCATCCGGCCGCCGGCGTCCGGAAATACGCGATAGCCCACGATGCGCTCCGCCAACCGCCTGGCCTGCGCATCGCCGTCGCCCCGTTCCACGGCGGCCAGCACCAGCAGGCCGCGGCCGATTTCACCGGATGTCTCGCCATTCACGCTAACTCGCGCGCGGCTGACGCGTTGCAGCAGCCCGATCATCTGTTCCCTTTTCCCGCCGGTATAGTATTCGCGCCATTCATACGGGGAATCTCATGCCGCAATTGACGGTCAAGGCGATAGTAACCGGTGTGCTGCTGTCGATCATTCTTTCCTGGGCCAACGCTTATATCGGACTTTTCGCGGGACTTACGGTCTCGGCATCGATTCCCGCCGCGGTGCTGTCCATGGCCGTTCTGAGCCTGTTCAAGCGCAGCAACATACTTGAGCACAACATCGTGCAGACCGCCGCCTCCGCGGGCGAGTCGCTGGCGGCCGGAGTGATCTTCACGCTGCCGGCGTTGCTGATACTCAACTACTGGGACGTGTTCGACTATTGGTGGGTAAGCGTGATCGCCGGTGTCGGGGGCCTGCTGGGCGTGATGTACACCATTCCGCTGCGTCATTCGCTGATCGTTTCCGAGAACCTGGCCTTCCCGGAAGGCCAGGCAACGGCGCAGGTGCTCAAGGCGGGGCAGGAGCGCGGCGGAGAGGTGCGCTTCCTGGCGCTCGGCGCCGGCCTGGGCGCGCTGCTCAAGCTGTCCGAGACCGGATTGAAGCTCTGGGACGGAATCGCCCAGGCGGCTGCGCGCGTTGGCGACAGCATCGCCTACGCGGGATCGAACCTGTCGCCGGCCCTGGTCGGCGTCGGCTACATCGTGGGAATCAATATCGCCAGCCTGGTCCTGCTAGGTGGCCTGTTCTCGTGGAACGTCGCCCTGCCCGTGTTCGGCGCCTTCTACCTGGAAAACAACCCCGAATTCGCTGCAGCCGTTGCCGGCATGTCCGCCGCGGATGCGGCCTTCGCGATCTGGAGCACGCAGATTCGCTACATTGGCGTGGGCGCAATGATCACGGGCGGCCTCTGGGCGATTGTTTCGCTGCGCGGCTCGCTGGTTGAAGCCTTCCGACGGGGCTTCGGCAAGTCCGCCGCGGCCACCACCGTGGCCGAGACCGATCGCGACACGCCGATGCGCATCGTGCTGAGCGGCGTCGCTGTCATGGCGGTATTCATGTGGTTCATCTACTACAACGTGGTGGGCAGCGCCGGCATTTCGCTGGCCATGACCCTGCTGATGGCGACGACCGGCTTCCTGTTCTCGGCGGTCGCCGCCTACATGGCCGGACTGGTCGGGTCCTCGAACAATCCCGTATCGGGAGTCACCATCGCCACCATCCTTTTTTCCTCGCTGCTGATGCTGTGGCTGGTCGGAAGGGAAGACGCCAACGCGCCCGCTGCGGTGATCATGATCGGTGCCGTGGTGTGCTGTGCCGCGGCCATCGGCGGAGACAACATGCAGGACCTGAAGGCCGGGCGGATCGTCGGTTCCACGCCGTACAAGCAACAGGTCATGCAGGTAGTGGGCGTCGTATCGGCCACCTTCCTGCTGGCGCCGATACTGAACGTCCTGCTCACCGCCTACGGCATCGGCCCGGCGACCAGCGAGCAGCCCGACTCCCTGCAGGCGCCCCAGGCCACGCTGATGGCATCCGTGGCTGCCGGGGTGCTCGGCGACGCCGAACTTCCCTGGAACATGATCGCAACGGGCGCCGCCGTGGGCGTGCTGATCATCGTCTGCGACGAAGTGCTGAAGGCGCGCAAGGCGGGCTTCCGCATGCCGGTGCTTGCGGTCGCGGTGGGAATCTACCTGCCGGTCGAGCTGGCGGTTCCCATCTTCCTGGGCGGTTTGCTGTCCTACCTTGCCAAACGCGCGCGAGGCGGGGAGGCCGCCCGTTCCGGTTCGCTGCTCGCCGCGGGCCTGATCACGGGCGAGGCGCTGCTCGGCATTTTCATCGCCATCGTGATCGTCGCGACCGGCGACAAGGCGCCGCTGGCGCTGCCGTTCTCGGCCGGATCCTGGCTCGGCATGCTGGCGCTTGCGGCGGTGGCGGTGCTGCTGTATCGTGCCGGCGCCCGCGGGAACGCGGCCGGCTCAAGCTGACGATTTACCTATTTCCGATCTGGAGGAGACCCATGTCCCATTACCTGGTTGCGGTGTGCCACATCACCAACTTCAACGACAACATGAAGAAATACGCTCAACTCTCCGCCGAGCTCGTGGCGAAGAACGGCGGCGAATACGTCATCCGTGGCCCGTCGGAAGAAGACGTCGAGGGCGACAAGCTGACCGGCTGCTACCTGATCGTCAGCCGCTTCCCCACCCGCGAACAACTCGATGCCTTCTGGAAGGGTGACGAGTACCGCAACAACGTGCGCCCCCTTCGCGCCGGCACCGGAAAGTACGACATCGCGATCTACCCGGCCGCCCCCTGAGGCGACAGGCCCCCGGGGCGCCCCCGCCGGCATGGACGCCGATCGAGCGCCTGGCCCGGCGGTCGCTCAGTCGATCGTCATGTAGCGTTCCAGCCGGGCGACTTCGGCGTCGTCCACGTACTTGCCGATTTCGCGGCGGAACTGTTCCATGTTTCGGTACGGCCGGTACTCCAGGAATTCGTGCACCATGCGGCTGCCCACGCCGGGAATGCCCGCAAAATCGGCTTCGCTCGCGGAATTCAGGTCCAGCGGCACGAAGACGTACTGTTCCAGCCGGGCGACTTCGGCGTCGTCCACGTACTTGCCGATTTCGCGGCGGAACTGTTCAAGCGAACGATACGGCCGGTACTCCTCGAACTCGTGCGCCATGCGCCTGCCCACGCCGGGGATCAGGAGAATCTCTTGTTCCGACGCCGAATTCAGATTGATGGGAACAAACAGTTGCCCATAGACCTCCGCTAGCTCACTCTCGTTCAACGATCCGCTCAACAGACCGTCCAGTTCCGCCGCACCGGAAAAGGGCCGGCTTGCGAAGATGTTCCCGACCAGCTCCGGGTCAAGATGGGTGATGCCTTCGAGCTGATCTTCGCCCGCCACGTTGGGGTTGAGTATGCTTTCGTTATTGCCGACTTGCGCCTGCGCCGCACTCCACAAAAGCGCGGTCGCCACGCAGAGGGCTGCCGTTGACCGATTCATTCGTGCTCTCCCGAAAATTGCCGCCATACTAGAGCCGTGTCTCAAAAGGGGTCAAGATTCTGCCGAACAACCGGCGGGAACGCCGGAACCGGACTTCGCTTTTGCTCCGCCGACTGATCGATTCGCCCTACCCGCTCTGGTTGCTGCTCGCGCTGCCGGGCGCGGTCATTATCGGGCGTTACGCAACGGGCGCCACGTTCTATGGGGAGGTGGTGCTGGCGACCGGAGACCTCTCGGCGAAATTGCTTATTGCCGCCATGGCGGTTACGCCGCTGACGCTGATGTTTCCGGGACGTCCATGGGTCAGGTGGTTGCTGAGACGGCGGCGCTATCTCGGCGTGGCCGCGTTCGGCTACGCGGCGTTGCATACGGTCGTGTACCTGTTTCGAAAGGGCACGTTCGCACTCATACTGGCAGAAGGCGTCGAACCCGGACTGCTCGCCGGCTGGATCGCGCTGGCCATTTTCGTGCCGTTGGCGATCACCAGCAACGACGCTGCCGTCCGGCGCCTGCGACGGCTCTGGAAGCGCCTGCACCGATGGGTGTACGCGGCGGCCGTCCTGACATTCGCACACTGGGTCATCGAGGCCTACGATCCGGTGCCCGGCCTCATTCACCTGGCCGTGCTGGCGGCGCTGGAAGGATTCAGGCTGTGGAAGACGAATCGTGGCGGGAGGCGCCGGTCGACATGAAGCGCGCCCGGGCGGTTGCCACGATTGCGCCGGTGTCGTCGCGGAAGGCCTTGCCTTCCATTTCCATCATGCGGCCCCGGCGCCGCACCAGCCTGCCTTCGAGCCTGAGGCCGACTCCCACGGGCACCGCGTCCCGGTAGCGAACCTCGCAGCGAGCCGTGTGGGCGCGAAGACCCCGAAGGAAACTCCAGTTGGCCATGACGTCGTCCAGCAGCGAGTAGAGGATGCCACCGTGGAGCATGTCGCTGTAGCCCACATGCGTCGGTCCCGGCGTGAATTCCGCGCGGCAGATCTGCTCGCCGCCCTCCGCTTCCAGGCGGAAACGCACCCTCAGACCCCCCGGGTTGGAAGGCCCGCAGACGAAGCAATGGTTGGCCGGGTCCCAGAGTTCGCTGATGTTTTTTCTCTTGCGCTAGGGCATGATTAGGCGGAAATCCGAATGATATGCGGGCTTAAGCAATGACTTACGATTCCGGCAACATCTTCGCACGCATCCTGGCCGGCGAGGCTAAATCCCACCGCGTTTACGACGACGAGCATGTCCTGGCGATCATGGACGTCATGCCGCGCGCCGACGGCCATACGCTGGTGCTGCCCAAGGTCCCGTGTGCGGATTTTCACACGCTTCCCGCGGATGCCGTGCCCGGCGTGTTTGCGGCCACTCAGAAGCTCGCGGACGCCGTCAAGCAGGCGTTCGGAGCGGACGGGGTCCTGGTCATCGTGCGCAACGGCTCCGCCGCCGGCCAGGTCGTCTTCCATATGCATGTGCACGTCATCCCCTGCCATCAGGGCCAGCCGGTGAGGCGGCCGGGACATGCGCTGGCCGATGACGAAGTTCTCGCGGAGCACGCCCGGCTGATTCGCGAGGCGCTGGCTCGGCAGGCGGCGGATTAGGCGCGGGGCCCATGCCTGCAAGTCACCTCAAGTGGCCGTTCTTCGAGCAGCGGCATCGCGACCGGCAGCGCAGGCTGGGCGCCTGGTGCGGCGAGCAATCGTGGGAACGGGAGCCGTCCGCCGCCGATCTGGACGCGAGCTGCCGGGACATCGGCGCGCGCCTCGGCGAGGCCGGGTTTCTGAAGATCGCGGTACCGCAACCGTTCGGCGATGACGAAAGCCTTGACGCCCGCAGTCTGTGCCTGATGCGCGAGACCCTGGCGCGGCATGAGCCCCTGGCCGATTTCGTGTACGCGATGCAGGTTCTCGGCAGCGCGCCGATCAGCCTGTACGGGAACTCCGGGCAGAAGGAGGCATGGCTGGGCGATGTTGCCGCCGGGCGGAAGATTGCGGCCTTCGCGCTCTCGGAGAAGGAAGCGGGTTCGGATGTCGCCGCCATGACCATGCGCGCGGAGCGGCGCAAGGGCGATTACGTGCTCAATGGCGCCAAGGCCTGGATTTCGAACGCAGGAGTCGCCGATTTCTACGTGGTGTTCGCCCGCACTGCCGAAGGCAAGCGCGGGATCAGCGGTTTCGTGGTGTCCGCCGATACGCCCGGCCTTCAGGTCGGCGAGCGCACCCGGGCCATTGCGGCGCACCCGCTGGGCAACCTTGAATTCAACGACTGCCGCGTGCCGGCGGAATCCATGCTGGGGGCGCCCGGAGACGGGTTGCGCGTTGCGCTCGGCACTCTGGACCTGTGCCGTTCCACCGTGGGCGCGGCCGCGCTGGGCATGGCGCGGCGGGCCTACGGTGAGGCCTTGCGGAGAGCACGGCGACGGGAGCTGTTCGGCGGGACCCTCGGCGACCTGCAGCTCACGCAGGCGGCGCTGGCCGATATGGCGACGTCCATCGACGCGGCGGCTCTTCTGGTTTACCGGGCCGCCTGGACGCGCGACTCCGGGCAGGAACGCATAACCCGCGAGGCCTCCATGGCCAAGCTGTTCGCGACCGAGCACGCGCAAAAAGTGATCGACCGCGCGGTGCAGCTGTTCGGTGGCGAGGGGGTCCGGGCGGGGTCCGCGGTGGAGCGGCTGTACCGTGAAATACGCGCGCTCAGGATCTACGAGGGCGCAAGCGAGATTCAGCAACTGCTGATCGCGCGCCACGAGCTCAAGGGCGACTAGTGTCATGACAAGTCGGCATCGGCAGTCCGCCCTGCCATGGCTGCTCGCGCTTGCCCAATGCCTGCTGCTGCCGGCCGTACATGCGCAGGGCAATGACGGCGCAAGCGTCGATGTTGAAGAAATCGTGGTGACCGCGCGGCGGCGTCCCAGCGACGCACGGACGGTGGACCGCAGCCTCAGCGTGCTGGACCTCGAGCGCCTCGGCGGACTGCCCGGACAGACGCACGTGCAGGAGGCGCTGGTACGGGTGCCAGGCGTGAACCTGCAGCGGGGCAACGGACAGGAGTACCTGCCGGCGCTGCGTTCGCCGGTGCTCACCGGGGCCGGCGCCTGCGGTGCGTTGCTCACGGCCGAGGACGGCATTCCGCTGACGTCGCCCGGCTTTTGCAACATCAACGAACTTTTCTTCGCCCACCACGAGGCGGCTTCGCGAATCGAAGTGCTGCGCGGGCCCGGCACGGCGGTGTACGGAGGCAATGCGCTGCACGGTGTAGTCAACGTGATCACCGCGCGCAGCGCGGAGTCTTCGCTTGCCGGCCTTGAATTGGGGTCGTACGGTCTGGCGCGGCTCCGGCTTGACTGGGTCGGCGGGTCGGACAGCGGGCTCAGGTTGACCGCGGTGCGGGATGGAGGCTTTCGCGACGATTCCGGCTACCGGCAGTTCAAGCTCAACGCCTTTCGCTCCGGCAACACGCGAACCTGGGACTGGACCGGCGCCCTGGCGGTGAGCGGGCTGGACCAGGACACCGCCGGCTACGTCACCGGACTCGACAGTTATCGCGACCGGCAAACCGCCCGCTCGAACCCGGACCCCGAAGCCTTTCGCAAGGCGCTCAATCTGCGCGCCTGGGCACGCCTTGAATATCGCCGGGGTGAAGCCTGGTCGCTGGTCCTGACGCCGTACCTGCGCCACTCGCGCATGCGCTTTCGGATGCACTTCCTGCCTGGCGACCCGTACGAGCGTAACGGCCATTCGGGCGTCGGCCTGCAGACGGCCGCTTATGTGGACCGCGGGACCTGGCTGCTGATTGCCGGAATCGACCTCGAGTACACGCAGGGCGATCTCCGCCAGTGGCAACGGGGCGATGCGGCCGGCAGCGCATTCGTGCGGGAAGTCTTTCCTTCCGGGGACCACTACGATTACGAGGTCGACGCGGGCTGGCTGGCGCCGTTTGCGCAGATTGACCTGAGTCTCGGAAGCGATTGGATCGCGAGCTTCGGGGCGCGTTACGAACGTGCGCGTTACGACTACCATACGAAGCTGCCCGCCGGACGCACTAGGGACGATCTGACGCCCTGCGGTTTCGGAGGGTGCCGTTACAGTCGTCCGGCGAACCGCGCCGACAGCTTCGGGACGCTCTCGCCCAAGGTCAGCATCATGTGGAACCCCGTCCGCAAAGCACGCGCCTGGCTCAGCCTCTCGCACGGTTTTCGCATGCCCCAGGCCACCGAGCTGTACCGCCTGCAGGGTGGACAGTCGACCGCCGATTTGCGTCCGGAGCAGCTTCGGGCGGCGGAACTCGGCGCGTCCTTCCGTCTCGACGCCTTCGCCGCGCAGGTGGCGCTGTACCACATGCGCAAGCGGGACGTCCTGTTCCGGGACGCGGAGCTGTTCAATCGCGCGGGCGGCGGCACCCGCCACGAGGGGTTCGAGATCGACGTCTCCTGGCAGGCGATATCCCGGCTGACGGTGGAACTTACAGGCAGTGTCGCCCGGCACCGTTACGACAGGGATTACCTGCTTGGAGGCGTCAATCTGAACGGCCTCGACGTGGACACGGCGCCGCGCCGATTCGGCGGGACGCGCCTTCGCTGGCGGGGCGAAGCAGACTGGCAGATGGAGCTGGAGTGGCTCTGGACTTCAGGCTACTTCATGGAGCCCGAAAACCGGCATCGCTATCCGGGGCATGAATTATTGAACCTGCGTGTGCGCGCGGCGCTGGGGCAGAGAGTCATCGCCTATCTGCGACTGTTCAACCTGACCGGCCGCGCATACGCGGACCGCGCCGACTATACGGTCTTCAGCGGCGAGCGCTATTTCCCGGGACGGCCCCGGTCCTTGTTCGCCGGGCTGGAATGGCGCTGGGGAGCGTCCGCCTCGAACTAGCAGGCGCCCGCGAGGGCGGGACTTACCTCGGTGGGAAGAAGTCCCGTCTTCCCGGAGGGCGGGACGCCCTCTCTCCCGGCGCTATTCGGCGGCGATCCATTCACCGCCCTGGAAACCGCAGCCGATTTCGAGGCCGAATGCGTCGCCGGTGTAGTAGTGCTGCCTGGAATCGCCCAGGTCGCAGATCCCCACCGTCTCGCGCTCGGTGTCGCACTCGGCGCCTTCGGCAAAGCTCGCGTCATGGTTGTCATCCGTCTGGCCCAGTTCCGTGCAGGCGGCTTCCGTCACCGGCGCCTGGCAAACGTCGAACGGACCCGCGAACATGTTCTCCTGAACATAGGTACAGGCGCCCACCGGCTCATCGTCGCCGATCGCGGCGCTCATCAGCACCAGAAAAAGGCCGGGCAGCCAGCGTTTTGTCGTCATGGGTATGCTCCCCCTCCTCAGAACAGCGGCGAATGATAAACCAAGGGCTCTGCTATGCTGCGGAGCACGAACCGCGCAGCGATCCCCGGGAGGAATGCTCCGCCTATGTGGATAAAGAAGAACCGCCTCGACCGGCCGCAGGACGGTCGCCTGCCAATCCCGACGCAGATCATTTCCAACGAGGAATATCTGCCGACGCCGCAGACACCCGAACAGCGCAAGGTAGAGCTGCTGCTCAAGGAATGGTCCGCTCAACGCAGCAAGACTCTGGGGTTGTCCCGGCGCGAGTTCCTGGCCGGTAGCTGCGGAATGGCGATGGCCTTCATGGCAATGAATGAAGTATTCGGCCCGTGGTTCCGTGTGAACGCCGCGGAGACCTACGACCTGGAGGCGTATCCCGAGCTATGGCCCAAGAACTCCTTCGTATTCGACGTGCAGACGCACCACGTGCGCACCGATGGAGTGGAACCCCTGTTCTTCCGCAAGCTTTCCGCTCCCTTCAACAAGGAACTGGCCGGCGTGGAGCCGCAGAAGGGGGACCTGCAGTTCCGCAACTTCATCAAGGAAGTGTTCTTCGACAGCGATACGCAGGTGGCGGTCATCAGCGGCGTGGCTTCCAACCTGTTCAACGTCCTGAATTCCGACGAGATGGTGGAGGGCCGCGAGCGGATCAACGCCATGGCGGGATCGCAGCGGCTGCTTGCGCACGGGCTGACGGCGCCGTTCTTCCCGAATTTCCTGGAGGAGACCGAGCGCATGGCGCTGGACCTGAAGGTCGATTCCTGGAAGTTCTATCCCGGAGTGGTCGAGCGCAAGGGCGAGTTCCCGTTCTGGATGGACGACGAAGAGCTGATGTATCCCTTCTACGAGAAGATACTCGGCTACGGCATGAATCTGGTTTGCGTCCACAAGGGACTGCCGCTGCCCGGCAGCAGCCTGGAGCACAACCATCCGCGCGACATCGAAAAGGCGGCGCTGGACCATCCCGACATCAACTTCATCATCTACCACTCCGGCTTCAAGGCGGCGAATTACGAACTTCCGCCCGGCGACGGCTACATACAGGAGGGCGGCTACCTGCCCTGGACCACCGACCTGGTGCGCATGCGCGAAGCCAATCCCGAGATGACCAATGTATACATGGAACTCGGCACGACCTTCGGTCACACCGTCATCACCCATCCCAACGTATGCGCGCATTTCCTGGGGCAGATCCTCAAGGCGTACGGGGTCGATCACGTGATCTGGGGCACGGATGCCATCTGGTGGGGATCGCCGCAGTGGCAGATCGAGGCCTTCCGCCGCTTCAAGATGCCCGAGACCCTGCAGGAGGAATTCGGCTATCCGGATCTGACGGACGCGGACAAGGACAAGATCCTGGGGCTGAACGCCGCGCGCCTCTACGGGATCGACCCGGACGATGCGCGCAAGGCCCTTCCGGCCGACGGGCTGTCGCAACTGAAGAACTGGTACGGCCACGAAGGCGGTCAACCCAGCAACACGCAGTACGGCTGGATCAAGGCCTGACCGAAGGGCTAGCGCCGAGGCGCTGATATGAGCTTGATGATCTGCCCGCCGCTATCGTGCTCCAGCAGGAGATAGATTTCCCCGGCGGGCCCCACCTCGATATCGCGAAACCGTACCACGTTTTCCAGCAGCGTTTCCTGGTGAACCAGTTGATGGTCCGTCACTCTCATGCGCAACAGGTCGGACGCCCGCAAGGTGCCGACAATGAGGTCGCCGTTCCATTCCGGGAACATGTCGCCCCGGTAAAACACGAAGCTTGACAGGGCGGGGGCGGGGGTGAAGTCAACGACAGGCTGCTGGATGTCGGCCAGGTCGAATTCGATGCCGAGCACTCTGCCCCAGGCGACCGGCGTGCCGGTGTAATTCACGCCGAGCGAGAACAGCGGCCACCCGTAGTTGAGCCCGGGTTCGATGAGATTGATTTCATCGCCCCCGCGCGGACCCATCTCGGTGCTCCAGATTTCATTGGTAGCGGGATTGAACTCCAGGCCCTGGGGATTCCGGTGGCCATAGGTCCAGATCGCCGGTTCCGCGTCGGGCGTGCCGACAAACGGATTGTCGGCAGGCACACGGCCGTCGTCATGCAGGCGCATGATCTTGCCGTAGGGCGTACTCAGATCCTGTATGCCGATGTGCTCCATCGGGCCCTTGATACCCACGCCGAAATAAACATAGCCATCGCCGTCGAAGGCGATGCGGCCGCCCGCGGCGATTTCCGGCATCAACGTGTAGTGCTCGTAATCCGCCTGCCAGAGGACCTCTTCGTCCACCCAGGCGCCGTCCCGAATGCGCCCGCGCACGAGTTTGTTCATGGACACGTCCTGTCCCGATTGGCGACTGAGGTCGTTGCAGCCGGAGCACCGGTCGCCGTAGTGGAGATAAATCCAGCCGTTGTTGCCGTAGTCGGGATGCAGGGCCGCTTCCATCATCCAGCCGAGGCCCATCGGCTGGCCGACGAAGTTGAACGAGTCAGCCCAGGCTTTGGGAGCGCCCCGGATCAGGTCGGATTGCTCCCCTTCAGCGCTGATGATGCTCAGGCCCCGGCGCTTTTCCGTCAGCAGCAGACGACCGTGGGGCAAAGGTTCAATGGAGAACGGCAATGGATCAAGTCCGTCGATCACCGTTTCGACAACGAAGTCGTGGTGCTCGCTTTCAATGGCGCCGGCCGGTATTTCCAGCGGCGCGTTGTAGCGGAAGTCCTCCAGGTTGGTGCCCTGGCGCTGTTCCGAAATGTAGAGGGCCAACGCCCTGATCTGCTGATCACGGAGAGACTGAGAAAAACCGGGCATGCCCCGATCCGGAAATCCTTCCGCGGTGCTCCTGGCAATGTCGTCTATGGAATCGCCGTGGAGAAGATCGGCGCCCGCGAGCGCCGTCCCCTGGGGCGCTCCCTGCAGGGCTTCCCCGTGGCAGACGGCGCATTCCCGCTGGTACAGCCGGGCGACCAGATCCGCCGGCGCCTCGGCCATATTCAGCTCGCGCAGGTTGACGACCCGGGGCGCGCCTTCGGGCTGCGCGACTGCGGCGTTGAAGACGCCGAAAGCCGCGGCGGCCAGCACAGTACATATTGCGGTTCTAAGCACCCTTGGAGCCCCCTTCTTCTACAATGGCGTGGATTCCACGGGGCATAAGCTTATGTCAGTTGCTCGCGATAAAGAGAAAGATTCCCGACTGACGGGTCCTTACGACTCCCTGCGCGATTTTGTCCACGCCATCGAGGCACGCGGCAAGCTCATGCGCCTCAAGGAAATCGATCAGGACAAGTATGAGGCCACGGGCATCATGTATCGCCTGATCGACAAGTACGGATATGAAGACGCGCCCGCTCTGCTGATCGAGCGCATGAAGATAGACGGAGAGTGGCGCGACGGCCCGATTGTCGCCAATCTCTACGGCAATTGGGACATCGAAGCGCTGCCGTGGGGTGTCGAGGACATCGGCGACAACGACGAGCAGATGTATCGGGCGACACGCGACAAGTTGATGACGCGTATCGATCAGGCCGGTAACTGGATGAAGATAAAGCCCGTTCATGTCGAGCCGGACCATGCTCCGTGCAAGGAAGTTCGACTGACGGGAGACGACATCGATCTTCTCAGGTTTCCTTGGCTCAAGAACAATCCGGCCGATGCCGCCCGTTACATCAATACGGGCGCCGTGTTCATGCACGACAGCCGGTTGGGGGCGAACGTCGGCACCTATCGCTGCCAGATCAAGGGAAAGAACAGGATCGGACTGAACCCCGAACCCGGTCAGGACGGCTGGAGGCTGCTGATGGGCATGAAAAGGCGCGGAGACCGCGCATGCAGGGTGTCCATTGCGGTTGCCGTCGATCCCGCCGTGTGGTCCGTTAGCAGCACCAAGATGGCCGGTTTCGGCGAAAGCGAGATTGAAATCGCTGGAGGGTTGATCGGCAAGCCCATCGAACTCGTCAAAAGCGAGACCAACGACATCATGGTGCCGGCGCATGCCGAGATGATCATCGAAGGCGAGGTGCCGCTGGACCAGGCGGAAGACGAAGGCCCCTACGGGGAAATGTACGGCTATCTGGGGCTGATGAAGCGGAACAATTTCTTTGTCAACATTACCGCCGTCACGCACCGTCGTAACCCATTGTTCTTCAATTCCTTTACCGGCGTTGCGTCCGACATGCCCAAGGGTCCTTCATGCGCGGCCGAATACCACCGCTACAGAAAACTGATCCCCAACCTGAAAGCGATCTACTCGCCGCGCGGCGCGAACGGCGTCAGCCTCGTCAGTATCGACAAGAGATTTGCGGGCGAAGGCATGGCGGCCGGGCAGGCGGTGGCCGCCAACCCTGGCCTCAACAAGGTGGTCATTGTCGTCGACAGCGACGTGAACATCCTGCAGCCGCTCAACATCCTTCATGTGCTGGGCGCGCGTTGGCAGCCCAGCGCCAGCGTCGTAATCCCGCAAACCCAGATGCGCATGCCCGATCCCAGCATGCAAACCACGGGGATCACCAGCAAGATGATTATCGACGCGACGCAACAGCTGCCCGGCGAGGGCGGTCCGGAAATCTGGCCCCCCGTGTCGCGCGTGCTCCTGGAAGAGAAATGCCCGGACCTGCTGGACGAAATCGACCGGAAGTGGCCTGACTATATCAAGGGCTGGGTGAAATAGCGGGCCGGAGCCCTGAGTTTCAGGCGGCTTCCTTTGATAGCGGCGGCACAGGCTTGTTGCCCCATATGCGCACGCCTATGGCCGCCAGCAGGATAATCAGGTTGCAGAGGCCCATCATCGTGAAGGGCGCATTCGGGATTTCGAGACGGTCGACCAGTAGTCCGCCGACTATCGTGGCCAGCATGATGCCGATGGCGCCCGACTTGTTATAGACGCCGACCACGGCGCCGCGATATTGCGGTGGCGCTTCCTGGCCGAGCAGTGCGGCCGAAGACACCACCGTGGAAGTCTCCCCTATGCCGGTGGCGATGCAGGCGAAAAGAATCAGGCTTTCCGCCGAGAACGGATCGCCGATGGAGCCCAGCCAGAGGTATCCGACAGCGGCGATGCCGAAACCTATGGCGACCGCGGAGGTGCGGTTTATCCGGTCGCAGATCATTCCCATGAAATACGCCCAGCAGATGGCCGAAAGCTGAATCACGGCGCCAAACAGAAATGCGGCCCGGCCCATGGCCTGCCCCGTGGTCATACCCTGGTCCACACCCACCTGGACGAACCACAGGGAAAAGAACGTGCCGACCACCACGAGGTCGCCGCGCGAGATGAAGCCGCTGGCGTAAGCCAGGGCAATGCGTGGGTTGCGCCTGGCTTCGGTGATTCCCCGGGCGAAATTTTTCAGCACGCTGGGCTTGTCCTTCACCTCGGGCGGCGGTCCGCCCTTGAATCCCAGGCGCAACAGGATGGCGGACACAATTCCCACCGCGGCGGCAATCCAGAACGTGTACCTCCCCGCCAGTGCGCCGCTGAAACCCATCCATTCAAACCGCTCCGGCAGTTGCCCGAATACGATGCTCATGAGTATCACGCCCAGTCCGTTGAATATGGATGTGGTGCCCAGCCACTTGCCCCTGGAGCATTCCTGAATAAAGTCGATCAGGGAGGCGCCGAGCATCACGGGAAGGATGGCCGCGCCGACGGCAACCACGACGCGGAAGGCAATCAACTGTTCGGGGGAACTGGCCAAAGGGTAAAGGAAATAGCCCAGGGCGAGGATCACAAAACCGATCGAAAACAGGACCCGCCGGCCGGTGCGGTCCGACAGCGCTCCCACCAGCCCCATGAGCGAAATGACGACGACCTCTTGCAAGGCGGCCAGGAAGCCGGTCAGGGCGCCCTGCTCGCCGCGGGGAATCTGCAGGACCTCTTCCAGCAGATAGGGCTGGACGAAATTCACCATCGTCAACAGTGTCAAATTGAAGACGGCCGCGTAGAGCAGCGTCAGGATATTCAAATAGGAATATCCCGGCATGAACCAGTAAACGAGAACGTGTTTTCCTCGCGGATCGGGCGGATAACGCTCCATCAACGACGGGCCCCGTCTACCGGCCATGATGTTCCTCCCCGGCAAATGCCGTGTTTACGCAGGCGGGTCCGAATTTCCCGCACGCCCTATCAATTTACCTGATCCGCCTTTTTAGTCGCTGTCTTGTGACGAAGCGAATGAATTCGGGTAACCTTAGGGATGCGGATTTATCTTTCCCCGCGACAGGGGAGCCACATACGGCCTTACAGGGGAGGTTGCTATGCAAACAAGTCGCTACCGGATTCCTTCGCTTTCGATCGCACTGGCCATGGGTGCGCTGATTGCGCTGCCGGCCACGGCGCAGGACGACGCGGGTTTCGAGGAAATCGTCGTCACGACCCGAAAGAAGGAAGAAAATCTTCAGGACATTCCTATCTCCGTGAACGCGTTAAGCCGCGAGGACATGGAGCGGGCCGGCGTGAAGGAACTGAACGAGATCGCCCATCACGATTCCAGTCTGCAGTTCGACAGGGGCTATTCGCCGGCCGACACACGCCTGGTGATTCGAGGTCTGGCTCCTACGCGCGGGCGTCCCAACGCCGCGACCTTAGTGGATGGCATCGATATTTCCAGCGAGGCCATCGGTGTCGCCGGCGGCACCATGCTGATCAATCCACGCATGCTTGATATCGAGCGCGTCGAAGTCGTCAAGGGCCCGCAGAGCGCCCTTTACGGGCGAAGCGCTTTTGCCGGCGCGGTCCAGTACGTAACTCGCGATCCGTCGGATGAAACCGAAGGCGAGTTCGGCTTGGACGGGGCGGAGGAAGGCTATTACACCTTCAAGGGCAGCCTTTCGGGCCCGCTGGGAGAAAACGCCGGCTACCGTCTGAACGCGCTGTACTGGGAGGAGGGCGGCTTCTACCAGAACTCCATTACCGGCAACGACATCGGGGGCGGCGAAGGCTTGGGCCTTGCCGCCACGTTGAAGTTCGAGCCGAACGACTCGTCCACCTACAAGATGCGCGTGGAGTATTCCGATGACGAATTCGAGGTGGCGCCGCAGGCCAATATTCCTTTCAATGGCATCAACCGCGTGCCGGCCGCCGCATCCCGGTGCAACGGCGGCTACGTAAACGACGATGATTGCGTCGGCCCTGCGAAAATCATCCAGGACCACCTGCTGCGCACGCGCGCGGGAGACCCCGACGATGCCGCGGTGTTCGATGATATGGACCATCCCGGCGTCATCGGCGAACTTCCGGATGGCGATGATCTCGTGGTCACATTGACGCCGGACTACCGCCGGGGCATCGGCAATGACGATTTTCCCGGTTCAAGCCGCGAAGTGATTCGGTTCTCATTGACTGCGGATTGGACAGTGGGGCCCGGCACGCTTAGTTCGCTTACCGGAGTGGCGGATGCGGATACGAGCGCCGAAATGGACCTTGACAAGATAGCCGAGGCCGGACCGAACGGGATGGACATCAGCACCGCCAATCAACTCGGCCATCGGTGGTCCAACACTTCGCTCCTGAGCCAGGAGTTGCGCTATATATCAGAGTTGGAAGGGCGCTTCAATTTCGCGATCGGCGCCCAGTTGTGGCAGGAGGACGTGGAGCAGAACTCACGCAACAACACCATCATTACCGGCGGTACCTACTGCAGCCTGCTTCGCATCAAGCCCAGCCCGTTCGCTCCCGCATTCACGATCGACACGTTTGGAGGGAATCCGCGGTTCGGAATACCCCCCAATCCCGTGCGCAATACATGCAAGTACTCCAGTTATCCGAGCGCGCTGATCACCCAGCAGGTCAATGAGCAGAAACTGGTGGACTCGACGACGCGCGATACGGACCATCGTTCCGTTTACGCGGCATTGGATTTCGATTTGACGGAAACACTTGTGGTGCGCGCGGAGGCGCGCTGGACCGACGAAACGACGGACGTGTCCGCGCCAAATACATTCAACCCCCAAGCCCGCCGCGCCGAGGGTCCGGGGTCGCTTCAGGCTTGCGGAAGTGCCGGCAACTGCATTCCGGGCATGTCCTGGGGCCCCTACCCGCCCAATGGATTCGGCTCTCCCGGCAATTTCGCCTCGCCCATCTCCTTCACCCGCAGCGATAGCTATGTCACGCCCAAGGTGGGTGTGCAGTGGAACCAGTCGGACGACACGATGTGGTACTTCTCCTGGGCCGTGGCCAAGAAGCCGGGTGGTTTCAGCACGCTGGGATTCGGCGGTTTCGGCGGGGACGCCAACGGTAACGGCGAACCGGACGAGATCGAGTTCGAGCCCGAGGAAATGCAGGTCTGGGAGTTGGGCATGAAGCGCACTCTCATGGATGGGCGCCTGCGCTTTAACGGCGCCTACTTCTTCCAGGACTTTACCGACAAGCAGATCAGTATCCAGCGAGTCGTTCGCGGCCAATTGGGCACGGTGATCAGCAATGCCAGCGGCGCCGAAGTGCATGGCGTGGAACTGGATGTGAACTGGCTGATCAACGACAACTGGAGGCTCTCGGGCGGATATACCTGGCTGAATGGGGAGTTCACCGATTACAAGGTTCTTACTACCAGTTCGGCGGACCCTGCCCGCATCGGCAACTGCAACCTGGTCATGGCCGGCGGTCGCTCGGTCTGCGAGGTGGACCGCAGCGGCTTCGACCTCGAGCGTTCGCCGGAGCACACATGGCAATTCACGCTGTCGTACCAGGGTCCGTCCAGGATCCGGCAGGGATGGGACTCCTTCGCGTCCTTCAACGCCAACTACCAGAGCGAACGGTTCATCGAGGATTTCAACAGGAAGATTCTCAAGGCATATTGGCGCGCCAACCTGAATTTCGGACTGGCCACGGATGAGTGGGAATTCGCGGTTTACGTGAAGAATGTTTTCGACGACGACACGATCACGTGGGCCGGAGGCGGCCCGGGCATGCCGGTCAGCGACTGGAGGTTCGCGATCCTGGTGGACACGACGGGTCTGGGGGCCCCGTTCACGATTCTGCCCGCGCCGCGAATCGCTTCAACCGTGTATGGCTATCTGCCGGATCCGCGCCAGATCGGCATACGCCTGAACTGGCGCTTCTAGGGTACGCCGGCGAGAATTCGCAGGGGAGGGACGCCCTCCCCGCTGCGACGTGAGAGTTGGCTCTCTCTGGTGACGAAGTGCTCCTGTTCGGGTAATCTTGGCGCGCGGATTCAATTTCCCTGCAACAGGGGAACCACATACGACCTTTGAAGGGGGGTGGTTATGAAAGCAATTTGCCGTCGATTTGTATCGCTGCCGATCGCGACAGCCGTTGGAATGCTCATCGCGCTGCCGGCCACGGCGCAGGACGACTCAGGATTCGAGGAAATCGTCGTCACCACGCGGAAGAAGGAAGAAAACCTTCAGGATATTCCGATCGCGGTGAACGCGTTAAGCCGCGAGGACATGGAGCGGGCCGGCGTCAGGGAGTTGAACGAGATCGCCCATCACGATTCCAGCCTGCAGTTCGACAGGGGTTTTTCCGCTGCCGATACGCGGCTGGTCATTCGCGGATTGGCGCCTACGCGAGGGCGTCCGAACGCCGCCACGCTGATTGACGGCATCGATATTTCCAGTGAAACGATCGGCGTGGCCGGGGGTACCAACCTGATCAATCCCCGCCTGCTCGACATTGAACGCGTCGAAGTCGTCAAGGGTCCGCAAAGCGCCCTTTACGGGCGAAGCGCTTTCGCCGGCGCGGTGCAATACGTCACGCGCGATCCGTCCGACGAAACTGAAGGCGAGTTCGGCCTCGATGGGGCGGAGGAGGGCTATTACACCTTCAAGGGCAGTCTTTCGGGCCCGCTGGGCGAAAGCGCCGGATACCGTCTGAACGCGCTGTACTGGGAAGAGGGCGGCTTCCACAAGAACTCCATTACCGGCAACGACATCGGCGGCGGCGAGGGATTGGGCATCGCCGCCACATTGAAGTTCGAGCCGAACGACTCGTCCAGCTACAAGATGCGCGTGGAATACGCCGACGACGAGTTCGAGGTCTCGCCGCAGGCCAATATTCCTTTCAACGGCATCAACCGCGTGCCGGCCGCCGCATCCCGGTGCAACGGGGGATACGTAAACGACGATGATTGCGACGGCCCTGCGAAAATCATCCAGGACCACCTGTTGCGTACCCGGGCGGCAGACCCCGATGATCCCGCGGTGTTCGATGACATGGATCATCCCGGCGTCATAGGCGGAATCCCCGATGGTGATGAACTGGAAGTCACATTGACGCCGGACTACCGCCGGGGCATCGGCAATGACGATTTTCCGGGATCGACGCGCGAAGTGCTTCGGTTCTCGCTGGTTGCCGACTGGTCCGTGGGACCGGGCACGCTGAGTTCGCTAACCGGAGTGGCGGATGCGGATTCGACCGACCAGATGGATCTTGACAAGATCGCCGAGGCCGGACCGAACGGGATGGACATAAGCGTCGCCAGTCAGTACTCCAATATCCAGACAAACACGTCGCTCCTGAGCCAGGAATTGCGCTACGTATCGGAGTTGGAAGGGCGGTTCAATTTCGCTTTCGGCGCCCAGTTGTGGCAGGAGGACGTGGAGCAGAACGAACGCAACAATACCGTTGTTACCGGCGGCACCTACTGCAGCCTGCTTCGCATCAAGCCCGGCCCGTTTGCTCCCGCATTCACGATCGACACGTTCGGGGGGAATCCTCGATTCGGAATACCCCCCAATCCCATGCGCAATACCTGCAAGTACAGCAGCTATCCCAGTGCGCTGATCAGCCAACAGGTCTATGACCAGACGGGGATCACCTCGGTACTGCGCGATACGGACCATCGTTCCGCTTACCTGGCATTCGATTTCGATGTGACGGAGACGCTTGTCGTTCGCGCGGAGGCGCGCTGGACCGACGAAACGACGGACATAACCGCGCCCAATACCTACAATCCGGCAGCACGCCGCGCAGAGGGCACGGGGTCACTGCAGGCTTGCGGAAGTTCCGGCAACTGCATTCCGGGCGTGTCCTGGGGCGCCTATCCGCCCAATGGCTTCGGCACTCCCGGAAATTTCTCCACGCCCCTGTCCTTCAGCCGCAGCGACAGCTATGTCACGCCCAAAGTGGGTGTGCAGTGGAACCAGTCGGACGACACGATGTGGTATTTCTCCTGGGCCGTGGCCAAGAAGCCGGGTGGTTTCAGCACGCTGGGATTCGGCGGTTTCGGCGGGGACGCCAACGGTAACGGCGAACCGGACGAGATCGAGTTCGAGCCCGAGGAAATGCAGGTCTGGGAGTTGGGCATGAAGCGCACTCTCATGGATGGGCGCCTGCGCTTTAACGGCGCCTACTTCTTCCAGGACTTTACCGACAAGCAGATCAGTATCCAGCGAGTCGTTCGCGGCCAATTGGGCACGGTGATCAGCAATGCCAGCGGCGCCGAAGTGCATGGCGTGGAACTGGATGTGAACTGGCTGATCAACGACAACTGGAGGCTCTCGGGCGGATATACCTGGCTGAATGGGGAGTTCACCGATTACAAGGTTCTTACTACCAGTTCGGCGGACCCTGCCCGCATCGGCAACTGCAACCTGGTCATGGCCGGCGGTCGCTCGGTCTGCGAGGTGGACCGCAGCGGCTTCGACCTCGAGCGTTCGCCGGAGCACACATGGCAATTCACGCTGTCGTACCAGGGTCCGTCCAGGATCCGGCAGGGATGGGACTCCTTCGCGTCCTTCAACGCCAACTACCAGAGCGAACGGTTCATCGAGGATTTCAACAGGAAGATTCTCAAGGCATATTGGCGCGCCAACCTGAATTTCGGACTGGCCACGGATGAGTGGGAATTCGCGGTTTACGTGAAGAATGTTTTCGACGACGACACGATCACGTGGGCCGGCGGCGGCCCGGGCATGCCGGTCAGCGACTGGCGGTTCGCCATTCTGGTGGACACGACAGGACTGGGAGCCCCGTTCACGATTCTGCCAGCGCCGCGAATCGCTTCGACCGTGTATGGCTATCTGCCCGATCCGCGCCAGATCGGCGTACGCCTGAACTGGCGGTTCTAGCGCAGCAGTAAACCCCGGGAGAGAAGGCGGGATGCCTTCTCTCCCTTGCGCACGCTTGAAAAATCAAGGGTTCGCCCCCAGAAAATGATAAAATCCATTGCGCAATGTCCAAGGATTCGATGAACACTGCGATTGCCGCGACCAACCGCGACCTGATACTGGCGGGCCCGCTGGGCAGCCTGGATGCGTACATTCAGGCGGTTGGATCGGTCCCCTCGCTCAGCGAGGAGGAAGAGCGGGAGCTGGCGACCCGGCTGCGCGAGGACGGCGATCTTGACGCCGCCCGGCAGTTGATCCTGGCGCACCTGAGGTTCGTCGTGCACATCGCCAGTCGTTACCAGGGCTACGGTCTGCCGATGGCCGACCTGATCCAGGAAGGCAACGTGGGCCTGATGAAGGCGGTCAAGCGTTTCGATCCCGAAGTCGGCGTTCGCCTGGTGACATTCGCCGTCCACTGGATTCGGGCCGAAATTCACGAGTTCGTCCTGCGTAACTGGCGCCTTGTGAAGGTGGCCACCACCAAGGCCCAGCGCAAGCTGTTCTTCAACCTGCGCAAGCTCAAGAAGAGGCTGGGCTGGATGTCGCCCGACGAGCAGGAAGCCGTGGCCGAGTATCTCGGGGTCAAGCCCGAGGAAGTGGCGGAGATGGAAATGCGCCTGGCCGGTCAGGACATCCCTTTCGATCCCCCGGCGTCCGACAGCGAAGAGCAGACGTACTCGCCGTCGCAGTATCTGCCGTGTTCCGACGCGGATCCGGCGGCCGAGCTTGAAGAGGCCGACACCATGGAGCGGGCAAGCGAACAGTTGGCCGAAGCGCTGGCCGGTCTGGACGAGCGTTCGCGGGACATCATCACTTCCCGTCGGCTGGTCGAGAAGAAGACCACGTTGCACGAACTGGCCGGCCGCTACGGCGTGTCCGCCGAACGAATCCGGCAGATCGAAAACCAGGCACTGAAGCAACTAAGCTCGGCGATAACCGCGCCCTAAGGGCCCCGGTAATCATGTTTCACCCGTGGGTATCTCCTGGACAGGAGATGGCCCGCGTGCCCGCTCCGGTCGGCCGCCAGACCGGATACTCGAATTTTTCATTACACTAGGCGCTCGGCGCTACAACCCGGGGAGGCGCAGCCATGCATCGCCAACAAATCCGTTCCAACTACCGTTCCGTTTTCAGGACCCTTCCGATTGCGGTAATTCTTGCCTTTGCCGCGTATGGGCTTTCGCCCGCCCTCAGCGCCCAACCGGCCGGAGGGCCGCCCGTCGAGGCAGCGACGCCGGACAGCATCGAGTGGCAGACCGACGAGATGCTGCCGTATTACGAAATACCGAACATACCGGTATCGGCCGAGGCGTACTTCGCGCCGGACAGTTATCACCTGATCGCCCAGACCCGCGATCCCGACGCGGTACAGGGCGCAACCGGAAGACACGGCAACCTGACCTACACCTACACAATCGAGGGTACGGAAATCACGCGCATCAACGACAAGGGTCAGGACGCCTGCTCGTACTTCTTTCCGGATCAGCAGCGCGTGATATTCACCTCGACCCGGGACAACCTGCATCTGCCGGTCGGAAACTGGTCGGATGAGGACGAGTACCCCACTGGCGGCGAGCTCTACATCGCGAATGTCGACGGCAGCGACCGCCGCCGGCTGACCCACAACGAGTGGTACGAGGCGGAAGTCGTCGTTTCGCCCACCGGCGAATGGATCGCTTTCGGACGCAACATCGACGGCCGGCAGGACCTGTGGCGCATACGCCCGGACGGCACGGACGAACAGCGCATCACGGACACCGACGACTGGCAGGAAGGCTCTCCGTATTTCATGCCCGACGGCGAGCACCTGATGTTCCGCTCCTGGCGCGACTCGGATTACAAAAGGATCAGGCCCACGCCCATGATCGTCATGACGATCAACATCGACGGTTCCGAGTGGCGCGGCTACACCTTTGACGGGGACATGAACTGGGCGCCCAACCCGGCGCCGGACGGACGCCATTACGTTTTTGTACGCGTTACCGATATGGACGCCGGCCCGCTGGGCAACTGGGACATATTCCTCGGCGATCTGGCCGGCGGCGAACCCGTGCGTCTGACGACGTTTCCGGGATTCGACGGCTTGCCCGGCATGGCCCCGAACGGAAAACTGCTGGCCTGGGCGCGGGCCAGGGGAGGAGGCTTCATGGCGGGAATCAAGACCCACATCATGGACGTGTCTTCGCTGGAGATCGGCCCCGAGAACTACGAGCCGCTGAACCCCGAATGGGGCCGCCCCATGTTTGACGACCCGCCGGCCGGGGAGTAATCAGGACATAAGGCCCGGCTCGTACTGCCGGACATGACGCCTGGTGCCCTGATCGAGGGCGGCACGCCCGCGGTCCGGGGTTGCGGGCGGGAGAGAACTCCATGGAACTGATGAATTTCTTTAACGCCCTGAACGCCGTGATCTGGCACAACTGGGTGCTGTACGCGGTACTGGGAACGGGCGTCCTGTTTACCCTCTGGAGCGGCTTTTGCCAGTACCGCGCGCTGACCCACGGGGTGGCCATAACGCGCGGCAAGTACGACGACAAGGACGATCCGGGCGCAATTTCCCATTTCCAGGCCCTTTCAGCTGCGCTGTCGGCCACGGTAGGCCTGGGCAACATCGGCGGAGTGGCTCTTGCCATCAGCCTGGGCGGACCGGGCGCGGTGTTCTGGATGTGGGTCGTGGGGCTGTTCGGCATGGCGGTCAAGCTGACCGAAGTGACGCTGACCATGCTCTACCGCAATACCGACGATCCCGCGAATCCTCACGGCGGGCCGATGATGGTTGTGGATCAGGGTTTGCCGGCCCGCTGGCCGAAACTGCGGCCGGCCGGCAAGGTCTTCGCGGTGATCTTCAGTATTTCGGTCGTGATATCGGCGATCACCGGGGGCAACCTGTTCCAGGCGTGGAACGTCGGCGACGTGACCGAAAGCTACTTCGGCGTTCCGGCATGGATGTGCGGTCTTGCGCTGGCCGTCGCGGCGGGCCTGGTGATCATCGGCGGTATCCAGCGCATCGGGCAGGTCGCTTCGCGCCTGGTGCCGTTCATGGTGGTGCTCTACTTCTTCGGCTGCATTGCCGTGCTGGGGCTGAGCTATGAGCAGATTCCCGAATCGTTCGCGCTGATCTTCCGCGGCGCCTTCTCGTCCCTGGAAGGCACCGGCGCATTTATCGGCGGCACGGCCGGCGCCGCGTTCATTTTCGGGATGAAGCGCGCGCTGTTCTCAAGCGAGGCCGGCCAGGGCTCTTCGCCGATCGCGCATTCGGCGGCGCGCACCGACGAACCGGTGCGTGAAGGCATCGTCGCCGCGCTCGAGCCGTTCATCGACACGCTGGTGGTATGCACGCTGACCGCGCTGGTGATCCTCAGTACCGGGCAGTGGCGACGCGGTCCGGAAGCCGAGTTCCCCGCCGGCCCCGACGTCGTGGCCGCGGATACCGCCGGTTTGTGGACGATTGCGGAAAGCGCCGCGCCGGATCGCGCCGGCGGCGACTGGACGGGCGGCGAGTCCGTGTTCACGGTGGCCGTGGCGGACTACAACCCGGATACGGACAACAACCTGCACAAGATTTCGGGCGAGATCGAACTGAATGCCGACGGGCTGGCGACGATTCGCTGGCAGTCCATCGAGAGCTCAGTTGCCCCGGTCTTGCGGGACAGCGGTCTGTACGTGTCCTACGAGGGCGCGACCATGACGGCGCGCGCGCTGGATTCGGCCATTCCCGGCCTCGGCAAGTGGCTGGTCAGCCTGGCCGTGTGGCTGTTCGCCTTCTCCACCATCATTTCCTGGAGCTATTACGCTGAGCAGGCGGTGTGGTTCCTGGGCGCCCGCAAGGTCGGGCTTCTGGTTTACAAGATCTGCTATTGCCTGCTGGCGCTGGTCGCGACGCTGGGATGGCTGCGCACGGACGCCGAACTGGACACGGTCACGACGCTCGGAACCGGTCTGATGCTGGTGGTGAACATGCCGATCATGTGGCTGTTCGGCTGGCAGGCGATGCGCGCCTACAAGGAATATATCCGCAGGTTCACGAGCGGGCGTATGGACCGCGGCGATGGCGCCCCGACACTGGACGACCTGATCAGGGGCTAGCCCGGCGCAAGGCTCGCCTGAGGCTGCCGGCGCGGATGGCCACGCAGGTCAGCGTCAGCATGGAGAAAACGAGCACGCAGTAGACCATGGGATAGGCCGAATCGGTAAGGACCGATCCCACGACCTGCATCCCCAGGGCGCCGAATGCATGCTGCAGGGCCGCGGTGATCGCCGAAGCCGTGCCTGCGTGCCGGCCGGCGCTGGTCAGCGACCCGGCCTGCGAGTTGGGCATGAAGACGCCGGAGCCGAACGCCCAGGGCGCCATGCCGATGAACAGCACGGTCAGGCTGGCGCCGAACACATAAAGCAGCGCGAGCAGCAGGAAGGTCGTGACGGTGGTGATCGTCATGCCCAGCATCATGGAGCCGTTTACCCCCAGCCGCGGGCCGAGCCAGATGGAACTCATCGTGCCCAGAAAGTAGAAGGAGCTCAGCGCCATGGTCCACACGCCGTAGGTGGAGGCGCTGTGCCCGAGCATCGTTTCTATGACGTGCGGCGCCCCGGCGCCGAAGCAGTAATACGCGCCCACGATCAGCCCGGTGGCGAAGGAGTAGCGCAGAAAACGCGGGTTGGTAAGCAATGAGCGAAAGGCCCGCTTGCCCCCTCCGGGGCGTGCGTCATGGGTTTCCTCAATCCGCCAGAACAGGCCGATCAGCAGGATGAAGAAGACGGCCAGGAAAACGAAAATGCTGCGCCAGCCGAAGGAATCGGTCATGTAGCCGCTCAGCGCCGGCGCCACCATGGGCCCGATCATCATCGCCATGGTAAGGATGGCCAGCATTCGGGGCAGCCGCTTCTGACCGAAGGCGTCTTTCAGCATTACCCGCGCCAGAGTGATACAGCCGGCCGCGCCCAGCCCCTGCATGCAGCGGCCCGCGATCAGGGTTTCGATGTTCTGGGCGAAGACGCAGACCAGGCTCCCTGCCCCCATCATCAGCAGGGCGGCGAGCAACGGCGGACGCCGGCCGAAGCGATCGGCCAGCGGGCCGTAGATCAACACCCCCGGTGCGATGATGAAGGTGGCCAGGGATGTCGTTACCTGGACCATGGCCCGGGAAACTTCGAACTCGATTTCGAGTACAGGAAGGGCAGGGAACAGGATGGTCAGCGACATTGGCCCGCTCATCGTGATGAGCGCCAGCACGAAGACCAGCATGCGTTCGGATCGCGTCAGCAGCATGCAGGTCAGCTGGTGTTCGACCAGCAGCCGAGGCCCGGCTGTGTGGCCCTAG
>JAPOWV010000035.1:0-27054 GCA_026707445.1 Gammaproteobacteria bacterium
ATCAGCCATCAACTAACCAACTGAATTTGTTCACATAATTGTTGGGACACTACTGTTAATATGCAACTGATGTAATGGGAAATCTTAGAATAATGGTGGGCCGTGAGGGAATCGAACCCGCAACCAATGGATTAAGAGTCCACTGCTCTACCTAGTTGAGCTAACGGCCCAGTGTGGGTGTGGCGTTGAATGGAACGCCAGCCGGTGGGGGTGCAATATTGCCACAGCCGGCGGTGAAGGGTGGGGTGGACGATGGGACTCGAACCCACGACGACCAGATCCACAATCTGGGGCTCTACCAACTGAGCTACGCCCACCACGGTTGATGCTGCTGCACGGCCCGCCGCCTTGGGCGCCGCTTCCGCCGATGGCGCGCCTGGCAGGACTCGAACCTGCAACCACCGGCTTAGAAGGCCGATGCTCTATCCGGTTGAGCTACAGGCGCATCGACTGGTTGGTCCGGGAAAGCGGCGGCCCTTTTGGCGCAGTGGTCGGGGTAAACGGATTTGAACCGTTGACCTTCTGCTCCCAAAGCAGACGCGCTACCAGACTGCGCCATACCCCGCCGCGTGCCGAGCCAGCAGCCGGCATGATAACACTGGCGGGGGTTTGGGAGGTCGGGACGACCTCCCTCCCAGGCATTCTCCCAGGTTACGTGGCGGGTTCGGCGTAGGCGTCGATGTTGCGGGCTTCGGGGGAGAGGTCGGAGAGGATGAGCTTGTGGCGGTAGAAGCGTTCTACGCCGGCGGGGCCCATGCGGGAGCGGCCGAGGCCGGAGAGGTTGAAGGGTTCCTGTTCGAATTCGTGCACCGAGCCGGACAGCGATGCTTCGTTGACGCTGATGACGCCGCCGTTCAGGCGCCGGCCCACTTCCACGCCTTCTTCCTCGCTTCCGGCGAAGACGTTGGCGCTCAGGCCGTAGCGCGAATCGTTGGCCAGTTCCACGGCTTCCTCGATGCTGTCGAAGGGCATGACGGGAAGCACCGGCCCGAAGGTCTCGTCGGTCATGATGCGCATCGTGTGGTTGACGCCGCTCACGACGGTCGCGGGATACCAGGTGCCGCCGTTATCGACGGGCTTGCCTCCACAATGCACGGTGGCGCCCTTCTCGACGGCGTCGTCGATGTGCGACTGGATGGTCGCGAGCTGCTTCTCGAAGATCAGGGGGCCGATGTGGCCCTTGTCGGGCGCCTCCGTATTGAGCGTTACGTTGGACGCCAGTTCGGCGAGCCGCTCGACCAGGGCGTCATGCAGCGGGCGGGCCACGTAGATGCGCTCGACTGACTGGCAGGCCTGGCCGGTTGCCGCCACGGAGCCGCGCAACAGGACCTGGGCGGTGCGCTCCAGGTCGGCCGACTTCAGGACGATGGCCGGGTCCTTGCCGCCCATTTCCAGGTACGCGGGAATGAAGTTGCTGGCCGCGCGCTCGGCGACGATGCGCCCGGTGCGCACGCTGCCGGTGAAGCAGACGGCGTCGGTATTGTCGATTACGGCCTCGCCGGTCGCCCCCGCGCCCATCGCGTAATCGACCACGTCCGCGAGTCCGGGCACCTGGGCGAAGCACTCCCGCACGGGTTCCGCGTGGCGGGGCGTGATCTCGCTGGGCTTGTAGAGGATCGCGCTGCCCGCGAGCAGCGCCGGGACCGAGTCGATCATTCCCAGCAGGAAGGGGAAGTTCCAGGGCGAGATGATGCCGACCAGCGGAAAGGGGACCAGTTGCGTGCGCGCCATGATGGTGGGCACGGCGCTGTTTCGCGCCGCTTCCTTCTTCAGCAGTTCCCGGGCGAAACCGGCCATGCGGTCGGTCATGTGGCGCAGGTTGTCGATCTCGATGTGCGTGATCAGGACGCGTCCCGTGTCCGCGCAGAGCGCATCGAAGATCGCCTGGCGGTTGTCCTGTACGGCGTCCGCGAATGCGTTCATCGCCTCGATGCGTTTCTCCAGCCCCATGTCCAGCCAGGCGGGCTGATTCATGCGCAGGCGGTCGGCGGTGGACGCGACCTCGTCGGGGGTTGCGGGCTTTAGCACGTAGTCGCGCTCGCCGGTGCGCGGGTTGCGGACGTGGATCGGGGCGAATGAGGAGGGTGCGGACATGGGCGGGGTTCCTTGGGGGCGTGAGGCGGGCATTTTGCCATGTTGGGAGGGAAGGAGTCTCGCCTTCCTGGGAGGACGGGACGTCCTCCCGCCCAGCGGGCTCTCTCCCGGGCTAGTTCGTGCGGATGCGGAAGCCTAGGAAGACGCGGCGGCCGCGGGGGTCGGCGGAGCGGGGGTCGTAGTTGCCGGCTATGGCTACGTAGGGCGGGTCCTCGTCGAGCAGGTTGGCGGCGCCGAGGGTGAGGGTCGTTTCGTTATCGGCGCCGAAGCCGAAGAAGCCATCGAACGACCAGCGGACGTTCGCGTCCAGCGTGGTGAAGCTGTCGATGGAACCGCCGCCGTCGTCTTCATAGCCGCCGATGTGACGCACCAGGCCGTTGACTTCCCACGGCCCCCTGGCCCAGGTCAGGCTGGCCGCGCCCCGGAATCGCTGGTTGGGCGCGCCGACGTTGGCCCGGTTGAGCTTGCCCAGCGCATCGATTTCGACGCCCGCGTTGGTTACGTCGTAACTGAAAAGCCAGGTGGCCTCGGCCCATCCAGAAAACAGTCCCGCGCCGGTATCCACGGTGCCGCGCGCCGAGAGATCGACGCCGGTGGTTTCGATCCGGTCGGCATTGATGAACGCCACGTTGACGATGGAGATGGTGCCGGCGGAGGTGCGTTCGATGCGCGGATCGAACGGGTCGGCGTTCACGATCGCCTGCGCGTTCTCCTTGCGCAGGACGTCCTCGAACTCGTAGCGCCAGAAATCGGCGCTCAGCGCCCAGGTCGCGCTTCCCTGCCAGGTCACGCCCAGGTTGTATGCGCTCGACGTTTCCGGCTGCAGCGTGGGATCGCCGACGGTGCGGCGGCCGGCGAAGGTCCTCGATTCGTCGTAATCGACGATATTGGTGAAGTTGGTTTGCGCGCCGCGGGTCTGGAACGGTGACGGCGCCCGGAAGGAGGTGCTGTAGGAGCCCCGCAGCGACCACGCGTCCGAAGGCCGGAAAAGGAGCGTGACCTTCGGATCCAGCGTATTGCCCACGCCGGAACCGTAATCCTCGTAACGCAATGCGCCGGTCACCTCCACGATGTCGGTGAGCGGCAGCCAGACCTCGCCATAGACGGCATAGACGGAATCGTCCGCGTCGAAGTTGGGATTGCCGATCAGAAACGCCCAGCCGTCCTGGCGGGTCACGGTGTCGTAGCGGAAGTCCAGCGATTGTTTCCGATGCTGGGCGCCGACGGCATAGGCGCCCCCGAAAACGGGCAGATCGCCGTTGATGTTGGCTTCAACGGTCGTCAGCCGCGAGTCTCCCAGGCCGATGAAGTCGCCGATGATGAACTCGTACAGTTCTCGCCCGTTGGCAAGCGGCGAGCCGGGTTCCGCCGCGAAGTTCGAGCTGAACGGGTTGAAGAACAGGCAGCCGCCCTGTCCGGGCGTGCGATCCGGCCCGGGCGTGCAGCCGTCGCCGCCGAAGCCGTTCAGGGCGGCCTGGAAGTTCGCGATGTGCACGTCGCGGGGGTTTTGCAGGGCGTCGTTGGCGCCGTACACGACGGAGACGTTCCAGGACGCGGAATCCGTGAGTTCGCCCTCCATACCGGCGGCGATCCTCAGGGTTTCGTGCTCGTAGTAGTTGACCTCGGGCGGATGCGCGTAACCGTAAGGCCGTCCCTGGAAGAACACGTCCTCGCCGTAGGGATTGGCCGGGTGATACGCCGGCACCACGGGTGTGTTCAGCACCGGAAAGCTCGGCGATACTTCGCGGTTGATGTCGTTCTTGGCGTAGCCGAACTCGGCCCACAAGGCTGTTTTTCCGCCCCGGTTCCAGTCGCCCTGGCCCCAGAGTTGTAGGCGCCGTTCGTTGGGCACTGTCGTGATTTGCGGGGCGTAATCGAAGCGGCAGATTTCGCCGGCGCCGCCGGATAGCTGTTGCAGAAGGCCCTCGTAGCGGGCGCAACCCGGGTCGGCCACAGTACGTCCCAAAGACGGCACGTTGAAGCTGGCCGGATTGCCGAAACCGCTGGTGGAGGGCTTAAGCCAATCGACCTCGCCCAGTATCAGGCTGGTGCGGTCCAGGTAGCTGGCGGCGACCAGGAACCCGCCGTCGCCTCCGCCGAAGTCGCCGCCATAGACCGCATCGACAGTCAGATCTTCCTGGGAGCCCTCGCTGGTGCGCGTGCGGAACTCGGTTCGCAGCTCGAACCCGTTGTAGCCGCCGCGGGTGATGAAGTTCACGACGCCGGCCACCGCCTCGGAGCCGTAAATCGCGGCGGCGCCGTCCTTGAGGATCTCCACGCGCTCGATGGCGAGCATGGGCGCCAAGCCCGCCAGGTCCACGAAACTGAACCCGTCGTCGGTCTGCGCCGAGGAAAGCACCTGCCGCCTGCCGTTCACGAGCACCAGCGTGGAGGCGACGCCCAAGCCGCGCAGATTGACGTTGGCCGTGCCCACCGTGTAGTTCTGCGACAGGTTGTCGGAATTGTTCTCCGAGCCCGCGTTGATCGAGAGGACGCCCACCACGTCGCGAATGTCCTTGAGCCCTGCATCCGTCAGGTCCGGCCCTTCGTGGATCGTCAGCGGCGACGGCGAATCGCCCTGCCGGCTGATCCGGCTGCCGGTTCTGGCCATGACGACGATCTCCTCGATCGTGTCCGCCTGGTCGGTCTGGTCGGTCTGGTCGGTTTGCGCCGCGGCGTCCGGGGCGGCCAGCGCCGTGGCGAGCACCAGCGCGAGCGCGAAACCCGCCGACGTTACGTGCCCCCCCAACATAGGGGGATTATAGGGAGTAGGCGCCTTCTGGCGTGCCGACGATCACGACTTCGGGGCGGTGGCGGGCGAATAGTCCCACGGTGACGACGCCGGGGACCTGGTTGATCTCGGTTTCCATTTCCTCCGGGTCGAGGATCTTGAGATTGTGCACGTCCAGGATCTCGTTGCCGTAATCGGTGACCACGCCTTCGCGGTACTGGGGCTGGCCGCCTAATTGGACGAGCTTGCGGGCCACCGACGAGCGCGCCATCGGGATGACCTCGACGGGAAGCGGGAACTTGCCGAGCAGTTTTACGCGCTTGCTTTCGTCCACGATGCAGACGAAACGGCGCGAGGAGGCCACGAGTATTTTTTCCCCGGTCAGCGCGGCGCCGCCGCCCTTGATCAGGCGCCGGTGGTCGTCGGTCTCGTCGGCGCCGTCCACGTACAGGTCCAGCGTTCCGCACTGGCTCAGGGGCGACACCTCGAACCCAAGGCCGTTCAGCAGGTTGGTGGTGGCCTGCGAGCTGGAGGCGACGGCCGTGATCCGGTCGCGGACTTCCGGGAGCAGGGCGATGAACTCGTTGGTGGTGCTGCCGGTGCCCACGCCCAGGCGGCAGTCGTGGCGGATGTGCTCGATCGCGGCCCGCGCGGCATGGCGTTTGGCCGCCAGCGCTGCCTCTTTATCGGTCTTTTTCGATCGCAATCGGATTTACCGTCGTTGCGGATGCGAGAAATCGTCTCGCTGATTCCCGTGTGCCGCCATTATATGGAGCAGGGGCTTCCCCCTGGGGGCGAGGGCGTCCCGCCCTCGATCACCGCCGAAACTCGTGGATTTGCCGCTCGGTGACGACCGCGTCCACCGGCACGTCGGTCGGCTTCGCATCGAGTTGCCCCACCTGCTGGAAGTCGTACCCCAGACCCACCAGCAATGGCCGCCGCGAGCGACTTGCGATATTGCGAAACGCGAACGCGCGATCGTAGTATCCGCCGCCTTGCCCGAGCCGGTTGCCGCCGGAGTCGAAGGCCACCAGCGGCTGGAGGACCACGTTCGGCCTTCTCGCGCTCACCCAGCGCGCCGGGCGCCATTCCGGCTCGAGTATTCCCCATCGGTTCGGCGCCAGCGCCTCGCCGGGATCGTACGGCGCGAACCGCATGTGCCGGCCGACGACCACGGGCAGCAGCACGTTTACGCCGCGCCCCAGCGCCCAGTCGATAATCGGTTCGCAGGGCATTTCGCCGCGGTGAGCGATGTAGGCCGCGATGCAGCGTGCGCGCTGGAGCGCCGGGAGGGTGCATGCCAGTTGTGCGCAGCTCTCGGCGGCTTCTTCCTGCTGGTTGGCGCTCAGGTTCGCGCGTCTCTTGCGCAGGGAGGAACGCAGGTCGTCAGTCGGCATGTTGCGGCTTTGTGATGAGGGCGGGACGCCCTCTCTCCCAGGGTGCGCTCTTTCCCAGGGTGCCCTCGTTCGGGTGGGGTCAGCCTGCGGCTTGCGCCTTGGCGCCGTCGGTGGCGGCGGCTTTCTCGAGGCGCCGTTCGACGCGCCGGCGGACGCTGCGCACGCTGTCGAGGGTTTCCGTGGCGCTGCTGTCGTTGTCCCGCTGCGATTGCAGCAGGTTGGTGGCGAGCCTCAGGGCCGCCAGCATGAATACGTTGGTCGTGTCGAGCAGGGGGTCCGCGTGCTGCACGTTCTCGATCTGTTCGTCGAGCAGGGAAGCCGCGCTCTTCAGCACCTCGCGGTCCCCAGGTTCACAGGCGATTGTGTGATCCTCGCCCAGGATTCGAAGCCTGACGGTCTCGAACTTTTCGGTCACACGCTGCGTTCCATGCTGCGCAGCCGCTGAACCATCTCGGCGACCCGCTGGCGAGCTTCCTCCCGGGTGTTGAACAGCCGCGAGCGCTCGCCCTGCAGCTTCTCGCACTGGGTGAGCAGCGCGGCATTCTCGCGGCGCAACTGATCGTTCAGGTCGAGCAGTTCGTCGACCCGCTCCGACAGCAATTCGATCTCGTTGTGCAGGTTTTGTTCCTGTGCCATAACCCACGAATATAGCACGACCCACCGGCTAAAATCGGCAAATGCTCCAGGCCGCAGACTTCGCCCGCCGGCGCCGCGCCCTTATCGGCGCGCTCGGTCCCGGCTGCGCGGCCATCGTGCCCGCGAGCCCGGTGAGGGTGCGCAGCCGCGATGTCGATTACCCCTACCGCCCGGACACCAACCTGTTGTACCTGACCGGTTTCCGCGAGCCCGAAGCGGTGGCCGTGCTCGTGCCCGGCCGCGCCGACGGCGAGTATGTGCTGTTCTGCCGCGACCGCGATCCCCAGCGCGAGCTCTGGGACGGAAAGCGCGCCGGTCCCGACGGAGCAATGGAGCAATTCGGCGCGGATAGCGCCTATCCCATCGACGCGCTCGACGAGGTCATGCCCGGCTTGCTCAAGGGTTGCGACACCGTGCACTACGACCTCGGCAGCAACCCTGCTTTCGAGTCTCGGCTGGGCGGATGGCTCAAGAAACTGCGCGACGGGTCCAGGGAGCGCAACAAGGCGCCGGTGCAGGTTGCAGCGCTGGACTTCTACCTGCACGAAATGCGCCTGTGCAAGCACGAAACGGAGTTGGACTGCATGCGCAGTTCCGCGGCGGTCGCGGTGGATGCGCACAAGCGGGGGATGCGGCGCACCCGCCCGGACATGTACGAGTACGAGGTGGAAGCGGAGATCGTCTATCGCTTCAACCAGAGCGGGGCGACCGAGTCGTATCCGTCGATCGTAGCCTCCGGCGCCAATGCCTGCATCCTGCATTACAACGAGAACGAGAGCCGGATGCGCGACGGCGACCTGCTGCTGGTCGATGCGGGCTGTGAGCTGGAAGGCTACGCGTCCGACATCACCCGCACCTGGCCGGTCGGTGGCACTTACACAGCCGAGCAGCGCTCCGTCTACGAGATCGTGCTGGAAGCGCAGCGGGCGGCGATCGAAAAGATGGAACCCGGCGCGGCCATCCTCGATCCGCATCACGCCGCCATCGACGTGATCACGCGCGGGCTCAAGCGGATCGGACTGCTCAAGGGCAAGGTGTCCAAGCTGGTGCGCGACGAGGCCTACCGCGAATTCTTCATGCACCGCACCTCGCACTGGCTGGGGATGGACGTGCACGACGTCGGCGACTACGAGACCGACGGCGAGCCGCGCAAGCTCGAACCCGGCATGTGCTGCACGGTCGAACCGGGCATCTATATCGCCGCGGAGAACAGCGACGTGCCCAAGGAGTTCCGCGGAATCGGGATCCGGATCGAGGACGACGTGGCGGTCACAGGGTCCGGGCACGAGGTGCTGACGGCCGCGCTGCCCAAGGACCCGGACGAAATCGAAGCGCTGGTCGGCTCCGGCTGATGTACGCGGTCCTGGTGGCCGGCGGCGGGCTGACGGGCGCCAGCCTCGCGGTGGCGCTGGCGGACCTGGGGCTGAAGGTCGCCGTGGTCGAGGCCGTTCCGCCGGAGGACCCGGGGCAGCCCAGCCTCGATGACCGCACCAGCGCGATCGCCCGCACAGGCGTCCGGATCCTCGAGAACCTGGGCGTCTGGACGCGTCTCGCCGAGACGCCAAGCCCGATTCGCACCGTGGAGATTTCCGAGCGCGGCTGCTTCGGGGGCGCCCGGATCGACGCCGCTTCGCAGGGGCTGGACAGCCTGGGCAGCGTGGTCCGCAACCGGGTGCTGGGACAGGCGCTTTGGGACCGGCTGCGCGAATCGGATTGCATCGACATCTTCTGTCCGGCCACGGTGCGCTCGGTGGAGGCCGAGTCCGACCGGGTGCGCGTCGGCGTCAAGGCCGGTTCCGGAAAGCCGAAGAAGTTCAGCGCCCGCTTGCTGGCGGTGGCGGAAGGGGCGCGCTCGCCGTTGCGCGAGAAGTTCGGCATTCAAGCGGAACACAAGGAATACCCGCAGGTCGCGCTGACGGGCCTGGCCGAGGTGCGCAAGGTGGTCCGACCGGACACGGCCTGGGAGCGCTTTACCGCTGACGGCCCGCTGGCCGTGCTGCCCGCGGGCGGGCGCCGCTACGGGTTCGTGATCGTGTCGAACCGGGGCGCGGAGAAACTCGCGGAAATGAGCGACGCGGAGCTGCTCGCCCGTTTGCAGCAGCTCATGGGTTACCGCGCCGGGGAATTCGTCGCGGTGGGTCCGCGCGCCGTCTATCCGCTGGCGCTGGACCGGGCGGAGCGGGTCACGGCGCCCCGTTCGGTGCTGGTGGGCGCGGCGGCCAACAGCGTTCATCCGCTGGTGGCCCAGGGATTCAACCTGGCGCTGCGCGACGTTGCGGCGCTGTCGGAAACGCTGGCCACCTTCGGTCGGCCGCCGGCCGATCCCGGCGATCCGGCCCTGCTGGCGCGTTATGCGTCGTGGCGGCGGTCGGACCAGGCCAACGTGGTCCGCTTTACCGACGGTCTCGCGCGCCTGAGCCGGAGCGCCTGGCTGCGCCCCCTGCGCGGGCTGGGTCTGCAGGCGTTTGATGTGCTGCCCCAGGCCAGGCCGATGCTGGCGCGTTTCGCGCTGGGGCAGGGCGGGCGCATGTCGCGCCTGGCGCGCGGATTGCCTTTATGAGTGCGCGCTTTCAGGCCGCGGTCGCCGGTGGCGGGACCGTGGGCCTGGCATGCGCGCTGCTGCTCAACCGCCGCTGTGACTGGGATGTCGCGCTGGTGGAGCGGTCCGCTCCGCGGGACGAGGATGGCGAGGGGCCACAACGCGCGCTGACGCTCTCCCCCGGCGCCGTGGAAACGCTGAACGAATGCGGGCTGCAACCTGGGCGTCCTCCTGGGAGGGAGGGCGTCCCGCCCTCCACGAGGACGAGACGTCCTCGCTCCCAGGATTTCCCGGCGCATGCGTTTTCGCGGATGGTCGTGTGGCGGGGAGAGGGCGGTCCCTGGTCCGGAAACTCGATCACGTTCGACGCGGCCGAGATGGGCGTGCAGATGCTGGGCTGCGTGGCCCACGAGGCGCCGTTGCGGCGCGCGCTCTGGGATCGGGCGCAGCAGTGCAAGGGGATTCGCGTTTACTCCGGCGCGTCGCTGGCGTCCGTGCGGATCGAAGAGGATTGCGGATACCTCGATCTCGACAACGGCAAGGAGATCGGCGCCGAACTCCTGGTCGGCGCCGACGGAGCGCAATCGAAGCTGCGTTCGGCGCTGGGGATCGAATTCCGTTCGTCCGGCTACGGCCAGACCGGGCTGGTGTTCGAGGCGGACTGCAGCGAAGCCGATGGAGACACGGCTTGGCAACGGTTTGAAGATGACGGCGTCCTGGCCTTGCTGCCGTTGAGCGAGAGCCGGATGAGCATCGTCTGGAGCCTGCCCGACGAGCGGGCGGAACAACTCAAGCGGCTTGACGACGAGGGTCTTGAGGCCGCGCTGAACGACGCCGGCGCGGGAGTAGCGGGAGAACTTGCACCCGCGACCCCAATTGCCTCGTTTCCCCTGCGCCGGAGCCGGGCGGAGCAGGTCTGTGGGGAACGCTACGCACTGGTGGGGGAAGCGGCGCGCACCGTGCACCCGCTTGCAGGGCAGGGACTCAACCTGGGACTGGGCGACGTGGAGGCGCTGGCGCGCGTCTGTGCGGGCCAGGGCGATGCGCTGATCGGCGACGCCCGCGTTCTGGGCCGGTTCGCGCGCGAGAGGGCGCGTTACGGGGAGGAAATGTCATGGGGCATTCACGCGATCAACGCGGCCTTTGAAGGTGCGCTGGCGCCTCTTGCGGCGCTGGGGATGAGCGCGGTGGATCGGGCGCGGCCGCTCAAGCGTGTGCTGGCGGCTCGCGCGATGCGCTGACGGAATCTACTCGCCCAGATTCAAGCGCTGCCACCCACCGTCGCTCAGGCGCATCCGTGAGCTGGGCCAGTAGGCGGCGTCGAGCTTGACCGTGGCGACCTTGGTCGCGCCGGTGGGCGTTATGCCCTCGACGCGAACGATAGGCTTGTCTGCCGCCATCTGAAGCGCGCCGGCGAACTCGCCCAGGCTTGCAACGGGATGGCCGTCAAGCGCGGTGACCTGCAGGTAGCGGATCGGCAGCAGGTAGCGGTGGGCCGGCGATCCGTAGGTGTAGTGCTGGATGGTCACGCCCTGGGGCCTGATCGCAAGCTGCGCCGCCATTCCGCGCTGCGGGTCCTGAATCAGCGCGCCGGCCCAGAACAGGACCTCCTGCAGGCCCTCCCAGCCCAGTTCCACCGTGTCGAAATCGAGTTCCAGCTCTTCGCCGTTGCGCCAGACCAGCAACTCGGCCCGTTGCGCGCCCGCGACGGCCTGCTCGACTTCGCGCGGCCGGGTGGCCATCCGGCCGTTGATCGTCAGCAAAAGGTCTCCCGGGCGCACCTGGTCGGCGGCCGGCGTGCCGGCAACGGTCCGCTCCGCCATCAGCACCTGGCGGCGTTCCCGGTCGTGCTCTTCCACCTTAAGCCGCCACTCCTCCGGCAGACCGCGGCGCAGGGCCACCGACAGCGGCGCGCGCTGCCACTCGACCTCCAGCGAACGCCAGGACGCTTCCTGCCGGAGGTGATCGAGCATCACCTGGACGTGTTCGATCGGAAGGCCGGCGACGATTTCGTTGGGGCGGTTTCTCGATCCCGACGCGAAACTGCTCCACAGCGCCGCGACCCGGGCGCGGGAGTCCAGCAGCACGCCGGAAATCTGCACGTCGGCGTTCTCCACTTCCAATATTTCGAGATTGGCCTCGCGAAAGCCGCCGAAGTTCGACGGCATCACGTTGATCGGCTTCAGATCGCCGGCCTCGTAGGACCGTATCACCGGTTCCAGGTCGGGGCGAAAGCCGGCCAGGAAGATCTCCTCGCCGGCCCGGGGCGCCCGCGGAGCGAAGACCGCGGCCCGCAGGGGCGTGTCGCCCAGCAGCGCCGGGTCGTACTCAAGCACGGCGAGGTTGTGCACCGGGTGGATGGCGGCGACCCGGGCCGTCACCTCCAGCGTTCCGTTGAAGGTCAGCACCGCGTCGCCCATGGTTTCCGGCACGGTATTGCGGTCCACGACGACCCAGCCCCTTTCGGCATCGACGATCAGCCCGGCGCCGTAGTAGTGCTGCCCGTTGACCGCCGAAACCACGTACGGCATGTCGAAACGCACGTGCACCAGCGAAGGCGCGATCCGCCGCAGCCGCGAATCGTCGAACTCGCGCGGCTGGGTCATTCGGGGTTCGGCCGACCCGACCGGCGCCGCGGGCGCAAGCGGCCGGCACGACCAGTCCTGGCTGGATTCGCCCTGCCGGCAGCGTTCGGCCGCGAACCAGCCACGGCCGGTCCGGGCGCTGCGCACCTGGTTGGCCCGCGGATTGCGCGGCGTGCTGTAGCGGAGCTGGACAACGTCTTCATGCCCCAGCACCGACAGCGCCTGTTCGACGTCGTCCAGCGTCTCCAGCGGCCGTCCGTTGATTTCGCGCAGGATCGATCCGTTCTCGATCGCGGCCAGGCCCAGCATGTAGCCGGGTTGCGCAACGTAGATCGTGTTCAGCGGCACATTGAAATGGCGCGCCTGCTGATACGAGGTCGGATGCAGAAATGTGCCGCCGAAAGCGACGTATTCGCGCGGCGTGACCGCATGCAGGTCGCTCACGTCGATGACCGCTTCCATGACGCGGCCCCGGCGCTCGATCAGCAGCGTCACCGGCTGGCCGACGCTCCCGTCGAGCACGGCTTCCAGGCGCAGGAAGTCGGGAAACTCCTGGTCTTCGATCCGCAGCAGGATGTCGCCCGGAATCAACGCGGATGAGGCCGCGGACCCCTGCAGCGTCGAGCGCACCACCAGCAGGCCGGCGCTTTCGGGAAAGGCCGCCCGGGCGTCCGCCTCGGCTTCCTGTCCCAGCCCCAGCCGGCGCAATTCGTCGTACGGCAATTGCTCGAAGGTGGTCAGCAGGCCGCCGCGGGGCACCGGCTTGCCTTCCTGCACCAGCGCCAGCGCCCGGCGGACCCGCTCCAGCGGCAGGAAATAGCTGCTTTGCGCGCGCACCTGGCCGCCCGCGTTCAGGGCGACCGCGCGGCCCTCGATATCGATGACCGGGCTGCCCGAGGAGCCGCCGGAGGTGCCGGACGCCGCCTGTATGTAAAAGGTATTGAAGTCGTTGTAGCGGCCGAAACCGTAGTTGGGGGCGGTGCGGTCCAGCCGCGCGATCGTTCCGGCAAGAATCGAGAACCGTTCGCCCGCGTCGTTGCCCACGACCCGGATTTCGCGCCCGAGCTGCGCCGCTTCCGGGGCCAGTTCCAGGCCCTCGGGCCGGATGTGGCGGAGCCCGGCCGGATCGTAGCGGAAGAAGCCGAAATCGTGCACCGGATCGGCGTACAGGCGCTTGAGTTCGATCTCCTCCTGGTTGGCGAACAGCGCCTCGCCCTTGACCGGGCCTGTCGACACGATGTGCCGGTTGGTCAGGATGATCCCGCGTCCGGCATCCACGACGAAGCCGGTCCCGTCGAGCAGCGTGTTGGATTCGGTGTCGAAGGGCCGTGTCTTGTTGACCCTCAGGGAAACGACCGAAGGGCGGATCTCCTCCAGGGTCTTTCGCCAGGCGGCCTCGTTATCCTGCGCCTGCGCGCCCAGGCACAGCAGCGTCAGACCCGCCGCCGCCCAGGTCAATCTCATAGCCGTAGTTTTCGTTGAATTCACGCTCAAGCCGTTCTCGATCAAATCGATGGTTCTGCGTTCCGGCGCTGCCCGCCTTGATCGCGCCCAGCAGCGCCGCCAGCCTTCCCGAGTCTTTCCAGTCCCATCCTCTCACGATACCGTAAGCCAGGCCGGCCCGGAAAGCGTCGCCGCAACCGGTCGGGTCCACGACATCTTCGACGCGTGACGGCGGAATGGTTTCGCATTGGTCCCCCCGGTAGATCTTCGCGCCCTGCGCGCCTTCCGTCACGATCAGCGCGTCGACCTCGGCGCAGATCCGTTCCCGGTCCCAGCCCGAGGCGCGCATCAGCATTTCCGCTTCGTAGCTGTTGACCGCGACACACGCGGCCATGCGGATGAAGTCGCGCAGTTCCGCGCCGCTGAAGTTCGGCAGCCCCTGGCCTGGATCGAACATAAACGGCAGGCCTGCCTCGTGCATCTGCCGGGCGTGGTCGAGCATGGCCTGGCGGCCGTCCGGCGAAATGAGTCCGAATTGCGCGCCCGTTTCCGCCGGCAGATCCCGGCAGTGCGCGTGGTTCATCGCGCCGGGGTGGAAGGCGGTGATCTGGTTGTCGTCCAGGTCGGTGATGATGTAGGCCTGCGCGGTGAGGTGGTCGGGCAGTTCGCTGATCAGCGCCGTGTCCATTCCCAGTTCCTCGATACGCCGGCGGTACGGCTCGAAGTCGCTGCCCGCGGCGGCCAGCATCAGCGGCCTGTCGCCCAGCAGCGCCAGGTTGTAGGCGATGTTTCCGGCGCAGCCGCCGAATTCGCGCCGGAACTCGGGAACCTCGAAGGCTACGTTGAGGATATGTACCTTGTCGGGGAGTATCTGTTCGCCGAAGCGCCCGCGAAACAGCATGATGTTGTCGTACGCGAGCGAGCCGCAGACAACGGTGGTGCGGGCTCCGGGCACGGGACCGGCAGCCTCGTCAGGTGAATGGCCGCTTCGTCGGCGTCAGGATGCGCTCAACGACGCGAATTCCGCGGCAAAGTCAGCTTGCGGCTCGCCGTCCTCGGCGTGAATCTCGAACACCTTGTTTAGCGCCGCTTCGTGCGCCAGCGCCGACACGCAGACCCGCGCCACGTCGGCGCGCGTGATCCAGATGCCCTCCGAGCGGGAATCGCCCTGCTCGAAGATGACGGTCTGATTTCCGCCGGAATCGTCGCTCAGGCCCCCCGGGCGAACGATCGTGTAGGGAATTCCGCTGGCCGCCACCGCTTCCTCGCCCCTGCGCTTCCAGATCAGGATGTTGTTGAACATCCGGTTCAGGTAGTGATCGTCGTCGGTCACGCCTCGCGAGGAAACCAGCACGTACTGGCCGGCCCCGGCCGCCAGCGCCGCCTCGGCGAGATTGCGGGCGCCCTCGAAATCGACGTTCTCGGCGGTGTTGCCGGGGCCTCCGCCTGCGCTCGCGCCGGCCGCGTTGATCACCGCCCCTACGCCGTCCAGCGCGGCGGTGATGCTGGCCGGATCCTTGAGGTCACCCACCACCGCTTCCACGTCGGCGCCCAGTCGCTCGGCGGCCTTGGCCGTGTCGCGCACGAAGGCGCGCACCGGGTAGCCCTGCTCGATGAGTTCCGCGACCACCAGCGAACCGGTCCCGCCGGTGGCGCCGGCCACCAGCACCAGGGGCTTGGCCTCCTCCTGTGGCGCCGCCTGCTCCGCGGGTGCTTCGCCGCTCTGCCCGCAGGCGGCCGCGACCAGTGAAGCCGCTGCCAGAAAGCCAATCAGTTTGAATGAGCGCATGGTCAGGATCCTCCGAGTGCCGCGAATTCGCCGGAAAAGCCGGTCTGCGCTTCGCCGTCACGTGCATAGATTTCAAACACCTTGTTGCGCGCTTCCTCCTCCTTGACCGCGGCGACGGTGACCCGCGCCACGTCGGCCCGGCTGATGGCCTTTTCCAGGCCCGGAAGGTCACCCTGCTCGAAGATGACCGTCTGCTCCTTGCCGGGTCCGTCGTTCAGACCGCCCGGGCGAATGATGGTGTAGGGGATGCCGCTGGCCGCGACCGCCTCCTCGCCCTTGCGCTTCCATATCAGAATGTTGTTGAACAGGCGGTTCAACTGATGGTCGTCCTGCGTCGCACCCATGGAGGAGACCAGGACGTAGTGGCCGACGCCGGCCGTCGCCGCCGCGTCGGCAAGATTGCGGGCGCCTTCGAAATCGACGTGCTCCGGCATGTTGTCGTCCGGCGCCGGGACGCCGGAGCCGGCCGCGTTGATGACCACGTTCACGCCATCCAGCGTGGCTGCGATGCTGGCCGGGTCCCTGAGGTCGCCGACAACGGCCTCGACATCGGGTCCCAGCCGCTCGGCAGCCTTTTCCGCGCTGCGCACGAAGGCGCGCACCGGGTAGCCTTGCTCGATGAGTTCCGCGACGACCAGCGAACCGGTCCCGCCGGTAGCGCCGGCCACCAGCACCAGGGGTTTGGATTCCTCCTGGGGCGCGGCCTGCTCGGCGGGCGCCTCGCCGCTCTGGCCGCAGGCGGCCGCGATCAGGGAGGCCGCCGCAAGGAAGCCGATCAATTTGAATGGGCGCATAGTCAGGATCCTCCCAGTGCCGCGAATTCGCCGGAAAAGTCGGTTTGCGGTTCGCCTTCCCGTACGTAGATTTCAAACACCTTGTTGCGCGCTTCCTCATCCTGGAGCGCGGCGACGCAGACCCGGGCCAAATCGGTGCGGCTGATTACCTTTCCCCGGCCCGGATTGTCACCCTGTTCGAAGACGATTGTCTGTGCGCTGCCGGGCTCGTCGTTCAGTCCGCCCGGACGGACGATCGTGTAGGTGATCCCGCTTGCCGCGACCGCCTCCTCGCCCCTTCGTTTCCAGAGCATGATGTTGTTGAACATCTGGTTGAGATAGTGATCGTCGTCGGTCACGCCCATGGAGGAGACCAGGACATAGTGGCCCACGCCGGCTGCCACAGCCTCCTCGGCCAGATTGCGGGCGCCCTGGAAATCGACCATCTCCGGCAGGTTGTCCGCTACGGCAGGGGCGCCGGAGCCGGCCGCGTTGATGATCGCATTCACGCCATCGAGCGCGGCGGCGATACTGGCCGGGTTCTTGAGGTCGCCGGTCACGGCTTCCACGTCCGCGCCCAGGCGCTCGGCGGCCTTGGCCGCGTCGCGCACGAAGGCGCGCACCGGGTAGCCCTTCGACTGCAGTTGCGCGACGACCAGCGAACCTGTCTTGCCCGTCGCTCCCGCAACCAGGACCAAAGGTTTCATGTCTTCCTCCGCGGTCGCTTCTTCCGCTTCCGCCGCCACCTGCCCGGAAACGGCCATCAGCAGGGAGGCCGCAACGGCGGCAGGCAGCGATATGAACGTGCGCATGGATGTTGCCCCGAGCGATTCAGGGCGCGTATGTTAACCAATATTCGCGCCGTCAGGCTTTAAGGGCGCGCAATCCGACCGCGTGGCGGATGTCTTTCATCAGCGGTTCGCTGATTTCCCGGGCCCGCCCGGCGCCGCGCTTCAGTTCGGCCTCGACGTCGCCGGGGTTGGCGATCAGGCGGTCGTAAACCTCCCTTCCCGGCGCCAGTAGCGCGTCGAGGTATTCGTAAAGCTCGTTCTTCATCTCCGCCCAGCCGATGCCCGCCGCGTAGCGCTCGCGCATCGCGGCGGTTTCTTCCGGACTCGCCACCGAGCGGTACAGGTCGAACAGCAGACTGTCATCCGGGTCCTTGGGCTCGCCGGGCGCCTGCGAGTTGGTCCTGACCCGCATGACGTATTTCCGCAGTTGTTTCGCGGGACAGAACAGCGGGACGACGTTGCCGTAGCTCTTGGACATCTTGCGGCCGTCCGGGCCCAGCAGCACCGCGCGGTGCTCGTCGATGTCGGCTTGAGGCACGGTCAACAGTTCGCCGTAGTGATGGTTGAAGCGCTGGGCGATGTCGCGGGCCATTTCCACGTGCTGGCGCTGGTCCTTGCCCACCGGCACCCGGTCCGCCTTGAACATCAGGATGTCGGCGGCCATCAGGATGGGGTAGCAGAAAAGGCCCATCGTGACGCCGCGGTCCAGGTCGGCCAAGCTGGCCTCCCGGTTGGCGTCGTTCGCGGCCTTGTAGGCGTGCGAGCGGTTCATCAGGCCCTTGGCCGTGAGCGTGGTGAGGACCCAGGTCAGTTCCGGGATTTCGGGAATGTCCGACTGCCGGTAGAACACGGCGTTTTCGGTGTCCAGGCCCGCCGCCAGCCAGGCGGCGGCCACCTCCAGGCTGGACTGCGCCACTTCGTCGGCGTCGCGGTTCTTGACCAGCGCATGGAAGTCGGCCAGGAAGAAGAAGCTGCATCCGGCGGGCGCGCTGCGGCTCGCCTCCACCGCCGGGCGTATCGCGCCCACGTAATTGCCGAGGTGCGGCGTTCCGGTCGTGGTGATACCGGTCAGCGTAACGAGGTTCTTGCCGTTCATCGCGGCGACATACTACAGCCCCGCCGCCTGGCCGTCCTTGCGCGGGTCGGAGGCGCCGGTCAGCACGCCGCTCCGCGCGTCGTGCATTACGGCCTGGTAGCCGCCGAACACGCCGCGCGCCCGACCCATCACGTGGCCCATGCCGGTCAGTTCCTTGCGCACCTCGGGTCCGAACCCCGGCTCCAGAGCGAGCCTGCCGCCGTCACCGCGCGCCGCCTCGCCGGTGGGCTGGCTGGAACCGCCGTGGAAGGCGCGCGGAGCGTCGCCGGCCGCCTGCAGGTCCATGCCGAAGTCCACGACGTTGGCGATGACCTGCGCCTGGGCCTGCGGCTGCATCGAACCGCCCATCACGCCGAACGCCAGGCGTTCGCCGCCGGCGAAGCGCGCGAGTCCCGGGATGATGGTGTGAAACGGGCGCTTGCCCGGCGCCAGCGCGTTGGGGTGGTCGGGGTCGAGGTTGAACAGTTCGCCGCGGTTGTGCAGCACGAAGCCCAGGTCGCCCGGCGTCATGCCCGATCCCATGCCACGGTAGTTCGACTGGATCAGCGAGACCAGCAGGCCGTCGCGGTCGCAGGCCGCCAGGTACACGGTCTGCGGCGAATCCAGCCTCGGGTCGCCGTGAACGACCGCGGTGGCGGCGCGCTTGGGGTCGATCAGCCTGCCTCTCTCAAGCGCGTATTCCTTGGAGATCAGCTCTTCGGTGGGCGTCGCCACGAAGGCCGGGTCCGCGTAGTAGCGCGCGCGGTCCTCGAATGCCAGCTTCTTGGCCTCGACGAGCAGATGCAGGTATTTGGCCGAGCCGAACCCCAGCGGCTGAATGTCATGCTGCTCCAGCAGGTTGAGGATCTGAAGCGTGGCGATGCCCTGGGTGTTGGGGGGCAGGGCGTAGACGTCGTTTCCGCGGTAGCCGGAGGACACCGGCCTGATCCATTCGGAAGCGTGCGAAGCCAGGTCCGACTCGTCCAGGTAGCCGCCGTTCTCGCGCATGTAGGCGGCGATCTTCCAGGCGATCTCGCCGCGGTAGAAGGCCTCCCGGCCGTCCGCCGCCAGCGTTTCGTATGTCTGCGCGAGACGCGGGTTGGCGAAGACCTGGCCCTTGGCCGGCGCCTCGCCGCCCGGCATGTAACAGTCGGCAAATCCCGGGAACTCGCGCAGGGAACGTGCGTTCATGGCCCAGGCCGCCGCCGTCAACTGGCCTACCGGAAACCCCTCGCGGGCCAGTTCGATGGCCGGCGCCAGCAGGTCGCCGAAGTCCAGGGAGCCGTAGCGTCCATGCAGCTCGAACCAGCCGTCCACGGCGCCCGGAGTCGAGACCGGCAGCGGGCCGAGCGAGGGAATCGATTCCAGCGAGAGCCTGCGGAACACGTCGAGGTTCAGCGAGCGCGGAGCGCGGCCGCTGGCATTGAGGCCCACAGGCGCGTCCTTGTCCGGCTCCCACACCATCGCAAACAGGTCGCCGCCGATGCCGCAACCGGTGGGTTCGGTGAGTCCCAGCACGGCGTTGGCGGCGATCGCCGCATCTACGGCGTTGCCGCCGGAGCGGAGTATGTCCAGCCCGGCCTGGGTCGCGAACACCTGGCTGGTCGCCACCATTCCCCGGGTGCTCAAGGCCTCGGAACGCGAGGCGAATGGCGACCCGGCCCCGCGTTCGTAGACGGCTTTCACAGCGCGTCGGCCAGTTCGTTCATCGCCTCGGCCAGTTGAAAGTCGAGTTCGGTAATGCCGCCGGCCTCATGCGTGTTCAGATGCACGTCCACCTTCGACCAGACGTTGAACCACTCGGGGTGGTGGTTGAGGCGCTCTGCCGCCAGAGCCGCGCCGGTCATGAAAGCGAACGCCCTCCGGAAGTCCGCAAAGCGAAACGAACGGTGCAGCTTGCCCTCGTCCAGGCCCCAGCCCGGCAGTGCTTCCAGCTTTTCCGCGACCGCCTCCGGCGAAAGTAATTCAGCCATTAGTTTCTCTCCCGCATGGGGCCATATTGCCACACAACGCGCGTCCGAAACTTGATTTATTCGGCGCTTTTTGGGAAGCTAGGCGGTTGGCGTTTCAGCACGAAGCGCCGGTTTGCTCGCATTTCAAGCCACCAACTGAACTTCCAGCGCCGGCAGGACGGCCGGCGCAACGATGGCGGCGCTGCGCACGGTTTGAGTATCGGCCCATGACTGCACAAAACGGATCCTTGCCCGGACGGCGGAACTTCGGTCTCCCACCGAAGCAAGGGCTGTACGATCCGGCGCTCGAGAAGGACAGCTGCGGGATCGGCTTCGTCTGCGACATCAAGGGCCGCCAGAGCCGCGGCGTCGTCAAGGACGCGCTCGGCATGAACTGCTCGATGGAGCATCGCGGCGGCATCGGCTACGAAAAGAATACCGGGGATGGCGCGGGCATCCTCCTGGGCCTGCCGGACCGCTTCCTGCGCCGCGCCGCGGCGGAAGAACTGGGCGTCGAATTGCCCGCGCGGGGCCAATATGGTGTCGGCAACGTGTTCCTTCCCACCGACGCGCAGGAACGGCAACGGTGCCTGGAGCTTCTGGAGCGTGAAATCGAGAGCGCGGGTCAGCAGTTCCTGGGCTGGCGGGAGCTGCCGATCGATCCGGACGGCGCGGACATCGGCAAGGCCGCCCGGGCAGCGATGCCGCACATGACCCAATTGTTCGTGGGCGCCAGCGACGGCCTGGACGAGGATGAGTTCGAGCGCAAGCTGTACCTGATTCGCAAGCACGCGACCCACCTGCTGCGCGGCGACGAGAGTCTGGCGCAGCGGCAGTTGCTCTACATTTGTTCGCTTTCGTCCAAGGTCATCATCTACAAGGGCATGCTCACGCCCAACCAGATGGCGCCGTTCTTCACCGACCTGGCCCGGGCGGACTTCGAGTCGCACCTGGCGATGGTGCATTCGCGCTTCAGCACCAACACCTTCCCGTCCTGGGACCGCGCGCAGCCCAACCGCTTCATGTGCCACAACGGCGAGATCAACACGCTGCTGGGCAACGTCAACGCTATGAACGCCCGCGAGGGCGTCTTGAGCTCGCCGCTGTTCGGCGACGACCTGGCCAAGCTCTTCCCCATCGTGGAGCCCGACTGCTCCGACTCCGGGACCTTCGACAACGTGCTGGAATTCCTGCTGATGACCGGGCGCAAGCTGCAGGAAGCGGTGCTGATGATGATTCCCGAAGCCTGGCAGCAGCACGGCGGGATGGACGCGGCCAAGCGCGCGTTCTACGAATACCACTCCTGCCTGATGGAGCCCTGGGACGGGCCGGCCTCGATCGCGTTCACGGACGGCACCTATATCGGCGCCGTGCTCGACCGCAACGGGCTGCGGCCCAGCCGTTACTACGTTACCGACGACGACCGCTGCATCATGGCCTCGGAAGTCGGCGTGGTGCGGGTCGCCCCGGAACGCGTCGTGAAGAAGGGGCGTCTGCAGCCGGGCCGCATTTTCCTGATCGACTTCGAGCAGGGCCGCATGATCCCGGACGAGGAAATCAAGGGCGAGTGGGCGGCCGCCCGTCCGTACGCCGACTGGCTCGAAAAGCAGCGCATCGAACTCGAGGAACTGCAGCCGGCACTGCCGCCGGCGCGCGATCCGGCCACGCTGACGGCGCGCATGAACGCCTTCGGCTACACCGTCGAGACCATGGACATCATGCTGCAGCCCCTGGTCCGGGAGCTGCGCGACCCGCTCGGCTCCATGGGCAACGACGCCGCGCTGGCCGTGATGTCCGACAAGCCGCGCATGCTCTACGACTACTTCAAGCAGCGTTTTGCCCAGGTCACCAACCCGGCCATCGACTCGATCCGGGAAGAGGTCATCATGGCGCTGGACTGCTACTGCGGCCCGGAACGGAACCTGCTGGAGACCACGGAGGAGCATGCGCACCGGCTGCGCATCCTGCATCCCATCCTGTCCAACGAGGAACTGGCCGCCATCAGACACCTCGATTACCGGGGCTGGAAGACGGCGGCCATCGACATCACCTATGAAGCCGGTTCGGGCGTGGCGGGCCTGACGGCCGCGCTGGACCGCATCTGCGACGAAGCCGCCCGGGCCATCGACGAGGGCTACAGCCTCATCGTGCTCTCCGATCGCGCCGTGGGGCAGGAGCGCACGCCGATCAGCGCCCTGCTCGCGGTGGGGGCCGTGCACCATCACCTGGTCGAAACCCACGCGCGCACGCGCATCGGCATCATCCTGGAAACCGGCGAGGCCCGGGAAGTGCACCACCATTGCCTGCTGACGGGCTACGGCGCCGACGCCATCAATCCTTATCTCGCCTTCGAGGCTCTGTGGGATTCGCTCGAGAAGGGCTATTTCGACGATGCGCCGCATGTCGCCACGCGCCGCGACGTCGTGGACGCCTACCGCAAGGGCACCGCCAAGGGCATGCTCAAGGTGATGGCCAAGATGGGCATCTCCACGTTGCAGTCCTACAAGGGCGCGCAGATCTTCGAGGCCGTGGGCCTGGCGGACGACGTCATCGAGCGCGCCTTCCGGGGCACCGCGAGCCGGGTGCAGGGCGTGGGCCTGGAGGTGCTCGCCGAGGAGATGGAGCGCCGTCACGCGCTGGGCTATCCGGGGCGCAACGGCAACATCGCGGTGCTGCCCAACCCCGGCGACTTCCACTGGCGCCGGCACGGCGACACGCACATGTGGGACCCGCAGGCCATCGCCGACCTGCAGGTGGCCGCGCGGACCAATGACGAGAGCGCCTACTGGCGTTTCGCCGAGCACTCGAACCGGGAAAACACGGCACACGCCAATCTGCGGGGGCTGCTGGCTTTCGTGAGCGGCGCCAACGGCGGGTCCATCGAAATCGACGAGGTCGAACCCGAAAGCGAGATCGTCAAGCGTTTCGCCACCGGGGCCATGAGCTTCGGCTCCATCAGCGCCGAATCCCACGAGATGCTGGCCGTGGCAATGAACCGCATCGGCGGCAAGTCGAACACCGGCGAGGGCGGCGAGGATTCACGCCGCTATACGCCGCTGCCGAACGGCGATTCCGCGCGCAGCGCCATCAAGCAGGTGGCCAGCGGCCGGTTCGGCGTGACGATCAACTACCTGACCAATGCCGACGAACTGCAGATCAAGATCGTGCAGGGCGCCAAGCCGGGGGAGGGCGGCGAACTGCCCGGCCGCAAGGTCGATGAGACCATCGCCGCGATACGCCATTCGACCCCCGGCGTCGGACTCATCAGCCCGCCGCCCCACCACGACATCTATTCGATCGAGGACATCGCCCAGCTCATCCACGACCTGAAGAACGGCAACCCCGAGGCGCGCATCAGCGTCAAGCTCGGCGCCGAGATCGGCGTGGGGGCGGTGGCCGCGGGCGTCACCAAGGCGCGCTCGGACCACCTCGTGATCGCCGGGGATTCCGGCGGCACCGGGGCCTCGCCGCTTACTTCGATCAAGCACGCCGGGCTGCCGTGGGAGCTGGGCATAGCCGAGACCCACCAGACGCTGGTGGTCAACAACCTGCGCTCGCGGGTGGTGCTTCAGACCGACGGCCAGCTCAAGACCGGGCGCGACGTCGCGATCGCCTGCCTGCTCGGCGCCGAGGAGTTCGGTTTCTCCACCGCGCCGCTGATCGCGCTGGGCTGCATCATGATGCGCAAGTGCCATCTCAACACCTGCCCCGTGGGCATCGCGACCCAGGACCCGGCATTGCGGGCGAAATTCGAGGGCCTGCCGGAACACGTCATCAACTATTTCTTCATGGTCGCGAAGGAATTGCGCGGGATCATGGCCGACCTGGGCTTCCGCACGGTCAACGAGATGGTGGGGCGGGTGGATGCGCTCGACGCCTCCGCGGCGGTCGATCACTGGAAAGCCGGCGGAATCGATCTCACCGAGCTGCTGACACCGGCGCAGGAGCCACCGGACTTTCTGGGCGCCTACGCCATGCACGAGCAGGACCACGGGCTCGACCGTGCGCTCGACTACAAGCTGATCGAGCTGGCTGAACCGGCGCTGGCGCGCGGCGAAAAGGTCTACCGCGAACTGCCCATCACCAACGCGAACCGGGTCGTGGGCGGCATACTCTCGAACGCCATCATCAGGCGTTGCGGCCCGGAGATGCTTCCGGACGGCGCCGTCCACTTCAAGTTCCGCGGTCACGCCGGGCAGAGCTTCGGCTGCTGGCTGGCCCGGGGCGTTACGCTGGAAGTCGAGGGCGACGCCAACGACTACGTGGGCAAGGGCCTGTCCGGCGGGCGTCTGATCATCTACCCGCCCGCGGAGTCGCGCTTCACGCCGGAGGAAAACATCCTGGTCGGCAACGTCGTGCTCTACGGCGCCACCTCCGGCGAGTGCTTCTTCCGGGGGGTCGCGGCCGAGCGGTTCTGCGTGCGCAACAGCGGCGCCCGCGCGGTCGTCGAAGGCGTGGGCGATCACGGCTGCGAATACATGACCGGCGGACGCGTGGTCATACTCGGGCGCACCGGGCGCAACTTCGCCGCCGGCATGAGTGGCGGCGTGGCCTACGTCTGGAACCCGCACGGCGACTTCGCCGAGCTCTGCAACCCCGAGATGGTCGAGCTGGAACCGCTGGAGGCGGATCCGGACAGGGCCGAGGTCAGGGAGCTGATCGAACGGCACCTGCGCTTCACCGGCTCCACCGTTGCGGAAGCGATACTCGATGACTGGCGGAACAGTGTCGGGCAGTTCGTCAAGGTCATGCCCGTGGACTACAAGCGGGTGCTTGAACAGCTCAAGACCGCTGCCGCCGCAGCCTGAGCGCAAGCGCGATGGGCAAGACCACGGGGTTCATGGAGTACGCGCGCGCGTCCGCGCCGTATCGCGACGCGAACGAGCGCCTGCGCGATTTCCGGGAGATCTACACCGGACCCGACGCCGCGCACCTCGCCAGGCAGGGCGCGCGCTGCATGGATTGCGGGGTGCCGTTCTGCCAGTCGGACGACGGCTGCCCGATCCACAACCTGATCCCGGAGTGGAACGACCTCATCTACCGGGACCAGTGGCGGGAAGCGCTCGACCGCCTGCACAAGACCAACAATTTTCCCGAATTCACCGGCCGCGTATGCCCCGCGCCCTGCGAAGGCGCCTGCGTGCTGGGCATCACCGATCCCGCGGTGACGATCAAGGACATCGAGATGGCGATCGCCGACCGGGGATTCGAGGAGGGCTGGATCGTCGCCGAGCCGCCCTCCGTCCGCACCGGGCGGCGCGTCGCGGTGATCGGCTCCGGCCCCGCCGGGCTGGCCGCCGCCCAGCAGTTGAACCGGGCCGGCCACATCGCCGTCATCTACGAGCGCGCCGACCGCATCGGCGGCCTGCTGACCTACGGCATCCCCAACATGAAGCTCGACAAGGTCGAAATCGTCGAGCGGCGCCTGGACCTGATGCGGGAGGAAGGCGTGGAGTTCCGCGTGAACGCGGACGTCGGCGACGGCAGCGGCGGCTCCATCGACGTCCGCGATCTGGCGAAGGAATTCGACGCGGTGCTGCTGGCGACGGGGGCGACTGTTCCCCGTGACCTGCCGATTCCGGGGCGCGACCTCGACGGCGTGCACTTCGCGATGGATTATCTGACGCAGAACACGCGCAGCCTGCTCGATTCCAATCTCGCCGACGGCAACTACATTTCCGCGAAGGACAAGGACGTGATCGTGATCGGCGGCGGCGACACCGGGACCGACTGCATCGGCACGGCGCTTCGCCACGGCTGCAGGAGCCTGGTCAACTTCGAGCTGTTGCCGCAGCCGCCGGCCACGCGCGCGCCGCACAATCCCTGGCCCACCTGGCCGGTGATTTTCCGCACCGAGTACGGCCACGAAGAGTCCGCGGCCATGTTCGGCAAGGACCCGCGCGTCTACCTGATTTCGTCAACGGAATTCACGGCGCGCTCGGTTGACGGCGGTGGAAACAGGAAAAATGGACGGAAAGTATCCGGTATTCGCACTATTGACGTGCAACTCAAGGACGGCAAGTTCGAAAACGTGCCCGGCAGCGAACGGGAGTGGCCGGCCGACCTGGTGCTCCTGGCCATGGGTTTTCTGCGCCCCGAACACGCCGTCTCCGACGCGCTGGACCTGGCCTACGACGAGCGCGGCAACTACCTGGCCGAGTACGGCAAGTACCAGACCAACGTGGAAAACGTGTTCGCCGCCGGCGACTGCCGCCGGGGCCAGTCGCTGATCGTCAACGCGATCAACGAAGGCCGGGAAGCGGCCCGCGAAATCGACCGCTACCTGATGGGTTCCACCGAACTCCCTTAGCGAAAAGACCTTTAGGCGATGCCCCAGCCGGGATGGAACCCGAGGGGCAGGCCGGCTTCGGGAGTGAAGCCGTACATTTCGGTGCTGGGCAATGCCTCGTTGACCACGTCGCGCACCTTCAGCAGGCGGTCGAGGTCGATGCCGGTCTTCAGGCCCATGGACTCGAGCATGAAGACGAGGTCTTCGGTGACGATGTTGCCGCTGGCGCCGGGGGCGAAGGGGCAGCCGCCGATGCCGCCCAGCGAACTGTCGAGCGTGGTGATGCCTTCTTCCAGCGCCGCCATGGCGTTGGCCAGCCCCAGGCCGCGCGTGTTGTGCAGGTGCACCCCGGTGAGCTTTTCCTCGCCGATCTCCGAGCGCACCAGGCGCACCAGCCGGCGGATCTGGGTGGGGTTGGCGTAGCCGGTGGTGTCGGACAGTCCCACTTCCCGGCAACCCGCGTCGACCAGCGCGTGGGCCAGTTCCAGCACCTTGCTTTCGGGGACGGGCCCTTCCATCGTGCAGCCGAACGCGGTGGCGATTCCGGCCTCGAAAATCGGGCGGCGCTCTTCGGGAAGTTCGTCCAGCATCTCGTTGATGCGCCGGACCTCCTCAAGCATATCGGCGTGGTTCTTGCGCACGTTCGCCTGGCTGTGCGTCTCGCTGGCCGAAACCGGGATGCTCACCTTGTGCGTGCCGGCGGCGACCGCCCGTTCCACGCCCTTGAGGTTCGGCGCCAGGGTCGTGACGTGCAGGCCGGGGATGGTCACGGCATATCGCACGAGTTCCTCGCAGTCGGCCATCTGCGGCAACAGCTTGGGCGGCACGAAGGAGCCCACTTCGATTTCCGGCACGCCCGCGGCTGCCTCGGCCTTGATCCAGGCCTTCTTGGCCTCGGTGGGCATGATCACCTTGAGGCTCTGCAGGCCGTCGCGCGGCCCCACTTCGCTTACGAGAACG
>JAPOWV010000035.1:27892-45309 GCA_026707445.1 Gammaproteobacteria bacterium
TCGCAGGGCACCGCCACCGGCGAGATGAACACGCCGGACCTGTTCCTGATGCCCTACCGCAGGTACATCTCCTTCGGCTACAACGACGCCCGCTCGGCCGCATTTCAGGACCTGTGGGCGGGCGAACCCGACGACGAAGCGGTGACGCAGGACCTTGAAGTGATGGAGCTGGCGGCGCTGCTCGGCTTCAAGCCGTACATGCACGACCGGTCGCTGCTGCCGGCCCTGGCCCGCTTTCCGAACCCGGCGCTGCTGCTGTGGGGCGCGAACGACGTCATTACGCCGCCGGCGGTCGCCGAGCGCTTCCTGAACGCGTTGCCCGCGGCCGAACTGGTGACGATCGGCGACGCCGGGCACTACGCGCACCTGGAGAAGCCGGTCGAGTTCGCCGACGCCGTGATCCGTTTCGGCGCCGGGTTGAAGTCGGACTGAACCATGTTCCAGTTGCACTACTTCGTCAATCATCCCTACCTGGGTTATCCGCACGAGGCGGCGGCCGAATTCGGCGCCGTGATGCTCAAGTTCTCCAATCGCCACTTCGACGGAGAGCGCGCCGCCGAGTTGTTCAAGCGCTATCACGAGGAGTACGTGGTGGCCGAACAGGTGGGCTTCGACTCCATCGTCGTCAACGAGCATCACAGCGCACCCGCGGCCATGTCTCCCTCGCCCAACATGTTCGCGGTGGTCCTGGCCAAGCTCACGGAACGTGTGAAGATCTTCATCGCCGGCAACATCCTGCCGATCAACGGCAACCCGGTCCGACTGGCCGAGGAGTTGGCCATGATCGATCTGTTTTCGAAGGGCCGGCTCATTTCCGGCTTCGTCCGCGGCGGGGCGGTCGAGTCGCTGGCCATGTCGGTCAACACGCTGCACAACCGCGAAATGTTCGCCGAGGCGCACGACCTGATCCTGAAGACCTGGACCGAGCCCGGCCCCTTTGTGTGGGAAGGCAAGCACTACAACTACCGTTGCGTCAATCCCTGGATGTTGCCGATGCAGAAGCCGCATCCGCCGATCATGATTCCGGGATCCACCAGCCGCGAGACGGTGGAGTTCGCCGCCGAGCGGGGCTATCCCTACGTGGCCCTGGCCACCCGGCTGGAAGCGACCGACGAGCTTTTCAGGGCCTACGACGAGATCTCCGAGAAACACGGCCATACTCCGACGCCGGGCCATCGCGGCTATTTCACCCGCGTGCATGTGGCGCCCACCGACGAGCAGGCGCTGGAGGAGGGCCGGGAGCAGTTCGGAGGCCGGGTGGCGCAGGTCACCAGCATGGTGGACATGAAGATCCATCCCGACGTGGGCGCCTGGATGGCGCCGCCGGGCTACGTGAGCCGCGAGGCGGCCATCGCCAGGCGGAGGTACATGGGCGGAACGCCCTATGCCTTCTTCACCCAGGGCTACGAGAAGGCGCTGGCGACGCGCCAGATCATTGTCGGAAGCCCCGAAACGGTTGCGCGGCAACTGAACGAACTGCGCGTGAGGTTCGGGGTGGGCCACCTGGGCGTGTCCCACTTCGCCGTGGAAGACTACGGCCACACCCTGCGCAACCTGGAACTTCTCGGCAACGAGGTGTTTCCGCGCCTGCGCGAACTGGCCGCCTCGGACTGAGCATGGCCGCCGCGGACAGCGGACAAGCCCAGGTCGTGGCCGGACCGCCGCAACAGCACCCGCCGGGCTACGTGGGCAAGCTGCCGCTCTCGCTCAAGGCGGGCTGGGGAGTGGGCTCGATGGGCTGCCTGGGGATGCTGTACATCGTCAACGTCTTCGTCCTCTACTTCCTGGTCAATCACCTGGGCGTCACCCCGGCCCTGGCGGGCCTCATTCTCTTCATTACCCGGATCTACGACGTATTCAGCGACCCCATGATCGGGTTCCTGAGCGACACAACCCGCAGCCGCTGGGGCCGGCGGCGCCCGTGGATGGCGCTGGGCGCGTTTATGTCCGGACTGGCGCTGATCCTCACGTTCAACGTACCGGCGCTGGCGTCGATGAACGCCCTCGCGATCTACCAGCTGATCGTGCTGATCGCCTATTTCACCGGCTACACGCTGTTCTACGTGCCGTTCATGGCGATGCCCGCGGAAATGACCGACGACTACAACGAGCGCACGTCGATCATGGCGTGGCGGGTGGGGTATTCCAACTTCGCAGGCATTCTCATCGGCGCCGGCATGCCGGCGTTGATCAACTACCTGGGTGCCGATCGCAGGGCCTACGGGACTGTCGCGATCCTGGTCGGCATCCTGATCGCCGCAACCATGATGACGACGGTGCTGCTGACCAGACGTGCCCGGGAGTTGCCCAGCTCGCAGCAGGACCGCTATTCGATCACCGATTACTTTCGGGCGCTGGCGAACAACCGGCCCTTCCTTACTCTGGCCGCGCTCAAGGCCACGCTGTACCTGGGCGTGGGCGTCAACGGCAGCGCCCTGCTGTTCTTCATGACCTATGTGCTGGAGCGGGGTGAAGGGGGCCTGGCGCTTTCCACGCTGGCGGGCAACTTCGCCGGCCTTTGCACGGTGCCGCTCTGGGCTTATTTCAGCCGCGGCAAGGACAAACGCTGGGTTTACATGGTCGCGATTGTCGGCTCCGCGATCACGCTCATCTCATGGGCCTTCGCCACGCCCACGGAAGGTGACGTTGTGTTTGTCCTGCGGTCCTGTTTCGTCGGGATTTTCGGCGCGGGGGGCCTGACGATCGGATTCTCGATGCTGCCCGACACGATCGAATACGACCGCATCCGGACCGGGAAGGTCCGCACCGCGCTCTACACCGGGGTCCTGGGCTTTGTCGAAAAGACCGGCTTCGCGCTTGGGCCGCTGCTCATGGGCTTTTACTTTTCCGCGGCGGGTCTGGTGGAAACGACGCTGGGCGCCGTCGAGCAGCCGGACAGCGCGATTACCGCCATCATCTACGGCAAGGCCTGGATTCCCGCGACACTGCAGGCGCTGGCGCTGTTCTGGCTGGTGTCCTACCGGCTCACCGAGAAGCAGCTGGCCGACATGCGCGGCGCGGCTGACGCGGTCGGCTGACGCGGCGCTAACCCGTGGACCGGTAGGTTCTCAGCTCGCCCTTCAGCACCTTGCCGTAAGCATTGCGCGGGAGTGCCGGCAGGGTCTCGACGCTCCTGGGGATCTTGAAGCGGGCCAGCCGGCCCTCGCAGAAAGCCGCGAGCTCCTCCGCGTTCAGCGTCAGGCCGGCGCGCAGCACCACGAAGGCCTTGAGGCTTTCGCCCCAGCGCTCGTCGGGCATGCCCACCACCGCGGCGTCGACGATGTCCGGATGGCGTAAGAGTTCCTCCTCGACCTCGCGCGGGAAAATGTTGACGCCGCCGCTGATCACCATGTCCTTCTTGCGGTCGACGATATAGAGGTAGCCCTCTTCGTCGCGCCGGGCCAGATCGCCCACCGACACCCACCCGTCGCGAAAGGCCTCGGCAGTCTCGCGAGGCTTTCGCCAGTAGCCGTTGAACAGGAAAGGGCTGTTCGAGAACAGTTCGCCCACCTCGCCGGGGCCGACTTCGCCGTCGTCGTCCAGCAGCCTCACCTCGGTGGATGTGAACGGCTGCCCCACGCAGCGCTGCTTGCGAAGCTGGTCGGCGGGGCGCAGGTTGCAGACGATGCCGGCTTCGGTGGAGCCGTAGGTCTCGTGGAGTATTCCGTCGCCGAAGTGGCCCACTATCTGCTCCTTGGTGGCCTGCGGCAGCGCGGCGGCGTTGGATATGATGGACTTCAGCGCCCGCGCGGAATGCTTCGCCAGCACCGCCTTCTCCAGTGCGAAAATGGCGTGAAAGTGGGTGGGCACCATGAAGACGCCGGTCGCAGCGCCCTCGTCCAGCCGGTGCAGCACTTCCCCGGGGTCGAAGCGCGACAGGAGATCGAGCTGTCCGCCCAGGTAGATCGAGGCAATGCTGAAGGCCAGACCGCCGCCGTGGCACAGCGGCGTGAATCCCAGAAACCGGTCGTCGGGCGAATAGCACCCGTACTCGGACGCCATTCCGTAGAACTGCAGGATTCGTGACCGGTGTGAAACCAGTACGCCCTTGGGTTTGCCGGTGGTGCCCGAGGTGTAGGGAATCGTGAAGGTGTCCCACTCGTGAACCGGAGCCAGATCGGCCCGCGGCCGGGCGCCGGCCAGCCGGCGCTCGAGATCGTCGCCGATGACGAACACCTGCTCGATCGATTCGAACTCCGTGTCCCGCGCCATCTCGGCGCACTGGCCATCGACGAACAGCACTCGCGCTTCGGCGTCGTCGCAGATGCCGGCCACCTCCCTGGGGCTCAGGCGGGGATTGACGGTCGCCAGCGGGATCCCGGCCTGGGCCGCGCCGGCCACGATCTCCAGGTACTCGATGCAGTTCCCGGCCAGGATCGCGCCGTGGGTCCCCGGCTCGAGCTTCAGCCCGTCGAGCATCCAGGCGCTGACCCTGTCGATGCGCGACACCAGGTCGCGGTAGCTCCGCTTCCGCTCGCCATCGCGCACGGCGATCTTTCCGGGGTCCCGGCTCATGGCGGCCCGGATGCCGCCGGCCACGGACAGGGGCCGGTACGACGCCGGAAGCCCCGGGACGCCGTTCGAACCCGTCACTGCGAGGGGAGCCCGAAGACGCGGAGCGCGTTGTCGCGCAGCAGACGCTGCCGGGATTCCGGCCTGAGTTCCAGTTCGTTGACTTCGGCCACCGCGCGCTCGGGGTCGATGACCGGCCAGTCGGTGCCGAACATCACCTTGTCGCGCCCGTAGGAATTCAGGTAGTGGACGAAGGGCGCCGGCCAGTAGCGCGGCGCGTAGGCGTCGCCGGCGGTGTAGACGTTTTCGTGCTTCCAGCACATCGCGATCATCTCCTCGGTCCACGGCACGCCGATGTGGATGCCGATCAGCTTCAGATCGGGAAAATCGACGGCCACCGGGTCCAGCGCGATCGGCCGGCCCACCGATGGCAGGCGCGTCGAGCGGCTGTAAACGAGGTTCTGGCCGACCTGCATCATGATCGGGATATCGAGCTCGCAGCACTTGGCGTAGTACGGATACATGCGGGCCGAGTCGGGCGGCATCGCGAACCAGTGCGGATACCAGTGCGCGCCGACGAAGCCCAGTTCGTTCACGGCGTATTCCAGGTCCTTCAGCCCCACCATTCCGCGCGTCGGGTCGATCCCCGCCAACCCCGAGAAGCGCTCCGGATACTCGGAGCAAACTTCGCTGACGTATTCATAAGGCACCTCGAACGACTCCGGCAGGCCCCTCTGCCCGGCCCGCACGGCAACGAGCAGCGAACGCTCGACGCCGGCGCGGTCCATTCGGCCGAGGTAATCGGCGATCCTGACGCCGCCGCGCATGTCTTCGGGCATGCGAATCTGCGACATGAAGTGCTCGTCCAGGCCGGTGCGGCCCTCGGCCACCGTTTGCGGCGTATAGAGGTTGCAGACGATGTCGATGATGCCGGACATGCGGCCCTCTCCGGCGGTCAGCTCCCGGCGTTCTCCCAACTGAGAATGTCCCGGCCGAGCAGGCGCCCGAAGGTGATCGCGGGCGTCAGCGACATGCCGCCGACGAAGGCATTGCCGCTGAGCTTGGCGAAGCCCAGCGCCTCTCCCGCGGCATACAGGTTCGGGATCGCAGAGCCGTCTTCGCGCAGGACCCTCAAGTCCGCGTCCACGTCGATGCCGGCCGGGCTGATCACGGTAAAGCCGACCGCCTTGATCGCGTAGAACGGGGGCGTGCCGATCGGCCGGATCATGTGTTCGCGGCCGAACGCGGGATCGTGGCGCGACTCCACCGCCTGGTTGAATTGCGCGGTGCTTTGCTCCAGCGTTTCCGGGTCCGCTCCGATCTGTGCGGCCAGGCCGGCGAGACTGTCGGCCTTGAGAAAATGCGCGTGGTTGCCGAACCGCGCCGCCATCTCCTCGCGCGTCTCCAGCGTAATCACCGGCGCGTTCTGGCGCATGGGCTCGTCGAATATCACGTACAGCGTGAAATCCGGCAAGGCCAGCACCGCCCTTTCGATGTGATCGATGCTGGGATGGTCCTCGCGGACGAACCGTTCGCCCTCGCCGTTAACGTAAAACTCCCAGGGTTTGCGTATGGCGGGGTTCAGGCGCAGGTGGGCGCCCGACAGCGGGTCGTCGGCATCTTGCCGGAACCCGGCCACGGTAGTGAGAAAAGAGTCGCCCCCCGACACCGTGGCGCCCAGTTCCTGCGCCGCCCGTATGCCGTCGCCGCGCGAGTACGGATTGCAGTACGAGGTCAGCGTGAACTGCGGCGTGATTTCCGCCCACATCTCGAGATTGGCCGCATAGCCCCCCGACGCCAGGACGACGTTCCGGCCGTAATGACGCTCCGTGGATCCGGACGGCGTCTCCACTTCGACGCCGGTCACCGCGCCCGAATCGTCCTGGAGCAGCCGGGTGAATCGCGTTTCAAGCCTTAGATCGATGCGGCTGTCCGCGATCAGCTGCTCGAACGGAGGCGTCATCGCTTCGAGAACGCTGACGCCCAGTTTCTCGCCCCAGCAATAGCGGCGAGTGCGGTAGGGCTCATGGGCGCTGCCGGCGACGGGGTGGCCGGGCAGCGGCTCGAAGCCAAGGCCCGTGAGCCAGTCCAGCGTGTCGCTCGCGTTTTCGATCGCCATGCGCCCCAGGGCCGGGTCCATCGTGCCGTTGCAGATGCGCATGGCGTCCTCGTAGTGTTCTTCGGCGCTGTCATCGATCCCGGCGGCTTCCTGCAGCCGGGTGCCGGCCGCGCTCATCTGGCCGGACGACCAGTACAGCGTGCCCCCGATCCGCTTGTCCGCCTCGATCTGCAGCACCCGGGCCCCGCGCTCGGCCGCGAAAATGCCCGCCGGCATTCCGGTCGAACCCGCGCCGATGATGATGACGTCGTAGTTGTCGCTCATGTTCGATTCCCGCTTTTCTCCCTTGTGCCCGACGTTCGCACCAGGCCCCGCCTATGTTTCCACAGAAATCCCGAACTGGCTACTACCCCGCCCGCGGGAGCGAGGGCATGTCCCTCGCGGCGTCCCGCCCTCGATCAGTCGGCGCGCTCAGGCGATCTCGCGTGCAGAAGGTCCTGCTCGACGCTGCGGGAAGCGAGGTAGAACAGGGCGGCGGCGCCGAGGCTGCATACCACGGACACGACCAGCAGCGACACGCCCAGTGAGTCCACGCCCAGTGAACCGGCCAGGAAGTCGCTGGCCACGCCGACCGACTGCGGGCCGATCACGCCCGAGATCAGGTTGATGATCAGGATCATGAGCGCAGAGGCGACCGCCCGGGTCCGTACTTCGGCGACGCCCTGAATGGTCGCGAACAGCACCGGCCCCTGCATCACGCCCACGCAGGCCGGCACGATGAGCCATAGCAGCGCCGCCGTGGGGTCGGGGGCCAGCAGCACGAGGGCATAGAACGGCGCCGCCAGCACCTGGACGCCGGCGCAGAGATAGATCGGCGGCTTTGCGCCGTACTTCGCAAGCCGACTGGCCAGCAGTCCGCCGAGCAGCGTGCCCGCGGCGTGGGGCAGAGCCTTGGTGAAGGCCAGCCAGGTGCCGACGGTGGCGACTTCCAGGCCGTGGGTGCGGGTGTAGAAGGACGGCAGCCAGGCCAGCAGGGCGGTGCTGACCATGCCGTACATGCTGCCGCCCAGGACCATGTAGCGGAACGTTCCCTTGGCCCACAGGCTACGGAACGCCGGGTACATCCGCGGCGCCTTCTCCGCGACCTCGAGGCCTTCGCTGTGCCCGCGCGGCGGGTCCCGCAGCGTGAAATAGACCACCAGCGCAATCAGCACGCCCGGTGCGCCGAACGACACCAGCGTGACCCGCCAGCCGTAGGCGTCGGTGATCCAGCCCCCGATCAGGAAGGCTAGGAACACGCCCACGGACGAGCCCAGGCCCAGCACGGCCATGGCCATGGCGCGCTCTTTGGGAGAAAAATAGTCGGAGATGAGCGAATGCGACGGGGGCGTGCAGCCCGCTTCTCCGATCCCCACGAGCACCCTGAATATCGCCAACTGCACGAACGACCGGGCCATCCCGCACAGGCAGGTCATCAGGCTCCACAGGGCCAGCGCCGCGGCGATGATCCTGCGGCGTGAGCGGCGGTCGGCGAGGCTGGCAATGGGGACCCCAAGCAGCGCGTAGAAGACCGTGAACGCGGCGCCGGTGATGAACCCGATCTGGGTGTCGCTCAGCGCAAGGTCGGTCTTGATCTGCGGCAGCAGGATGCCGATCACGTAGCGATCGGCGTAGTTGAGGATCATTACGACCAGCAGCAACCCGAGCACATAGCGCCGGTAGCCGCGCGAGACGGAAAACCCGGGAGTGGGGGCGCTGCCCCCACGGCCGTCCCTGGGGGCGAGGGCGTCCCGCCCTCGGGGAAGGCGAGACGCCTTCCCCCCCGGCGCGTCACGCTCAGGCAATGACTTCAATCAGTTCGCCGACCGCGCCGCGCAGGGTAAATCCCTCAGCGTTGGGGTTGCCATGCATGGGCACGGCGCCTTCGCCCACCGGCTGGATGCCGTTGGACTCGCACAGCGCGCGGCACTTGTCGAGGTCGTTGACGCGGATCGTCAGCATCGCCAGGCCGGTCCGGTCCAGCGAGGTCGGATAGACCGTGCCGCCGGCTGCCTTGAATTCCCAAACCTCGATGCTGACCCCGCTGCCCACGTTGCCCCAAAGGAAATAGCTGTCGTCCGGCGCCCCGATCAGTTCGTTGGCGTTGCGCTGGAAGCATTCCAGCTGCGAGCTGCGCTCGAGCCCCAGCGCCTGCTCGTAGAACGCGTCCACCGGGCGCTGGTCGAGACTGGTGATGGCGGCGTTGTGAAACCCGGAATGCACCCCCGGCAGCGTCCATTCCGGCCGGTCGCCGCGCACGTTTGCCGTAATGAACATCTGCTCTCCGCCCGGCCCGAAAGCGGCATAGCTCATCACGTCGACGTCGCGGCCCCAGGTCGTGTTGCGGAAAAAGTAGTAGCGCGGCGGCGTAATGACCGGGGTGTTGGCCGACGCGAGACGATGGTAGGACTCGGCCGGGTCCCGTGTACCGCCTTCCATTACCAGCAGCCCGGGGTCCCAGGGGCCGGAGTCCGGCCGCGGGCGGTTGGCCCCGGCCCCCTGCGGCGCTTCGAGCACTCGTACCTGTGCGCTGTTGGAGGGCTCCGGCATATGCAGCGTCGCGTAGCGCCTTCCGGACTTACCGATGCCGGGGGCGGTCGTGGCATCCGCCGGCAGCGCGCCCTCGTCGGCGAGGGTCATGCCGATCACCTCGGTGTAGAAGCGGATGCTGGCGTCCACGTCCGGCGACACCGTCGTGAACACGACGATCTTGGCCTCCAGGGGATTCGATTCCGCCGCCGGCGTAAGCGTCATCCCGGACTGGGCGCGCGGCGCCGCCTCCGCGTTCTCGTCAGCGGCCGCTTTTCCGCCCGCCGTGCCGCCAATAATGCCCGCCGAAACCGCCAGTGCCGATGCCTGCAAAACGTCTCTCCTGTTCATCTACCGCCCCCGGTGCCTGAGTGGAGTGCGAATGTATCATGCGGGCTCGCCGTGCAGGGAAAGCCGTGACTGAAGGCTTTGACTTCTATGTACCGGGGCCGACCGGGAAACTCGCGACCCGCAGCAAGGGTCTGGCGCCCGGTTGCGCCCACGTCGTGGTGCTGGTGCAGGGCGCCAATCTGACTGGCCAGGCAGGGTTCGACTTCCGCGTTTCGGGTGGTGAGGACTACTCGCTGATGGACGCCCTGGTGGAGCGGGGCCTGGCGGCAGTCACCTTCGCCTTGCGCGGCTATGGCCAGTCCGACGCGCCCGAAGATCCGCTCACGGTCGATACCGACGCGGCGATCGAAGACCTGGCGAGCGTAATGGACTGGCTGTCGGCCGAGGGCCATCCGCGGCCGCACCTGCTCGGCTGGTCCTGGGGCGGGCGCATCGCGGCCCGATACGGCGAACGGAACCCCGATCGGATCGCGCGCATGGTTCTGCTCGATCCGGCGCTGGGCGGCGGCAACCTGATCCCGTTCGATCCCGAAGAGCCATGGTGGAGCGGCGGCTGGGACTACTTCTTCGAACGCGAGGCGCAATACGGGTCCGAGGAGATGCGCCGCGCACTGGCGGACTGGGTGGCCGCGAACGAGCCGCGTTCGCCCAACGGCATACGCAGGGAAAACGCCAGAGGCAGCATTCCCGCCGACCCCGAGGCACTGAGCTGCCCGACGCTGATGATCTACGGCAGCGGCGCGGGCAAGGCCGCCTACATGCACGGCGGAATCCAGCGGGCCGAATATTTCGAGAGGCTGCCGACCGAGGACAAGGCGCTGTTGATTGTGCCGGGTGGCGGCGACTACGCCCATCTACAGCCCGCGCGCCACCGAATCCAGGCGGCCATCGCCGATTTCCTGCTGAAAGCGTAGCGGCGTCGAAGCTCCGCATGCAGCCGAAGCGCGTCCTCATCGTCGGCGGCGGAATCGGGGGATTGACCACCGCGCTTGCGCTGTCGCGCGCCGGCCATTCCGTGCGGCTCTACGAGCAGGCGCCGGCGTTCGGCGAGATCGGCGCGGGCATCATGCTGACGCCCAATGCGACGCGGGTGCTGCGGCACCTCGGGCTTGGCGTTGCGCTGGACCGCGGCGGCATGCGTCCGCCCGCGTCCCGCTACCGGCGGTTCGACGACGCGGCGCTGATGGGCGACGCGCCCCTGGCGGACGTCATGGAATCGACCCACGGCGCGCCCTGGCTGCACATTCACCGCAGCGATCTGCTCGAGGCGCTGCTCGCCGCCGTGAGGGCCCGGGGCGGCACGGAACTGCACGTCGGCCACCGGGCAGCGGATTGCGCGCAGGACGGCGCAAGCGTCACGGTGCAGTTCGGCAACGGCGCCTCGGCGGAGGACGAACTGCTTGTGGCGTGCGACGGCGTGCGCTCGACCGTGCGTGCGCTGTTGGCCGCGCAGTCCGAGGCGCGGTTCCGCGGGCAGGTGGCCTGGCGCGCGCTGGCGCCCGCCGGGGGCTTGCCGGAACGGGTAACCGACCGGGCGTCGGTGGTGTGGATCGGCGAGGACCGGCACATCGTGCAGTACGTCCTGCGCGGCGGTTCGCTGGTGAACTACGTGGCCATCGCGGTACAGCAGGAATGGGCGGAGGAGGGCTGGAACCGGCCCGCCCGGCTCGAAGAAGTGCAGGAGGAATTCGCCGGCTGGCATCAGGACGTGCAGTCGCTGCTTTCGGCGACCCCCGCGGACGCGCTCTACAAGTGGGGACTGTTCGACCGGGACCCGCTGAAGCAATGGGTTTACGGGCGCATCGCGCTGCTTGGCGACGCGGCCCATCCGATGCTGCCGTTCATGGCGCAGGGCTCGGCCATGGCGATCGAGGACGCCGCGGTCCTGGCGCGGTGCATCGAGTCCTACGACGATCTGGACGTGGCCCTGTCCCGCTACCAGGCGGTGCGCCGCGAACGCACCTCGCGCGTCATCCTGCAGTCCAGGGCGCAGACGAACCTGTACCAGCGCCTGACGGGGGACAAGAAACGGCAGCGCGCCACCAGCACCGGGTGGGTCTATGGATTCGACGCGACGAGCTGCGCGATCTAGCTAGTCGAAGTCCAGTTCCGGAATCTCTTCCAGCGCCGGCGGTTCCGGAATCGAGCGCACGTAGGCATAGATCAGCCGGAGCTGTTCGTCGCCAAGCACCTTCGGCGAATAGGCCGGCATCAGGTTCGTGAACCGGACCAGCCGCGCAAACGCTTCATAGGGCAAGCGTGTCGGAGCGAGCCGGACGCCGGCCACGCCTCCCTGTCCTTCATAGCCGTGGCACTGCCAGCACTGCTGGCTGATATACAGCGCAAGGCCTTCCCGGACATCGTTGGCGGGCTCGTCAGACCATGCAGGCGGGGAACCAAGCGCCCACAGGAGCAGGACCGGAACAACAAGGTCCGGCGGCCGGGCGATCCGCGCACGCGCGCTCATCTCGGCTGACAGCGAACGTCCACGAAGGCCGGCTCTCCGCCGTCGACGACCTCCGCGGCGCGGGCCAGTGCCGGGCCCAGATCGGCCGGATCCAGAACCGGTCCCTCGGCCCACACGCCCGTGGCGCGGGCAATGCCGGCCAGGTCGATGTCGGGATTGCGCAGTTCGTTGCCCACCCGCCAACTGCTTTCGATCCCGCGCTGGCGCCGCGCCGCCATGCGCTGCAGGTGCATGTATTCCTGGTGGTAGCCCTGGTTGTTGTGCGTCACCGTCAAAAGTGGAATGCCGTGATAGGCGGCGGTCCAGAAGGCGCCCGGCGTGTACATCATGTCGCCGTCCTTCTGCACGTTGATCGCGAACCGGCCCTCGGGGCGGTGGGCCAGCGCCGCGCCGACGGCCGCGGGAGCCCCATAGCCCAGACCGGCGCCGCCCGAACGGCCGATGTACCGATAGTGCCTGTCGATGGGCCACAGCCGGCGGGCCCAGCGGCTTTGCGCGCCATCATCCGAAACCAGCGCCCAGTCCCGGTCCTTCGCTACCTGCCACAGTTCGGCGTAGAGGCGGGCCGTGCTCACCGGAATCGCGTTCCAGCCGTAGCGCGCGTCGTCCAGGGCCTGACCGCGGGCGAGCGAATGGGCCTCCCGCAAGCGGGCTTCCCTCGCGGAGTTGCCCGCGCGCCGCGCAGGCGACATTCCCGACAGCACGGCCTCGGTCAGCAGCGGCAACGTGGCCTGCGCGTCCCCGGCGATGGAGAGGTCCGACGGATAGAAACGCTGGAAATTCTGGTAGTTGGACTTCGTGAACAAGTCGTTGGACCCGATGCTGATCACGCGTGCGTCGGGCCGCGCCTTGCGCACGCTGTCGCGATGGACCCGGTCGCGCACGGTGTTGATCACTCCCCAGACATCGAAGAGTTCCAGCCCGAGCACCACGTCGGCCTGTGCCACCGCGGTCGCTCCCTGCGAGAGGTAGTGCGTGTTCGGGAAGTTCATGCGCCCGAACTGGTTGACCACCGGCGCCTGCAGGGCCTCGGCGAGCGCGACGAGCCGCTCCACGCCCTCCTGATCACGGGCCATCAGGTCCGCCACGATGACGGGCGATTCCGCTTCCAGCAGCATGCGCGCCGCCTCCGCGACCGCGGCCTCGTCGCCGGCGGGCGGCCGATTGAGGGAAACGGCGATCGGGCCGAGGTCCTGCTCGCCGGCCTCGGCCTCCTGAAGATGCCCGTCCAGGACCACGGCCACGGGACCCGCCGGCGGCGTCATGGCGATCTTCAGGCCGCGGGCCATGGACTCGGCGTAGTGCTGCAGGGAAACCGGCATGTCGTCCCACTTGATGTAGTCGCGTATGACCCGCACGCAATCCTGCGCGGAATGCGACCACTCCACGCCCGCGCGCCGCTCCGCCGCGTCCAGGTGGTTGCCCGCAAGCAGCATCATCGGCGCCCGGTCGCACCAGGCGTTGTAGACGGCCATGGCGGCGTGCTGCAGTCCCACGGTGCCGTGGCAGAGCACGCCCATGGGCTTTCCGTTGACCTTGTAGTAGCCATGGGCCATGGCCACCGCCTGCTCCTCGTGCACGCAGGTCAGCAGTTCGGGCGCCTGGTTGCCGCCGTAGTTGACGATGGATTCCTGCAATCCCCGGAAGCTGGAACCCGGGTTGGTGGCGATGTATTCAAGGCCGAGCCGCCGAATGACGTCCAGCATGAAATCGGAACCCGGGTTACTGACGAAATACTCGCGCGCCTGCCCGGCCGTATAGCCGTCCGGTATTTCGGATTCCATCGCCTCCTGCGCGGCCGTGGGCGGCAGGGCGCCGGGCGCCTGCGCATCGCCGGCAGCCTGCCGTGCCGACGCCGTGCCCGCGGCCCCGGCGCCTGCGGCGGCCAGTCCGGCCGCCACTGCCGACGAAACGAATTCCCTGCGGTTGACGCGCGCCGGTTCCTCCCGGTCTGATGGGGCTGAATGCGGCTGCTTGTCAGGCTTCACGTGTCCTCCCCGGCATCACGCTGCAGAATTTCCATGATAAGGGCCGCGATTGGCACTGCCGTAGCCCTGCTGGCGCCCCCTTCTTCCAGGAGCGTTGGAGCAAGGACAGCGAGAAACGAGCCAGGACGGCGTCTCCGGGAAGAAGGGGGCGCCAGCAGGGCGGGATCCACGCGCGGCTACCATATCGAAGATGCCGAATCGCTTATTCAACGCCCGAACAACCCGTGATGGCGCCGGGCCGGCGCTCGACATCAGGCGCTACGCGCCCGCGCTGGGCGCCGAAGTCAGGGGCGTCGATCTCGCGGACGGCCTCGATCCCGCGACGTATGAGCAGGTTCGCGCGGCCCTGCTCGCGCACCAGGTGCTGTTCTTCAAGGACCAGACGGAGATTTCCCCGCGAACGCAAATCGAGATCGGCAGGATGTTCGGCGAGCTTCACATGCACCCCGCCGCCCCTCAGATGGCGGGCTACCCCGAAATCTTCGAAATCTACGTGAGCAGGGACTCGAAGATCGCCAACGGCGACTTCTGGCACTCCGACGTTTCCTGCGACGAAGTGCCGCCGCTCGGCACGATCCTGCAACTGCACATCCTCCCTCCGGTGGGCGGCGACACGCTATTCGCCAACATGTACGCGGCCTATGACGCTCTATCGCAGCCGATGAAGCGGATGCTCGAAGGAATGAGCGCCCTGCACGAATCCGAGCACGTCTACCGCGAGCGCTACTCCGATCGCGGCGTGGACGACACCGGCAGGGAATATCCAAGCGCGACTCACCCCGTCGTCCGCACGCACCCGGAGACCGGCCGGAAGGCGCTTTATGTAAACCGCACGTTCACGACCCGGATCAACGAACTCGAAGCGGCCGAGAGCGAAGCGCTGCTCGGATTCCTCTTCGATCACTGCGAAGGCATCGACTTTCAGATCAGGTATCGCTGGGAACGCAACGATGTCGCCTTCTGGGACAACCGCTGCGCGATGCACCGGGCGATCTGGGATTACTGGCCCGAACGGCGCAAGGGGCGGCGCGTCACGATCAAGGGCGACCGGCCGACTTGAGCGTGGGGCCGGCCCGCAGGAATTTCCTGACCAGGGCCGCCGTGGCTTCCGGCTGTTCCAGGACCAGGTAGTGGCCGCAGTCGGGAAGAACGACCAGTTCGCAGCCGGGGATCATGTGCCGAATCGAGGAAAAGCCGATCCCGCTTCCCGCCGGGCTGAACGGCGTCATGTTGTCCTCTTCCCCCGCGATCAACAGCGAGGGCGCCCTGATCCGGCGAGCCCAGGGGCTCAAGTCCACGTGCTCCAGCATTTTCGTGCCGCGCACGAAGGCCTCCGGATCGGTCCGGCTGAACGCATCACGCATCGAGGCAAGCTGCGCTTCGGCCTCTTCCCGCTCGTAGAACGCCCTTCCGAAACCGGCCACGGCGGTCAGGTCCGATACGGCCGCCATGCCGCTGTCGCGCGCCGCCCGTCTCCACGTGGCCCGCATCATGCGGGCCGCGCCGTCGTAGCGGGCCAGAAAGCAGCTCAGCACCAGCCGATCGACCGACTTCGGATACTTCGCCGCCAGGATCAGGGCCACCATGGCGCCGAAGGAAGTCCCGTGCACATGCACCGGCGCCAGTTCCAGCGTCCCGATGAACTCGTGCACCTGATCGGCAATGCCTTCCAGCCCGCCTTCCCGTGGCGCGCCGGAACTCTGGCCGTAGCCGGGCAGATCGAAATCGATGACCTCGAAATCTTCGGCAACGAACGGCGTCAGGCGCTCGAAATTGCGGTGCCCGAACGCCGACCCATGGATGTGCAGGATCGGTACGCCGCTGCCGGCGCGCCGGTACCAGATCGTTTCTCCGCCGGGCAGCGAAACGGTCGTCATGGCAACCGGCTCAGGTAATTCGGCACAGCGACATCAGGCCGTCGATGGCCGCAGCCGATTCCAGGTCCCACACCGCGGCAAGGATTTCATCGGCCCGGCCCGCGGGCAATACGGGTTCGGCCGAAGCGCGAAAGATCCCGGCGAGTTCCTCGTCGCTCATCCGCCGGCCCGGGCTGCCGAGGAACGCATCCACCGAGGCGGACTCGGTCGTGCCGTCGGTGAACTCGACTTCCATCGAGCAGCCGTCGAAACTCTCGCGGGTCTCGTCGCGCACCAGTTCCACGCGTGAGCGCAGCCCCAGGATTTCGGGATCGGTGTAGGCGGGTTCGCGCATTTCATCGAGCGTGAACCGGCCCCGGTGCCATGCCGCCGCGACGCAGAAACAGAGGTCGAAGCGAGCGGTGAGTTCGCTGTGCGGATCGCCGAAGCGCTCCATGCGTTCGTCGCAAATGTCCACCACGATGGGCTCGACCATGATGCGCACCCGCGCCACTTTCCGGCCTTTTGCCCCGGGCAGCAACGCAAGCGCGCATTCGATGGGCGCGTGGGTAATGGTTTCGGTAGGTACCGACTTGTAGCTCTGGCCGTGTATGCACCAGGGGTCCGCCAGCGAATCGAGGACCTCTTCGATTTTCCCGGCCGGCTCGTCCGAATACGACTCGCGCATTCCCTTGTCGCCTTCGAAGGCGGTCGCGGGCGCGTCCATTCCGCGCCCGGCCAGTTCGGCCGCGGTCAGTCCCGACATGGCGGTCGCGCCGGTGATGTAGGACAGCGTCATGCTCCCCACCGACTCGTAAGTGCCGAAGGCCGTGCACATCGCGATGGCCAGCGCGTTGCGCATGCCCTCGCCGTCCAGTCCCGCCAGCAGCGAGCAGCCGGCGGCGGCGCCTACGCCGCCTGTCAGACCGGCCGGCACAAAACCGCGGTAGTAGCCGGTGGGCATCAGCGCCCGGGCGCAGGCCAATTCCACTTCGATGCCCAGCGTCAGCGCGTTCACCACGTCGCGCCCGCTGTTGCCGCCGGACTGGCCCGCCGCCAGCACGGCGGGCAGGACCGCGGACGTGGCGTGCATATAGCAGGGAATGTAGGTGTCGTGAAAATCCAGCACTTCAAAGAGGGCGCCGTTCACCATGGCCGCGCGGGCCGGTTCCATCCGGGTCCCCAGCCACAGGACCTGCGCGTTGCCTTCGACGCCGGTCGCGCCGGCCCAGTCGTGCAGAATGCGGACCACTTCGTGATCGGTCGCGCCCACCGAAGCCTTGAGCTGGTTCAGCAACAGGCGCTTCGCCTCGTGGCGGACGTCGTCCGGGCCGCCGTCGCGGGCATGTTCGCGTGCAAACGCCACCAGGCGTTCCGCCACCGTGAGGTTCAAGCGCCTTCTCCGGATGCGCCGTCCCGCGCTACCGCGCCGTACATCCATTCCAGCAGGCCGGGTTCCGTCTGGTTGTCCGCGCCCAGCGCCCGGATGGCCTGGTGGGCGGCATACCCGCGCAGCCCGACGAGGGTCGGCCGGCCGGCGTAAACACTGGTGTAGCAGGCCGCTACCGGATAGGCGTGAATCGTGCGGATCGCGCCGGCCCAGTCCACGTCCACCC